>NZ_JASCQN010000051.1:0-586532 GCF_030010475.1 Halomonas kalidii | reverse complement strand
TCGCGGCGGAACGGGTCGCCCAGCTCGCGAGTGCACATGATCTCGAGGATGCAGGTCTTGCCCTCGGTCATCTGCAGGTCGATGGCCTTCCGCAGCGCCGGCCCCACGTCCTCGAGCCGGTCCACGGTGATGCCCTCGGCACCCATCGCCCGGCCGATCGCGGCGAAGCTCTGGTTGTCCAGCTCGCCGGCCACGAAGCGCCGGTTGTAGAACTCCACCTGGTTCTTCTTCTCCGCCCCCCACTGGCGGTTGTGGAACACCACCGCGGTCACCGGGATCTCGTGGCGCACCGCGGTCATGGTCTCCATCAGGCTCATGCCCCAGGCACCGTCGCCGGCGTAGGCGATCGCCGGCCGGTGCGGCGCCGCCACCTTGGCGCCGATGATGGTCGGCAGCGCATAGCCGCAGTTGCCGAAGCTCATCGGCGCAAAGAAGCTGCGCGGCTTGTCGAAGCGCAGGTAGCTGTGCGCCACGGCGTTGATGTTGCCGATGTCGGTGGAGACCATCACGTCCTCGGGCATCGCCTTCTCCAGCTCGCGCAGCACCTGACGCGGATGCAGGTACTCACCGCCGGAGAACGGCGTCTCGCCCTCGGCCTCGTCGATGGCGTCAAGGCTGAACGGGTCGGTCTCGTGGGTCCACTCGTCGAGCTCGCGCTCCCAGGCCGCCTTCTCGCTGGCGATCCGCTCGGCACGCTGGGCCTTGCTGGCATCGCAGGCCAGCGTACGGCCGGCCAGGCGCTCGGTGAGCGCCTCGGCGGCTTCCCTGGCGTCGCCGCAGATGCCCACCGCGATCTTCTTCACCAGCCCCAGCATCTTGTGGTCGGCGTCGATCTGGATGATCTTGGCGTCCTGCGGCCAGTAGTCCAGGCCGTGCTGCGGCAGGGTACCGAACGGCCCCAGCCGGGTGCCCAGCGCCACCACCACGTCGGCCCGGGCAATCAGCTTCATGCCCGCCTTGGAGCCCTGGTAGCCCAGCGGCCCGCACCACAGCGGGTGGCTGGCCGGGAAGGAGTCGTTGTGCTGGTAGCTGTTGACCACCGGCGCCCCCAGCCGCTCGGCCAGCGCCTGGCAGGCCTCGACGCCGTCGGCCATCACCACCCCACCGCCGGAGACGATCACCGGGAACTCGGCCTTGGCCAGCAGCTCGGCGGCCTCGTTGAGGGTTTTGGTACCGCCCGGGCCACGGTCGACTCGCGAGGGCTGGGGGATCTCGCACTCGATCTCGCCGTAGAAGTAGTCGCGCGGGATATTGAGCTGGGTCGGGCCCATCTCGGCCATCGCCCGGTCGAAGCAGCGGCCGGTGTACTCGGCCATGCGCGCCGGGTGGGTGACGTGGCCCTGGTACTTGGTGAACTCCTGGAACATCGGCAGCTGGTGGCACTCCTGGAAGCCGCCCAGGCCGATGCCGGTGGTGCCCGCCTCGGGGGTGACGATGACCACCGGGCTGTGCGCCCAGTAGGCCGCGGCGATGCCGGTCACGCAGTTGGAGATGCCCGGGCCGTTCTGGCCGATCACCGTGCCGTGGCGGCCCGAGACCCGCGCATAGCCGTCGGCCATGTGGGCGGCGCCCTGCTCGTGGACCACCGGGATCAGCCGGATGCCGGCCGGGGCGAAGATGTCCATGGCGTCCATGAACGCCGAGCCCATGATGCCGAACATGTCGGTCACGCCGTTGGCGACCAGGGTCTCGACGAAGGCCTCCGAGGGGGTCATGGTCTGCTTGCCCTGCACGACGCTGCGGGTGTCTTGGCTCTCTGGGGTGCTCATCGGGTCCTCCTCGGCGCGCCGCCGATTGATGTTTTTGTGGTACAAAAAGTTCCGAATAACGAAACCTGATCAGAATCTAACCATCAATCGGCTGCTCGTCAACGACAAATCTCATAAAACGGTACAAATTGATTTCTTTTCAAGAACACCTTACCTTGACAGCAAAGGGAGACAGCGCCATGACCAGTAGCAAACCCGAGATCACCAAGCTTGAAGGCGACACCCCCGCACAGCGCCTGCTGGCGCTGCTGGAAGTCATCGCCGAAAAGGATCAGTTCTTCACCCTGCAGAGCCTGGTCGAGGAGACCGGCCTGCCGAAGCCGACCCTGCATCGCATGCTGCAGCAGCTCGAGACGTCCGGCATGCTCCAGCGCGAAGCCGACAGCCGCCACTACAGCAAGGGCAGCCGGCTGCGTCGGCTGGCCGAGAACCTGCTGCTCAACGACACCGTGCACGGCGCCCGGCATGCGGTGCTGAGCCAGTTGGTCGACGAGGTCGGCGAAAGCTGCAATATCACGGCCCTCTCGGGCGGGGAGGTCCTCTATCTCGATCGTGTCGAGACGTCGGCCGCCCTGCGCTTCTACCTGCACCCGGGCTCCCGAGTTCCCGTGCACTGCTCGGCCAGCGGCAAGTTGTTCCTGGCCCAGATGGCCCCGGCGCAGCGCCGACGCCTGCTGGGACAGATCCCGCTCAAGGCGTTCACTCGCAACACCCTGACCGATATCGACGCCCTCGACGCCGAGATAGAGACCGTTCGCCAGAACGGCTTTGCCTTCGACGACGAGGAGTTCCTGCCTGGCCTGATCTGCATTGCCGTACTGGCCCCCGACCTTCGGGGAGGTAGGTCGAACCTGGGCATCGCCATTCAGGCCCCCATCATGCGCATGACACGCGACAAGGCCCTGCAATGCCTGCCGGCACTGCAGCGTGCCGCCAAGGCCATTGCCGCCATCGACCAGGACGCCATGCCGCAGGGAGATTCCCTGGCCAGCTCGGAATAGGCACGGCGGCTGGTCCCCGTTAGCGAATCGGAATATGCTCGGGCATGAAAGTCCCTTCGCTCACGAAGGCCTGGAATCAATACGGAGAACGAAATGGCCGGCTTGCTACCCGATGTCGACCCCGATGGACTGCTGGAATACTCGGTGGTCTACACCGACCGCTCCCTGAACCATATGTCGGCCCGCTTCCAGGGCGTGATGCGCGATATCTCCGCCACCCTGAAACGTGTCTACCATGCGCATAGTGCCGTGATCGTTCCGGGCAGCGGCACCTTCGCCATGGAGGCCGTGGCCCGCCAGTTCGCCACCGATCGCCGATGCCTGGTGATTCGCAACGGCTGGTTCAGCTATCGCTGGAGCCAGATCCTCGAGATGGGCCGTATCCCCGCGGATGCCGATGTCCTCAAGGCGCGCCGGCTCGACGAGAACGACCCGACCTCTCCCTTCGCCCCGCCGTCCATCGAGGACGTGATCGAGTCGATACACGCCGAGCAACCCGACGTGGTGTTCGGCGCCCATGTCGAGACCTCGTCCGGTATCCTGCTGCCCGACGACTATCTGCGCCGAATTGCCGATGCCATCCACGAGGAGGGCGGCCTCTTCGTGCTCGACTGCATCGCCTCCGGCACCCTCTGGGTCGACATGCAGGATCTCGGCGTCGACGTGCTGGTCAGCGCCCCCCAGAAGGGCTGGAGCGGCTCGCCCTGCTGCGGCATGGTGATGCTGTCGCACCTGGCCCGGGAGAGCATCGACTCCACGGCCAGTACCAGCTTCGCCTGCGACCTGAAGAAGTGGCTGTCGATCATGGAAACCTATGAGGGGGGCGGCCATGCCTACCATGCCACCCTGCCCACCGACGGCCTGGCCAGACTGCGCGACGTGATGGCCGAGATCGAGGCCTATGGCCTGGAAACGCTGCGAGAGGAACAACTGGCACTGGGCCAGGGCGTGCGCGCCATGCTCGCCGAGCATGGCCTCGCGAGCGTCGCCGCGCCGGGGTTCGAAGCCCCCGGCGTGGTGGTCAGCTACACCGACGACCCCGGGATCGTCGATCGCTTCGCCGAGGCCGGCGTTCAGGTCGCGACCGGTGTCCCGCTGATGTGCGACGAGGGCGACGACTTCCAGACCTTCCGCATCGGCCTGTTCGGCCTGGACAAGCTGCACCAGCGCGAACGCAGCCTGGCCAACCTCGAGAACGCCCTGCGACAGGCGCAAGCCCGCCAGGACTGAGGATACCGCGTGTCATCAACGCCAGCGGGGTGGCCGAATGGCCACCCCGCTGGCGTTGGCGAAGGTGTTCGGTGGCGCCTCAGAAGCTCGACATGCCCCGGGGCACGAAGCCCAGGTTGTTCTCCACCGCCTTGACACCGCTGGTGTTCTCGGCGGCGACCTGGACAGCCAGCTTCTCCTCCTGGTTCTCCACCAGGCCCCATAGCTGCACATTGCCTTCCGCGACGATCACGTTGATGCGATCGACCAGCACGCCGGTATTCTCGTCGACCTCCTTGAGAATGGCATCACGGATCTCCCGGTCGTCGGCGCTGACATCCAGGCCCGTGTCCGGTGCCGTGACCGAAAACCCGCGCAGCAGATTGGAGCGGCTGACGATCCCCACGAGCTTGCCGTCACGGACCACCGGCACCCGCTTGATCCGGTGTTTCTCGAGCAGGCTGGCGATGCGGTGCAGTGGCTCGTCCTCGCCGATGGTGACCGGCTTCGGGGTCATGATCTCGCCGGCCCTGCGGCCATGAGACTTGACGTACTCACCGGCACTGGAACCGGATATCAGCTTCAGCCACCACGACTTGTGCTCGATATCGTTCTCGACTCGACGCATCAGGTCGCCCTCGCTGACGATACCCAGCACTCGCTGGTCGGCATCGATCACCGGAACGGCACTGATGCCGTGCTCGAGCAGGAGGCTGGCGATCTCGCGCACCTCGGCATCCGCGGTCACGCTGATCACATTGGTGGTCATGACGTCGGCAGCTTGCATGTCGTTGTCTCCTGGAAACGGGATGCTGTGTCATCGACCGATCGACCCAGTCGCCGGCAACGACCGTCTGACACCGTTGCCTATTGTGCAGGATAGCAACGGCCGGGCGCCCTCGCCTTGATCCGGGACAGGGTCGGTACGCCGCCGTCAGGCGAGCAGGACCTCCGGCCCACCTCCGGCCGCCTGGCGAGCCTGCTGCAACCGGCGCCCCGCCTCCCCGTCGGTGATCACCACGTCGAAGTCATCAATCCCGGCGAAACGGGCAGGACGGATCATGCCGAGCTTGCTCTCGTCGGCCACCAGCAGGCGCTGCCCGGCGGTGGCGATGGCGGCCTGCTTGGGGGCCACCTCATGGAAATGGAAGCAGCTCACTCCCTTCTGCTCGTGAACACCCGCCGCCGAGAGGAAGGCGCGGTTGATGCCGAGACGGCGGATCGCCTCGGCGAGGCGGTCGCCACCGAACGACTGTGACGAGCCGTGGTAGAGCCCGCCGAGCAGCACCAGGCGCACCCCGGGCAGCATGCTCACCGCATTGGCCACATTGAGGGCGTAGGTCACCACGGTGAGCTCGCGGTGGGCCGTCAGGGACTCGACCAGCGGCATCAGGGTGGTGCCGCAATCGATGAACAGGGTGTCGCCCTCCTCGATGAAGGCGGCGGCCCGTTCGCAGAGTCGGCACTTGGCCGGGTAGTGGCTGACCTTCTGCTCGTCGAGGTCGTAGACCGGGGCGAAGCGTGGATGATCGGCCATCACCAGGCGCCCGCCGAAGAGGGTGATGGCCCCGTCGCTCGCCGCCACGTCGCGTCGAATGGTCATCTCCGAGACGCCACAGAGTCTCGCCGCCTCGGCGAGTCGCATGGTCCCGCCTCCGGCCAGCGCCTCCTGCAGGCGCGCCAGTCGCATGGCACTGCGGCCGTTCATCGGGCCTCCTCGTCTGTATCACGGCGATCGCCGCGGGTCTCCATGCTGATCGAGTGCCGGAAGAATTGCCATCGCGCTCGCCGCTCCTCGCCCCTTCGGGCGAGCCACTCAAAAGTTTGTTAGAAAAATAACATTATCTGTTATATTTTTCACTTTACACCCAACCCCACCCCCTTCGGGTGAAACCAACGACAACAGGTGCCCCATGACCCTCATCATGAGCCTGGTCGGGATGGCGACGCTGATCGTCATCGCCCTGCTCTTCTCGACCGACCGCAAGTCGATCCGCCTGCGTACCGTGGGTGGCGCCTTCGCCATCCAGGCCGGCATCGGCGCCTTCGTGCTCTATGTGCCCGCCGGCCAGGCGGTGCTCGCCACCGTCTCCGCGGCGGTCAGCCAGGTGGTCGCCTACGCCAACGACGGCATCGACTTCCTGTTCGGCGGCCTGGCCGACGTGGAAAACGTCGGCTTCGTGTTCGCCATCAAGGTCCTGCCGGTGATCGTCTTCTTCTCCTCGCTGACCGCCGTGCTCTACTACCTGGGCATCATGCAGTGGGTGATCCGCCTCCTCGGCGGTGCGCTGCAGAAGGCACTGGGCACCTCGCGCACCGAATCGCTCTCGGCCACCGCCAACATCTTCGTCGGCCAGACCGAGGCGCCGCTGGTAGTGCGTCCCTTCATCGCCCGCATGACCCCCTCGCAGCTGTTCGCGGTGATGTGCGGCGGCCTGGCCTCGGTGGCCGGCTCGGTGCTGGCCGGCTATGCGGCACTCGGCATCCCCATGGAGTACCTGGTGGCGGCCTCCTTCATGGCCGCCCCCGGCGGGCTGCTGTTCGCCAAGCTGATCATGCCCGAGACCCAGGCGCCCGAGGACAGCATCTCCGCGGCCGAGGCGCGCCTCGAGGAGGAGGAGGACCACCCCACCAACGTGCTCGACGCCGCCGCCGCCGGGGCCTCCTCCGGCCTGATGCTCGCCGCCAACGTCGGCGCCATGCTGATCGCCTTCATCGGCCTGATCGCCCTGATCAACGGCATCCTCGGCGGCATCGGCGGCTGGGTCGGCATGGAGTCGCTGAGCCTGGAGCTGATACTGGGCTGGCTGTTCGCGCCGCTGGCCTTCCTGCTCGGCGTGCCCTGGGAGGAGGCGACCCTGGCCGGCTCCTTCATCGGCCAGAAGCTGGTGGTCAACGAATTCGTGGCCTATATCAACCTGGCCCCCTACCTCGACGGCGACCAGCTCGTCGCCGCCACCGGCCAGGCGATGACGCCCCATACCATGGCGATCCTCTCCTTCGCCCTGTGCGGCTTCGCCAACCTGTCCTCCATCGCCATCCTGCTCGGCGGCCTGGGCAGCATCGCCCCCAGCCGCCGCCACGACATCGCCCGCTTCGGCCTCAAGGCGGTGCTGGCCGGCACCCTCTCCAATCTGATGTCGGCTACCCTCGCCGGCTTCTTCCTGGCCCTGGGGGCCATGGGATGAGGCCGAAACCCTATTGTCGAACGGGGTAACGCACGGAGAGCGACAGACCCGCCGCTCCCCCCAGACGCACGCCACTCACACTGCTTCAACGGTGACCGCATGACCGATCTGCAACAGACCGCACGCCAGGCCCTGGCGCTGATGGACCTCACCAGCCTCAACGACGACGACACCGACGAGCGCATCGAGTCGCTGTGTCGGCGCGTCAAGACGCCGGCCGGCACCCCGGCGGCGGTGTGCGTCTACCCCGCCTTCGTGACCTCCGCACGCCGCGCCCTCAAGGCCCACGGGCTGGAGGGCAGCGTCAAGGTGGCCACGGTCACCAACTTCCCCCACGGTGGGGACGACGTGATGGCCGCCACCCGGGCAACCCGCGAGGCCGTGGCCGCCGGCGCCGACGAGGTGGACGTGGTCTTCCCCTACCGTGCGCTGATGGCGGGCGACGAGGACGTGGGCCGCGAGCTGGTCGCCTGCTGCCACCAGGCCTGCGGCGAGGCCACCCTCAAGGTGATCCTGGAGACCGGCGAGCTCAAGGATCCCGCCCTGATCCGCCGCGCCGCCGAGCTGGCCATCGCCGGGGGGGCCGACTTCCTCAAGACCTCCACCGGCAAGGTGGCGATCAACGCCACCCTGGAGGCGGCCGAGCTCCTGCTCACCGTCATCCGGGATAGTGGGCGGGACATCGGCTTCAAGGCCGCCGGCGGCGTGCGCACCGTGGAAGACGCCCAGGCCTATCTGGCCCTCGCCGAACGGTTGATGGGAGCCGACTGGGTCACCCCGGCGCATTTCCGCTTCGGCGCCTCGGGCCTGCTCGACAGCCTGCTGGCGACACTGGGTATCGAGGAGGGCGGCACGGCGCCGTCGGGAGACTACTGATGCGCGCTCAAGCACTGCCCCAGGAGCTGATCCGCGCCAAGCGCGACGGTCAGGCGCTCGATGCCGAATCGATCCGGGCGCTGGTGGCCGGGATCAAGGACGGCAGCCTGGGCGACGCCCAGGTCGGCGCCCTGGCCATGGCGGTGTTCCTCAACGGCATGGAGGCGGACGAGACCGTGGTCCTGACCGAGGCGATCCGCGACTCCGGCGAGGTGCTCGACTGGACCGGGCTCGACCTGCCCGGCCCGGTGCTCGACAAGCACTCCACCGGCGGGGTCGGCGACCTGGTCTCGCTGGTGCTGGGGCCCTGGATCGCCGCCTGCGGCGGCTGCGTGCCGATGGTCTCCGGCCGCGGCCTGGGCCATACCGGCGGCACCCTGGACAAGCTCGAGTCGATTCCCGGCTACGACATCGCCCCCGACCGCGCCCGCTTCCGCGAGCTGATCCGCGAGGCGGGCGTAGCCATCATCGGCCAGACCGCCGACCTCGCCCCCGCCGACCGGCGCCTCTACGGCGTGCGCGACGTCACCGCCACGGTGGAGTCGCTGCCGCTGATCGTGTCGTCGATTCTCGGCAAGAAGCTCGCCTGCGGCCTCGACGCCCTGGTGATGGACGTCAAGGTCGGCAGCGGCGCCTTTATGCCCACGCCGGAGAAATCCCGGAAGCTCGCCGAAACGATCGCCGAGGTGGCGAGCAAGGCCGGCACGCCGACCACCGCCCTGCTCACCGACATGAGCCAGCCGCTGGCCCCCTGTGCCGGCAACGCCATCGAGATGCGCGAGGCGCTCGCCCTGCTGACCGGCGAGAAACGCGACGGCCGGCTGCTCGAGGTCACCCGCGCCCTGGCCGCCGAGCTGCTGGTGGCCGGCCGGCTGGCCGACTCCGTCGAGGAAGCACGCCGCCGGCTCGACACGACCCTCGCCTCGGGGGCCGCCACCGAGCGCTTCGCGCGCATGGTGGCGGGCCTGGGCGGGCCCAGCGACCTGCTCGAGCGGCGGGACCGCTACCTGGCCACGGCGCCGGTGACACGCGCCGTCTTCGCCGCACGCCCGGGCCGGGTGCAGCACATGGATACCCGCGCCCTGGGCCTGGCGGTAGTGGAACTCGGCGGCGGTCGCCGCCAGCCCGGCGATGCCATCGACCACTCGGTCGGCCTCACCAGGATCGCCGCCATCGGTGACCCGGTGGATGCCGAACACCCGCTGGCAATGGTCCACGCCCGCAGCGAGGACGCCGCCGAGCGCGCCGCCCGGCGGCTGCTCGCCGCCATCGCCGTGGGCGAAGGGCACGCCTCACCACCTACACTGATCCAGGACGTGATTCGTCGGGAGGCTCCATGACCCGTGCCATCGTGCTCGTGCTCGACTCCTTCGGCATCGGTAGCGCCCCGGACGCCGCCGACTTCGGCGACGCCGGCGCCGACACCCTGGGCCATATCGCCGAGGCCTGCGCCCGCGGCAACGCCGACGCGGCCGGCCGTCACGGCCCCTTGACGCTGCCCAACCTGGCCCGGCTGGGGCTGTTCCACGCCCACGCCGAGAGCACCGGCGCCTGGGCCGCGGGAGTCGAGCCTCCCGCCGGGGTCGCCGGCGCCTACGGCTACGCCCGGGAGGTCTCGTCGGGCAAGGACACCCCCTCCGGCCACTGGGAGATCGCCGGGGTGCCGGTGCGCTTCGCCTGGGGCTACTTCCTGGAGAAGGAGGCGAGCTTTCCGCCGGCGCTGCTCGAGGCGCTGGTCCACGAGGCCGGGCTGCCCGGCGTGCTCGGCGACTGCCACGCCTCGGGCACCGAGATCATCGCCCGGCTCGGCGAGGCGCACGTCGCCAGCGGCAAGCCCATCGTCTATACCTCGGCCGACTCGGTGTTCCAGATCGCCGCCCACGAGGAAGCCTTCGGCCTGGAGCGCCTCTACCGGGTCTGCGAGATCGCACGGGAGCTGCTCGAGCCCTACAACATCGGCCGGGTGATCGCGCGCCCCTTCACCGGCGAGCGCGCGGCCGACTTCGCCCGCACCGCCAATCGCCGCGACTACAGCGTCGAGCCGCCGTCGCCCACCGTGCTGCAGAGACTCCATGACGATGGCGGCGAGGTGATCGCCATCGGCAAGATCGCCGACATCTACGCCCACTGCGGCATCTCGCGCACGGTCAAGGCCAACGGTCACGATGCCTTGTTCGATGCCACCCTCGCAGCGCTGGCCGAGGCCGGCCCCCGCTCGCTGATCATGACCAACTTCGTCGACTTCGACATGGTCCACGGCCATCGCCGCGACGTGGCCGGCTACGCCACGGCGCTCGAGCACTTCGACGCCCGGCTGCCCGACCTGCTCGGGCGCCTGAGCGACGACGACCTGCTGATCCTGACCGCCGACCACGGCTGCGATCCCACCTGGTTCGGCACCGACCATACCCGGGAGCATGTGCCGGTGCTGGCGCTGGGCGCGGGGCTCGCCGCCGGCTCGCTGGGCGGCCGCGCGACCTTCGCCGACATCGGCCAGAGCCTGGCCAGCCACTTCGGCCTGCCACCCATGGCCGACGGCGAGAGCTTTCTCCCCACTTCGACTGGCACCGCATCCACAGGAGGCCACTGATGGCGACCCCCCATATCAACGCCGAACGCGGCGACTTCGCCGACACCGTGCTGATGCCTGGCGACCCGCTGCGGGCGAAGTACATCGCCGAGACCTTCCTCGACGCGCCACGCCTGGTCACCGACGTCCGCAACATGTTCGGCTACACCGGCCGTTACCAGGGCCGCGATATCTCGGTGATGGGCCACGGCATGGGCATCCCCTCTGCCTCCATCTATGCCAAGGAGCTGATCACCGATTACGGTGTCGAGCGGCTGATCCGGGTCGGCTCCTGCGGCGCCGTGCGCGACGACGTGGCGGTGCGCGACGTGGTGATTGGCCTCGGCGCCTGTACCGACTCGGGGGTCAACCGCACTCGCTTGCTGGGCCACGACTTCGCCGCCATCGCCGACTTCGAGCTGAGCCGCCACGCGGTGGACGCCGCCCGGGCCCTGGGCGTGGCGGTGAAGGTCGGCAACCTGTTCTCGGCGGACCTGTTCTACACCCCCCGGGGCGAGATCTTCGAGCTGTTGAAGCGCTACGGCATCGTCGGCGTGGAGATGGAGGCCGCCGGCCTCTACGGTGTCGCCGCCGAGTTCGGCGCCCGCGCCGCGACCATCTGCACCGTGTCGGACCATATCCTCAAGGGCGAATCGCTCGGCAGCCAAGAGCGCCAGACCACCTTCGACGAAATGATGGAGATCGCCCTGGAGAGCGTGCTGCGCGACGACCGGGAGCGCTCAGGAGGCGACCAATGAGCGACGCCACCGGGCAGACCCTCGACCCGGCGATCGTGGCCGAGCTGATCGCGGTGCGCGAGCGCGCCTACGCCCCCTACTCGCAGCATCCGGTGGGCGCACTGGTGGAGAGCGACAGCGGCACCCGCTACGCCGGCGCCAACGTGGAGGTAGCCCACTACAAGGGCCTGTGCGCCGAGGCCTCGGCCATCGCCGCCATGGTCAGCGCCGGCGAGCGACACCTGCGCGCGGTCTACGTGATCGGCCCCGGCGCGCACCTCTGCGCGCCCTGCGGCGACTGCCGCCAGCGCATCCGTGAATTCGCCGACGATGACACCCGCATCCATGTGGTCGACGCCGGGGGACGGCTGCTCAGGCGCTACCGCATGGACGAGCTGCTGCCCGATGCCTTCGGCCCGGAGAACCTCGCACCGGAGAACCTGCTGACACCCTGACGCACCTCACTCGCCGAAGCGCCGGCGCGGCGCCCGATCTCCGGCGTGGTGCCGAGCGGCTCGGCTACCCACTGCAGCGGCGCGGGCAGGGGCTCCAGCAGCGATGTCATGCGGTGCCTCCCTCCTCGTGCACCAGCTCGACATCGACGATCTTCGACCGGCTCATGACGATCTTCCAGCGCTGCAGCATCGGCTCCCCTTCGCCCTCCACCTCGCGGATCACCAGGTTGATCAGGTGGCGCTTCTCCACCGCCTCCCGGGACACCCGGCCCTCCTTGAGCCGATAGACGTGGTGCGAGCCCTTGTCCATCAGCCGGGTGAGCAGCGACAGATCGAGGCTCAGGGTCTCGCGGGTGCGGTCGTAACCGCTGAGAAAGCGGGTCGGCGACATCCGCGAACTGGCACGGTAGTGCAGCACCACCTCCTCGCGCTGGGCCACGTTGCGCTTGCGCACCCGCTTGACGTCGGCGTCGAGCCGGGTGAAGCGCTTGTAGTCGAACCACTCGAGCTCACGCCCCACCGGCGCGTTGCTCGAGGGGTCCAGGTACTGGCGGCGCCACTTGGGACGCCCCTTGCGCAGAAGCCGCCACAGGGTGACGCGCAGGTCGTCCTTGAACACCTCGCGCAGGGCATAGAGCACCGCCATCGCCAGCACCAGCAGCACCGTGATGTCGCCGAGGGCATCCCTTGCCTGGAGCAGCCCGAGGGAGACGAAGACCATCACCACCGCCGTGGCGAGCCCCTTGACCGCCTTCTCCTCGCCGCCGCCGAGCTCCTGATGGTGCTGCTTGAGGGTCACCGGGTACTCGATCAGGCGGCGCAGCAGGCGCATCTTGTTGGACATGCGCGTCGGGTCGCGGGTGACCCGCTCGGAGTTGTACTCGCAGGACTCGCGATGCTCGCTCTCGGCCCGACAGATCGCCAGCAACCGCTCGCGGATCTCCCGGTAGCCACTGCCCCGGGGCAGGTGGGCGACCAGCGCCAGCAGGCTCTGCTCGGTGAGCCAGGAGAGGTAGTTGTCGATGTTGGTGTAGTAGCGATGCAGGCTCTCGTCGCCGGGCTTCTGTCGGCGCAAGCGTCGCAGGATCCCCTGGGTGAGCTCGCAGAGTTCCTCCAGGCGCTCGTGCAGCGGCTCGGCGGGACTGCCCTCCCGGCGGTTATCCTCCTCCACCTCGCCGCCGTCGGCAGCCTCCCTGGCCCGGCCGCCGCGTCGCTGGGCACTCGCCTCCTCGCCCCGTTTCTCCGCCCGGCGCGCCTCGCGAGCGGTATCGAGCAGCGCCTGGGTGGAGCGCTCCAGCGCCACCACGTACTGGTAGGCGTAGAGGCTCAGGCCGAGGCGGTACTGGTTGGGGTCGAGCTTGCCGCGGTCGGCCAGGCGGCTCATCACCAGCGGCAGGTGATGGCGATCGCTGTAGTAGGTACGCTTGACGTGGATGGCGCCATGATAGAAGGCATCCTCGGAGATCACATGGGTGTTGAGCCCCAGCTCGCCGGGTACGAACAGGAAGAGGTCCAGCTTGTGGGAGGTCTCCTCCTGCAGCACGCGGGAGATCTTGAGGTGAAAGCTGTCCTTGCGCTCGACGGTGATCACTTCGCCGCTGCTCCTGGCCCGGGGCCACCCCGCGAAGTCGGGGTCATGCCATGACCTCCGATGGTACTGCGTGAGGCGGCGGACTTGCCAACGCTCCGCAGCGAGGCGACCATGGCCTACCCCCTTGATCTGCCAAGAACAACACCGAACTCCCGGAGCCAGGGAATGACCATTGCCCGCTTCTCGCCCTTCGAGCTGCTGCTGCTCAAGAGCCGCCACCAGGCCGATACCGCGGCGCTGCTGCTGCTCGCCTGGGTGCTGGCGAACCGCGGCCCGATCGGCGAACCGGAACGCTCGCGCCTGGCCGAGCTGACCGGCGGCTTTCGCCACGGCCACGCGCTGGCGCCGATCCTCGAGATCGCCGCCACCCAGGACCTGGGCGCCATCCAGCTGGCCGCCGAGGTGCTGCAGAAGGAGGTGCAGGGGGACCAGGCCGCCCCCTTCCTGCACCTGGCCATCGTCCTGGCAGGCGAGGACGGCAAGCCGTCGATGGCCAACCAGCATGTGTTGCGCTTTCTCGCCGACCTGCTCGGCGTCACCCCCGGCGAGTTCGCCCCGCTATATGCGGCGGTGACCGGCAAGGCCTTCGCCGCCCCGGACGACCCCAGCCGCAGCGGCTACTGGCAGGCCAAGGAGCATCACCGCCGTCAGCGGGAGCAGGCGTCGCAGCAGCAGGACAGCCAACACGACTCCCGGCATCGTTCCGAGCACGAGCGGCATAGCGGTGAGCAGGGGCAGTCCCGGCAGGGACGATACCGCCAGGAGCAGCATCGCCAGCGTGAACAGGGCGCGCACCAGGGGGCTGCGCCCGGCGATCGCACCCGCCGGGCCCTGGCGGTACTCGGCCTCGAGCCCGGCGCCAGCCGCGGCGAGATCCGCCGGGCCTACCGCCGCCTGGCCCAGACCCACCATCCCGACCGCTTCTTCAACGATGGCGAGGCGGTGATGGCCAGCGCCTCCCAACGCTTCCAGCGGATCCGCCGTGCCTACGACTACCTGATGCAGGTGAGCTGAGATGCGCGATCTCTACCAGCGGCTGGGTCTCGACCCCGGGGCCGGCGAGGCCGAGGTCACCCGTGCCATCGAGCGCTGCGAGCACACCGCCCTCAAGGCGGATGCCCGCACGGTGCTCGAGGTCGACTCCCGGCGCGAGGAGTACGATGCCCTGCACGTCACCCTGTCGGACATCGGTCGCCTGCGCGCCCGCCTCGGCCTCGCCCATGCCCCCTACTGGCGCGATGGCCCCGCCGACGATTTCTCGTTGCCGCCGGATACCCACGGCTCCCGCCACGACGAGCTGATGCAACGCCTGACCCGTGCCGCCCTGCTGCACAACCGCTGGCACCGCCTGCGTGGCCCCTGGTTCGCGGCCGGGCTGCTGGCGCTGGGCATCATGCTGGGTGTCGCACTGTGTCGCTGGCTGGGTTGAGCGCCACGCTGCGATCCAGCGCATCGGCCCGGAAGCAGGCATCGAGCACCGCCTGCAGTTCCGCCCCCCGGGCGAAGTCGGGCTGGTCGTTGACTCCACTGCGAATACCGTCGACGAAGCGTCGATAGATATTCGGCGTCGGCGGTGCCTCCACCGATGTCCAGCGCGCCTCGTGCACGTCGTCGCCGAAGCAGGTCAGCACCCGGTCCCGGGCGTCGTCGAGCACCACGCTGACCGCCCCCTTGTCGCCATAGACGGAGAGCTTCAACGAGTTGAGGTGCCCGGTGGCCCAGCGCGTGGCCTGGATGGTACCCAGCGCGCCACCGGCGAACTCGACGCGCATCAGGGCGCTGTCGTTGGCGTCGAGCACATAGTCGCCGATGCGGTTGTCCGGCGCCTTGTCGAAGCACTTGAGCCGGCAGTTGACGGCGGCGATGTCGCCCACCGGGAAGCTGGCGAAATCGAGGATATGCACCCCCACGTCGCCCAGCACGCCCTTGCTGCCGTGGCCCTCGGAGAGCCGCCACAACCACTGGCTGTCACGGTCCCACTGGCCCCAGGCGGTACTGACCAGCCAGCTCTGCAGGTAGCTGGCGTCGACATGCATCACCCGCCCGATCGCCCCGGAGGCGATCAGCTGCCGGGCGTGCTGGATCGCCGGGGCATCGCGGTAGCTGAGGTTGATCATGTTGATCACCCCGGCCTCGCGGGCCGCCTCGGCCATCTCCCGGGCGTCCGCCTCGTTGGTCGCCAGCGGCTTCTCGCAGAGGATGTGCTTGCCGGCGGCGATGGCGGCCAGCGAGGTGGCCTTGTGCACCCCGTCCGGGGTGACGTTGCTCACCGCCTGGATGTCGTCGCGTGCGAGCATCGCCGCGAGGTCGGCATAGGCCTCGGCGATGCCGTGCTCCGCGGCGAAGGCACGCGCCCTGTCGGCGTCGAGATCGCACACCGCCACGACCTCGACGCCGTCGAGCGCCGCGAAGTGCCTGGCGTGTTCGCCGGCCATGCTGCCGGCGCCGATGATCGCGAGCTTGATCATTAGCGGAATCCCTCCTCACCGGGCTTGTGCAGGCTCTCTCCCTTCACCTCCACCGGGTTCGGGGCCTGTTCCGGCGGCACGTTCGGGCAGCTGTCGATCCAGCGCGTGCCCTCGGGGCGCGCCCACTTCACGGCATTTCTCAGCACCAGGCGTACCTGGTCGTCGTAGTAGATCGGGTAGGTCTCATGGCCGGGGCTGAAGTAGAAGATCTTGCCGTTGCCGCGCTTGTAGGTGAGCCCCGAGCGAAACACCTCGCCGCCCTCGTAGGCGCTGATGAAGATCACCTCGTCGGGGTTGGGCACCGCGAAGGGTTCGCCGTACATCTCGGTGTGGGGCAGCTCGATGTAGTCACCGAGCCCCTGGACGATGGGATGGCCGGGATTGACCACCCACAGCCGCTCGCGCTCGCCCGCCTCGCGCCACTTCAGCGAGCAGGTGGTGCCCATCAGGCGCTTGAAGATCTTCGCGTAGTGGCCGGAGTGCAGCACCAGCAGGCCCATGCCCTGCAGCACTCGCGCCTGGACCCGGTCGACGATCTCGTCGCGCACCTCGCCATGGGCGGCGTGGCCCCACCACAGCAGCACGTCGGTGTTCTCCAGCACCTCCTCGGTGAGGCCATGCTCGGGCTCCTGGAGGGTGACCGCGCGGGCCTCGATCCCGGCGTCCTCGTTCAACGCATCGCTGATGCAGCGATGCATGCCATCGGGGTAGAGCCGAGCGACCACCTCATTGGTCTGTTCGTGCACGTTCTCCCCCCAGACGGTGACCTTGAGCGTCATCGTGTTTCTCCTGTCAGGGCTGCCCCTCGGGGCGATGTGTGGATGGTTTGATCAGTGCAGGCAGGAACAAAGTAAACGTTTACCATGCGAGAGTAAACGTTTACTCAAACGACTTTCGTCGCATATCGATACCATCAGGAGAGCGCGAGGAACGGCATGCGGGGGCGAACGCAGACAACAGGGCGAGAGCCGCGACCGACGGGTGTGGATCAGCCGGTCCGGCGGCGAATCAGCGTCACCGGCAAGTCGATGTGCCGGGGCCTGGCACCGGCGATGGCCTCGCCCAGCAGCCCCACGGCCTCGGCGGCGATGCGACCGATGTCCTGGCGCACCGTGGTCAGCTCTGCGGCCAGGGTCGGCAGGTCGTCGAAGCCGGTCACCGCGACCTCCTCGGGCACCCGGATCTCCCGATCCTCGAGCGCCGTCAGGCAGCCGCGGGCGAATTCGTCGTTCTCGCAGACCAGGCCATCGAGCGGCGGCGGCGCCTCCTCCAGGAAACGGCCGAGATGGCGATAGGCGGTCAGGGCGGGATCGTAGCTGAACGGCACGCCGACGAGGCATTCGGGCAGCCCGGCCTCTTCGAGCGCCTGCCGGTACCCCTGCAGGCGGTGCCGGTCGTCACCGAGTCCATCGCCGACATAGGCGATGTGCCGGCGTCCCTGCTCGATCAGGTGCCGGGTCGCCAGATAGATGCCGTGACGGTCGTCCGGGGCCACCGAGAAGCCGTCGCCGGGTGGACCGATGCGCACGAAGGGAATGCGCTGCGCGGCGAGGAACTCGGGGCGCTCGTCTCCCGGGAAGTCGCCCAGCAGGATGGCCGATCCCGCCCGCTCGGGCAGGGTCGGCGTCTGGTCGCAGGCGAAGAAGATCGGCACCATGCCCTGGTGATACAAGGCCAGGGTCAGGTGCTGGTAGAGCAGGATGTAGTAGGGGCGTAGCTCGATGTCCTGGCGCCCCAGGGAGATGCCGACCACCGCGCTCTTGCCACCGATCAGCGCCCGGGCGGCGGCGCTGGGCCGGTAGTGGATGTCGCGGCTGATCTGCAGGATATGCGCGCGCAGCGCCTCACTGATGCCGGGCTTGCCGTTCAGCGCCCGGCTCACCGAGGCGATGGAGACCCCCGCCGCCTTGGCGATCTCGCGAATGGTGGCGCCCTTGGTCGGGCGTTCCGCCGCTGTCTCGTCTCTGCTCATCGCCCCGCTCCGCCGCTGTGACGGAGTGCGATCCGCCGATATCTCGTGAAACCCGGGCCCGATTGTGCCCAAAGTCGCCGGGACGTGCATCCACACCGTGCTGCCGACTTCTCTCGGGAACTACGCCGGATCCGGTGAGCCCCCCCGGGCGCTGGTGTCGCCTTCGGGGTCGGCCACGCCGGCCTCGCCGGGGCGGCGGCCACTGGCGTCATGGTCGTCCCCCTCGGGTTCCGACCCGTCCGGGCGCCCGCTACCGCCGCCCTCCATGCGGACGCTGAGCCGCGGGATGCCGAGGTCGAGCCCCTGCGCCTCCATGCGCTGCTTGAGCAGCAGGTTGAAGGCACGGGCCACGTCCCACTGCATCACCGGGGCGGTGCGCAACCGCATGCGCAGGACGGCGCCGCCCTCGTCGAAGCGCTCGATCCCCTGCAGCTCCAGCGGCGACCAGATATGGTGGCGCATCATCGGGTCCTGGCGCAGCTCGTCGGCCACTTCCCGCACCAGGGCGATGACATCGTCGACCCGCATGCCGTGGGGCACGCGGACCCGCATCAGGGCGATGCCGAACTGCCGCGACATGTTGTGGATCGACTGGATCTGGCTGAAGGTGATGATGTGCACGATGCCGTCCAGATCGCGCAGCCGCACGGTCCGCAGGGTCAGCCCCTCGACGCTGCCCACGTGGCCGTTGATCTCGACGAAGTCGTCGATGGCCAGGGAATCCTCGATGAGGATGAAGATGCCGGTGATCAGGTCCTGCACCAGGGTCTGGGCACCGAAGCCGAGGGCCAGGCCGATCACCCCGGCACCGGCCAGCAGCGGGGTGACGTTGACGCCCAGGTTGGCCAGGCCGACGATGGCGGCGATGATCACGATGGTGGCGAAGATCACGTTGCGGATCATCGGCGTGATGGTCTGGGCACGGGCCTGGTTGACCCGCCGCCCGCGGGAGCGCGCCGAGGAGACCAGCGCCCGCTGGATGGCGGTGTCGGCGAAGATCCACGCCAGCCAGGCCAGCAGCACGGTGAAGCCGATTCCCAGCAACGCCTGCCCGATGCGAGCGCTGGCCACCCCCTGCTGACCGAGCCCGATCAGCGAACCGCCCCATACCTGCAGCGACAGCTCGGCGAAGGCGATCCATGCCAGTACATGGGAGAGCGCGTAGCCGAAGCGCTCGAGCCGCTTGCGGTACTCGCTGACGCGACGCCGACGCACGGCGCGCTCTGACTGGCGCCGCAACAGCCCGGTCACCACCAGGGTCAGCACCAGCAGCGCCGCGGTGATGATCGAGCGGGCCAGGGCCGTGCCCACATCGCCCACGGTGACGAAGATCGCCACCAGGGACGCGCCCACCATCAACAGCGCCGGCACGTGCCAGAGCCCGCCCACGACCCGGATCACCTCGGCCGAGCCGCCGCTGTCACGCCGCTGGCGGTAGGGGCGGTTGCGGATCAGGTGCTTGATCGGCCGCTTGAACTTGAGGATGAAGCGCCCGCTGAGCAACGCCGCCAGCACATTGGCCAGCACCGACATCAGGCCGGCCAGTTCGCCGCCGAGCAAGGCCACCAGCCGCGACGAGTTGAAGGCATCGCCGAGGGCGATCAGCGCACCGATCATGAACAGCCGGCGCAGGCCCTGCTGCTGGAGGATCTGCACGGCGACGAAGCGGTGGCCACGGGTGAACACCGAGATCACCGTCTCCACCACCACCGAGAGGGTGCGCCCGCATAGCGCCACATAGGCCACCACCAGCACCATGGCACGGCCGGGACTGGCCGGTACCAGTTGGGCGATGCCGAGCACCAGGGCGAAGGCCAGCGCCCAGGGCAGCATGCGGCGCAGGAAGTGCACCGCCAGCAACCGGGCGCGGGGCTCCCGGGGCAGGTCGAGCGGCCAGCCCCGGCGCTGCGCCAGCAATCGGCCCAGGGCAATCAGGATCACCAGCAGCCCGACCCAGATGCCCAGCAGCACCGCCCCCTCGATCGCGAAACGCACCAGCTCGGCGTTGCCGGTCCCGCCGACCAGCGCACCGAGCGCCTGCCAGCCCTGCTCGAGCTGCTCCCCCCAATGATCCAGCGGCGAGTCCCCCGCCTCGGCCTGCTCGCCCAGGTCGCTGATGGTCTCGGCCAGGGCGCCGAGCAGCCCCTGGCGCGAAGGTCCACCGTCCTGCTCGTCGGCCTCGCCGTGGGCCGCCTGCAGGTCGCGCAGGCTCTCCAGCAGCTCGCCGCGGCGCTGCTCGTCCTCCAGGGTGGCGATCACCCGCTCCAGGGACGCCTGGAAGGCCGCGGGGTCGTGTGCCTCGCTCGACTCCTCGCCCTCCAGCAACCCGGGCAACCCCACCTGCTGTGCCTGAACCGGCAGTGCCAGGCACAGCATCGCCAGCACCAGCAGCCACCACGGCAGCCATCGCGCCGCCAGCGCGGAGCATGGGGAAGGCATCGGGCCGGTCGGCGGGCTGGGCAACATCTGGTCTCCGTCTCGGTCGTGGCAGTCTCCATGGGGCTCGCATGAATCCCGCGAGCAATATGATAGGCTCCGCAAGAACCCCTCATGTCACGCACAGGATGCCGTCATGACGCCGATACCGCCACCCGAGCCCCGCAATGCCGCAGGCGAGATCCGGCGTGTCGGCGTGGAGATCGAGTTCGCCGGCCTGCCACCACGGGAAACGGCCGAGCTGGTCCGGGGACTGTTCGGTGGCGAGATAGTGACGGTCAGCGCTCATCGCCTCAAGGTCCACCGGACCCGTTGGGGCGACTTCATCATCGAGCTCGATACCCAGTACGCCCATCCCGACGACGAGGTGCTCAGCACCGGACCGAAGGACGACACCGAATGGGAGCGCCAGCGCCACCAGATGCGTGTCGACTTCCACACCCGCACCCGGGAGCTGATCGGCGACGTGGTCACCGGCCTGGTGCCGACCGAAATCATCTGTCCGCCGGTCCCCTGGGACGAGCTCGACCAGCTCGACGCGCTGTTCAGGGCGCTGCAGGGCCAAGGGGCCAAGGGCACCGATGCCAGCCTGCTCTACGGCTTCGGCCTGCACCTCAACCCGGAGGCGCCGAGCCTGGACGTGGCTGCGGTCCTCGCCCACCTGCGCGCCTTCCTGCTGACCGCCGAATGGCTGCGCGAGCAGATCGACATCGACATCACCCGGGAAGTGCTGCCCCATGCCAATCCCTTTCCCAAGCCCTATGCCCTCAAGGTGCTCGCCCCGAACTATGCCCCGGACGTCGACACCCTGATCGGCGACTACCTGGAGTACAACCCGACGCGCAACCGCGAGCTGGACATGTTCCCGCTGTTCGCCTGCCTGCGACAGGACTACCCCCACCCGCTGTTCACCCACCGCCTGGTCAAGCCGCGCCCGACCTTTCACTATCGTCTCCCCAATGCCCAGCTCTCCGAGCCCGGCTGGGGCTCGGTGGTGGAGTGGAACCGCTGGGTGGAGGTCGAGAAGCTGGCCGCCGATCCGCAGCAACTGGCCGAGCGGGCCACCGCCTACGTGATCAAGCACACCCGGTCGCCGATACTCCGCTGGCTGCAGAAGCTGCGTGGCTGGATGGGGGCCACGTGAGCCGCGACCTCCCGTCTCGCCCACTGATCGGCATCACCACCTCCGACGACAAGAGCCAGATCGCCTGGCTCTTCGACTGGTTCGCGGTGTGGCGCCACGGCGGCCACCCCCTGCGCCTGTCGCCCTCGCGCCCCTGGCCGGGGCACCTCGATGGCCTGATCGTGGGGGGTGGCGATGATATCCAGGCCCACCTCTACGGCGGGGAGGTGCAGCTCGACGTGCGGGTCGACCCCCAGCGCGACGAACTGGAACTCGAGCTGCTCGAGAGTTTCATTCCGCGGAACACCCCGGTGCTCGGCATCTGCCGCGGCGCCCAGTTGATCAACGTCCACCTGGGCGGCACCCTGGACCCGGACATCTACACCACCCACGAAGGGCTCAAGCGCCGGCGCACCGTGCTGCCGCGCAAGACCGTGGACATCGTCGGCGACAGCCGGCTGCACCGCGTCCTCGGCGTGAGCTGGTGCCGCATCAACAGCCTGCACCACCAGGCGGTGCAGCGGGCCGGGCGCGGTATCGAGATCGTCGCCCGTGACCGCGACGGCCTGGTCCAGGGCATCGAGTCCCGCGATCACGACTTCCTGATCGGCGTGCAGTGGCATCCGGAGTGGCTGGTCTTCAATCGGCCCCAGCAGCGGCTGATCCGCGCCCTGGTCGAGGCCGCCGGCCGCCACCGCGAGACATGACGACGGCCACCGCAAGGGTGGCCGTCGGGGAGTTACCGCGAGGTTCGCCGTGTCAGCTCTCGAGGCTCGCCTCCAGGGTGATCTCGGCATTGAGCAGCTTCGACACTGGACAGCCGCCCTTGGCCTTCTCGGCCGCCTCCTCGAAGGCGGCCCGGTCGGCGCCGGGCATCCGCACCCGGGTCTCCAGGTGCACGGCGGTGATGCTGAAGCCGTCGTCGCCCTGGTCCAGGGATACCGTCGCCCGGGTATCGATGCTCTCCGCCTCCATCCCGGCCTCGCCCAGGATCAGCGACAGCGCCATGGAGAAGCAGCTGGCGTGGGCGGCGCCGATCAGCTCCTCGGGGTTGGTACCGGCCTCGCCCTCGAAGCGCTGCCGGAAGTCGTAGGGGGTCTCCTCGAGTACCCCGCTCTCGGTGGACACCGTGCCCTTGCCGTTCTTCAGGCCGCCCTGCCAGCGGGCGGATGCCGTCTTCTTGATGCTCATGAATCGTTCTCCTTCCTTGTCGAAATGGCCACCAAAGTGTAGCCGCCTCTCACCCCAGCGCCTTCAGCGCCGCCTCGTAGTTCGGCTCCTGCTTGATCTCCTCGACCAGTTCACCGTGGATCACCCGGTCCTGCTCGTCGAGTACCACCACCGCCCGGGCGCAGAGGCCGGACATCACGCCGCTGCACAAGGCGACGCCCCAGTCCCGATGGAACTCGGGATGCCGGAAGGTGGACAGGGTCTCCACGTTGTCCAGCCCCTCGGCACCGCAGAACCGCTTGGCCGCATAGGGCAGGTCCGCGGATACCACCAACACCACGGTATCGTCCAGGCTGGACGCCAGCTCGTTGAACTTGCGTGTCGAGGTGGCGCAGGTGGGCGTATCGACACTGGGGATGATGTTGAGCACCTTGCGCTTGCCGGCGTAGTCGGCAAGCGTCACGTCGGCCATCTCGATGTTGGTCAGGGTCAGGGGGGGCGACGCCTGGCCGACGGCCGGAAAGTCACCGGCCACGTCTACCGGGACGCCGGCGCGGGTTACCTGTTTCATGCGAACTCCTCGTTGATGGCGGGATGAGACATGCCAGGGGTGCTGCGCCTACAGCCTACCCCAGCGACCGAGTGCCGGTCAGCCTCGATGCGTCTCGTCGCGAAGCGCCGCCAGCGACTCGGCGAGCCGGTCCCGGCCCAGTCGCTGCATCTCGGCGATATTGCGCTCGGGGATCTGCGCCGGGTCATCGGGGTAGTGGGCCAGCGCCTGCTCCAGGCTCGCCTCGCGCAGCAGGTGCAACATCGGCCAGGGCGAACGGTTGGTGAAATTGCCGGGATCGTCAGGCTCCGCGTCCTCGAAGCAATAGTCGGGGTGAAAGCTCGCCAGCTGGTAGATCCCCTCGTAGCCCCGCTCGGCCAGCAGCGCCTCGGCGATGGCCAGCAGGTCGAGGTAGTCATCGAAGTCCTCGACGCCGCTGGGCAGCACCAGCAGGGTGGTCTCGATGCCGGGGGTCTCGTCGAGCCGTCGGCACTCCTCGATCAGCGCCAGCAGGGCGGCCTCCCAGTCGTCGGCGGCCGCCTCGGCATAGCGGATCGTGCCCCGGGCGAGCTCGCGGCCGGCGAAGGGGCAGACATCGTGGGCGACCACGAAGGTCTCGACCCAGGCGCGGGTCGTGGCGAGAGGGCGGGAATCGGGCGACGTCATGGCAAGGCTCGGCAGGGGGAGGTCACCCATGGTCCGCCGCCGGCGCCCGGATTGCAAAGGTACCCGTCGTGGCGCAGCATGAAGGCCGGCCTCTTGGGAAGGCCGACACACCCCGGATGTCCACCGAGCGCCGTCGGAGAATCGCCATGGCCGCCACTCCCCTGCCCCGGGTTCGACTCCCGGCCACCGCCCACGAACCCGCACTCGACCTGCCCGCCATCGGCCAGGGCACCTGGTACATGGGCGAGGGCCTGGCCCCGCGCCGCGACGAGGTGCGTGCCCTGCAGCAGGGGCTCGAACTCGGCCTGACGCTGATCGACACCGCCGAGATGTACGCCGACGGCGGCGCCGAGGAGGTAGTCGGCGAGGCGCTGGCCGGCCGTCGCGACGACGCCTTCCTGGTCTCCAAGGTCTACCCCTGGAACGCCGGGCGCGACAGCGCCATCGCCGCCTGCGAGCGCAGCCTCTCGCGGCTCGCGACCGACCACCTGGACCTCTATCTGCTGCACTGGCCCGGCAGCATACCGCTGGAGGAGACCCTGGAGGCCTTCGAGCGCCTGCGCGAGGCCGGCAAGATCCGCCGCTTCGGCGTCTCCAACTTCGATGTCGACGACATGGAGGCCCTGGCGGGCGTCCCCGGGGGTGGCGACTGCGCCGTGAACCAGGTGCTCTACCACCTGGGTTCCCGGGGCATCGAGCACGCGCTGCGCCCCTGGCAACGCGAGCATGGCATTCCCATCATGGCCTACTGCCCGCTGGCCCAGGCCGGCGGCCTGCGCCGCGAGCTGCTCACCCATCCCGAGGTGCTCGAGGTGGCCGCGGGGCTCGGCGTGACACCGGCCCAACTGCTGCTGGCCTGGGCGACCCGCCCGGTCGAGGGCCGCCGCGACGTCATCGCCATCCCCAAGGCGGTGCAGCGCGAACATGTCACGCAGAACGCCGCGGCGCTCACCATCGAGCTCGACGACGCGGCCCTGGCCCGGCTCGACGCCGCCTTCCCGGCGCCGAAGCGAAGGGTTCCGCTGGATATCGTGTAGGGGGTTACTTTCCCCGACGAGACGCCAGCCGATCGGCCAGCCGCGTCGGTTCCGGCAGCTTGGTGCGTCCGAGGCAGCACACTACCCAGTCGAGGGACGTGGCAAGCGAGACCCGGTGCCCCGGCGAGACATAGACCGGCTTGACGCCGCGGCGTGAGCGCAGCACCGCACCGATGGTCTCGTCGCCGTCGACGAGCGGGGTCCAGTCGCCGCGCTCGGGGCCCGGCTCGGCGTGGCGCCCGCAGAGCCGCGACTTGGCCACGCCGATGGTCGGCAGATCGAGCCACAGCCCCAGGTGGGAGGCCACTCCCAGGCGGCGCGGATGGGCGATGCCCTGGCCATCGACCATCACCAGTTCGGGCCGCACCGCCAGCGTCTCGAAGGCCGCCAGCGTCGCCGGCACCTCGCGGAAGGAGAGCAGTCCCGGCACGTAGGGCATGCGGGTCGGTTCCCGGTGCACGCTCTGCTCCACCACCGCCAGACCGGGCCAGCCAAGCACCACCACCGCCGCGCGGGTGATCTCGCCGCCCTGCTCGAAGCCGATATCCACCCCGGCGATATGGCGCACCGACGCGAGGCGATCCTCGCGCTCCACGCGTCCGGCCAGCCGCTTCTGCAGGGCAATGGCCTGCTGAGGAGCGAGATTCCAGTCGTGCAGTGGTGGCGAAGTCATCGCATGTCTCCCTGATTCGTCGTCTCCTGTCGCGTTAGACTACGGGCTTTCCACCGTGACGGACCACCGGGAGACGAGGGTGAAGCTGATCCATACCGCCGACTGGCACCTGGGCCAGAGCTTCCACGGCCAGGAGCGCCACGAGGAGCACCGCGCCTTCCTCACCTGGCTGCTCGACACCCTGGCCGAGCGCCGGGCCGATGTCCTGCTGGTCGCCGGCGACCTGTTCGACGTGGTCAACCCCTCGCTGCGGGCCCAGGAACTGCTCTACGAGTTCATCGTCAGCGCCCACGAGCGCCTGCCGCTGCTCGACATCGTGCTGATCGCCGGCAACCACGACAGCGGCAGCCGTGTCGAGCTGCCCGCCCCGCTGATGCGCCGCCTGCGCACCCACGCCCTGGGCCGGGTTCGCTGGTGCGACGATGGCAGCCTCGATGCCGAGCGGCTGCTGGTACCGCTCACCGATCCCGAGGGTGAGACCCGCGCCTGGTGCCTGGCGCTGCCCTTCCTGCGCCCGGCGGAGGTCACCGGCAACGGCATCGCCCGCGAGGTCGCCGACGGCGACGGGGGCAACGACTATGTGGCCGGCATCTCCCGCGTGCATCGGCAACTGATCGAGGCCGCCCGCCGCCGGCGCGCCCCCGGCCAGGCCCTGGTGGCCATGAGCCACGCCCACCTGCACGGGGCGGCGGTCTCCGAGGACAGCGAGCGGCCCATCGTGATCGGTGGCGAGGAGTCGATCCCCGCCACCCTCTTCCCCGCCGACATCGCCTATGTGGCACTGGGCCATCTCCACCGCGCCCAGCGGGTCGGCGAGGAGCGGATCCGCTATAGCGGCAGCCCCCTGCCGCTGGATTTCAGCGAGGTCGCCTACCCCCACCAGGTGGTGGAGGCCACCCTCGAGGGCGAAGCCCTCTCTGCCGTGGAAGCGATCCCCGTGCCCCGCCCGGTGGCCATGCTCCGCATCGGCCCCGCCGGGCTGGACGACGTCCTCGCCGAACTGGAGGCCCTGGCACACGACCCCGCCCTGCCCCGGGAGCGCTGGCCCTGGCTCGAGGTACGCGTCGACCTCGACGCCCCGGTTCCCGACCTGCGCGCCCGCGTCGAGGCGGCCCTCGACGGCAAGGCGGTGCGCCTGCTGCGGCTGCAGCGCCGGCTGCCCGAGGTCGGCCGCGAAGCCCGGCCCTCGCGGGTCAACCTGGAGGACCTGGGGCCGCGGCGGCTCTTCGAGCGCACCTGGCAGGACCGCTGGGGCACGCCCCCCGGCCCCGAGATCCTGACGGACTTCGACCGCCTGCTGCAGGACGTGCTGGACGCCGCGAGCCGGGAGGAGACCCCATGAAGATCCTCGCCCTGCGCCTGGCCAACCTGGCCTCGCTGCCCGGCCCGCTGGAGCTCGACTTCACCGCAGCGCCCCTGCGCGATGCCGGCCTGTTCGCCATCACCGGCCCCACCGGCGCCGGCAAGAGCACCCTGCTCGATGCCCTCTGCCTGGCCCTCTACGGCAGCACGCCACGGCTACGCCAGGCCCCCGGCCGCGACGCCCCACTGCCGGACGTCGGCGAGGAGACGCTGAATACCGCCGATCCGCGTACCCTGCTGCGTCGCGGCACCGCCAGCGGCCATGCCGAGGTCGACTTCCTCGGCCGCGACGGGCGCCGCTACCGGGCCCGCTGGGCGGTGCGCCGGGCCCGCGAGAAGGCCGAGGGACGCCTGCAGGCGGTGGAGCAGTCGCTGCGCGACCTCGACGACGACCGCCTGCTGACCGCCCAGAAACGCGAATTCGACCGCCTGCTGCCCGAGCGCCTGGGTCTGACCTTCGACCAGTTCACCCGTGCCGTACTGCTGGCCCAGAGCGAGTTCGCCGCCTTCCTCCAGGCCGACGACAACGAGCGCAGCGACCTGCTCGAGCGCCTCACCGGCACCGCCGAATACTCCGCCATTTCCATGGCCGCCTACCGGCGCACCAACGAGGCAAAGAAGCAGGTCGACGCCCTGGAGGCCCGGCTGGCCGACGACCTGCCCGCCGAGCCCGAGGCCCGGTCCGTGCTCGAGCGCGCCGCCCGCGACAGCGATGCCGCCCTGGCCGCGCTCGACCGGCAAGCTGGCACCCTGGCCGCCCGGCGCGATGCCTTCCAGCGCCATCGCCAGCTTCATGACGAACGAGAGGAAGCACGCTCACGCCATGCCCGGGCCGAACAGGCCTGGCAGGCACTCGCCCCGCGTCGTGCGGAGCAGGCCCAGCTCGAGGCCCTGGCCCCCCAGCGTCACCGCTTTGCCCGTCGGGAACGACTCGAGGCGGACCTGGCCCGCCTCAACGAGGCCCGGACCACCACCCACCACCAGCTGACCCAGGCCGAGCAGGCACTCGACCGGCATGTCACGACGCTGCAGGCCGCCGAGACGGCGCTGGAGCAGGCGATGCGGAACAGCGCCCAGGCCCGACCGGCGCTCCAGGCCTCACGCGAGCAGGCCGCCCGCCTGGCCGGGCTCGACCGGGAGATCGCGCGAAGCGAGGCCGAGCAGCGACGCCAGCGTGACGAGACCGATGACGTGCGCCGGGAACTGGCCGAGACCCGGGCGGCCAGCCAGCGGCGACGCCGGGAACGCGACGACCTGGAGGCGCAGCTGCAGACGCACCTGGGCGACGACACCGATATCGGCCGCGCGCGGGGGGCCTGGCAGGCCGCCTTCGAGGTCGCCGCCCACCGGCACCTGGCCCTGGAGGCCCTGCAGGGTGCCTGGCAGGCCGCGGTTCGCGCCCGGGAGCGCCATGCCGCTCTCGAGGAGAGCCGACGCCGTGACCAGGCGACCCGCGAGCGACTGCTGGTGGCGGGACGCGAGGCCGCCATCCGCCTCGAAGGCCTGGAAGCCGAGCAGCGACGCCTGGTCGATAGCCTCGAGCGGCTGCGCGCCGCCCGCAGCGAGAGCGTGGCCTGGCTACGCGACCGGCTGCGGGAGGGCGAGCCCTGTCCCGTCTGTGGCGGACGCGACCACCCCTGGCGGCACCATCCCCCCGAGACGCCGGAAGCCGCCCGGCTCGCCGCCACCGAAGCCGAGGAGGAGCGCCAGCAGCAGGAAGCCGAGACGCGCACCGCCGCCGCCCGGGAACGACATCATGAGCTGCAGGGCGATTATCGCGCGCTGGCCGCCCGACTCCGGCAGCACGAGGAGGATCTCGAGCACGCCGCCCGTGAGCGTGCCGAAGCCGACGACACCCTGGCCGGTCAGGCGCTGGTCACCGAGCTCGAGCCCGTGGCCGCGCCCGAGCGGTCCGCCTGGCTGACGCGAGAGCTGGCGACCGCACGCCAGGCACGCGACCGGGCCCGCGAGGCGCTGCACACGATCGAGGCCGCCGAGGCGCGCCTGACGCCACTGCGCGAGGCGCTCCAGCGCGACGAACTTACCCTGGGCAAGCTCGCCACCCGGCAGGAGAGCCTGGAGGAGGCCCGGCGGCGGCTCGCGGCCGAGCTCGCTCCCCAGTGCAAGCAGCGCCAGGCGCTGGCCGAGGAGTTGGCCGAGGTCCTGGGCGAGCACGCCTCGCCGGATGCCTGGCAGGCGGCCCTGGAACAGGCCGTGGAGAACGCCCGGGCGAGGCTGGAGGCTGCCCGACGTGACCACCAGACAGGACGGAGTGAACGGGACCGGCTCGACCAGCAGGCGACCTATCAGCGCCGGCAGGCCGAGACCCTGACCAGCGAACGCGACGAGCTCGTGCGCAGCCTCGATGCCTGGCGTCGCCGACATCCCAAGCTGGACGACACCACCCTGATGCGACTGCTGGCCGTGGACGAGGCCGGAATCGACGCGCGCCGCCAGGAGCTCGAGAGCGCCGATCGCGAACGGCACGCCGCCGGGGTCAGCCTCGACGAACGCCAGCGGGCCCTGGTCGCCCACCGTCGAGACGCCTTCCCGGAGATCCCGGCCACCGCCCCCGAGGAGGCGATCGAGGCCGAACTGCATGCCCTGAGTCAGCGACTCGACGAGGAGGAGCGCGCCCTGGCGCCGCGACGGCAGGCCGCCCGTGACGCCCGCGACGCCGCCATGCACGCCCTGCGCGACGACGACCGCCGCCGCGAACGCCAGCGCGAGGGCCAAACCGAACTCGACGCCGCCCGCGCCGAGCATCGTCGCTGGGGCCAGATCAGCGAGCTGATCGGCTCGGCCGACGGCAAGGTCTTCCGACGCATCGCCCAGGCCTACAACCTGGAGCGGCTGCTGGACCAGGCCAACGCCCACCTGGGAGGCCTCAGCCGCCGCTACCTCCTGGAGCGCGGCGGCAGCCCCCTGGGCCTGCTGGTGGTGGACCACGACATGGCCGACGAACGCCGCTCGGTGCACTCGCTCTCCGGCGGCGAGACCTTCCTGGTCTCCCTGGCCCTGGCGCTGGGGCTGGCCTCGATGGCCTCCGACGAGCTCTCCATCGAGTCGCTGTTCATCGACGAGGGCTTCGGCAGCCTCGACCCCCAGTCGCTGGCACTCGCCATGGAGGCGCTGGACGGCCTCCAGGCGCTGGGCCGCCGCGTGGGGGTGATCTCCCACGTCCAGGAGATGCACGAGCGCATCCCGGTGCAGATCCAGGTGGAGCCCATGGGCAACGGCACCAGCCGGGCGAGGTTGGTCAGTGTGTGATGGAAAACGCCGGCGGCTCTGCTCGGGTCGCCGGCGCACCGAGCGTCCGCCGGTGCAGGAGCACGGCTACGCCGCGCGATCCATCGCGAAGCGATGGCAACCCCTTGCCCGCCATTGTCGATGCGCATAGGCTATGCATATAACCTTGGCGAGGCAGCAGCCATGCATCAGATCTACGATACCCAAGCCCCCAAGAAGCCGACAAACGTCAGCATCAACAGTGACTTGCTTGAAAAATCCCGGAGCCTGGGCATCAACCTCTCCGCAGCCCTGGAAAGAGCCCTCGCAGAGCAGGTCCGTGCCGAGCAGCGTGCCCAGTGGCAACGGGAGAATGCCGGCGCCATCCAGGCGTACAACCGTTTCGTTGAGGAAAACGGAACGTTCAGCGATGGCGAAAGGAAGTTCTGATGGCCCAGTTCTGCGTGTATGAGAACAAGAACCCGGCATCACGCAAGCAGTACCCCTACCTGCTCGACATCCAGAGTGACTTGCTGAGCGAGCTCCGCACCACCGTTGTGGTGCCCCTTTGCCCACCCGATCTGGCAGGAGGGATGCAAATCACTCAGCTCAATCCAAGCCTTGAAGTCAACGGCGAATGCTTTATCGCCATGACACAAGACCTTGCCGGCATAGACAGGCAACGCCTCGGGGTCATGGCCTGTGACCTCAACCACTACCGAGAGAAGATCATCGCTGCCGTCGATTTCATGATCTCTGGTATATGACTCTGGATTCCGGCGCGTCCCCGATTTCCCATTTCCCTCATGATTCCGCGAGAATCTCGTTCACTTCGAGCGGATCGAAGTGCTCGGGATCGAAATCCTCTCCAACCCATTCCACAAATTCCTCATGCTCGGGATGCGATTTATCGGCATAAGCTTCAAGAAACGCTTTGTATCCCCCAACTCCCCCGACATCTTCCGGCGGACAACTACGGCGGCCTGCAATACACTTAGGCACAGCCTCACCCTCTGCACCCTCAATGATCTTTTCAAGCACTATCTCATGCACCCACCCATCGCCGAAGTCATATTCGTAGGTCAGCGACTCCTTCTCTTTTTTCAGCAACGCATCGATCCGGACCTCTTCCTCCGGAATCGTCTCGCCCTCGAAGTCTGGGTCCGACATGCCATATTGCCTGTCTCCCATGACAAACATATGCAGATGCTCGTCGGTCCATCCCATGGCAACCTGAAGGATGTCATGCAGCTCTTCCAGATCCGTATCGCTCCAAATCTGCAGCCTTCTCCAAATCGGAGGCTTGACTCTCTTCAGGGTCACCTTGATTTGATAGACCTTCGAAAAATTCTGTGCCATTTGCATACTCACTCCAGCGTATAACAGCAATCCGGCTCACGCCATGATATTGAATGAGCGGGTGTAATCAACAGCATTTATCACCTCATATCATCGCATGTTAACAGATCGAGGCGCATGGTCATCAAGCTTAGTTCGGCAGTCTATGCCGATAACCCTGCAGGCGGCATGTTTCGGAGTAATCCCCTGACGGACGGTCTTTAATCTGGTCAATCACCGTGGGAAAACAGTACGCCCTTGAGGGATCCCCTGGTGTTTTACTGAAAAATCAGCATGTTGATGGAATTTTGTCGGCAGACTGCCAGCGCTGGGAGACCCTAGGGGGTCAGACCCCGGCAGCGTCGAATCCGCTCGCCACGTGCGCGATGACAAACCTGGCAACTCGGCTGGGGTCTGACCCCATAGGGGCGGGCCTCGGCGCCTTTATTCGGCGAACATGCCGCCATCATCAAGAAATTCGTGGGGAGACTTCAGGGTACGTCCCGATTGCCTTTCCGGTTCATTGTTATGTCAACTGGTAACGGCGGAACGCGGATGTTTCATAGCATTTTCCAAGGTATCGCACAGGCGATTCAACTCCACCCGCAGTGAAGGACGCCGGTTTTCTTTAATTGACCTACTCAGATCTCCAACCATTGCCTCTAGACAAAATATCCCGATCACCACCTGGTGATAATTGTCTTTTTCTGTAACTACTTCAAAGCAGATGCTTGTTATGGAAATGGGAATTCATACTTTAATATCAGACTTTCCTCTCTTCCACAGACTTCAATCTCAACATCATCCGATGTTTTGAGCCTTCCTACTTTGATGACATAGTAGAGATCAGACCGCATACTCTGATATTGAATCATCGCACCTACGTGTTCAACAATCTTATCTAGCCTAAACTAACACTGGGTCATAGGGGATCCTGATTGAGAATGTCGATATAGGCCCGGTAGGCGTAGATCCGGTTGCGCTTCTGCCCGGTGAGCTCATGGACGATGCCGAGTGGCTCCTCCAGGGCCGGCAACACGCGGCCAACGGTGGCGGGCGTCAGCCCCGTTCGCTCGCAGAGGTGGGCAATGTTGGCAATGGGTTGCCGGAACAGGGCATCGAGCAGCAGCCCCGCCGAGCCAGCCTGACGGCCAAGCTCGGCCAGGCGCACCTTGTCCTGCTCACGCAGCCGGTTGAGCTGCTGGGCGGTGGCCACCGCCTGGTTCGCGGTGTCTGCCACGGCATCCACGAAGAACAGCAACCAGGCCTCCCAATCGCCGGTCACCCGTACCTGCTGCAGCCGCTCGTAGTAGACCTGGCGATGCTTCTTGAAGAACACCGAGAGGTAGAGCAAGGGTTCGTTGAGAATGCCCGCCTCCATCAGGATCAGCGGTATGAGCAGGCGCCCCAGCCGCCCATTGCCGTCCATGAAGGGGTGAATGGTCTCGAACTGTACATGGGTCAGCGCGGCCTTGATCAGCGGATCGGTGGCCTCGGGGATATCATTGATGAAATGCTCCAGCGCCGACCAGCAGTCCGCCAGGTGCTGGGGCGGAGGCGGGACGAAGACCGCCTCATCGGGGCGGTGTCCTCCCAGCCACACCTGGTTGCTGCGAAACTCGCCCGGCCCGCGATTGATGCCACGCCCGGAGGTCATCAGCGCCGTGTGCATCTCCATCACCAGCCGATGGCTGATGGGGAGGCCCTCGCGGATACGCTGCACGCCCAGTGTCAGGGCGTTCACGTAGCAGGAGACTTCCTGCACGTCATCCATGGGCACTCCCAGCATGCCCTCCATCTCATAGAGCATCAGGTCGCTGAGCGAGGATTGGGTACCCTCGATCTGCGATGACATGACCGCTTCCTTGCGGACATAGCTGTAGAGGAACAGCGAGGCATCGGGCAGCAGGGTGCTGATGGCGCCAAGACGCCCCAGCGCCAGTATCGCGTGGTTGATGCGGCGCTGCAGCTTGCTGTCCAGCGCCAGCGGTGGCTCCGGCGGCAGCGGATCGGGGAGAAACGCCTGGCAGCGCACCCCGCCGGCGATGCTGTCTACGTAGTGGCCTGTGAGTCCGCGTTCCATGACGTGTCATCCCGCCGCTTGGTGCGGCGCCTGGTTAAAATAGCATCGCCCCTTATTTTAACTTACGGCCGAAATTAAAATAAGCGCCGGTGTTATTTTAGTCTCGCCGCCTTCACCAGCCGCCGACGTGTCGACGCCATCGACATATGCCGGAGTGTCGTGGCGATATGTCGATGGCGCGGACATCTCAGCTCGTCTCCCACAACGCATCGTTCAGGGCCTCGAGCACCTCGTCGAGGTAATGGCCGAGCACGGCGTCGAGGCGCCGGAGCCCGGCCGCTACAGCCGGATACGCTCCATGAACCCGCCCCAGAACAACCGCTTGCCGTCGAAGGGCAACTTGGCGTGGTCCATCATGTCGGCCAGGCGGGGGTCGTTCATCACCTGCTCGAGGATGCGATTACGGTCCTCGCGGGAGGCGTAGCGCACCCAGGCGAAGACCACCGTCTCGCCCGGCTCCAGCTCGACGCTGCGGGGAAAGGAAGTGCGCTCGCCCGGCTTGACGTCATCGGCCACGCACTCGACGTACTCCAGGGCCCCGTACTCCTTCCAGATCTCGCCGGCGTGGCGGGCCAGGCGCAGGTAGTCATCCAGGCGCTCGAGCGGGACCGGCAACACGAAGGCATCGATGTAACTCATGGCACCATCCTCCTGCGGTGGAGGGAGCTGTCACCAAAGCATAGCCTTTGACATGCCGCCCCTGGGTGTGGGTTCTTTAACCCAGCTCGCGGTGGAATACCGCCATCAGCTCGCGCTTGTCCTCGAAGCCGATCCCCGGCACCGGCGGCAGGGCCACCTGCCCCGCCTCGATGGGCGTGGAGTCGGCGAAGCCGCCGAAGGGCGCGAAGACCCGCGGATAAGACTCGTTGCCGCCCAGCTTGAGGCCGGCGGCGATGTTGAGGGCGAACTGATGGCCGCCGTGGGGGATGCACTGGCGCGATGACCAGCCGTGGGCGCGCAGCACCTCGAGCATGCGCAGGTACTCCACCAGGCCATAGCCGAGCACCGGGTCCATCTGCAGGATGTCGCGGTCGGGGCGCATGCCGCCATAGCGCAGCAGGTTGCGCACGTCCTGGTGGGAGAAGAGGTTCTCGCCGGTGGCCGTGGGCGGCGCATAGTGCTCGCTCAGCTGCTGCTGCAGGGCGTAGTCGAGGGGATCGCCGGCCTCCTCGTACCAGCGCACGCCATAGGGCGCCAGGCCATCGGCGAAGGCCAGGGTGGTCCTGAGGTCGAAGCGGCCGTTGGCGTCCACCGCCAGGCGCCCCGCCTCCCCCACGATGTCGATGGCGGCCTCGACCCGCTCGAGATCCTCGGCCAGCGGCACCCCGCCGATCTTCATCTTGGTGCAGGTGTAGCCCAGGTCGAGGTAGTCGCGCATCTCGTCCTGCAGGCCCTGGACCTGCTTGCCCGGATGGTAGTAGCCGCCCGCCGCATAGACGGCGACCCGCTCGTCGGGCCGGCCGTCACCGTGGCGCTCGGCCAGCAGCCGCGCCAGGGGCTGGTTCTCGACCTTGGCGACGATGTCCCAGATCGCCATGTCGATGATGCCCACCGCCACGCTGCGCTCGCCGTGGCCCCCCGGCTTCTCGTTGGCCATCAGTACCGACCACACCTTGAAGGGGTCCAGGTTATCGCCGCTGTCGTCGAGCAGCGAACTCGGCTCGGCGTCGCGCAGGCGCGGCAGGAAGCGCTCGCGCAGCAGCCCGCTCTGGGCGTAGCGGCCGTTGGAATTGAAGCCGTAGCCCACCACCGGGCGGCCCTCCACCCGGGCATCGGTATAGATGGCCAGGATGGAGACATCCATGGTGGCGAACGAGATGTAGGCGTTGGCGATGTCGGAGGCGATCGACACGCGGGCCTCGCGGATATCGGTGATTCTCATGAATGACTCCTAGAAGAACAGGCCCGTCGGCAGGCGTACATTGAGCACTTCCTTGAAGGTCAGGTAGAAGACGATGACTAGCCCCAGGATCACCGGCGTCCATCTCAGCAGGCGTTGCCAGGTCACCCGCGTCTCGACCCGGGCCAGGTACCAGGTGAGAGCGAAGAAGGCGACCAGCGTGGTCACCAGGAATCCCAGCACCTCGACCAGCCCCCACCAGAGAAAGAACCCGGCGATCACGGTGAACAGCCGCCGGGGGCTGCCGGTGATCTCGACCTGCCGACCACTGGGGCGGATCACGCCCTTGACGATCAGCGCGACCGCGATCAGGCACAGGAGCACCAGGATGGCCCGCGGGAAGATGATGCTCAGTCGCCCGATCTCCTCGCGGGGCAGCCAGAGCACGGCGGCAAACACCAGGCCGACGGTGCCCGCGGCAATGTCGGTGTTGAGGCGCAGGATCATGGTGACCTCCCGTCGTTCTCGTCGACCCTGTCCAGTAGCCCCTTGCGCGCCAGCCACATGGGCACCAGAGCGGTGGCCGCGCCCAGCACGACCAGCCCGGCGAGCACCATGGAGAGCGGATTGTGCAGCAACCTCAGCCAGGGGATGGGATCGACGACCGCCGCCATCAGGGTCTGCACATAGCCCTCCTCGGCGATCCCGCCGAGGATCAGGCCAAGGACGATGGGCGCGGGCTGGATGCCGATCAGGCGCAGGAAGTAGCCGGCAGTGCCCAGGATGAGCATGATGCCGACATCCAGCAGGCTGTTGCGCAGGGCAAAGGTCCCCAGGATGGTCACCATGGCGATGCTCGGCACCAGGAAATAGTAAGGGGTGCGGATCACCACGCGGTGGATCAGTCGTCCGCCGAGCAGTCCGACCGGCAACAGCAGCAGGGCCGCCATCCCCATGGAGAGGATGAAGCCGTTGGTCAGCACCCCGGACTCGGTGAAGAGGTCAAGCCCCGGGCGCAGGCCGTGCATCAGCAGCACGCCGAGGATAATGGCATCCGGCGGCGCCCCGGGAATGCCCAGGGTCAGCAGCGGCACCATGCTGCCCGCCACCATCACGTTGTTGCTCGACTCCGAGGCCACCACGCCGTCCACGTTGCCCTTGCCGAAACTCTGGGGGTCCCTGGAGAAGCGCCGGGCCTCATTGTAGGCCACCAGGCTGGTGACGTTGCCACCGGCACCGGGAATGATGGCGATGATCTGGCCGATCAGGCAGGAGCGGATCAGGTTGACCGGCTTGCCGAAGATATGACGGGCGATACTGACGATGGAGACCTCCTTCCTGCGCAACTCCGCCCCCCCGGGCAAGGCCCCGCGTCCTTCCGCCGACATGGTCAGCAGCTCGGGAATCACGAACAGGCCGATCAGTGCCACGATCAGCTCGATGCCCCCCTGCAGCGGCGGATAGTCGAAGATGAAGCGGGACTCGCCCCCCACGGGCGAGACGCCGATCGTGCTGAGCAGCATCCCGATGCAGCCACCCAGCAGCCCCTTGAGCAAGGAGTCGCTGGAGAGGCTCGCGACCAGGGTCAGCCCCAGCATCGCCACCCAGAACATCTCCGACGGCCCGAAGGCCACGGCCCATCGCGCCAGGGGGGGCGCCAGGACCAGCAGAAAGATGACCCCGACGATACCGCCGACCACCGAGGCGATGGTCGCCGCGGCGATGGCTTCATAGGCCCGGCCCTGGCGGGCCATCGGATAACCATCGAAGGTGGTGGCGATCGACGAGGGGGTGCCGGGCGTGTTGATCAGGATGGCCGTGAAGGCCCCGCCGTAGATGGAGCCCATGTAGACCCCGCCCAGGGCCATCAGGCCCTGCAGGGCTTCCATCGAGAAGGTGAAGGGCAGCAGTACCGCCAGCGCCATGGTGGCGGTGAGCCCGGGCATCGCACCGATGAAGAGGCCCGCCGAGACGCCCACCAGGACGGTGATGACGCTTTCGAAGGTCAACAGGGAGGCCAGGGCCTCGAGGAGCATATCCATGCATCACCCCGCCTGGGGCCATGCGCGCACGGCCCCGCAGTGTCAGGACAGGAAGGGGGCCCAGCGGCCCCCCTCGGCAGGAGGAAGGGTTATTCGGCGTCCTCGAGGATCGGGCCGTAGGCCTCGCGCAGCATGCCGATCACCTCGTCGACCTCCTCGCCGGTGATGTACTCCATGACGAAGCCCAGCGGCTCCTGCTTCTCGGCGATCCGGCGATTGGCCTCGGCGAAGGCCTCCTCGAGGGTCTCTACCACCTCGTCAGGGGTCCCCTTGGGAACCGCCACGCCGCGATAGGCGCCCCCGACGATGTCATAGCCCTGTTCCTTGAAGGTGGGCGCATCGGGCAGGGCCTTGACGCGCTCCTCCGAGGCCACGGCCAGCACCTTGACGCTGTCGGCCATCTCGGTGCCGAGCATGGTGTAGTTGAAGATGCCGGCGACATGGCCACCCTCCAGCGCGCCCTTGAGCGGTCCGGTACCGGAGAAGGGAATGTAGGTCAGGTCGATGTCGGCTTCCTGCTCGAAGCGCAGCATGTCCAGGTGGTTGGCGCTGTAGGTACCGCTGCCGCCCAGGGTGATCGCTTCGGGGTTCTCCTTGGCGTCCTCGACGAGGTCCTCGAGGGTGTCGTAGGGACTGTCGTTGTGCACGATCAGGGCGTTGGGCGTGGAGTGGAAGAAGGTGACGATCCGCCAGTTGTCGGTCTCGTAGCCCGCATTGTTGCGCTGGATCGGCTGGCCGATGATATGCGGGATGTTGACGCCGATGATCTCGTAGCCATCCGGCTCGGCGCTGTTCTGGAACTCGCTCCAGGCCACGGCCCCACCGCCACCCGGCCGGTGGGTCACATTCACCGAGACGCCCAGCACCTCTTCCAGGATCGGCTCCTGGAAGCGTGCCGTGACGTCCGATTCACCACCCGGATCGAAAGGGATGATGTAGGTGATGTCCTCTTCCGGGTACTCGGCATGGGCGGCTCCGGCCAGCCCCACGGCGGCGACGGCCGTCATGGCCAGCACCAGCTTCTTGTGCGTGAATTTCATGGCATGCTCCAGACGTTGTTGTGTCGTGATCGTCTCCTGGCAGCCGAGTGTTCTCGTTGTCGGTGTTGTCGCGCCCGGCTACCGGGCCACAGCGCCCCGTACCCCGTCGCTGAGCCCTGTCCTGAAGCTAGCCAAGTTGTAAAGGTTGTCAAGTCACTCACCCCTCGAAGACGCGGCGCCGCGAGTTGCCCAGGTGCGTTCGCATATGGCGCGAGGCGGCCTCGGCATCGCCGGCCAGGATGCTGTCGTGGATATCGCGATGCTCCTCCTGCACCGCGGGGAGGTGGCAGCCGGGGTGTCGCTGCCCCAGCCCGCGCGCCAGGCGCTGCCCATAGGTGATGGGGGCCTCGAGCGAGACCAGGGTATCGGCGAAGAAGCGGTTGTGGGTGGCGTGGGCGATGGCCAGGTGAAAGCCGTAGTCGGCATCGACCCCCAGCGCATTCTCGCGAATCCGCTGCTCGAGCAGGGCGAAGGCGGCCGAGATGGCCCTCTTGTCCTCGGCCGTGGCATTGAGCGCCGCCAGCCGCGCCGACTCGGCCTCCACGGCAATCCGAAACTCGAAACAGCGCTGGATATCGGCCAGGCTTTCCAGCGGGGCGAAGTCGAGCATGGCCCGGTCGGGGCGCAGGAGCACGAAGCTGCCGGCGCCACGATGCGAACGAACCAGCCCATCCTCGCGCAGCCTGGCCAGGGCCTCGCGCACGATGGGACGCGAGACCCCGTGCAAGCTGGCGAACTTCTCTTCGGAGGGCAGCCGCTGGCCCTCGCCGTACTCGCCCTTGATGATGCGATCGACGATATCGCCGTAGACCCGGTCGCTCAGCTTCCGCCCCTGGCGACCGGGTCGCCCGGAGAGGGTCTCGAGCGCGGTCACCTTGTCACTGCGGGAACCCATGCCGTACTCCCTGGCCGCTTTCCCCACAGGATACGCCAACTTTCCCCTGCCCCCGCCACCCGGCTCTCTCCACGCTGTACCAACCGCCATCGCCAGCCCCCCCGTCGCTCGTGTTAGGCTGACAGTGGACCGATTCACCCAGGACTCTCTCGCATGACGACCGCCAAGCAGCTGCTCGAGCGACTGGTGGGCTTCCCCACCGTCTCCCGTGACTCCAACCTGGAGCTGATCCACTTCGTCGAAGCCTTCCTCGACGACCACGGCGTCGAGCACTGGCGCATCGAGAACGAGGATGGCAGCAAGGCCAACCTGCTGGCCCGCATCGGCCCGGCGGTGGCGGGCGGCGTGGTGCTCTCCGGCCATACCGACGTGGTGCCGGTGGACGGCCAGCCCTGGTCGAGCGACCCCTTCGCGCTGGTCGACAAGGGCGACGGCCGTCTCTACGGGCGCGGCACCTGTGACATGAAGGGCTTCATCGCCTGTGCCCTGGCACAGGTACCGAGTTGGGCGAGCATGGCGCTCGAACGCCCCATCTATCTGGCGCTCTCCTACGACGAGGAGGTCGGCTGTCTCGGCGCCCCGCGCATGATCGAGCGCCTGCTGGCCGACCACCCCCGGCCGGCCACGGTGATCGTCGGCGAGCCGACGATGATGCAGCCGGTGGTGGCGCACAAGGGCGCCACCAACCTGCGCACCACCGTCACCGGCCGCGCCGCCCACTCCAGCCAGGTCGACCAGGGGGTCTCGGCGATCCATGTCGCCGCCCGGCTGGTGACGAGGATCGAGGACGTGATGGCCGAGCTCAAGGCCGAGGGCCGTATCGACGAGGCCTTCAACGTGGTCCACTCGAGCCTGCACGTGGGCAGGATCAGTGGCGGCACCGCGATCAACATCATGGCCAGGGAGTGCAGCTTCGACTGGGAGATCCGCCACCTGCCCCAGGACCGCTTCGACGACCTGCTCGGCCGCGTAAACGACTACGCCGCCGAGCTCGCGGCCAGGATGCAGCGCATCGCCCCCGAGACGGGCATCGTCACCGAGACGCTCAACGTCACGGTGCCGGCGCTGGCCGACGACAACAACGCCGAGGTGCTCGCCCTGTGCCGCGAGCTGCTCGGCGAGCGACCCTCCGGGGCGGTGGCCTATGCCACCGAGGCCGGCCAGTTCCAGCGCGAGGGGCTGCCCACGGTGATCTGCGGCCCCGGCAGCATCGGCCAGGCCCATCAGCCCGACGAGTACCTCGACATCGAACAGCTCGAGGCAGGCAGCCACTTCATGCAGGCGCTGGGCGAGCGGCTGGCCGGGCGCTGAGACCTATTTGACAGAGGCGTCAGCCGGCTCGCCGCTCTGCCGAGTCCTGCAGTGCCGGCCCGGCCCCCGCCCGCAGCCGCAGTTCCAGCCGCCGCTCATAGAGCCCCTTGGCAAACAGGGTACCGAGGACCAGGGTGCCACCGACCAGCGCCATCGGCGCCGGCTGCTCGGCAAGGATCCACCAGGCCAGCAGGGTGCCCACCACCACCTCGAGCAGCAGCAGCAGGCCCACCTCGGCGGCGGGCAGATAGAGCGGCCCGCGCTGCAGCAGGGTCACCCCGCAGGGCACGATGACCAGGCACAGCAGGATCACCACGGTGAGCTGGTGGCCGGCGGGCAGGGACGGCGCTCCCCCGGCGAGCCACACCAGCCCGGCCCCGCCCCCGACGATCACGCCGTTGAAGACCAGCATCGGGCTCATGTCCACGCCCGGGCGGGTACGACACAGGGTGAAATTGAGGGCCAGGGTGGTCGCCGCCATCAAGGCAAAGGCGTTGCCCAGCCAGGAGCCGGCGCCGACGTCGTCAACCACGATCATGGCGATGCCGGCCATGCACAGCCAGATCGCCAGCCAGGTACGCCTCGGCAACCGCTCCTTGAGGATCACCCGTGACAGTGCCGCGGCGATCAGCGGCGAGCCGGCCAGGATCATCAGCACGTTACCCGCCTTGGTGTACTGGTTGCCGAGCACGAAACCGCTGGTGGTCAGGCTGAACAGCAGCGCCACGGCGATGCCGGTCCAGCCGCAACGACGATAGGCCGCCAGGATGCCGCGGCCATGGCGTATCAGCGCGATCAGGAAGAACCCCAGTGCCGAGAGAAAGCCGCGCCACATCAGGATCTCGGCATCGGGCAGGTCGGCGACCTTGATCAGCAGCGCATCGGGGGCCATGATCAGCGCCCCGCCGCCGGTCAGCAGCAATCCCTGCTGGCGATATGACAACGCGCTCAACCGGCTCATGTCAGTGGTTATCCCTCGGCGGATGCTGGCGTGCCACGTCACGATAGCGGGTCGCCGGCGCCAGTGTCATGCCACGATCCAGCGGCTCCACCATCGAGCGCTGGATCTCCTGCCAGGGCGTCTGGTGGTCGGGGTAGCGATAGCCGCCGGCCGCCTCGAGCCGCCGACGCCGCGCCGTGAGTTCGGCCTCGTCGATCAGCAGCCGCACCTCGCCTCGCTTCAGGTCGACACGCAACCGGTCCCCGGTTTCCAGCAGTGCCAACCCACCGCCGGTGGCGGCCTCCGGTGAGGCGTTGAGGATCGACGGCGAGCCGGAGGTCCCCGACTGGCGCCCATCGCCCAGGCACGGCAGCGACTCGATGCCGCGTCGGATCAGCGCCTCCGGCGGCTGCATGTTGACCACCTCGGCGCCGCCGGGGTGACCCACCGGGCCGGCGCCGCGCATCACCAGGATGGTGTGCTCGTCGATGCCGAGCGCCGGGTCGTCGATGCGTGCGTGGTAGTCCTCGGCGCCGTCGAACACCGCCACCCTGCCCTCGAAGGCGTCGGGGTCGGCAGGGTCGTTGAGGAAACGCTCGCGGAAGTCCGGCGAGATCACGCTGGTCTTCATCAGCGCCGAGTCGAACAGGTTGCCCTTGAGGTTGAGGAAACCGGCGTGTTCCACCAGTGGGTTGGCGTAGCGGCGGATCACCTCGGGGTCGCGGGTCTCGTGTCCCAGCAGATTGGCCTCGAGGGGGCGGCCGTTGACGGTCATCGCCTCGCCGTGCAGCTTGTCCGCCGCCAGGAGTTCGTGAAGCACCGCCGGCACGCCGCCGGCGCGGTGGAACTCTTCGGAGAGGTAGGCGCCGGCCGGCATCACGTTGGCCAGCAGCGGGATCTCGTGGCCCAGCCGCTGCCAGTCATCGTTGGCCAGTTCGACCCCGGCATGGCGGGCGATGGCATTGACATGGATCGGCGCGTTGGAGGAACCGCCCAGCGCCGAACAGGTCACGACGGCGTTCTCGAATGCCGCGCGGGTGAGAATGTCCAGCGGCCGCAGGTCCTCCCAGACCATCTCGACGATGCGGCTGCCGGTCTGGTAGGCGACCATGGCGCGCTCCTTGTAGGGCGCCGGGATCATCGCCGAACCGGGCAGGCTCATGCCCAGCGCCTCGGCCAGGGCATTCATGGACGAGGCGGTGCCCATGGTATTGCAGTGGCCGATGGAAGGCGCCGAGTCGGCGCCCCGCGCCAGGAACTCGGCGTAGTCGATGTCACCGGCCGCCAGGCGCTTGCGCAGCTCCCAGATGATGGTGCCGGAACCGACCCGTTCACTGCCCCGCCAGCCGTTGAGCATCGGCCCACCGGAGAGCACGATGGCGGGGATGTTGACCGTGGCCGCGGCCATCAGCGCCGCCGGAGTGGTCTTGTCGCAGCCGGTGGTCAGCACCACGCCGTCGAGCGGATAGCCGTGTAGCACCTCGACCAGCCCCAGATAGGCCAGGTTGCGGTCCAGCGCCGCGGTGGGCCGGCGCACGTTCTCGTGGATCGGGTGCATGGGGAATTCGAACGGCACCCCACCGGCGGCGCGAATGCCGTCCTTCACGCGCTTGACCAGCTCGATATGGTGGCGGTTGCAGGGCGTCAGGTCGGAGCCGGACTGGCTGATGCCGATGATCGGCTTGCCGCTGGTCAACTCCTCCAGGGTGATGCCGTAGTTCAGGTAGCGCTCGATACACAGCGCCGTGGTACCCGGATGCTCGGGGTTGTCGAACCAGTAGCGCGAACGCAGCCGGTCGGGGGTGATCCGGTGTGGCGTGTCGGGGGTGCCGAACCACGCGGCGGAGCGGGTCGGCCGGGCTCGGGACGAATCATGTGACGACATGGGAAGAGGCTCCTGTTGCGCAGTCGGGCCATGAGCCGCAAGCAAGGGTTCCAGACCCCACAGACAGTAATGCCACGGCCAGCGGAAAGTCGATACATGCAAAAGTATATGTTGAACAAATGCTGGGCATGTTCGTCATTGCCAGGAGATGCGTGCGAGCCTGGAACCGCACGCCGGGCAAGAGGCCAAGCCGGCATCCGTCGGCCTGGCGAGCACCGTCTGGCGCGCACGAAAAAACGGGCCGGGGGAGAACTCCCCCGGCCCGTTGCCTGGTGGCTTGCCGCCCGCCACTGCGTAGCGGTCGGCCTGGCCTGTCCCTCAGCCGCGTGACTGGCGGCGGATCGGTGCCTCGCCGTCGTCACGACGACGCGGGGCGCGCTCGGGGGCGCCGCGATCCTCGCTGATCTCCAGCGGACGGCCGGCCACCCGGGCACGGGCCATCTTGGCCAGGATGCTCGCCGGCAGCGAGCTCGGCAGCTCGACCACCGAGAAGGCGTTGCGGATATCGATGCGACCGATGCGGGCACCCTCGATACCGCCTTCGTTGGCGAGCGCACCGACCAGTTGGCCCGGCTTGACGCCATCCTTGTGACCCACGGCGACGCGGTAGCGGGTCATGCCCTCGCTGGGGCCGCTGTCGCGGCGACGCGGCGGCTTGCCGTCGCGGGCGGCGCGCTCACCACGGTCACTGTCGCGACGTGGCGCCTGCAGGCGACCGATCGGCGCCTCGTCGGCGCGCGCCATGGCGGCGAAGGCGCAGGCCAGCTCGATGGGGTCGTACCCCTCCTCGACCAGGCGCTCGATCAGGGCGGTCTGCTCCTCGGCGCCCTTGGTCAGGGAGGCGACCACGCGCTGGTGGAACACCTCGTCGCGATGGGCGCGGATGGCGGCCTCGTCGGGCAGCGGCATCTCGCTCAGCTTCTGGCCGGTGGCCTGCTCGAGCCAGCCCACCTTGCGCCCCTCGCGGAAGCCGACGAAGGTGATCGCCACACCGGTGCGGCCGGCACGGCCGGTACGCCCGATGCGGTGGGTGTAGGCCTCGGCGTCCTGGGGCAGGTCGTAGTTGATGACGTGGGTGATGCGCGGCACGTCGAGACCGCGGGCGGCCACGTCGGTGGCGATCAGCACATCGACCTTGCCACGCTTGAGGCGCGTGATGGTGCGCTCGCGCAGGCTCTGATCGAGGTCACCGGAGAGGCTCGCCACGTTGACGCCGCGGGCCGAGAGCTGCTCCATCAGGGTGGTGCAGGCGGCCCGGGTGCGCACGAAGACGATGGCACCGTCGACGGGCTCGACCTCGAGGATGCGCGACAGCGCCTCCAGCTTGGCGCCACCGTCGACACGCACCATGCGCTGGTCGATGCTCGCCGCGGTACCGACCCGGGCCTCGATGGCCACCTTGACCGGATCGACCAGGTAGCGATTGACGATGCGCTCGATCTCGGCCGGCAGGGTGGCGGAGAAGAACACCCGCTGGGCATCCTTGGGGGTATCGGCGACCACGCGCTTGACGTCGTCGATGAAGCCCATGCGCAGCATCTCGTCGGCCTCGTCCAGCACCAGGGCGGAGAGGCCGTCGAGCTTGAGGCTGCCGCGATCCAGGTGATCGATCACCCGGCCGGGGGTGCCCACCACCACCTGGGCGCCACGCTTCAGCGCGCCCAGCTGCTCGCGGTACTCCTGGCCACCGCACAGGGTCGCCACTTCCAGGCCCTTGAGGTTCTGGCCGTACTTGCTGAACGACACGGCCACCTGCTGGGCCAGTTCACGGGTCGGCGCCAGCACCAGCACCTGGGGCTCGCGGCGCTCGAGCTCGAGGCGCGACAGGATCGGCAGCGCGAAGGCAGCGGTCTTGCCGGTGCCGGTCTGGGCCTGGCCCAGCATGTCACGGCCTTCCAGCAACGCAGGGATGGTCTGCATCTGGATCGGCGAAGGGGTCTCGTAGCCCAGCGTTTCGACGGCAGAGAGAACGGCAGGCAGCAGGGCCAGATCGCCGAAGCTCGGCGCAGCGACAGAAGTCGAGGTCATCAATCACACCTTGGTAGGCCGGCGATGGCCGGCAAATCACATTGAGGCACCCCCGACGCAAGCAAACGGTCGGGCGCACTGCGCCAGTCGCTGGGCCGTCATGGCCAGGGGGCAGAGCGAGTCACGGTATCGGGGACGCCGGTCGCACCTGGCATCCGGTTCGAGCCTCGAGGGCTGGCGAACCGCTAAGGCGACCTTTCTGCGCCGATGTCGCCAGACTGGCGGCATCTGGTTGGCGCTCCATCTTCACATCTCGGACACTGGCGGTAGATGACCGCAGGTCTCGGTGATTCGGCTCGGGCACTCGGCTCAGGCGAATCGTCATGATGGCGGGGTCAGCACATGCGAGGAGCGCGCATGCTACCATCGGCCCTCATCGCTGGCCAGCCTTTTCGGGGTTGGCGTTCATCGCCCCCCTTTGTTCCCTTCCTGCCAGGAGTTTGCCATGCCGAGTCTCTGGGTCGACGCCGATGCCTGCCCCAAGGTGGCCCGCGAGATCATCGTGCGCGCCGCCGAGCGCACCGCCACGCCGACCTGGTTCGTGGCCAACCACGCCATACCGCTGCCGCCCTCGAAGTGGGTCAGGGCGCTGTCGGTGAGCCACGGCTTCGATGCCGCCGACAACGAGATCGTCGCGCGCCTGGCCGCCGGCGACCTGCTGATCACCTCGGACCTGCCGCTGGCCATGGAAGCGATCGACAAGGGCGCCGCGGTGATGACCACCCGCGGCGAGATGCTCGATCGGAGCAATATCCGCGCCCGTGTCCAGATGCGGGACTTCATGGAGACCCTGCGCGCCAGCGGCGAGCACACCGGCGGTCCCAAGGGCTATGCCGACACCGACCGCCGCGAGTTCGCCAATGCGCTGGATCGCTGGCTGGCGAAGCAGCGGTAATCTGGTTCTTCGCCAAGTGGCATCAACTTTCCCCGTGGGAGCTCGGGTTCCCCGGGCGAATGGCGCCGCAGGCGCCCTGGCGGTGTCATTGATGCTCGGCGCATACCGCCAAGGAGTCCTTCGGCCTCCATTCGCCGGGCAAAGCCCAGCTCCCACAACGGGCATACCAGAGTGCCATGCCCCTACTCCTGCCAAATTCCCCGGCCCGGCAACCGCTCGCGGTCGTGGGGCCGCTCGAGGTCGAGGAGCGGGCCACGGGGCACGATGCGCGTCGGGTTGATGGTGTCGTGGCTGTAGTAGTAGTGGCGCTTGATATGGTCGAAGTCCACGGTCTCCTTGATGCCCGGCCACTGGTAGAGCTCGCGCAGGTAGTTCGACAGGTGCGGGTAGTCCTCGATGCGCCTGAGGTTGCACTTGAAGTGGCCGTGGTAGACCGCATCAAAGCGAATCAGGGTGGTGAACAGCCGGATGTCGGCCTCGGTCAGCCACTCGCCGGCCAGGTAACGGCTCTCGGCCAGCCGCGATTCCATCCGCTCCAGCGCCTCGAACAGCGCCACCACATGCTTCTCGTAGACGGCCTGCTCGGTGGCGAAGCCCGACTTGTAGACACCGTTGTTGATGTGGTCGTAGACATCGGCGTTGACCGCATCGATGGCCCGACGCAGGTCCTGCGGGTAGAAATCGAGCCGGTTGCCGGTCAAGTCGTCGAAGGCGTCGTTGAACATCCGCAGCAGGTCGGCGGACTCGTTGTTGACGATGCGCCCTTCGCGCTTGTCCCATAGCGCCGGCACCGTGACCCGCCCGGTGTAGTGTGGGTCGGTCAGGGTGTAGAGCTGGCGATGGTAGTCGACGCCGTTGACCGGGTCACCACTGGAGCCTTCGCTCTCCTGATAGGTCCAGCCCTGGTCGAGCATCAGTGGGCTGACGTGGGAGACGCCGATCAGCTCGTCGAGCCCCTTGAGCCGGCGCAGGATCAGGGTGCGATGGGCCCAGGGGCAGGCCAGGGAGACATAGAGGTGGTAGCGCCCGGCCTCGGCGGACAGCCCCGGCTGGCCGTCCGGACCCGGACCACCGTCGCGGGTGATCCAGTCGCGGAGCTGGGCGGATTCGCGCACGAACTCGCCGCCGTGCTTGCCGGTGTCGTACCACTGGTCATGCCAGACGCCTTCGATCAACAGGCCCATGGTGTCCTCTCGTCAGTCAACAGGGATGTGAAGTAGAGCCTAGAGCGATTTCATCGAATCTCAAGCGCATCCTTTGCCACGATTCATTCGTCTATATCGAATGGTTCGACCTCCGAACAGGTCGCCACGCCCTGCTTGAGGGCGCTGGCCATGGCGTGTGTCGCCGGCCCGGCGCGGTCGCGGTCACGATGGATGAGCTGGATCGGAATCTGGCGGATACCACCGGCGGTGAGCGGCAGCGGCTTCAGCCGCCCCTCATTCAGGGCACCGAGGATCCGCGTCTCCGGCACCCAGGCGAAGCCCAGGCCCCGCTCGAGCATGTCGATGGAGGTGTGCAGGTGACTCAGGGTCCAGCGCTGCTCGGCCTTCAACCAGCCCGAGTCCATCGACTGTCGCAGCGCCGAGTCGCGCACCACCAGTTGGCGGTGCTGGATCAGGTCGCGCAGGTCGAGTGGGCGCGCCAGCCGGTGCAGCGCATGCTCCGGATGTGCCACGGCGATGAAGCGCACCGTGACCAGTGGCTCGCCCAGGAACCCCTGGGCAGCGAGCCCCGAGACCACCAGGTCGGCACTGCCGTCATAGAGCATCTCGATGCCGCCGTTGAGCACCGTCTCGTGCAACTGCACCCGCACATGGGGAAACTCCCGTGAGAAGGTCTCCAGGGCGCGGGCCAGGGCGTCGGGCGGAAAGACCTGATCGATGGCCAACACCACCTCGGCCTCCAGCCCCTCCGCCAGGCGCGTTGCCACGTCTTCCAGCGAGTCGGCGCTCTCGATCAACTGGCGCGCCCGACGCAGCAGCATCTCGCCCGCTTCGGTCAGGCGTACCTGCCGCCCCACCGGCGCCAGGACCCGCACGCCGAGTTGTTCCTCCAGCTTGTGCACCGCGTGGTTCAGGGTCGACGGACTCTTGTGGATGGCCTCGGCGGCCCGCGCGAAGCCGCCATGGTCGACCACCGCGGCCAGCATCTGCCATTGGGTCAGGGTGACTCGGGACATTTCGATTTCCTCGAACACTAAAAGCGAAACATTGCGCTTAATTTTCGAAAAATCCGACCTAAAATGCCAGGGAAACCTTGCAAGAACGGAGAAATCTCATGGCCTCCACTACGCCGCGTCGGGTCGAGCAGCTGCAACCCAGCCATCCCAGTCAGGATGGCGACGGGGTGAGGATCCAGCGGATCCATGACTTCGGCGGCGGACTGGATCCCTTCCTGATGCTCGACGAGCTGGGGTCGGACCGTCCCGACGACTACATCGGCGGCTTCCCGCCCCACCCACACCGCGGCATCCAGACCCTGACCTACGTGATCCACGGCGGCCTGACCCACGAGGATCACCTGGGTCACGCGAGCACCATCAGCGCCGGCGACGCCCAGTGGATGCATACCGGCCGCGGCATCATCCACTCGGAGATGCCACTCACCGACAGCCAGGGCCTGCACGCTTTCCAGCTGTGGCTCAACCTGCCGGCCCGGGACAAGCTGAGCCCGGCCACCTATCGGGATGTGCGCGCGGCCGAGATGCCCCGCCTCGCCGGCCAGGGTGCCGAGCTGATCGCCCTCGGCGGGCGCTGGCAGAACACCGGTGGCGAGCACGTCGCCGGCCCGCTGAATGCCCTCGCCGGCGACGGGGCCGTGGCCCATGTGCGCCTGGAACCGGGTGGTGAGCTGACGCTCGAGACGGATGCCCCCACCCTGCTGGTCTACGTCTTCGACGGCAGCCTGACCATCGGGGAGACCACCGTGCCCCGAGGCCAACTGGCCCGGCTTGGCGGAGGCGAGCAACTGGTGCTGGGCAGCGCCGCGGGCGGCCAGGCCCTGCTGCTGGCCGGCCAACCACACCGGGAGCCCATCGCCCATTACGGGCCTTTCGTGATGAACGAGCACGCCGAACTGGAGCAAGCCCTGCGCGACTATCGCGACGGCACTCTGACAGGCACCCGAGGATGACCGACCGAGGCAGGGGTTGATTTCCCCCTCGTCTTCGGCTCCAATGACCGATTAGTAAACAGCGTTCGCTTTACCCGAGCCGATCTGCGCCAGGCGTGGATCGGCCCATCCCTGTATGCACATACAGACTAGGCACGCCATGCGTCATGGGTTATGGTTTCGATGCCTTTTTTTATTCTTTTCATCAGTCATTGGCCTCTACCCATGTTGCGAATCCTCCATTCGCTGCCCCGCACGCACAAGCTGTTACTGTTACCCGTTGCCACCATGGTCACAGTGCTGGGCGCACAGAAAATCGTCACCTCCTTCCAGGATGTCCAGCGTGAGAATCAGCCGCTCGACACCGTTCTCGTCCCCCTCGATCCCGATACTCAACCCGCCCTCCCCTCACTGAGTTTCGACCGTAGCCCGGTCGCCGATGCCATCGAGATGGCCTCGCTGGCCCTCGATGCCACTCGCGAACATGTACCGGTGTCGAGTCTCACCGCCACCGAAGTCGTCGATATCGATTTTGTCACCTCGGCCAGTGCCGCCGGCGAGAGCGCCGAGAACCGGGTGGTGCCCCTGGCACTGGCCAGAGCCGAACGGAGCATCGACGAGCCGGTCGACGGCGGTCTGGCCGACGGGCTGATGCTCGATGATGGTGCGCTGCACATGGCGGTCGTGATCGGCACCATTTCCAGTGGCATGCTCGATCAAGACGAGGCCCTGGTGGCGGATGCCACTTCTTATGAAGAGGTCCCCGAAGAGGAACTCATCCTGTTCGGGGAAGGCCCGGTTTTCCTCGAGGAAGAGATCGCCGCCAGCGAACCCTTCGTGCCCGAATGGGAGACCTACACGGTAGAGCAGGGCGATACCTTCGCGGTCATGGCCCAGAATCGTCTGGGGCTCGGCTACAGCGAGGTGTTGAGCCTGCTCGACGAGCTGCCCGACAAGAACCTTTTGACCCGCTGGCGGGCCGGTAACAGTTTCGAGTATCAGCTCGACGAGGACGGCAAGCTGCTGACCCTGAGGGTGATGCGCAATGCCCGCAACGGCTTCTTCATCGAGCGCGGGGACGATGGTTTCGATGTCGCGACCATCGAACGCGCCGGCGAAGCCACCCAGCGCCTGTTCGCCGGTACCGTCAGCGGCAGCTTCGCCCGCTCGGCCCAGGCGACCGGCCTCTCCAGCTCGGAGGTCAGCCAGCTCTCCAGCCTGCTGGAAAAGAAACTGGACTTTCGCCGCGACACCCGTCGCGGCGATCGTTTCCAGGTGCTGGTCGAGTCCGACATCGTCGACGGCCAGAGCCTCGACTCCCGGGTGCTGGCGGTGCGGTACGAAGGAGCCCGCATGGACCTGACCGTGGTCCGCAGCAACGCCGACAGCAACTTCTACACCCCGGAAGGCGAGAGCCTCGACCCGGCCTTCAACCGCTACCCCTTCGCGGGCAGCTACCGCCTCAGCTCCAACTTCAACCCGCGACGCAAGCACCCGGTCACCGGGCGCATCAGCCCGCATCGCGGCACCGACTTCGCCATGCCCATCGGCACCCCGATCCAGGCACCGGCAGACGGCCAGGTGGAGAAGGTAGGCAATCATCCGGTGGCCGGCCGCTACGTGGTGGTACGCCACGACAATGGCTACCGGACCCGCTACCTTCACCTGTCGCGCCCGCTGGTCAATCGTGGCGACCGGGTCAGCATGGGCGAGCGCATCGCGCTCTCCGGCAACACCGGCCGCAGCACCGGACCGCACCTGCACTACGAGGTGATCGTCAACAACAACCAGGTCGATGCCATGAAGGTCGACCTGCCGGAGAACCAGAGCCTCTCCGGCGATGCGCTGCTGGCCTTCCAGCGCGACGCCGAGCCCCTGCTGGCCGTCCTGCAGAGCGGCGAGACCGGCACCGTGGTCGCCCGCGCGCAACAGCCCGAAGCGAGCGACGACGACGAGGGCTGAGCCCTCCCCACCCGAGCCTCGTCCCGCGCCCCGCCATCGAGCGGGGCGCGGTCCTTCCGTGGGATGAGATATCCCCTCGCCGGCCGGGTAGACTGAACAGGTTCCCAGGACCGGAGTGCCCGCTTGTCCTCGCCCCATCTGCGCCGCGCCACCCCAGCACCGCCCGCCAACGGCAGCCGCCTGTATGCCTTCTTCGGTGTCTTCCGCTACAGCCACCGGGCGCTCACGCTGGTATGGCAGACCTCCCGCTCGCTGACGCTGGGTCTGGCCGCCTGCACCCTGGTCGCCGGGGTACTGCCGGCGGTGGCGGCCTGGATCGGCCAGTTGATCGTCGATGCCGTGGTGGCCGCCATGGCCGATCATGGCGAGACCGGTCGCGTGGACTGGTGGCCGGTGCTGCGCTACGTGCTCGCCGAGGCGGGGGTGATCGCCGTCATCGCCCTGGCCCAGCGCGGGCTCTCGGCCCAGCAGTCGCTGCTGCGCGCCCTGCTCGGCCAGAAGGTCAACGTGATGATCCTCGAGAAGGCCGGCACCCTCACGCTTGCCCAGTTCGAGGATTCGGAGTTCTACGACAAGCTGACCCGTGCCCGACGCGAGGCCTCGATCCGCCCGCTGGGGCTGGTCAACAAGACCTTCTCGCTCGCCCAGAACGCCATCTCCCTGGCCAGTTTCGGGGTGCTGCTGGTGCAGTTCTCGCCCTGGGCGATCCTGATCCTGGTGATCGGTGCCCTGCCGGTATTCGTCTCCGAGGCCAAGTTCTCCGGCGATGCCTTCCAGCTGTTCCGCTGGCGCTCCCCCCAGACTCGCATGCAGATGTACCTGGAGACGGTGCTGGCCCGGGAGGACAGCATCAAGGAGGTCAAGCTGTTCGGCCTCGAGCCGCTGCTGCTCGACCGTTACCGCCGGATCTTCGACACCCTCTACGGCGAGGATCGCCGCCTGACACTGCGCCGCGAGACCTGGGGCTTCCTGCTCGGGCTGCTCGGCACCCTGGCCTTCTACGGTGCCTACGCCTGGGTGGTGGTGGAGACCGTGACCGGCCAGCTGACGCTCGGCGAGATGACCATGTACCTGATGGTGTTCAAGCAGGGCCAGGCGGCGCTCTCGGCGAGCCTCACCTCGATCAGCGGCATGTACGAGGACAACCTCTATCTCTCCAACCTCTACGAGTACCTGGAGCAGCCGGTGGACGCCGAGTCCGGTACCCGCACCACCGGCGCCCGGCCCGGAGACGGCATCCGCTTCGAGAACGTGAGCTTCACCTACCCCGGCGCCGAGAAGCCCGCCCTGTCGGGCATCTCGCTGCACCTCAGGCCCGGCGGCAGCCTGGCCCTGGTCGGCGCCAACGGCTCCGGCAAGACCACCCTGATCAAGCTGCTCACCCGGCTCTACGCGCCAAGCGAGGGGCGCATCCTGCTCGACGGCAGCGACCTGCGCGACTGGGACATCCAGACGCTGCGCCGACGCATCGGGGTGATCTTCCAGGACTTCGTCCGCTACCAGCTCAAGGTCGGCGAGAACCTGGGGGCCGGCGACGTCGCCGCCTTCGCCGACGAGGCCCGCTGGCGGGAGGCCGCCCGGCGCGGCCTGGCCGACGACTTCATCACCGACATGCCCGGTGGCTACCACACCCAGCTCGGGCGCTGGTTCAAGGGCGGCCAGGAGCTCTCCGGCGGCCAGTGGCAGAAGATCGCCCTGTCGCGGGCCTACATGCGCGAGAGCGCCGACATCCTGGTGCTCGACGAGCCCACCGCGGCCATGGACGCCGCCGCCGAGGCCGCGGTGTTCGCCGACTTCCGCGAACACAGCCACGACAAGATGACCATCCTGATCTCCCACCGCTTCTCCACGGTGCGCGCCGCCGACCAGATCCTGGTGGTCGACGGCGGCAGGATCCTCGAGCGGGGCGACCACGACAGCCTGATGGCGGCCGATGGCCGCTATGCGCGGCTGTTCCGGTTGCAGGCCGAAGGCTATCGCTGACGGCAGACCATCGGTTTATCGTCTGCCGCTGCATCGGTTGACGCTTCATCAGTCATTGTTTATAAGAAAAGGGTCACGCCTCACAGCGTGGCGCTCATCCACTCAACGAAGACCCGTCCTTCATGCTCTGGTCAACCCGCGGCACTACATCCGGCACCTGGCATCCCGTTTCCCATAACGCGATGCGAGCATGCCCGTTGCCGTGTGCCAGTAGATAACCCATTGAAGGACGCTGGCCGCGGCACTTGTCGCGGCCAAGCTATCACCTCTCCCTGGTCATATATTGTTCGCGCACAAGGCCCGGCCTCCTGACCCAAGGAGACCGAGAGAATGGCAACCTCAACGATCGCCCGGCGCCTGCTGGCCGCCCTTCGCGACTACCTGACCAAGCGTCGTCACTATGCCGAACTGAGGGACTACGACCCACGCCTGCTCAGGGACATCGGCCTGCGCCGGGAGCGCGGCCGCCTGGTACCGCTCAATCCGGAGCGGGAGCCGGCCCCCTTTCCGGCCAGGCCCACGCCGCACAACAAGGCGGCTGAACCGTCACCGTCGGCGGTCTGTCCGCGCTGCGGGAGCAAACTGGCTTAGCCAAGGCCCCGGTCACAGGACGTGACCGGGGCCTTTCCCCTCACCGCCGAACGCCGCGTTCCTCGTGCCGCAGGGCACCCAGCTACAGTTCGAGCGGCCGGTCCAGCGCCTGCAGCAAGGCCTCGTCGCGCTGGTAGATGTCCGGGCGGAAGGCCAGTTCGCCGTCCTCGGCGGCGTGCACCGTCCAGTAGTGCAGGATCACCGGCACGCGCTCCGCCAGCCGCACGTTGCGGGTCTGACCGCTGTCGATCAGTGCCTGGATGTCACGGTCGCTGCCGGTGTCGTCGAACAGCAGCTGGACGAACTCCAGCACCCCCTGGACCCGGATGCAGCCGGAGCTGAAGGCGCGCTGCTCGCGGGCGAACAGCCCCTGGGCGGGGGTATCGTGGAGATAGACCATGTGATCGTTGGGGAAACGGATCGCCACCTGCCCCAGGGCATTCTGTGGCCCCGGCGCCTGGCGCAGCATGACATTGCCGGGCTGCTCCCAGTCGACCTCCCAGGGGTCGAGGGGCGTTCCCGACGGGCCCAGCACCTGGATCCTTTCCCGCCACAGGTAGCCGAGGTCCTGGCGCACCGCCGGCAGCACGTCCTCGCGCAGGATGGTGGGTGGGATCGTCCAGGTCGGGTTGACGGTCAGGTGGGTGATCTCGGAACGCAGGGAGGGGGTGCGCCGGTAGGGCCGTCCCACCACGATGCGCGAGCGCCAGATCTCGCCATCGGGGCGGAAGTAGCTGATCTGGTAGCCGGCGATGTCCACCAGCACGAAGGAGTCGGGCAGGCCATGCAGCAGCCATCGGGCCCGCTCGAGATTGAGACGGATCTGGTCGATGCGCTCGTCCACCGGTACGTTGAGCGCCGCCCTGGTCCGTGCCCCGACGATGCCGTCTGCCTCCAGCAGGTGGCGACGCTGGAAGCGCCGCACCGCCGCTTCCAGTCGCTCGTCATAGCGGCGCGGATCCGGGGCTTCCAACTCGAGCTCCGGCACGTTGACGCCATCCACCGCCACCAGCTCCAGCTCACCGATCACCGACAACCGCTCGCGCAGCACCACCACGTCATCGTCGATCTCGCCCGGACGCAGCGCCCGGTCCCGGGCCGGCAAGCTCGGCCAACCGCCGAGTCGCTCGAGGTTGCGATAGCGGGCCAGGCCGGTCCGCAACCGCTCATAGGGCGCATAGCCGGGACGCACCTCGGCGAAGGCCTGCTCGAAGCGCTGGGCATCCACCGCCCGGGAGTGTGCCGCGAGATCCAGCGGTGGGGCGGCGATCGGCACCTCCCAGTCGGGATCGATGTCATGGGGATCCAGCTTGCCACGCTGCAGGTGCCGCAGGGCGGTCAACAGCACTCGGCTGGCGTGCAGGTCGAAGCGTGCCTGCTGCTCGAAATTGCCTCCCTTCCCATAAGCCTGGCGATGGCCGGCCACCAGGGCGTCCGGCCGATAATCCTTGGGGATCAACCCATCGCCGTCCAGGGTATGCAGCGCCGCGGCAAAAGCGGTCACCGTGCGGGAATCCGTCCAGGCCGGGCGTTGCCCGCGCACCGCATAGAAGGCCTGCAACTCATCGCTCTCTTCCGCCAGCAAGGCGGTGATGGCGGCTTCGAGCGGCGACGCGGACTCACCCGCTCCCTGCCCCTCCTGCCCCGAGACGGGGGCCGCCAGCATGAGCAGGGCCAGCAGCAAGGGAATGAGGAAGGTCCTGTCTGCGCGAGCGTTCATCGTCCATAACTCCTGCGTTGATGGAGGCGCCTGGTCATCCCGACCCTCATGGTCATAATAGTGCCAGACCGGGGGACTCAGGGAAGCAGCCCCCACCCTTGCGCCAGAACGAACGCCACGGGGCCCCCATGACGCGACTCCTGCTTCCACTGATGACCGGCTCGCTGCTGGTCAGCCTGTCGGCCGCCGCCGACGACTTCCTCGCCCAGGTACTGCACCCCGACCAGCTCCGCCCCCCGCCCCTGGAGCACACCCTGGCCCGACTGGCGCCGAACGCCGACCGACGAGTCCTGCGACTCGCCGCCAGCGCCCTGCACTGCGCGGCTCCCGAGGCCGGTCGTCTCGCGGTGATCGACTACTCCCTGCCCTCCACCGAACCACGCCTCTGGGTGTTTGACCTCGACCAGGGCGAGTTGATGTTCGAGGAGCTGGTCTCCCATGGGCGGGGCTCGGGAGATGCCGAAGCCACGCTGTTCTCCAACACCCCGGAAAGCCACCAGTCGAGCCTGGGGCTGTTCCGCACCCTGAACAGCTACTACGGCCGCAATGGCTACTCGCTGCGACTGGAAGGGCTGGAACCGGGCGTCAACGACCTGGCCTACCAGCGCGCCATCGTGATTCATGGTGCCGACTACGTCAGCGAGGCCTTTATCCGGCGGACGGGCCGGCTGGGCCGCAGCCACGGCTGCCCGGCGGTGCGCCAGGAGGTGACCTACCCGCTGATCGACAGCCTCAAGGAGGATCACTACCTGTTCGCCTACTATCCCGACCCTGAGTGGCTGGAGAGCTCCGCCTTCCTGGGTTGCGAGCGTGACGAGCGCCCGTTGGCCATGCAGTAGGCACTCCCCCAGGCACCAAGGCGGGGCATCCTGGCCCCGCCTTGCCCTTTCTTGCAGCGCAGCAGACCTGACCTGCCCCTCGGCAGGACCTCTATACCCACAGGCAAGCACATGAAATAAAAGAAATACCAAAAAACTGGCAGCCGCCTTGCTTGGAGAAGACCAGATAATGGTAGGCGTGGACCAGGCTCCCCCAGGAGTACGAGTGCGTCGAACCTGACCTTCAACGATGAAGGACACGTTCCCGGATTCGCTACCATCCAACGCGAGGCCTGACCCATGGAAATTCTCAACAAGGCCAACAGGATTCGCCTGTTGAACTTCAGTTCCCCCCAGATGCGTGCCTTCCACTTCTCGTGGTTCGCCTTCCATATCTGCTTCTTCGGCTGGTTCGGCATTGCACCGTTGATGGCGGTGGTCCGCGAGGACCTCGCCCTCACCCAGACCCAGATCGGCAACACCATCATCGCCTCGGTGGCCATCACCGTGATCATACGCTTGCTGATCGGCGTGCTCTGCGACCGCATCGGGCCGCGCAAGGCCTATACCGGCCTGCTGATCCTCGGCTCGATTCCCGTCATGGGCATCGGTTTCGCCAATAGCTTCGAGACCTTCCTGCTCGCACGGCTGGCCATCGGCGCCATCGGCGCCTCCTTCGTGATCACCCAGTACCACACCACCATGATGTTCGCCCCCAACGTGGTCGGCACCGCCAACGCCACCAGCGCCGGCTGGGGCAACCTGGGGGGCGGTACCACCCAGATCCTGATGCCGCTGATCTTCTCCGGCCTGTTGATGCTCGGCGTCAACGAGGCATTGGGCTGGCGGCTGGCCATGGTGGTGCCCGGCGTGGTGCTCTTCATCACCGGTATCTGCTATTACCTGTTCACCCAGGACGCCCCCAACGGCAACTTCGAGGATCTTCGTGCCCGAGGCGAGCTGCCGCCCGCCAGCGGCGACAGCGGCGCCGGCCAGACCTTCCTGGCAGCCGCCAAGGACATCCGCGTCTGGGCGCTGTTCGTGGTCTATGCCATCTGTTTCGGCGTCGAACTGACCATCAACAACATCGCCGCCATCTACTTCTTCGACCACTTCGACCTGACACTGGCCACCGCCGGGATGATCGCCGGCCTGTTCGGGTTGATGAACATCTTTGCCCGCACCATGGGCGGCGTCTTCTCCGATCTCTTTGCCCGCAACGGCGGCCTCAAGGGACGGGTGCGCTGGCTGTTCATCGCCCTGGTATGCGAGGGCATCGCCCTGATCGGCTTCTCGCAGATGCATGTGCTGTCGTACGCCATCGGCATCATGCTGGTGTTCAGCCTCTTCGTGCAGATGGCCGAAGGCGCCACCTTCGGCGTGGTGCCCTTCATCAACAAGAAGGCCCTGGGCGCCGTGGCCGGCATCGTCGGCGCCGGCGGCAATGTCGGCGCCGTGGCCGCTGCCTTTCTGTTCCGCTCGGAGGCACTCACCTACCAGCAGGGGCTCTTCTACCTCGGCCTGATCGTGCTGGTGCTGGCCTCATGCGCCCTGCTGGTGCGCTTCTCCGAGGCCACCGAGGCCGAGGAGGCCATCGCCTACCAGGACGCCATGGGCGAGGATGCCGGTGCCGGCGCCCTCTCGCTGCGCTGATTCCCCTGCCCGATCGAGTGCCTGCCGCCGCCCCACCGGGGCGGCGGCAGTCGTCGGGTACGAACTGGCACGGAACTTGCGGAACAGATGCAGGAGCGTCTCGCTTCCAGAGCGACACCGAAGAGGTCAACGAACCCATGAATCCTGCCGAACGCCTGCTGCTCGCCGCCAAGCGCTGCGAGATCGACAATCTGGAGCACCTCGCCACCACCTGCGAGATCGTCGGAGACATCAGCCGCTTCATCCACGCCCTGCAGAAGGAGCGTGGCGCCTCCAATGTCTACCTGGCTTCCCGTGGCGAGCGCTTCGCCGACCACCGCCTGGAGCGCGTCGAGGAGTGCCTGCAGACCGAGCGAATCATGCGCCAGCGTCTCGACTCCCTGGCCAGTGACGGCAGTCGGCCGGCGGCCGGGGCCCGGCTGCTTGGGCGTATCGCCCGCGTCTGGTACGCCCTGGACAGCCTCGGCGCCCTGCGTGGCCACATCGAGACCCTGGCCATCACCGCCGACGAGGCCACCCTGACCTTCAACCGGCTGATCAGCGGCCTGCTCTCGGTGGTCTTCGATGCCGCGGACACCGCCGGCGACCCCGAGATCACCCACGCCCTGGTGGCCATCTTCCATTTCATGCAGGGCAAGGAACTGGCCGGCCAGGAACGTGCCTGTGGTGCCATCGGCTTCACCGCCGGCGGCTTCGACACTGCCCATCGCCGGCTGCTGCGCCACCTCGTCGACGCCCAGCAGCGCTGCTTCGACACCTTCACCGAGTTCGCCACGCCTGAGGCACGTCGTCGCTGGCACGAGGGACTCCCCCCACGCACCCAGGCCGGCATCCAGCAGCTGCGGGAAATGGCCGGCAGCGATATCCCCCGCCCCGATACCCGTCGAAGTCTCGGGGAAACCTGGTATGAGCTGACCACCCGGCGCATCGATGCCATGAAACGGGTGGAGGAGGCCCTGGCCGACGAGCTCTCGGCGATGTGCCGTGACAAGATCGCCGTTTCACGCCAGGAGATGGCCGATCTCGAGGCCCTGCGCGCGACCCTGACGTCGAACGGTGCTTCGCCCCCCATGTGTCAGCAACTGGTCGACCTGTTCGACGGCGAACCCTGCCACGAGCTGGGCACCCTGACCGCCAATGCCGTCGATTCCCAGCTCAATCGCTCGCTGATCGAACTGATGCAGGTCCAGGCCACTCGCCTCCAGGCCCTCGGTGACGAATTGGAGACCACACGCAAGGCGCTACGCGAACGCAAGCTCGTCGAGCGTGCCAAGGGACTGATCATGGCCCATCAGGAGATGACCGAGGAGGAGGCCTACCGCTTCCTGCGCAAGGCCTCGATGGACCAGAGCAAGAGCATGGCCGCCATGGCCCGCTCCATCCTCGACCTCTCCGATATCCTGCAGAAACAGCGCGTCTGAGGCGCGGCACCGGCACTGGATGGCCGGGCCTCGCGCCAACGCGAGCTGCCGGGGCTCAGTCGAGCAGTGCCGCAGGCAGCATGAGGTCCATGCCCAGCAGCAAAAAGGAGAGCGTCTTGCCGTGGCCGTCCAGGTTCAGGGCGCCATTGACCCCGCCCTGCAGCACATCGTCGATCACCAGGTTCATGCCGGCAAGCCCCGGCAGCAGGTAGCGGCGCACGCGACTGGCCCCGCGATGGGCGAACAGCGCCAGCACCCGCTGCTCGGTGATCTGTTCCACCAGCGTCTCGTAGTGGCGCGGGTCGTAGGCAAACAACGCCAGGTTGAGCCGGTCGCCCTTGTCGCCGGCACGGGCGTGGGCCAGGCGATGCAGCGGCACCTCGCGGCGATCTGCCGGCTCTGTGTGCCCGTTCGCTTCAGCGGGAGACATCGGCGACCCTCCTGTGGTTGGACGGATTCGCGTCGAACAGCGTGGCGAAGGCCGCCACGTCGTGACGGTCTACCAGGTAGGAGGCCGTGCACACGCGCCGCTGGAATTGCCGCCGCACCCCACCGCCGCCGGCCGGGCCAGCACAGTAGAGCGCCAGCAACTCCTGGGTGGCGCGCTCTACCCAGCGCCGCTCGGCGTGCTCGGCGGCCAGGCGCAGGCGGTAATCGCCGTTGGTCCTGGCCGGCAACCCGCGCTGCAGGTCGCCGGCGTCACTATCGAAGACGCTGGCGTGGCCGACGATGTCCAGCCGCGAGCGCAGCTCCGGCGGTGCCCGGAACGTCAGCCGTTCGCGTAGCACGTCGGCGGCAAGCTGCGCCCGGGCCAGGGCATTGGGTCCGGCGTAGGAGATCTCCGCCTCACCCTGCCAGCCGCCTTCATAGCAGACGGTGGTCTTGAGCCGCTGCGGGGCGGGCTTGCCGCGGATGCCCGTCACCGCCACTCTATCGGGTCCGAGCTCCTCCACTCGCACGAAGGAAAGATCCACCACCACGTCGGGCGTCAGGTAGTTGGCCGGGTCGTGTACTTCGTAGAGCAACTGCTCCTTGACCGTGCGCTCGGTGACCATGCCCCCGGTACCGGCGGGCTTGGTCACCACCAGGCTGCCATCCTCTTCCACTTCGATGATCGGATAACCCACCCGCGCCAGGTTCGGCACTTCCTTGCAGCCGGGGTCGGCGAAATAACCGCCGCTCACCTGGGCGCCGCATTCGCCCAGGTGGCCGGCCATCATGCCGGCGGCCAGGCGATCCCAGTCGTCCCAGGCCCAGCCGAAGTGATGCACCAGCGGGGCCAGGAACAGCGCCGGGTCGGCCACCCTTCCGCTGACCACCACCTCGGCGCCGAGCGCGAGCGCCTCGACCAGGGGCGCCGCGCCCAGATAGACGTTGGCCGAGATCAGCGCCTCCTCGCCGGGCAGCTCGCGGTTCTCCGCTTCCCAGCGTTGCAGCTCCAGCTCACCGAGGCGGGCACGGATATCGTCGCCATGCACCCGGCCGATACTGGCGGTACCCCGCCCGGTGATTGACGCCAGCTCGGCCACCACACGGCAGGCACCGTCGGGGTTGGCCGCGCCGAAGTTGCCGAGGATGGCGATGCCGTGTGTCAGGCAGTCGTCGAGTACCGGCGTGAGCAGCTCCTCCAGCAGCGGCTCGAAGCCGGCGGCGGGTTCGTCGCGCATGGCGCGGTGGGCCGCCGCCAGGGTGCGCTCGCCCAGGGTCTCGAAGACCAGGGCCGATGGCTGGCCGCGGCGGATCAGCTCGGCCACTACCGGGATGGCCGCATCGGTGCGGTCGCCTGAGAAGCCGGCCCCGCTCCCCAACAGGAAGGTCATGGGTGGGTCTCCTTGGCCGAGATGCCCTGGTGGACGTCAGGCCTCTTCTCACCAGGTGTGGGCGAGGCCGCTACCAGGCGCTGGCGGCGCCGGGCGAAGAGCGCCACCAGCACCAGCAGGGCGCCTGCCGTGGTCAACCAGCCTGGGGTCAGCGCCAGCCCGACCACCAGCACCAGGCCCACCACGTCCATCAGGCGGTTGCCAGTCATCGCCACCCGCGACATCAGCGCAGCGAAGGCGACCACGAACACCACCCCCTGGGAGCTGGCCAGCAGGATGTCGACCGCGCTGCCGAAGCCGGCCAGGGCCGGGTAGATCAGCAGCAGGAAGGGAATCACGTAGATCGCCGCCGCCAGGCGCACGGCCTCCCCCGCCGCCGGCAGCCAGTTGGTACCGGCGATGCCCGCCGCGACGAAGACCGCCACGCACACCGGTGGCGTGATCACCGAGAGGGTGGCGAAGTAGAACACGAACAGGTGGGCGATCAGCGGCTCGACGCCGATGGTGGTCAGTGCCGGGGCCAGCACCGAGGCCACCAGCACGTAGGCCGCCGTGGTGGGAATGCCCATGCCCAGGATCAGGCACACGCCGCCGACGATGAAGGCCACCAGGAACAGCGACTGCCCGCCCACGTTGACGATCAGGCTGGCCAGCGTCACGCCGATGCCGGTCATGCCGATCATCGCCACCAGCATCTGGGCACCGGCCAGCAGCACGCCGATGATCACCATGCCCTTGCCGGCATCGATCAGCCCCGCGAGCAGCTTGCCGGCGATCTCGCGCAGCGGCATCTTCGCCAGCAGCGCGAAGGGTACGAAAGTCAGGATCGTCATCAGGATGCCGTAGAAGGCCGCCATCTGGATCGAGCGCCCGCTGAGCACGCCATAGAAGAGCCCACCCAGCGCCGCCAGGATCGGAATGATCCGCTCGGGACGCAGCACCTCCGGCCAGCTCGGCAGTTCGTCGTCGGGCACCACCTGCAGGTTGCGGCGCCGCGCCACCAGGTGGATGGTCAGGAACACGCCGAGATAGAACAGGATCGCCGGCAGCAGCGCGGCCAGCGCGATGCGCAGGTAACTCTCGCCGAGGATCTCGGCCATGATGAAGGCCGCCGCCCCCAGGATCGGCGGGGCGATCTGGCCACCGGTGGAGGCCACTGCCTCCACCCCCGAGGCGAAGGGCGGCGGATAGTTGAGCCGCTTCATCATGGGAATGGTGAAGTTGCCGGTGGTGGCCACGTTGGCCACGGCGCTGCCGCTGACCATGCCGAACAGCCCCGAGGCCACGGTGGCGACCTTGGCGGCACCGCCAGGCGAGCGCCCGCTGATGCGCAGCGCCAGGTCCATGAAGGTCTGGCCGCCGCCGGTGTGCAGCAGCAGGCAGCCGAACAGCACGAAGGCGGCGATGGTGGTAGCGGCCACGCCGACCAGCATGCCCCACACGCCCAGGTCACCCAGGTAGAGGGTCTCGGTGATGAAGTAGAGATCGAAGCCGCGGTGCCCCAGCGGCCCGGGTATCGCCGCCCCGAGCCAGGCATAGGCCAGCCCCGCCAGCACCAGCAGCGGGAAGATCGCGCCGATGGCACGCCGTGAGAGTTCCAGCACCGTCACCACCAGCATGCCGGTGAACAGCATGTCCCGCGGCGTGGCCCAGGGCAGCTCGACGAGGATGCGCTCATGGTTCATCGCCACGTAGCCGCAGGCCAGCACCGTGCCGACGGCCAGGCACAGGTCGACGGCCAGTCCCAGCGGCCGCCAGCGCCTGTCGGCGCCCAGCGGGTAGACGACCAGCCCCAGCAGGATCACCAGCGCGAGAAAGATGGCCCGCTGGACCAGGCTCTCGAAGGGGCCGGTGGCCGAGGTGTAGAGGATCAGCCCCCCCAGCATCAGGGCCAGCACTTTGGTCAGGTTCGCGCGCATGGCAGACTCCTATCGATAGCCGTTACTGGGCGGGCTTCAGGGCATCGGGAATCTCCAGGCCCTGCTCCTCGAAGTAGCGGGCCGCCCCGGGGTGCAGCGGCACCGTACCCACCTGCAGGGTCATCTCGGCGAGGTCGGCATCACGGATGGCGGAGAAGGCGTTGGCCTGGGGCTCGGGGTTCTCCATCACCGCCTTGACGATCTGATAGGCGATCTCCTCGTCGAGGTCCGGATGGGCGTGCACGGCCACCCCGAAGGCCCAGGTGGTATAGGCGGGAATGCCATCGCCGGCGCCTTCGGGAATATCGACGATGGCCACGTCTGGCATCTCGGCACGCAACGTCTCGGCCTGCTCGTCGGAGAGCGACAGCACATCGACCGGCGTGAAGGTGGCGATATCCATGGTCGAGCCGTCGAGCTTATTGCCGACCCCCGACTTGGCGTAGCCCATGATGCGGCCGTCCTTGATGGAATCGACCACGTCGGTGGTCGAACCACGCACATAGTCCGGCGAGATTCCCAGGGTTTCCAGCACGGCTTCGGTGGTGCTCTCGGTGGCCGAGCCGGTGATGCCCGGGTTGAAGCGCACGCCTTCCAGCGCTTCCAGAGTGGCTACATCGGCATCCTGGCGCATCACCACGTTCTGGGGGGCGACGGTATAGACCCACAGCAGGCGGCTGTCGACGGGGCGTCCATCGAAATCCTCCAGCCCTTGGTAGGCGTGGTAGCCGGTGTTGGTGGTCACCAGCCCCAGGTCGATCTGATCGCGGCTCAGGCGACGCAGATTGTCCACGGTAGCGCCGGTCTCGGCCACCGAGGCGCTCACGCCATCGAGCCGGCTGTTGATGATCTGGTTGACGGCCACGAAGTAGCCGTAATGGCTCGATGAGCTGGAGGTCGAGCCGATCAACAGGCGCTCGTTGGCCTGCACGGTGGCTGCGGCGGAGAGAACGGTGGTGCTGGCGACCATGGCGGCCAGCAGGGTCTTGAGAGTTGGCTTCATGAGTGGCTCCTTGGCCCAGTCGTGGGCTTGTTCTTGTCGTGTTGCGCGTGGGGTAGCCCCACGCAGCAGGATGGATCGAGGCCTATGTTTTGTATATTGAATAGTTTTTAAAGTGTGTTTTAATTCCTAAATGAACCCCAGCATTCAACAGCTCAGGGCCTTCGTCGCCGTTGCCCACTCCCGCAGCCTGGCCGAAGCCAGCGAGCACATTCACCTTTCTCAGCCGGCCATCTCCATCGCCATCCGCAAGCTGGAAGAGACGGTAGGAGGCCCACTGTTCTCGCGCACCACCCGCCAACTGGCGCTCACCCCGGAGGGCGAGGCCTTTCTGCCGGTGGCAGTACGCCTGCTCAACGACTGGAACGAGGCCTTCTCCGACCTCGGCGAACGCTTCTCAAAGCAGCGCGGCAAGGTCACCGTGGCGGCACTACCCACCCTGGCGGCGGGGCTGCTGCCGGGCATCATCGCCAACTTTCACGCCCACTACCCGCGCATCAACCTGAGCCTGCACGACGTGCTGGCCGAGCAGGTGAACCAGATGGTGCGGGAGGGGCGCGCCGATATGGGGCTTTCGGTTTCGCCCCAGGATGCCGAGGATCTCGTCTTCGAGCCGGTGCTCGTGGATCGCTACGTCGCCGTCTGCCCGCTGGGACACCCGCTGCTTGCGCAGACAAGCGTCGAGTGGGCGCAACTGGCGAGACAGCCGTTCATCGGCATCAATCGTCTTTCCAGTTCACGCCAGGACATCGACCGCATCATGGAAGAGGTGGGCCAGCCACTGGATATCATCTGCGATGCCAGTCAGATCGCCACGGTGGGCCGCATGGTTGCCGCCGGCCTGGGGATAAGCGTGCTGCCTTCGCTCAGCTTTCGCCAGATCGCCTCGGAGGGTATCGACCACCGCCCCCTCGTTACGCCGACGATCCGCCGTGAGCTTGGCATCGTGAAGAGGCGGCGCCATCCACTCTCGGCGGCCGCCTCGGCACTTCGGGAGGCGATTCTGGGCGCGGCGGTCGCCCGGGGTGAACCGGCTCGGCCAATGGGCTGATGGTCGATTCAGGAGAATCCCGCCATCAACGCCTAGACTGCAGAGGATCACCGGTGGCGGAGCATCCGCCACCACTTCCTTCCCATGGAACGAGCAGGAGGAGAACATGAAGGATGGAATGACGGCCCGTGGCAGCTGCCTGTGCGGCGCGGTACAACTGGCCGTGCAAGCCGGCCGGCAGAACATCGGGGCCTGTCACTGTCAGATGTGTCGCACCTGGGGCGGTGGCCCCCTGCTGGCCCTGGAAACCGTCACCCGGGTCGAGATGGAAGGCGAGGAGAATGTCGCCGTCTACGCCTCGTCGGACTGGGCCGAGCGCGGCTTCTGCCGCCACTGCGGCACGCACCTCTTCTACAGGCTGAAGAGCGGCGACCACTATGCGATCCCCGTGGGGCTGGTCGATGGGGGTGAGGCCTGGACCTTCGATACCCAGATATTCATCGACGACAAGCCGGCCTTCTACGCCTTCGCGAATGCCACGCAGAACCTGACCGGCCAGGAGGTGTTCGACGCCTTCCAGGGCAGAAGCGACCACTGACCCCTGTGCCCACCCCATCCGTCTGCCCCGACCAGCCAGGCCGACGCCCCCTGGCCGGGCTCCCCCTCCCGCCTGGCCGAGAGCCCGCCTGCCGTCCGTCAAACGTGGCGCCCGTCGCTCCTCCCCTGCCGATCAGGAACGGTGCCCACGACGTCCGGGCCCTGTGGCCCCGACAGCGTCGCCAGGAGCCAACCCAGCTGAATGACAGGTAACTCGTACCCACGGCCCAGATATCGTGGAGGCCAATAGGACGAAATCGTGATTTTTCTCATCGACACCATCGGGAACACGCACACCGATCGACCGCACATCCACCCAGGCGAATGAAAATAAAGTACTTTCCTCTCACCCCTGGTAATACACCGCCGTCGCCGAGCGAAGCACTGAAATGTAACACGGCTTTACAACACTTAAAGCAAGGTCAACACTTCACGATACATCGTAAATATCCTCCATTATCCTTATGGCCAGAGAGCAAGAGGAGAGCTTGTCATGTCATGACAACTCATGCATGCACTGACAAGAAAGTACCACCAACCCATCACACCTTCACGGCAAGTGCCTGGAAGGCAAGGAATGCCGGGGCAGCCGGGGCGTATCGCCAGGTGCCTGAATGACTTCTCGTCGCATGGTGCTCGGAGAAAGTGATGCCACGGATGTCACGACAATGGAAGAGACAATGATGATGGACACATCGAGGCAGTTTCTCCTGGTCGGAGAGAGACACCTGTCATTAGACATCATGGCAACCATGATGCCATATCACTGGTCGATAGATCATGCCGAGAACACGACTGATGCCGAGAGGCTCTTGCTGGACAACGACTATCTGACCGGCCTTGTCATCATGGATGCCCGTCGACCACATAGACACCAGGATATCGAATGCCTAGTCAATACTGGCAAGATGACATGGATCGCCATGGTTGACAACCAAGCACTGCTTACCAAAGGAATTCGCCGTCTCATTGGTCAGCTTTTCCATGCCTACCTGGTGCTTCCCCTGGATGAAAGGAAAGCCAATCATCTCCTGGAAAGTGCACAGGAAATGGCTGGCATCATGCCTGACGAAGAGACAGAGCCCCTCATTTCAGTCCACAAGGAAAATGAATGCTGCATGATCGGGGATTCAACCATCATTCGTCGACTCTACAGAGACATCGGCAAGATCGCATCGGTCGATGCGCCGGTTCTGATAACCGGAGAGTCCGGCACCGGCAAGGAACTCACGGCGCGGGCCATTCACAATAATTCACCGCGCCGCCACGGCCCCTTCAACGCCGTCAACTGTGGTGCCCTTCCTTCGGGGCTAATCCAGTCGGAACTCTTCGGCCACGAGAGGGGCGCCTTCACCGGTGCCAGCCAGCGCAAGGAAGGCATCATTGAATCGACCTGCCGCGGCACGCTATTCCTCGACGAGATCGGAGACCTTCCGCTCGACATGCAGGTCAACCTGCTGCGTTTCCTGGAGAACCACAGGGTGCTTCGTGTGGGAGGGCTGACGGAAATTCCCGTCGATGTAAGGGTCCTCGCGGCCACCCATGTAAATCTCGAGGAGGCCGTCCGGGGGGGCAGTTTCCGAGATGACCTCTATCACCGTCTCAATGTCCTTCAGATCAACACGCCCCCTCTCAGGGAGCGTCCCGAGGATATCGAACCACTCGCCACCTATTTCTTTCACAAGTTCACGGACGAGAAAGCCACGAAGGTGCGCGGCTTCAGCCGCGAAAGCCTGATTCTGATGCACCAGTATGCCTGGCCCGGAAACATTCGTGAACTCATCAACCGGGTGCGGCGGGCGATGGTCATGTGCGACAAGCGGTTGATCACCCCTGCGGATCTGGGCCTCGATCGCCGGCAGTGTGCCTTCCGACATGCCGTTACCCTCGAGCAGGCTCGCGACATCGCCGAACGGGAAGCGATCAAGGCGGCACTGGCCCGCAACAAGCACAAGATCCTGCATGCGGCGCGTGAGCTGGGCGTTTCACGAGTCACGCTCTATCGATTGCTCGAGAAGCACGGCATTGATCGACACAGCGTATCCGTCGATGATGAGGAGGCGGACCTGCCGCCCGGGGTCATACCACTGCCGTCACTCTGATCCCAGTGCCGTCTGCCCCAGGTCATGACAACACCAAGCAACAAGGGAAACCCCGCATGGCATTCCAAGCTAAGCAGATCGTCTACGCAACCGGCCTCGTCTCGCTGATCGGTTATGGTTCGGCACTGGCCCAGACCCAGACCTCTCCTCAGGCAGGAGGTGGCACGCCGATCCAGCCTGTCGGTGAACAACCGCCCGAACAGGAAATTCAACCGGAAGTCCAGGCCATCGCCGAGTTCGGCGGCGTCCTGACGCCCAAGGGGAGACTGGTGCTGGAGCCGGAGTTCCAGTACTCCCACGAGAGCATCAACCGCATGACCTTCGAGGGTGTCGAGATCCTCAGTACCCTGCTGATCGGCGTCTTCACCGCCCAGGACCTCGACCGCGACAGCTACACCGCCTCCCTGACCGGCCGGCTGGGCTTCACCGACCGACTGGAGCTCGAGATGAAGGTGCCCTATGTCTATCGAGACGAAACAGAGAGGGTTACCGTGGCCGAAGTGGACCCTGAATTCACCCTCGATCGCGAACTCTCGGGAAACAGCCTGGGCGATATCGAGCTGGCTGCCCATTACCAACTGAATCGCGGCCTGAACGGCAGCCCCTTCTACATAGCCAACCTGCGCTACAAGAGCACCACCGGCGAGGGCCCCTTCGATATCCGCCGCAGCGGTGGGGGGATCCCCCAGGAGCTCCCCACCGGCACGGGCTTCCACTCCATCGAGCCCAGCCTGACGGTACTCCTGCCGTCGGCACCGGCCGTCTACTTTGCCAACATGGGCTATGTCTTCAACCTCGAGGACAATGTCAACGAGCCGGTGGGGGATATCTTCGTGGGTGACGTCGACCCGGGGGATGCCGTACGCCTGAGCTTCGGCATGGCCTATTCGATCAACCCTCGAACCTCCTTCACCCTGGGGTACAAGAACGACTTCATCGGCAAGACGAAGACGCAGTTTTTCGACCCTGACGCTGGTGGAACGACAACGCAGAGTTCCACTACGCTGAATGTCGGTTCGTTGCTGCTGGGCTGGTCCTACCAGCTCAACCAGGATGTCTCGGTCAACCTGGGCCTGGAGCTCGGCGTCACCGAGGATGCGCCGGACACGATGCTTACGCTGCGCATGCCCTTCGGCATGGATGCCTTCTGAGCACGCACGAGCCGCGTACCCCCCTGTCGATCAGGCTCCTCGACGACCGAGGCTGCCTTCTTGGCAGCCTCGGTCGATTGCCATCAGCGCAGGAGACCGGAGAAGGAATCGATGACCGCCGCACGCTGCTGGGCCGCTCTCAACGCTCCGACATTGCCGACGTGGACATTGATGTCGATGCGCTGCTGGATATTCCGCCCTGAGGCGTTGCTTACCACCCCGCTGAGGATGGCATTCTGAGTGACCCGATGCAGGGCCGCGGTGAAGCCCTGGGCATCCTGGAGGGTGACCCCGGAGAAGTCCGCCAGGCCGGCCAGGTTGACGCCGGCAGGTGTCATGTCCACCACCCGAACGCCGGCCTCGGGGCCGACCCGGGTCGCCATGCCGCCCGGGTCGCTGAAGGATTGCGAGACGAGTTCCACGCCGCCGGACCGACTGACGTTCAACACCGAGACCAGTTGGATCTGGTTGTCGATCAGCGTGCTCAGCTCGGCGCCGAACGACAGCTGCATCCCCGCGATATTGAAGCCGCCGCGAAGTTGCGCCAGTTCGTTGTCGGCGATGACCGTACCACGGCGGTAGACGTCGGCTTTCTCGTCAGCGGTCGATGCATCGCTGATAGGCGCGGTTCCGGCGCCGAAGGCGAGTGACGCCGACGCCATCACCAGGACGGCAGCAACGCGCCACGTCCCCCGACGCATCAATCCCCGCGGATGACCGAACCGCCCGTCGGCAAGGGTGGTACATTGGGCCTTCATGCCGTGCCTCCTCCTCGTTACCGGCTACCTGCCCAGTTCATTCCTGCCTGGCAGGGTGAGCAGGCTGGCCCCGATGCTCGTGCGCTGCACGCCGCGTTCGATCGGGGAAGCGGGCCGTACGGCCCAGTCTCGTTCATGATTGAAGTTCCGCTGGGCGATCTCCAGTTCCTCCCGGGCACCGAGCACCGTGCCGTTCCAGAGCGTCTCGAAGTGCTCCCTGGGCACCACGATGGTGCCCGCTGCCGGATCCCCCACCAGCACATTGTTCTCGTCGACGCCCTTGACCACCACGAAATGCTTGTAACCGGCGGTATCGACCATGGTGATCGCGGGCACGCCGATCCGGATGAAGTCGTCCAGGCTGATGCGAAAACCATCCGAGTTCAGGCCCTGGCTATCCAGATACCGCTTCATGTCCAGCATGGAGAAGCCATGACGCTGGATCTGTTCGGCATCTCCGGCCCGGATCATCCACTCGAAGACCTCGGCCTCGGAGGTCTCGTGTTCGTAATGGTAGGTCAGCAGGGTGGCCACGGCGGCCGAGCCACAGCTGTAGTCATACTCCTGCCGGATCACCCCGTCCCACCCCATCTCCTGCAGGCTCCTGGCCTCCACCTGGAACCTGCCGAAATGTCCGGAAATGGTCACGGGGCCGGCATCGGCACTATCGGGGAGCAGGGTCGTACTACCGACGACGCCTACTGCGGCCAGCCCAGCAATGAAGATCATGCGGCGGTGAATGTCGCGAATCATCGGCTGCTCCCTTCGCCACCCTAGTCCGAGATAAAGACGCTGATACCGACGGCGTTGTTGATCGAGTTTCCGTGCCCCGTCACGGCACTGAAGATGCCCGTGCCGCTGTAACTGCCCAGGGCATTGGTATCGAAGTTGATGTTTCCCGAGACCATGTTCCCGTTCACGACATTGAAGGAGGAGTCGGTGACGGTTGCTTTCATGTTCTGGACGCTTTGCACCGTGTTGAGGTGAATGATGGTGCCCTCTCTCCCCCGTGCCTCCTCCATCTCCTGAAGGTCGAGGCTCTCCAGGGCGGCAAACCCCTGGGGTTGTGCCATGCCATCGTCGGCCATGCCGGCCGATGACATGCCCAGCGTCAGCAACAACACCGAAGCCAGAAACGCGGGGTAATGCCGATAACGATATCCGAGTGCACTGAGTGATGTCGCCTTCATGGCCTGGACTCCCGGTATCCGATCCATACGGCTGATTCACCGGGGAGCCGGTGGTTGACTCACCGGCCCCCGGTTCCACGACGTGCTTTCCGTTCCCGGCTTTCCGTCAGTTGCCAATGTGCACAGTGCTATGAGCGGCAACGCTGGTGCCGGACAGCTGCGAGTTGTAGAGGCCAGTGGACACGTTCATGTTGTTGATGCCACCGAATACGCCCCCACCGACGGCCACACTGGCCGCACCGGTCGAGAAGACCGCCGCTCCACCATTGCCGCCGTTGCCGCCGGCCCCGCCGTTACCGGCCGTGGCCATGGCATCGCCGGTCGAACCCTGACCGCCGCCGCCGCCGCCGCCGTTGCCATTGCCGCCGTTACCGGCCATGGCATCGGCATTGCCGCCGTCGCCACCGTTGCCGGCCATGGCGGCACCGTCGCCTGAGCCGGTTCCGGTACCGGTACCGCTGCCGGCTCCGCCATCCCCGGAGGAAGCGCTGGCATCCGCAGTAGAATCGGCAGCGGCATCCTGAGCACCGCCGGCGGTATTATCATCGTCGATATCATCACCGGCGAGCATGGCGGCGATGTTCGCAGCCAGGGAGCCGGAGGCCGCGCCGGCACCAGAGCTGGAGTCGCCACCCACACCGGCACCGAGTCCACCACCGAGGCCCACGCCGACGCCGGCAGCATCACCGCCATTGTCACCGTCACCGCCGACGGCCACGGCCGTGCCACCGGCACCGCCGGTACCGTTGCCACCATTACCGCCGACGCCGATACCCACGTTCACCGCGGCTGCCGCACCGCCGGCGCCGCCCTGAGCCCCTTCAGCGCCTGCACCACCAACGATGACGATGCCGGCACCATTGACGGTGGAGTTCATCTCCTGCAGGGAGATCACGCTGGTGGAGGTGTTGTAGGACTCGCTCATGGCCCAGGCATCGCCGCCGCGGCCGGTGGAGCCGCCGTTGCCACCGGTACCGGTACCGGCACCATAGCCGCCGGCACCACCGGTGCCGCCGTTAGCCCCGGTGGATTCGTCATCGTTGGAGTCATCGTTGTTGATGCCTCCATTGGCGTTGCCACCGCCGCCACCAACACCCAGGCCGAAGCCATCACCACCATCGGCACTGCCACTGCTGCCGCCGATGGCAACCGCAGTGGAATCCACCTGCTGATCCACCTCATCGGCAAAGCCGGCACTCGGGTTCGCGTGGGCGGTGGAGATCGCCATCACCAGCGCCAGCAAGGGAGTACCCGCGACTACCAGATACTTTTTCATGATCATTTCTCCGTTAAGTACGACTCAACCCTTCGATTTCCAATGCTGCTTCACTGCGAACCGGTGCCACTGCATCGAGGTGAGTCAGCACCCTTGAACATCAATTCCCGCTCGCAGTCACAACTCCCTGCAGCACGATCCATGCCAGCCCGGCGCAGGTTTTTTCTAATGCTCTGGAAACCTTGAGGATAAATAGCCGTTCATTGGCATCCGCCCGGCAGACATCGAGCCGGCCGATACCTGGGCAGCCACTTTCTGTTTCATTCCTGAAACACTGCAGAGGGGAGCCTGAAAATCACGCGGATGATTTCCGCGGAGAAACATAGAGTTATCGGTGCGCATCGCGATGAAACGACCCTGTTACATGAAGGCCGTTCACCGCTCTTCCTGCCATCTCACCGCGTTTCCCCGGCGACAAACGGCAGGGCATCACGCAGGCCGATGCCCGGGCAGGATGCCGGGGTTGGCCATGCCGGGTAGTGGACGATATCGGAGCGTGGGCCATGGGCGGCGGCCGTGAAAGCCCGTCAAGGCGGGGGACGGGGCTGGCGCCTTCGACAGGGCGGAGGCATCGCGAAATGACCGGTTCAGGCCGCTTGGCGATACTCCCGCCCCTTGCGGGAATAGCTGCCCTTGCCCTTCTTCGGCTTCTGCTGCTGCAGCTTGAACATCGGGGTGCGCAGCGCCGCCTTCAGGGCGTTGCCGCGGCTCTTGCCGTTCGCTTTCTTCGTTTTCATGGGGTCTCTCCTGTCGAGCTCGCCGATCATACGCCGGCCTCGAGGTGGCCGCCAGCCGGCGGGCCACCCCGGGACACTCCGGTCATGGCGTCGTCTCATGCCGGCTCCGGTGCTCGAGGCTGGCCGGGCTGGCCTCGACCATGCGCACCACGCTGCCCACCATGATCACGCAGGGCGAGGGCAGCGGCTCGGCAGCGAGCCTGGCGGGCATATCGGCCAGGGTGCCGACGAGGGCCTGCTGCCCGGGCAGGCTGGCATTGGCCACCAGCATCATCGGCCAGTCGTCGGGAAGCCCGGCGCTGCGCAGGCCGGCGCAGATCGCCGAAACCTTGGCGAGTCCCATGTAGAACACCAGGGTCTCGTCGCGGCGGGCCAGGGCTGCCCAGTCCGGCGTGCCGTCCGCACGACACTGCTGGGCGGTGACGAAGCGCAGCTGCTGGGCATGGCCCCGGTCGGTGAGCGGGATGCCCATGCCCGCGCAGGCCGCGGATGCCGCGGTGATGCCGGGCACGATCTCGGCGGGAATCCCGGCCTCGGCCAGGGCGGCGAGCTCTTCGCCCATGCGCCCGAACACCCCGGGGTCCCCTCCCTTGAGGCGCACCACCGACTTGCCCTCGCCGGCCAGCCTGACCAGCAGTTCGCCGATCTCGGCCTGGGGCACGCTGTGGTGGCCCCGGGCCTTGCCCACATAGTAGCGCTCGCGGCCGACGGGAATCAGCGCCAGCACCTCATCGCCGACCAGGCGATCGTAGACCACGGCATCGGCCTGCATCAGCAGCCGCGCGGCCTTGAGGGTCAACAGCTCCACGTCGCCGCTGCCGGCCCCCACCAGATAGACGGTACCGGGACGGCAATTGCCCCCCAGTGGCAGCATGATGCCCTGCCCCCCGGTGATCCCCCTCACCCCCTCCAGGTAACGACTGGCCGCGGTGCCGAGGCGTGCCAGGGCGCTTGGGACATCAGGCAACGTCAATGCTTTCAGGCTTCGGCTCAGCGCGCGCATGGGCCCTCTCCTCTTCGGCACATTCTTCGATCAGGGATTTCAGTTCGGGGATGCAGCTGCCGCATTGGGTACCGCAGGCCAGCCGGGCGCCTAGCGCCTCGACACTGGTGTCGCCGGCGTGGATGGCCGAGACGATGGTGGCCCGGCCCACCTGGTGGCAGCTGCACACCACAGGCCCGCTATCGGCGGCGCCATCGTCGCAGCCGGCAAGCAGGCGCCGGCGGCGAGCCGCATCCAGGGCGTCGCCCCGGGCGGCCTCCTGGAAGCGCTCGTCGAGCCAGGCCAGGCCAGGAAGCTCAGCGGGCGGACCGACCATCAGCCACCAGCGCAGGCGTCCCGCCTCGAGGCCCGCGGCGCGCAGGCGACCGCTGGCCGGGTCTTCGCACCACAGCGTCGGGGCCACCGGCAGGTACTGTGCCAGCCAGGCCAGCCAGTCGGGGCGCGTGTCGCCATGCGCATCCGCGCGGCCACCGGCCAGCTGCCAGCGCTGGCAGCCGCCGAGCGGAATGCGCGCCCAGTAGCGGGTGGCATCACACCAGTCGGCTGCGCCTTCCAGGCCGTCGGCCACCAGCAGGGTCGCTTCCCAACCGGCCGCCAGGGGCTCCAGCGAGACCGCGCCATGCTTGGATTCGGGTTGTCCGGAAACGGGGTCGCGATGCGCCTCCAGCAGTCCCCCCATGCTCGCACGGCCGCTGAACTGGCCGGTCCAGTGCATCGGCACGAAGACCTCGCCCCGCCGCTGGGCCTTGGAGACCCGCACCCGGCCGATGTAGTCGCCCCCGGCGCCGGTCAAGCGCGCCAGTTGCTGGTCGTGCACGCCCCAGGCCTCGGCATCGCCGGGCTCCACCTCGATGAAGGGCTCGGCGCGATGGTTCATCAGCCGTGGCGCACGGCCGGTGCGGGTCATGGTGTGCCACTGGTCGCGCACCCGGCCGGTATTGAGGCGCAGCGGCCGAGTCCCGCTCAGCGTTTGCCGCGGCCCATGCGGGCGCACCGGAATCAGCCGGGCCAGGCCATCCGGGGTGGCGAAACGGCCATCCTCGAACAGCCGGGCGGTGCCGTGGGGGACATCGGCGGTCACCGGCCACTGGATCGGCGCCAGGGCGTCATAGGCCGCCCGGTCGAGCCCGGCCAGTCCGGAGATATCGAACAGCCGCGCGGAGTCGGTGCCGGCCTGGTTCTCGAACCCCGACAGCCGGGCATGCTCGTCGAAGATCTCGCCCGGGTGCTCATAGGCGAAGGCCTCGCCGAACCCGAGTCGGCGGGCCACCTGGGTGATGATCCACCAGTCGTGACGTGCCTCCCCCGGCGGCGGCAGGATGCCGCGCTGCCGGGAGATGCGCCGCTCGGAGTTGGTCACGGTGCCGTCCTTCTCCGACCAGCCCGAGGCCGGCAGCACGATGTCGGCGTAGGGCAGCAGGTCGGTATCGGCCACGCACTCGGAGACGATCACCAGCGGACACTTCGCCAGGGCCCGGCGCACCCGGTGAACGTCGGGCAGACTGACCGCCGGGTTGGTGGCCATGATCCATACCGCCCGCACCTCGCCTCGTTCGATCGCCTCGAACAGCTCCAGCGCCTTGTGGCCCGGCCCGTCCGGCACATCCGGCGCCAGGTGCTGCGTGGCCCAGAAGCGGGTGACGCGGTCGATGGCCCCGGGACTGTGGTAGTCCATGTGAGCCGCCAACTGGTTGGCCAATCCGCCCACCTCGCGGCCCCCCATGGCGTTGGGTTGGCCGGTGATCGAGAAGGGCCCGGCGCCCGGCAACCCGATCTTGCCGCCGGCCAGGTGGCAGTTGATGATGGCATTGCACTTGTCGGTACCGCTGGAGGACTGGTTGATTCCCTGGGAGTAGAGGGTCACCACGTGCAGTTGGCTGGCGAACCAGTAGAAGAAGGTCTCGAGGCGTTCCGGGTCGACATCGCAGTCGGCGGCGATGGCCTCCACCGCGCCGTCGCCCTCCCGGGCCGTGGCCAGGGCGTCATCGAAGCCGGTGGTGTGCTTCTCGAGATAGACGCGGTCCAGCCTGCCCTTGTCGGCCATCCAGGCCAGCAGGCCGTTGAACAGCCGGGCGTCGCTGCCGGGCTTGAGGCCCAGGTAGAGGTCGGCGATCTCGCAGGTGTCCGTCACCCGGGGATCGATCACCACCACCCGCATCAGAGGGTTGCGACTCTTGGCGGTGCGCAGGCGCTGGTAGAGCACCGGGTGGTTCCAGGCCAGGTTCGAGCCGACCAGCACCACCAGCTCGGCCTCCTCGATGTCCTCGTAGTTGCAGGGCACCGCATCGGCCCCCAGGGAGCGCTTGTAGGCGGCGACCGCCGAGGCCATGCAGAGCCGCGAGTTGGTATCCAGGTGTGGCGTACCGAGAAAGCCCTTGAACAGCTTGTTGGCGACATAGTAGTCCTCGGTGAGCAGTTGCCCCGAGAGATAGGCCGCCACCGCCCCCTTGCCGTGGTCGCGGCGAGTCGCCTGCAGTCGATCGGCCACGGCGTCGAGTGCCGTCTCCCAGTCGACCTCGGCACCGTCGACCCGCGGGCGGGTCAGTCGGCCGTGGTCTCCCAGGGTCTCGTGCAGTGCCGAGCCCTTGACGCACAGCCGCCCGAAGTTGGCCGGGTGATCGGCATCGCCGTCCACCCCGGTGATCCGGTCGTTCTCCACGCAGGCCAGCACGCCACAGCCGACGCCGCAGTAGGGGCAGGTGGTTCGGGCCTGATGCATGACGATCTCCTGTCGCGGTAGGTCTGGAAACGGCGACGCCCGCCAACACCCCCCTGAGCAGGGGACCGTTGGCGGGCGTCGTTGCCTGGTCGGAGAGCCGGCATGGCTCTCCTTACCGTGTGATCAGCTAGTGCCACCCCTCAAGCAACACACATGCCATGCTGTAATTTCTGCTGTCACTCCAAAGACCTGAGGCTCCCTCGCCCCCCCTGCCGGGAACCTTGGCTCTCGCCCACCGCACCAATGACTATCATGACCGGCCACACCATGCACCACCCTGGTGCCGACAGCCCTCGACACGACGGCCACGCTTCCCTCCCACCCGCCCGGGACTGGCGTCCCGCCTCGAGGTAGCGGTAACTGGAATGCATCTTGCAGTGCAGTAAACGCACGCAACACGACGAGCGACACAGCCATGCCACCACCCCTGAACATCCTGCTGATCGACGACGAGGTCGTGCGCGCCGCCATGGTCGAGGAGGCCCTCACCAGCGAGGGTCATACGGTCATCTGCCATCTGCAGAGCCCGGCGAGCCTCAACGAGATGGTCGCCCGCCACCAGCCCGACGTGGTGATCATCGACATGGAATCGCCCGATCGCGACACCCTGGAGAGCATGGCCCTGCTCAATCGCGAGAACCCGCGTCCGGTGGTGTTCTTCGCCGACCAGCACGACCCCGATACCATGCAGGCGGCACTGCAGTCGGGCGTCAGCGCCTACGTGGTCGATGGCCTGGTGCCCGGCCGGGTCAAGGCCATCATCGAGGTCGCCATCGCCCGTTTCGATGCCTTCCAGTCCATGCGCCAGGAGCTCGACCAGGCGCGTAACCAGTTGGCCGACCGCAAACGCATCGAACGCGCCAAGGGCCTGCTGATGAAGCACCAGGACTGCGACGAGGAGCAGGCCTATCGCATGCTGCGCAAGCTGGCCATGGATCGCGGCCAACGACTGGCCGAGGTCGCCGACAGCGTCATCGACATTCTCGAACGCCTGAACCCTCGATCACCCGAGTAGGGGCCCCTGTCATGAACGAGACAGCCATGAGCACGACGGCCATGCCGCCATCCCCCGAACTGGAACGCCTGACCCTGGGCTTCATTCCCCTGCTGGATGCCGCCCTGCTGATCATCGCCCGGGAGCGGGGGTTCTTCGCCGAGCAGGGCCTCGAGGTCTCGCTGTCGCGGGAGAACGCCTGGTCGACGCTGCGTGACAAGGTCGCCGCCGGCCTGCTCGATGGCGCCCAGATGCTGGCGCCACTACCGCTGGCCATGAGCCTGGGACTGGGCCGGGCGCCCTGCGATGCCCGGGCACCGATCATCCTGAGCCGCAACGGCAATACCCTCACGCTCTCCGAGACGCTCTGCCGCGACAGCGGCGCGGCACTCGGTGAGGATCCCGCGATGGGCGCACGCGCGCTGGGCGACTGGCTGCGCCGGCAAGCGGGCGAACGTCGCCCCCGCCTGGCCATGGTCTATCCCTTCTCCTGCCAGCACTATCTGCTGCGCGAGTGGCTCTCGCTGGCGGGCATCGACGCCGAGCGAGAGGTGGAGCTCATCGCCCTGCCGCCCCCCCGCATGGTGGAAGCCCTGCAGGAGGGGCGCATCGACGGCTTCTGCGCCGGCGAGCCCTGGGGGACCCTGGCCCGCCACCGCGGCGCGGGGCGGCTGGTCGCCACCGGCGCCCAGTTGTGGCCCGACCATCCGGAGAAGGTGCTCGGCGTGACCGGCTCCTGGGCGCGGCGCTACCCGGCCACCCAGGCGGCGCTGATCCGCGCCCTGGAGCGGGCGAGCACCTGGCTCGCCGAATCCCCCGAGCATGGGCGCCGGGCACGGGACTGGCTCGCCCTGCCGCCCTATCTCGACCGCTCGATCTGCCACCTCGACGGCCTGGGGCTGGACAGGGCGCCGATTCACCAGCGCCTCCACGGCGAGGGTGTGCTCCGCCCCTCCCCCGCGACAGCGGGCCGCTTCGCCGAGCACATCGGCCGGCACATGCGCGACCACGGCCGCACGCTCGATCTGCACACCCTGGAGGAGTGCTACAGCCCTGTGCATTTCGATGCGGCCACGCACCACTGATGTGCAACAGCACGCCTGACCAGGCTGGCATTGGCACACCAGCCCGCTCACAACCACATGAATTAACTTAAAAAAACTGAGCTTCCTGGCATTCTGGCCGGATTCTTGACTGAGTAACGGCACCAGGCGATCAATGGCGATCGCACGCCATATCATGACGAAGACGTCTCTGCGCACTCCCCGAAGGGAGGCGGCGCCGAGGCGTCTTTTTCGTTTCATCATTTCTGCATCAAAGAAGAGAGGTGTCAGGACATGCGTCATCGACATCCCGACTCCCCGGCGACCGAGCACCTGGTGATCGTTGGTAACGGCATGGCCGGCCACCGGCTGGTCGAGACGCTGCTCAAGCGCGACGACCGCCCCGCCCGCATCACCGTGATCGGCGAGGAGCGGGTAGCGGCCTACAACCGCATCCTGCTCTCGCCGCTGCTCGCCGGTGAAATGACCCGCGATGCCCTGACCCTGCGCGAGGCCGACTGGTACGCCGAGCAGGGCGTGGAGCTGATCCTCGGCGAGCGTGTGGCGACCCTCGACGGCGAGGCACGCCGCCTCACCACCGATGCCGGTCGCACCCTCGGTTACGACCGCCTGGTACTGGCCACCGGCTCGCGCCCGGCCATGCCGCCGCTGCCCGGCCTGGAGCTCGACGGGGTACGCGCCTTCCGCGACCTGGACGACGCCGCCGCCCTGACCCGCACCGCCGAGGCCGGCGGCAACGCCGTGGTGATCGGCGGCGGCCTGCTCGGCCTGGAGGCCGCCGAGGGGCTGCGCAAACGCGGCATGGACGTCAGCCTGATCCAGCGCGACGACCGGCTGATGAACCGCCAGCTCGACGCCACCGCCGCCACCCTGCTGGAGGCGGAGTTGACCCGCCGCGGTCTGACCATCTTCACCGAGGCCAACATCGCCGCGCTCCTCGACGACGGCCAGGGCCGGGTGCACGAGGTGCGCCTCGAGGACGGTACCCGGCTGCCCGCCGACTGCGTGGTGGTGGCGATCGGCATCACCCCCAACGCCGAGCTGGGCCGCCAGGCCGGACTCGCCACGGAGCGCGCCATCCTGGTGGACGCCCACCTGACCACTTCCGACCCGGCGATCCACGCCCTGGGCGAGTGCTGCCAGTTCGAGGGCCAGCTCTACGGCCTGGTCGAGCCGATCTGGCGTCAGGTTGACGTCCTCGTCGAGCGGCTCTGCCAGCGTCCCGGCGACGCCCCCGTGGCCGGCTACCGGGAGGCCCCCACCGCCACCAAGCTCAAGATCAGCGGCGTCTCGCTCTATGCCTTCGGCCCCATTGATCCCGACGACGACCACGAGGTGCTCGCCTACCACGACCCCGAGCAGGGTGATTACCGCCGCCTGCTGCTGCGCAACGGACGCATCGAGGGTGCCGTGCTCTATGGCGACACCGCCATGGGGCCCTGGTACTTCGAGCGCTCCCTGGCCGGCACCGATCTCGGCCCCTGCCGCCAGGCGCTGCTGCTCGGCGCCGCCGACGCCCAGTTGCTTCTCGACTCCCCCGAACCCCAGGACAGCCCCCTGAAGGAGGCCGCATGAACACGCCAAATTCCGACAAACAGCAGTTGATCATCATCGGTAACGGCATGGTCGGCCACCACCTGGTCGAACAGCTGGTCGAGCGTGGCGCCACCGAGCGCTACCACGTCATCGTCTTCGGCGAGGAGCGCCACCTGGCCTACGACCGGGTGCACCTCTCCGAGTACTTCAGCGGCCGCGATGCCGACTCGCTGGCGCTGTCCACCGCCGACTACTACGCCGAGCACGGCATCGAGCTGCGCCTTGCCGAGGCGGTGACCGCCATCGACCGCGACGGCAGCGAAGTGCTGACCCCCCAGGGCCGCTACCGCTACGACCGACTGGTGCTGGCCACCGGCTCCTACCCCTTCGTGCCGCCGATTCCCGGCAACGATCGCGACGGCTGCCTGGTCTACCGCACCCTGGAGGATCTCGACGCCATCCGTGAAGCGGCCGAGACGGCCACCACCGGCGTGGTGGTGGGCGGAGGCCTGCTCGGCCTCGAGGCGGCCAACGCCCTGCGCGGGTTGAATCTCGACACCGCCGTGGTGGAATTCGCCCCGCGCCTGATGCCGATGCAGGTCGACAGCGAGGGCGGCGAACTGCTGCGCGAGAAGATCGAGGCGCTCGGCGTGCAGGTGCTTACCGGCCGCGCCACCCAGGAGATCGTCGACGGCGAGGCCAGCCGCCACCGCATGGTGTTCCAGGACGAGAAAGTGCTGGAGACCGACCTGATCGTGTTTTCCGCCGGCATCCGCCCCCGCGACGAACTGGCCCGCGACGGCGGCCTGGAGATGGGCGAACGCGGCGGCGTGGTGATCGACGACAACTGCCTGACCAGCGACCCGGCGATTCTCGCCGTGGGTGAAGTCGCACTCTGGAACAACAGCATCTTCGGCCTGGTGGCTCCCGGCTACCAGATGGCCAAGGCCGCCGCCTCCACCCTGCTGGAAGGCGGCATGACCTTCGGCGGCGCCGACATGAGCACCAAGCTCAAGCTGATGGGCGTCGACGTGGGCTCCATCGGCGACGCCCACGGCGACCGCACCCCCGGCGCCCGCATGTATCGCTTCCTCGACCCCATCAAGCAGCAGTACCGCAAGCTGGTGGTCTCCAGCGACGGCAAGCGCGTGGTGGGCGCCATGCTGGTGGGCGACAACAGCTACTACGACACCCTGCTGCAGTACTACGCCAACCGCATGGAACTGCCCGAGGACCCGGCCGCACTGATCCTGCCCGCCGGTGGCGAAGCCGCCCCGGCGCTGGGGCCGGACGCCCTGCCCGAGACCGCGACCATCTGCTCGTGCCACAACGTCTCCAAGGGCGACGTGTGCGCCTCCATCGACGCCGGCGCCGTTGACCTCGGCGCGGTGAAGGGAGCCACCAAGGCCAGCACCGGCTGCGGCGGCTGTGCCGCCCTGCTCAAGAACCTGGTGGACCATGAACTCGAGAGCCGCGGCGTAGAGGTCGACAAGTCGCTCTGCGAGCACTTCGCCCATACCCGTCAGGAGCTCTACGACATCGTGCGAGTGGAGGGCATCAAGACCTTCGGCGAGCTGGTCGAGAAGCATGGCGCTTCACACACCCCGGGCCTCGGCTGCGATATCTGCAAGCCGGCGGTGGCCTCGATACTGGCCTCCTGCTTCAACGAGCCGATCACCGATGCGGCGCACATCCCGCTGCAGGACACCAACGACACCTTCATGGCCAACATGCAGAAGAACGGCACCTACTCCGTCGTTCCCCGCGTGCCGGGCGGCGAGATCACCCCCGACAAGCTGGTGGTGCTGGGCCAGGTGGCGCAGAAGTACGAGCTCTATACCAAGGTGACCGGCGGCCAGCGCATCGACCTGTTCGGCGCCCGCCTGGAAGACCTGCCGGCGATCTGGGGCGAGCTGATCGAAGCCGGCTTCGAGACCGGCCACGCCTACGGCAAGTCGCTGCGTACGGTGAAGTCCTGCGTGGGCAGCACCTGGTGCCGCTACGGGGTGCAGGACAGCGTGGGCATGGCGATCCAGCTGGAGCACCGCTACAAGGGCCTGCGCGCCCCGCACAAGATCAAGTTCGGCGTTTCCGGCTGCACCCGCGAGTGCGCCGAGGCCCAGAGCAAGGACATCGGCGTGATCGCCACCGAGAACGGCTGGAACCTCTATGTCTGCGGCAACGGCGGCATGCGCCCGCGCCACGCCGAACTCTTCGCCACCGACCTCGACGACGAGCAGCTCTACCGCATCATCGACCGCTTCCTGATGTTCTACATCCGCACCGCCGACCGCCTGCAGCGCACCTCGGTATGGCGCGAGAACCTCGAGGGCGGCCTGGACTACCTCAAGCGGGTGATCCTCGAGGACAGCCTCGGCATCGGCGAAGAGCTCGATCGGCAGATGCAGGCCGTCATCGACGCCTACGAGTGCGAATGGGCCAACGCCATCAGCGACCCGGAAAAGCTCAAGCGCTTCCGCAGCTTCGTCAACGACGCGCGCCCGGACCCGGACATCATTTACACCACCGAGCGCGGCCAGCTCCGCCCTGCCTGATGAGCCGGGCCCAACGCCCCTGGTCAGCCGATAAAAGGCGCCGAGGCCGCCCCTCCGGGGTCAGACCCCAACCGGGTTACCGAGGCCAGTGTCGTGCCGTTCGCGGGCGGCATCACCGCCGCCGGGGTCTGACCCCGGAGGGTCTCCCAGCGCCGGCAACTCGCCAACCGAACACAAGGAGTTTTCCATGTCCAACGCAACTGCAGCAGCCAAGACCATGACCCAGACCTGGCAAACCCTCTGCACCCACGCCGACCTGGTGCCCTTCTCCGGCGTCGCCGCCTGGGTGGAAACCGCCGAAGGCCCGGCCCAGGTCGCCCTCTTCTACCTCCCCGGCCACGAACAGGAACTCTACGCCCTGGACCATCACGACCCCTTCTCCAACGCCAACGTCATTGCCCGCGGCATCGTCGGCGACCTCAAGGGCCAGCTCGTCGTCGCCTCACCGATCTACAAGCAGCACTTCCGCCTGGAAGACGGCCAATGCCTGGAAGACGACAGCGTCGCGCTGCGCAGCTGGAAGGTAAGCTTCAAGGGCGATGAGGTGTGGATCGAGGCGTGAGGAAGCCGCCGGTACTCGGGGAGTGCCGGCGGATAGAAGCGGTGGATGCTGGTGGTGAGACTGGTGAGTGTTCGTTACCCATGGCCGATTCCCTGGCAAGGACTTCGCATCAGGTAGCAAGGCTGCAACAAGCCCTCCAGTCAGTACTTACTCACCTGACATACCCGGGATCAGCGATCGTTCAAGCCCTTTCCCTCGAGAATGCTCGGGATGCACTTCTCGATTCTCGACGTTCGCGTACTGGACTGCTTGGCGCCGGAGAAATGCAGGATATAGCCCCTTTGTCGTCCCGGCGTGAGTGCTTCGAAGGCGGCTTTCAGGGCAGCGTTGTCATCCAGCACGAGCCGGAACTCCTCCGGGTATTCCAGCTCGTGCTTCTCCTTGAAATCCACTGATAGGCCGGCCTTCTCCACGTCGACAGCTTCCTGGAGATAGGCCTTCAAGGTGGCTTCCCGCGCATCGATCTCTTGCGCCTGGGCAAAGCGAATCTGGCGCATCGCCTGGGAATGCTCTCCCGGTGCGACGAGAATGCCTTCGGGGTCCTGCAACAAGCTACCCTTGAAGAAGCCCAGCGCACAGTATGTCTTCATACCGAAGATCATGGCCACGTTGCCTTTCTGGAACGAATAGCACAGCTTTCCCCATTTCACCTCTTCGTCCAGTTGGCAATCAAGGAGCACCGCCCTCAGCTTCTTTCTCTCTTCCTGCCACTCGGTCTTGTTCAAGAGCGCTTCCACTTTTGGATTTATTCTTTTCATTGCATCCTTGCTCCTTGTCAATGGGCTGACGGCTTCACCCCAGTCAGCGCTTACTTACACCGCAGCCCTTTCAACACGATTCGCCACCTTCGAGAGCGCGTATCACCCGGCACGGATTGCCAGCGGCAAACACATCCTCGGGGATGTCCTTGGTCACCACGCTGCCGGCGCCGATGACCGAGCGGGCGCCGATCGTGACGCCGGGACAGAGGATCGCCCCGCCGCCGATCCAGACATCATCGCCGATGGAGATGGGCCTGGCGGCTTCCAGGCCGCTGCGGCGCTGCTCGGCATCGAGCGGGTGGGTGGCGGTATAGACCTGCACATTGGGGCCGAACAGCACGTGGTTGCCGATGGTGACCTGGGCCACATCCAGGATCACGCAGTTGAAGTTGAAGAAGACCCGCTCGCCCAGGGTGATGTTGCTACCGTAGTCGCAGTAGAAAGGCGGCTCGAGGAAGCTGCCCTTGCCCATGGCGCCGAACAGTTCGAGCAGCAGCCGCTTGCGCTCCCTCCCCTGGTCGTCGCGGGAGTCGTTGAACGCCTTCATCAGCAGGCGGGCGCGATGCCGCTCTTTGGCCAACTGCGGGTCGAGCGGGTCGTACAGATCGCCGCTCAGCATCTTCTCTTTTTCCGTGCGCATCGTTTCCTCATCCGTTGGCGGTAAGCAGCCCACCCATCCAGCAAGCACTGACTCACTCTAGATCACCCGATGGGAACGGTCTCGTGCTGGGCGGACCGGCGAACGCACCGTCCAACGGCAGCGTCACGTCACAGGCCCAGCAGGCGCCACGCCAGCGGCAGGAACAGCGCGGTGAACACCCCCGTCAGGCTCATGCCGAGCGAGGCGAAGGCGCCGGCCGTGGGGCCGAGTTCGAAGGCGCGGACGATGCCGATGGCGTGGCCGTTCACGCCCAGCGCGAAGCCGAGGATACGTTGATCGGTGATTCTGAGCAGTCTGGCCAGCAGCGAGACGAAGATGGTGGTCAGCACGCCAGTGATCAGCAGGCCACCGAGCATCAGCGAGAGTGAGCCGCCGATCTGCTCCAGGATGCCCATGGCCAGGGGGGCGGTGACCGACTTCGGCGCCAGCGAGGCCAGCACGACAGGCGGCGCCCCCAGCAGCCAGGCGATCAAGACGGAATACAAAGCCGCCAGCACAGCGGCGAGCGGCAGGCAGCACAGGATCGGCTTCCATAGCGCAAAGATATGCTGTCGCTGCTGGTAGAGCGGTACCGCCAACGCCACGGTGGCGGGGCCCAGCAGCAGGGTCAGCCAGGCGACGTTGCGCTGGTAGTCGGCGTAATCAAAGCGTAGCAGCCACAGGCTTGCCGCCGTCAGCACGGCGCCGATCAGCACCGCCGGGCACCAGCTTGGCCGGCCGAGCCGCTCGAAGAGGTGAATACCGCCGAGATAGGCCGCCAGGGTCAGCGCAACGGCGAGTATCGGGGTATTCAGCAGCGAGGCGTGGAGCCCGTTCATGCCCGGGGATTCCGTTCGTCCATGTTCGCGGCTTCCCTGGGCATGAAGCGCCACATCAGCCAGAGCGTGGTCAGCACGCTGAGGAAGGTGCCCACGGCCAGGGCGACCATGACCGCGGTCCAGTGGCCGGCGAACTCGTCGATCACGAAGAAGACGCCCACCACCCCGGGCATGATCAGCATGGCGAGCAGCGGTATCAGCGCCTGGCTCGCCGTGGCCACGCTTTCATTCAACCGTCGCTTCACCAGCAGCCAGGCCAGCAGCAACAGCAGCCCGGCCATGGCGTGGGAAACAGGAAGGGACAGCAGTTCGACGACGACATGGCCGAGCAGTTGGAAACCGAGCAGCCACAGGAACCCACGCAACAGCTTCATGCCATCTCCGCAATAGCAACGACAGGTGGAAACCGCTTGCTGCCGGCGTTTGGCAAGGCAGCGAGATTCTGAACGAATCGCCAATTATGTTAACACGCTATCGTTCTGGCGCGAGTAGGCCGGCGCGGGCATCGGCTGCCATCGCGATACCCTCTTCCACCGGATCGACACCGATGGCACTCTTGGCGTGGAGAGCGTCTACACGGATACGGAGGCATCTCGCTGAGAGAGCGTTGATCGCACTGCTTTGCAGCATAAACAATTCATGTCCATGCTGATCGCATGGACATATCCAGTGTCCAAGCAGAAACAGGAGGTGAACAGACGCGCTAAGTAGGACGGCACGACCAGCGCCCTGTCACATGGTTGACATCGTGCGCGGTGAGTGTCGACACCATGACGACAAGGAGAGCTGCGCCGATGGTACGCATCGACAAGAAGGCCACCCGGCTGTATGTGCTGGACACCAATGTCCTGATCCACGACCCCGCCGCCCTCTACCAGTTCGACGAGCACGAAGTGGTCATCCCCATGACCGTGCTCGAGGAGCTCGACAAGCACAAGAACGGTATCCGCGAGATCGCCCGTACTGCCCGCCAGGTCAGCCGCACCCTCTCGGACCTGACCGCCAACGTCAACGTCGACCTGATTCGCGACGGCATTCCCATCACCCGGCTCGCGGGCCCCGAGGGACGCCTGCGCCTGCTGTGCTACAACGACCTCAAGCCCCTGGACCCCCTGCCCGACAGCCCCGACAACCGCATTCTCGCCGAGACCTTCCGGCTGCGCGAGGAGCGCACCGATGCCTCGGTGATACTCGTCACCAAGGACATCAACCTGCGGGTCAAGGCCGCGGCGCTGGGCGTGCCGGTGGAGGACTACCTCAACGACCGCGTCTTCGACGACTCCGACGCCATGATCGATGGCGCCCGGATCTACCCCGATGCGGGTCACGACGGCAGCGGCCTGTGGGACAGCCTGAAGGTCGACGTACGGGTCGAGCGCCATGCTGACAAGGTGGTCTATCAGCTCGCCGGCGACATCCCCGCCGAGTGGCACCTCGGCATGCTGGTCTCCGACAGCGACAACGGCGCCAGCTTCGAGGCCATCGTGCGCGAGGTCAGCCCGCAACAGGCCAGCCTCGAACTGCTGACCAACTACCGTCACGGCGCCAGCGTGTGGGGCGTGCATGCCCATGACAGCCGCCAGAACTTCACCCTCAACCTGCTGATGGACGACGACATCGACCTGGTCACCATCGCCGGCAGCGCCGGTACCGGCAAGACCTTCATGACGCTCGCCGCCGCCTTCCAGCAGACCCTGGACACCAAGCGCTTCGAGCGCATCGTCTTCACCCGGGCGCCGATCTCCATGAGCGAGGACATCGGCTTCCTGCCCGGCACCGAGGAGGAGAAGATGTCGCCCTGGATGGGCGCCTTCCACGACAACATGGACAACCTGCTGCGCGACGAGGATGGCGGGAGCAACTGGGAGAACGGCGCCACCCGTCAACTGCTCGGCTCGCGGGTGCAGATCCGTGCCCCCGGCTTCATGCGCGGGCGCACCCTCAACGACACCTTCCTGATCATCGACGAGGCACAGAACTTCACGCCCAAGCAGCTCAAGTCGCTGGTCACCCGGGCCGGCCGCAACACCAAGATCGTCTGCCTGGGCAACGTCGGCCAGATCGACACCCCCTACCTGACCGCCAACACCTGCGGCATGGCGGCCGTGGTCCAGCGCTTCCGCGACTGGCCCCACGCCGGTCACGTCACCCTCAAGAGCGTCGAGCGCTCGCGTCTGGCGCTGGCCGGGGAGGAGATGCTCTAGACCCACCGGGGCGCCACGGGTCGCTCGGGCACGTCGACCGGCCCTCAGGCAGGGCCCAACATGGTCATCGCCAGCACGATGGCGATGACCATCATCCACACCGCCGCGTAGCGGCGTAGCCACCCCTCGGCACGGACCGCGACACGAGCCGACATCCCCTCGGGTCAGTCGGAGGGGCTGTTGGCGGCCTTCTCGATCAACGCTTCGCTGTCACTGCCCGGCCCCTGCTGCAGCACGGTCTGGGCCTCGTGATAGAGACAGACGTAGCGTTTGCAGGACGCACAGAACACCTTGTCGTCGGGATTCTTCACCTGGGAGACCCGCATGCGATGGCTCCCACAGTTGGGACAGGCCACCGGCAGGCGAAAATCGGTAGACAGATCGGGCATGCTCACCTCCTCCATGCCATGGCGGGAAACGAGGGCTCTTCTCCAGTCATGGGGGTTATCCTGCGCCCTTCAAGGTGAGGATGCCAATCCGGTCACGTCACGAAACACCGCGGGGCGTGACGGAGGGGCCCTGGCCGCTGATACGGTTGCGGCCTTCGCGCTTGGCGCGGTAGAGCGCCCGATCGGCCCGGGATAACGCACCGTCCAGGCTGCCGCCCGGCTCGAGGATAGTGAGCCCGAGGCTCACGGTGAAGCGAAGCATCACGCCATCCACTTCCAGCTCGATGGCTTCCACCGCCTGACGCAGACGCTCGAGAATCTCCCAGGCCTGATCGGGGTCGCTGTCGACCAGTATCACCGCGAACTCCTCGCCACCGATGCGGGCGAAGAGATCGTACGGTCGCAGGCTGTCACGGCAGCTCATGGCGAAGGCCTGCAGCGCCAGATCGCCGGCCGCGTGGCCATGGGTGTCATTGAGGTGCTTGAAATGGTCCAGGTCGAGCATCGCCAGCGGCACCCGACGACCATGACGCTCGGCAAGGGCGAGCACGGCCTCCCCCTGCTCGAAGAAGGCGCGACGATTGAGCGCGCCGGTGAGCATGTCGGTGCCGATCAGTTGCTGGACCCGCAGCTCGGCCTGCTTGCGATCGCTGATGTCGATGAGCAGGCCATCCCAAAAGGTCTGGCCGTCACGCCGGCGACGAGGTACCGCCCGGCCCTCCAGCCAGCGCACGCCGTCCGGCACGACCAGCCGGTACTCCAGCCACCAGGGCTCCAGGCTCACCGACGACTGGGCGATCGATGCGGTGAGCCGGTCGCGATCCTCCGGGTGGACCCGCTTGAGCAGCCGAACGGCATCGTCCAGCACCGCTTCCGGACTCAAGCCACAGAGCCGCTGCAGCTCCTCGCTGAGGTAGAGGAAGCCGATCCGGCCACTGGTATCCTGCCGGGCCTGGAAGATCACCGCGGGCAGCCGGGAGACGGTACCCTGCAGTTGCTCGAGCAGCATCTGATCGTGGAGGTAGCGCTGGCGCATGCGGGTAACGTCGCGCTGGACGAGCAGCAACCGCCGTCGGCCGTCGGGCTCCTCGAGCAGCGGCAACACCACGGTATCCTGATAGCTTCGCTCGCCATCGGCACGCCGACAGGCCAGCACCCCCTGCCACGGCTGGCCACGGGCGGCGGCGAAGTTCAACGCATGGTGCATGTCGCCATGCAGCGGCTTGACGTCCAGGGTGGTGACACGCCTGCCGAGCAGCTGTCCGGGCGGGTAGCCCGCATGGTGCTCGAAGTCGGGGTTGAGTTGTTCCACCACCCCCGCGTCATCGACCAGTATCACCGCCCCGGGGAAGCCGGCCAGCAGGCGGTCGGCCAGGCGTTCCTCGGCGCTGCGTCGCCGATCGCGGGCGCGGGCCTCGAGGCGCCGGATCACCACCAGGGTGACGGCCAGGGCCAGCCCCACCAGCCCCAGGGCCGGCCAGACACCGAACAGGGCACCGGCGCCGCCGACCATCAACGCCAGGGCAAGCGCCGCCATGGCGCCGAACGCCCAGCGGCGTCGCACCCGATGCTGACCCTCATGTCTTTCCCTACGCCCTGGTCTGGCTCTATCCATGCGCCACAAATACCCCGGGATGTCTCGCCAACGAAAGCGATCGGCCTCTCGTGGGCCTTCTCGGCCTACAGTACCCCAACTTCGGCGGCAAGACATCCTGACCCGTCGTACCGAGCCCGCCGACGCGAGCTTGGCCACGGCGTCAAGCGGCGAGCCGCTCGGAGAGCCAAGTGCCGATATCCGTGACCTGCTGCGGGCAGACCGCATGGGCCATGGGATAGCGGCGGTAGTTCGCCGGGTAGCCCAGCGACCGGACCTTCTCGAAACCGGCCCTGCCCAACGCCTCGGGCACCACCGGATCGAAGCTGCCGTGATGCACCTCGATGGGCAGGCCGCGGTTGGCCTCGGCGAGCTCGATGCTGTCGGCGGTGGCGAAGTAGGTCGACAGGGCCAGCAGCCCCCCCAGCGGCTGGGCGAACGACAGCGCCGCCTGGTAGGCGACGGCGCCCCCCTGGGAGAAACCGGCGAGGATGATTCGGCGGCTGTCGATGCCCTGTGCGATCTGTTCGCTGATCAGGGCCTGGATGCGCTCGGCCGAGGCCATCAGCTGCCGCTCGTCGATGCGGCGGTCGAGGTTCATCTCGAGGATGTCGTACCAGGCCGGCATCACCATGCCGCCGTTGATGGTCACCGGCAGGCGTGGGGCATGGGGCAGGATGAAACGCACGGCGTCGTCGCTGGGCAGCGGGAGCGCCGGCACCAGCGGCTCGAAATCGCTGCCGTCGGCACCGAGGCCATGCAGGATGAAGACACAGGCGTCGGCAGGCCGGCCGCTGCGCGGCTCGATGATCAGTTCACCAGGAGTGCTCATGGGGTCGGTTCCGGGGACAGTGAATGGGGCGATCGAAAGCCGACACCCTACCGCAATCGACGAACGGCGGCGAGATGACGGTGCGCCTCAGAAGGGCCAGATCAGCGGAATGAGGGTCAACGCCACTGCCCCGGTGAGCAGGTTGAGCGGCCCGCCGAGGCGCAGGAAGTCGCTGAAATGGTAACCTCCCGGGCCGTGGACCATCAGGTTGGTCTGGTAGCCGATCGGCGTGAGGAAGCTCGCCGAGGCGGCGAACATCACCGCCACCACGAAGGGCATGGGATCGACCCCCAGGCTGTCGGCACTGGCCATGACGATGGGGAAGGTGATCACGGCGGCCGCATTGTTGGTGACCAGGGCAGTGAGCAGGGCCACCAGCACATAGACCGCCACCAGCAGCGTCCACGGGTTGCCGTCGGCCAGGTCGAGGACGGCGCCAGCCAGGACGGCCGCCGCCCCGGAGGCCTCGAGTGCGGCGCCGAGCCCGAAGGAGGCGGCGATGGTCAGCAGCACCTGGGCGTCGAGGCCACGCTTGGCCGCTCCCACCGAGCAGCAGCCGGTCAGTAACGCCAGGGCCGCCCCCAGCATCGCGGCATTCATCATGCTCATCACCCCCAGGGTGGCCAGCAGCACCACGCCACCGAGGATGCTCCAGGCCAGCCGGGCCTTCTCGTGAACCGGACGCGCCGCCCCATTGACCTGGCTGATCAGCAGGAAGTCCCGCGACTGGCGATGGCGCTCGATGAACGGTGGCCGAGCCTCCAGCAACAGCACGTCGGCGGGCTGCAGGCGGACCTGGCCGAGGTTGCCGGCGACCCGCTCGCCGCCACGACACACCGCCAGCACGGCGGCGCCATAGAGGGTGCGGAAATGGCCGTCCCGGATGCGCTGGCCGACGAACTGGCACTGGTTGGAGACCACCGCCTCGACCAGGCGGCGCTCCTTGAAGTCCTTCTCCAGGCTGGATTCGCCCTGGCGCGTGGGCACCAGGCCGCGCACCTGCTGCAGTTCCACCGCGCCCTCGCTGGTGCCGGCGAAGACCAGCCGGTCGCCGCCCTTGAGACGCTCACCGGGGCCCACCACGCTGACCACGTTGCCATCGCGCTCGATCTCCACCAGGAACAGCTCCTGCAGGTGGCGCAGGCCGGCCTCCTCCACCGTGCGATCGACCAGCGGACCGGAGGCATCGACCTCCATCTCGATGGTGAACTCGCGGGGGTTCTCGAAGACCGCCTCGGCCCCTCGCCGCGCCGGCAGCAGCCGTGGCCCCACCAGGATCAGGTAGGCCAGGCCGACCACGGCCACCGGTATGCCCACCCAGGCGATGTCGAACAGCCCCATGGCCAGCGAGGGGTCACGATCGATCAGCAGGCCATGCACCACCAGATTGGTGCTGGTGCCGAACAGGGTGATGGTACCGCCGAGGATCGAGGCGAAACTGAGCGGCATCAGCAGCCGATGCGCCGGCACGCCCACCCGTCGGCTCCAGCTCAGCACCGCCGGGATGTAGGTGGCGACCACCGGCGTGTTGTTGAGGAAACCGCTCAGCGAGGCCACCGGCAGCAGCAGGCGAGCCAGCGCCTTGCCCTCGCCCCGAGGCCGCCCCAGTACATGGCGGATGATCAGATCGATGCCACCGGTCTCGCGGATGCTGGTGACCAGCACGTACATGAAGGCCACGGTGAACAGGCCACTGCTGGAGAAGCCGCCGAGCGCCTGATCGGCGTCGATCACCCCAAGTGTCAGCAGCAGGATCACTGCCCCGAGCAGGACGATATCGGGGCCGAGGCGAGAGAAGGCCATCAGCGGGAAGACGGCGATAACGACGACGAGGGAAATCCAGGCATCCAGCGGCATGGGGCATCCGATCACTCAGGAGGACAACCGGCCTATTGTGAACGCCATCGTATATTCTAAAAAGTTATTTTTAGAAATTCATCTATTCGATAAATGAATAATAAAAGCGAGTCTCCGCACAGCAAAAAGGCCCGCTTGCGCGGGCCTTCTTCGACTGCCGTGAGGCAGTCACATCAAGATCGAATGGCGATTAGCCGATGACCTGGATGTTGGAAGCCTGGAGGCCTTTCTTGCCCTGGGTGACGTCGAAGGAGACCTTCTGACCGTCCTGCAGGGACTTGAAGCCTTCGGCCTTGATCTCGGAGAAGTGAGCGAACAGGTCGTCACCGTTGTCGTCCGGAGAGATGAAGCCGAAGCCTTTGGTGTCGTTGAACCACTTGACAGTACCGGTAGCCATTATCGAATTCCTCGAATAGCGTTTGATTGTGCCGGGAAATACCCGAGTTGCAGTGGGTAAAACAAGAAACTTTCACCGGGAAATCGACGCCATGAGCATTTCGATGACCGCTTGCGATGTTCCACTTGCTAACCAACTGCACGCAGCATGCCCCCTTGCCGGGCGCACGTCAAATCTTATTTGCACCGCATGACAAGAAAGTTACGCGCCGGCAAGGATCCAGCCCGCCGCCTTCTCGGCGATCATCAGCGTCGGCGAATTGGTGTTGCCGCTGGTGATGGTCGGCATGACGCCGGCATCGACCACCCGCAGGCCCTGTACGCCGCGCACCCGCAGGTGCGAGTCGACCACCGCCCGGGGATCGTCGTCACGGCCCATCCTCGTGGTCCCCACCGGATGGAAGATGGTGGTGCCGATATCGCCGGCGAGCCGCGCCAGGTCATCGTCGCTCTGGTACTGCACCCCGGGCTTGACCTCCACCGGCTCGTATCTCGCGAACGCCGGCTGCTCGGCGATGCGCCGTGTCACCCGCAGCGAGTCCGCCGCCACCTGGCGATCCTCCGGTGTGCTCAGGTAGTTGGGCGCGATCGCCGGCGCCTGGTGCGGGTCGCGACTGCGGATGCGTACGGTGCCGCGGCTGGTCGGGTTGAGGTTGCAGACGCTGGCGGTGATCGCCGGGAAGTCGTGCAGCGGCTGGCCGAAGGCCTCCAGGCTCAGCGGCTGGACGTGGTACTCGAGATTGGGGTGCTCGTACTCGCTGGAGCTGCGGGTAAAGGCCCCGAGCTGGGAGGGCGCCATGCTCATGGGGCCGGTGCGGCGCAGCAAATACTCCAGCCCGATGCGCGCCTTGCCCAGCCATGACGCGGCCAGGGTGTTGAGGGTCCTGGCCCCGGTGAGGCGGTAGACAGAGCGGATCTGCAAGTGGTCCTGCAGGTTCTCGCCGACCCCGGGCAGCTCGCACACCACGGGAATGCCGAGCTCGGTGAGCAGGTCGACGGGGCCGATGCCGGAAAGCTGCAGCAGTTGTGGCGAACCGATGGCGCCGGCGGAGAGGATCACCTCGCCACGTACCTTCACCCTGTGGGCCTGGCCGCCACGCTCGACCTCCACCCCGCTGACCCGCGGCCGGCCGCCCTCCCCGTCCTCGAACAGCAGCCGCCGCACCTGGGTCGAGTGCCAGAGCACGAAGTTGCTGCGCTTCGCGCAAACCGGGCGCAGGAAGGCCTTGGCGGTGTTCCAGCGCCAGCCCGCACGCTGGTTGACCTCGAAGTAGTCGACGCCCTCGTTGCAGCCGCGGTTGAAGTCGTGGGTGCGGGGAATCCCGGCCTGGACCGCCGCCTCGGCGAAGGCGTCCAGCACCTGCCATCTCAGGCGCTGCCGCTCCACCCGCCACTCGCCGCCGTGGCCATGGAAGCGCCGGTGCTCGCCGTCGGCGTCGGCGTTCTCATCCAGGCGATAGTGGTTCTCGTGCCTGATGAAGTCCGGCAGGCAGTTCTCCCAGCGCCAGGCCTCGTCACCGGTCGCCTCGGCCCAGCCGTCGTAGTCCCTGGCCTGCCCACGCATGTAGATCATGCCGTTGATGCTCGAGCAGCCGCCCAGGGTCTTGCCCCGCGGATAGATCAGCGAGCGACCGTTGAGGCCGGCATCCGGCTCGGTGCGAAAGCACCAGTCGGTACGCGGGTTGTTGATGCAGTAGAGGTACCCCACCGGGATATGCACCCAGTGGTAGTTGTCGCGCCCGCCCGCCTCGATGAGCAGCACCCGGTTGGCGGGGTCGGCGCTCAGGCGGTTGGCCAGCAGGCAGCCGGCGGTGCCGGCGCCCACCACGATATAGTCGAATTCCTGCTCGGCCATGACGTGCTCTCTCTCGCTGGCCCGGGTTCGGCGTGCCGGGCCAGCGCCTCGTTGTTGTGGATGACGACTATACGCCCTTCACGGCACCGGCCGCCTCACGCCGCCGCTTCACCTCGTAGGCAACGGCCAGCACCACGGTGAACAGGATCAGGACCAGCCCCAGGGCGTTGACAGCCGGGGTCAGGCCGGTGCGGACCTTGGAGGCGATATAGACCGTCAGGGTGGTGTCATAGCCGACCACGAACAGCGTGGTGTTGTAGTTCTCGAAGGACTGCAGGAAGGCGATCACCGCCGCCGAATAGATCGCCGGCTTGAGATAGGGCAGCAGGATGCGGCGAAACATCTGCCACTGGCTGGCGCCGAGATCGAGGGCGGCGCGCTCCATGGTGCGGTCGAAGCGCTGCAGCCGGGCGGTGACCATCAGCATCACGTAGGCGGCGATGAAGGTCGCCTGGCCCAGCACCGTGAGAAAGATGCCGCCGCTGACGCCGAACTGGCGCCAGAAGATCAGCGTCGAGATACCGATGATCACCCCCGGGGTGAGCAGCGGCGAGAGGATCAACGCGTAGAGGAAGGGCTTGGCGCGGCTCGAGACGGTGTTGAGGAACAGCGCCGTGGCGATGCCGATGGGCACCGCCACCACCAGCACCCCGACGGCGACGATCAGGCTGTTGGTCAGCGCCTGCCACATGCCGCCGTCGGCGGCGAGCTCGCCGAACCAGCGCAGGGTGGTGCCGTCCCAGGGAGTCACGGTGGGAAAGCGGCTGTCGTTGAAGGTGGCCGCCCCCATCACCAGCAGCGGCAGGAACAGATAGGCGAAGAACACCACCACATAGAAACGCAGCCCGAAGGCCAGCAGTCGCTGAGAGCTCATCCTGCCCCCGCCTGACGCCTTTGCCACGCTGCTCATTTGGCCCAGTTCCTCATTTGGCAATGTCCCCCAGCCCTACCTTGAAGACCTTCATCACCAGCGACATGAAACCGATGCACAGCACCAGCAGCAGGAAGGCGTAGGCCGCGCCCTGGTTCCAGTTGCCGCCCTCGAAGAACCAGTTGTAGATGATCTGGGTGAACCAGCGGCTGCCCGGCGAGCCGAGCAGCGCCGGCACCGCGTAGCTGCCCGCCGCCAGCATGAAGGTCATGATGCAGCCGGTGGCGATGCCCGGCTTGGCGTGGGGGATGACGATGCGCCGATGGGTGCGCACCGTGCCCGCCCCCAGGTCACGGGCGGCGCGCACCTGGTTGTCGTCGAGGCTCTCGATGGCGTTGTAGACCGGGAAGACCATGAACAGGATGTAGGCGTAGACCATGCCCACCATCACCCCGCCGTCGCCGCTGAGGAAGCGGATCGGCCGATCGATCAGCCCCAGCATCATCAGCACCTCGTTGAGCGGGCCGCGAAACGCCAGGATGATGAACCAGGAGTAGGTGCGCAGGATCTCGTTGATCCAGAAGGGCACGATCAGCAGCAGGATGCACAGCGCCGCCTGCCGCGGCGTGGCCACCTTGGCCAGGTACCAGGCCAGCGGATAGCTCACCGCCAGGGTCAGCAGGGTGACCAGCACGCTGGACCACAGGGTCTTGAAGAAGATCCCCCGGTGGATGTCGTTGGCGAACAGGGTGGCGTAGTTGGCCAGCGTCCAGCCGTCCTCGGGCCCGCCCACCTGGGCCGGCAACAGGTTGGGCCGCAGCGAGTAGTCGATCATCTGCAACTGCGGCAGGGTGACCATCACGATCAGCCAGATGCCGAGCAGGGTCAGGATGGCCGCCGCCAGGGGGCCGCCGAAACGCGCCCTAAGCTGACGGAACATGGGCCCCTCCCGCTGGCGCGGCATCGCGATCCGTCTCCACCACCTCACCGGTGGCCTCGTCGACCACCGGGCTGCCGTCATCGGGCAGCACCACCGCATCGGCCGGGTCATAGCCGAAGGTCATCCGCCGGCCGACGGCAAGCGAATCGGCAGACTGCCGCGAGACCTCGTGGCCGAGCTGTACCCGCAGCGTCTCGCCGGAGGCGAGCAGTCGTGTCTCCAGCATCACCCAGGCCCCCTCGAAATGCACCGCCGAGATCTCGGCCTCGAATCGCGGGATGCCGGTGGTATCGTTGACCGGCCGCAGATGCTCGGGCCGCACATAGAGCGCGACTCGCTCGCCATTGCCCAGTCGCGCGCCCTCCCCGGCATAACCGCTCAGTTCGCCCAGCGCCCCGCCGTCGAGGCGCACCCGCTGGCGCTGGCCCTCGACATCGATCACCCTGGCCTCGAGGCGATTGTTCTCGCCGACGAAGGCGGCGACGAAACCGGTCGCCGGGGCACGGTAGAGAGTCATGGGATCGGCCACCTGCTGGATGCGCCCCGCCGACATCACCGCCACCCGATCGGACATGGTCAACGCCTCGCCCTGGTCGTGGGTGATATAGATGAAAGTGATGCCGGTCTTGCGCTGGATCGCCTTGAGCTCGGCACGCATGTGCTGGCGCAGCTTGAGGTCCAGCGCCGAGAGCGGTTCGTCGAGCAGCAGCACCCGCGGCTCCACCGCCAGCGCCCGGGCGATGGCCACCCGCTGCTTCTGGCCGCCCGAGAGCTCGGTGACCCGCTTGGGGCCGCTACCCTCCAGCGCCACCAGCGCCAGCAGCCGCTCCGACACCTCGCGGCGCTGCTTCCTGCCGACCCCGCGCACCTCCAGGCCGAACTCGATGTTCTCGAACACCGTCATCAGCGGGAAGAGCGCCAGGTTCTGGAAGATCATCGCCGTGGGCCGACGATTCACCGGCACCCCGGCCACCGGCTCGCCACCGATGAACACCTGCCCCTCGCTGGGCACCAGGAAGCCGCTGACGATATTGAGCAGGGTGGTCTTGCCGCAGCCCGAGGGGCCGAGGAAGCTGAAGAACTCCCCCGACCCGATCTCGAGCGTCGTCCTCTCGATGGCGGTGAAGTCGCCGAAGCGCATCACCACCTCCTCCAGCCGGACGCTGCCGTCCATGGTCACCTCGCTGTCGATGCCCGCATCAGGCGGAGAGATAGCGGTCCTGATACTCGTTGCGAAGCGCCACGTACCAGGGCTCCTGGATCGGCCACCACCAGAGGTTGGCCAGATCCTCCTCGGTGTAGGAATCGGTGAAGAACTGGCGGGTCGCCTCGGGCAACAGCTCGGTGGCGCCCTTCGAGGTGGAGTTGTAGCCGGTGGCCTCGACGAACATGGCGCCGGCCTCCGGGGTGTAGTACCAGTTGATCAGCTCGTAGACGGCATCGGGATTCTGGGCGTTCCTGGGAATCACGAAGCCCTCCATCCACGCCAGGGCCCCCTCCTTCGGCGCCCCGTAGGCGATGTCCTCGCCCTCCTGCTGCAGGCGGAAGGCGGTGGAGTCCCAGGTCTGGCCGATGATGGCGCCGTTGGTGCGGAAGGCCGCCTGGGCCTCGTTCTCGGTGTCCCAGAACTGCACCAGCACCTGCTTGTGCTTGACCGCCTCCTCGAGGATGACGTCGAAGTTGGCGCGCATCGCCTCTTCGCTCTTGTAGGAGTCGAGCAACGGGAACGGCAGCCGCCCCTCGCGCTCCAGCCACAGGCCGATGCCCACCAGCGCCGAGTGACCGCGCACCGTCACGCCCTGGCCGTGCTCGGGGTTCCACAGGTCGGCATAGCTGAGGTCGGCGCGGTCGACCTGGGCATCGCGACGGTGCCAGGTGATCGCCTCGGTGCCCCAGTCGCTGGGGGCGAAGTAGCGCTTGCCGTCGACCACGCCGCCGACCTCGGAGCCCTCGATGGCACTGTCGAGCGCGCCGTTCCAGTTGATCCGGGACTCGTCGAGCGGCTGGACGAGGTCATAGTCGAGATACCCCGGCACCCTGTCCACGGTGGGCATGATGACGTCGAAGCCGCTGCCGTCGGCGGCCCGCAGCGAATTCATCAGCTCGTCGTTGGTGCCGTAGGGGGTGAAGGTGGCGCGAATGCCGGTCTTCTCGGTGAAGTCGGCCAGCATGGCGTCGGAGAAGTAGCCCGCCCAGGCATAGATGCGCAGGGTCTGCTCCTGGGCCAGCACCTTGTTGATATAGAAGGACGGCACGGTGGCGGCCGCCCCGGCGGCCAGGGTGCCCTGCAGGAAACGGCGACGAGTGAACGACATGACGAGCTCTCCATAGATGGGTCAGGCACAGGGTCATCGGATCGGATGCCCAGGCTGCTGCCACCCGACCCTTATCTCGCGATTTCATGACGGCGGGATGAACATTGAATGGCCGTTCAATGCCGTTGGAATCTAGAGTAGCACCCCGTGCCGAAAGCCCCAGTCGCCGTTTCAACGTTGCTCAGCTGGCGGAGATGGCCACCTTCAGCACGCCGTCGCGCTGGTGGGAAAAGAGCTCATAGGCCTCGACGATCCGCTCGAGCGGGTAGCGGTGCGTGACCATGGGGCCGAGGTCCAGGCGGCCCGACTCGATCACCTGCATCAGCCGGCGCATGCGCTCCTTGCCGCCGGGGCAGAGCGAGGTGATGATCCGGTGGTCGCCCAGCCCGGCGCAGAAGGCATCCAGCGGGATGGTCAGGTCGCCGGAGTAGACCCCGAGGCTCGACAGGGTCCCGCCGGGCTTGAGCACCCGCAGCGCCGACTCGAAGGTCGACTGAAGCCCCAACGCCTCGATGGAGGCATCGACGCCGCGGCCGCCGGTGAGCCTGAGGATCTCCGCCACCACATCGACCTTGCGGAAGTCCAGGGTGATGTCGGCGCCCATCTGCCTGGCCATCGCGAGGCGCTCGTCGACGCCGTCGACGGCGATGATCAGCCCCGCCCCGCGCAGCCGTGCCCCGGCGGTGGCGCACAGCCCGATCGGCCCCTGGGCGAACACCGCCACCGCATCGCCGATCCGGATGCCGGCGGACTCGGCCCCGGCGAAGCCGGTGGACATGATGTCGGGGCACATCAGCACCTGCTCGTCGGAGAGGCCGTCCGGCACCGGCGAGAGGTTGGCCTGGGCGTCGGGCACCCGCAGGTACTCCGCCTGGGCACCGTCGATGGTGTTGCCGAATCGCCAGCCGCCCATGGGCTTGTAGCCATGGGCGTGGTGACCGCCGTCCTGGGCGCTGCAGCCGTCCTGGCAGGCGTAGGAGGTGAAGCTCGGGCAGATGGCCCCGGCGATCACCCGCTGACCCTCGGCATAGCCCTGGACGTTGGCGCCGAGCTTCTCGATCACCCCCACCGGCTCGTGGCCGATGGTGAGCCCCTTCTCCACCGGGTACTCGCCCTTGAGGATATGCACGTCGGTGCCGCAGATGGTGGTGGTGGTCACCCGGATCAGGGCGTCGTTGGGGCCGATCTCCGGAACCGGCTTGTCATCGATCTCGATGCGCCCCGGCTCGACGAAGATCGCGGCTTTCATCATGGCAGGCATGGTCGTGGTTCCCCCTGGTCGGCTGGTCGTTGGCGAAGGTGGATCGCTGCCCACTACTATCCATGACAGGCAGCACCCCGCACCTTGATGCAGGTCAAGATAGCCCGGACGGCCGACACGCAACGCGGAGGCCGGCCGCACCGGCACACCGCCAATCGCCTTCACGGAGCTTCGCGCCCGCCCAGGCCCTCGTCTTGCCGCCGTTTGACACCCAAGGGTCGAATTCATCGCCACCCGGCCGACAGGAAGGTGCCAGACTGACGGCAGACCCTAGACGAATCGACCCGAGGAGGTGACCCATGACGACCCATATCGGCCTGTCCGCCGAGGCCGCGGTGCTGGAACAGCTGGAGAGCTGGGTGGCCGCGGTACGCGACCAGGACATCGACGCCATCGTCGCCCACTATGCGCCGGATATCGTCGCCTTCGACGCGGTGACGAAGCTGCAGTTCAAGGGCGTGGAGGCCTACCGCGACCACTGGCTGGCGTGCATGGAGCTGTGCCCGGGGCCGATGGTCTTCGAGCTCCACGAGGTCACGATCCACGCCGATGGCGAGGTCGCCTTCTGCCACGCCCTGCACCGCTGCGGCGGTACCAACGACAAGGGCGAGACCGAGGCTGGCTGGCTGCGCATGACCAGCGGCTACCGGCGCCTCGAGGGCGAGTGGAAGGTGGTCCACGAGCACTTCTCCGTCCCCTTCGAGATGGAGAGCGGCAAGGCGTTGTTCGACCTCGAACCCTGAGACTCGACGCCGCGAGGGTGTCGAAGGCGTCGCCTGCCCCGCCATGCACGGGGGAGGCGACGCGTTCGACGGCCTTACATCACCGGCACACCGGCGACCCACACGTGCAGATGGAAGGCGAAGAGATAGTAGGCGACCAGGCCGCCCACCACGGTGATGGCGGTGCCGGCCATGCCCGGTGTGGCCACACTCGGCCGCGGGCGACGGCGGGCGGCGCGGAAATCGAACACCGCCCAGAGCAGGAAGGCGCCGAAGAAGACGATATCGCCCAGCCGGCCGTTGGCCAGCAGGTGGGCGAAGGCCCAGAGCTTCACCGCCAGGATCATCGGGTGACCGAGCTTCGCCTTGATGTGGTTGCCCGGCACATAGGTGGCCACCAGCAGGATGAAGGCGGGAATCATCAACAACGCGACGGCGTGGCGCAGCCCGACGGGCGGGGACCACACCCAGGTCGGGTCGAGGCGCATCTGGCCATAGCCCCAGATCGCCAGGGCCAGGCCGATGACCGCGATCACCGAGTAGGCCCCCTTCCAGGGCCTCTCTCCCCGACGCTGGATCTGCGCGGTACGCCAGTCGTCGGCGACGATGCGCACCGAGTGCACTCCCAGGAAGATCAACAGGCCGAGAATCATCACGGTCATGGGCAAGGACTCCATCCATCAGCGATTAGGGGAACGAACCGTTGCCAGCCTAGTCACTTGATCTGATCCCGACCAGCATTGTCCGCCAGGGCGGCGGCATTTCGGCAACGGATGGCCCATGACACACGACACCTCCACGCTTCCCGATGTGCTGGCCGGCCCGCTGCTGCGGCGAATCACCCCGCAGCGCCTGGTGCTCTGGCTGGTGGGCACGCGCCGGCTGGACCTGCGGTTGATGCTGCACCCCACCGGCCAACCACCGCGTCGGCTGACGCTGCACGAACACCGGCTCAGGCGCGTGCCGGTGGGCCGTCACGCCTGGCTGCACCTGATCGACCTGCCCCTCGCGACACCGCTGCCGAGGGGGGTGAGCATCGACTACGACCTGAAGGTCGTCGGCGACCAGGGCGAGGCCGGCATCGCCGACTGGGCCCCCCACCTGCTGCACGCCGGGGCCGCGCACCCCACCTTCGTGATCGCCGAGCGTCACCACCGCCTGCTGCACGGCTCCTGCCGCAAGCCCCACCACGACGGCCCCGACGGTCTGGTGCGCGCTGATGCCTGGCTGGGCGAGCGACGCGATACCCCCGCCGAGTGGCCCGCCTGGCTGCTGATGACCGGCGACCAGGTCTACGCCGACGATGTCGCCGGCCCCATGCTGGTGGCCGTCCATGCGTTGATCCGCCGCCTGGGCCTGTTCGACGAACCCCTCCGGGGCGCCACGGTGACCGACAGCCAGGCCCTGTACGGTGCCGCTGCCACCTACTACCGTCGCGAGGAGCTACTGCCCGACATCGAGAGCACCGAGGATCTTCGCGAACGTTTCTTCGGCGGGGTGTGCAAGCCGGTGTTCACTTCGGCCAATGCCCACAACCACCTGATGACCTTTGCCGAGGTCATCGCCGTCTATCTGCTGTCGTGGTCGCCGGTACCCTGGCGCCTGATCGAACCGCAGGCGCCGGCGCTGGACGAGACGAACGCGACGACCTTCGCTGCCGAGCAGCGCATCATCGACCGCTTCGTCGAGGGGCTCCCCGCCTGCTCCCGGCTGCTGGCACACCTGCCGTCGCTGATGATCTTCGATGATCACGACATCACCGACGACTGGAACTTGACCGCGGACTGGGAACAGGCCGCCTATGGCCATCCCTTCTCGCGGCGCATCATCGGCAATGCCCTGATGGGCTACCTGCTCTGCCAGGGCTGGGGCAACGACCCGGACCGCCTGGCCGGCCCGCTGGAGGAGATCGCCGCCCTGCTGCAGCAGGCCTGGGAGGGAGGGGGCTGGCTGGAGGAACAGGCCCACGACGCCCATGTCCAGCGGCTGCTGCGCTTCGAGGGCTGGGAATACCAGGTACCCGGCTCGCCGCCGCTGCTGGTGCTGGATACCCGCACTCGACGCTGGCGCAGCGAACGCAGCCCCAAGCGCCCCTCGGGACTGATGGACTGGGAGGCACTCACCGAACTGCAGCAGGCCCTGCTCGATGCCCCCGCAGTGATCATCGTCTCGCCGGCGCCGATGTTCGGCGTCAAGCTGATCGAAACGGTCCAGAAGCTCTTCGCCCTGGCCGGCAAGCCGCTGCTGGTGGATGCCGAGAACTGGATGGCCCACCGGGGTGCGGCCAGCGTGATGCTCAACATCTTCCGCCACAGCCGCACGCCGGGCAACTACGTGGTGCTCTCCGGCGACGTGCACTACTCCTTTGCCTACGACATCCATATCCGCCAGCGCCGCGAGGGCCCGAGGCTGTGGCAGATCACCTCCAGCGGCATCAAGAATGCCTTCCCCGACACCCTGCTCGACTGGTTCGACCGCCTCAACCGCTGGCTCTATGCCCCCCGCTCGCCGCTCAACTGGTTCACCCGGCGACGGCGCCTGGCGATCCACCCCCGCGACCCCGACCGCGCCAAGGCCGGCGAGCGGCTGTGGAACGGCAGCGGCATCGGCCTGGTCGACTTCGACGACCAGGGACGGCCGCGCGAGATCCGCCAGCTCGATGCCCGGGGCTTCGACGTGTGCTTCCCCCCGACGCGAGGCCATGAACGCGACGCCCTCGCCGCCCCGGCCCGGGGGAGCGTCACCGGGCCAGGGTGGTGAGCGCCCCCACGCTCAGCCGGCCGCCAGCGCCTGGCGCTCCAGCTCCCCGGCCAGCGCCGGCTCGAGGTCCAGCGCCTTGGCCAATTGATCGAGCCAGGCCCGCTCCATGGGGTTCTGCTCGTCGATCACCGCCACGCTGACCAGGTAGATCTCGCGGGCAGCCTGGGGCGAGTCGGCCTGGCGGGCCAGCGCCTCGGCGTCCAGCGGCGCGCGGAGCTGCTGCTCCACCCAGTCATGCAGCTCCCGGTCGGCGCCCAGCGCATCGATCTGCTCGGTGATCAGCGCCTGCTCGCTCTCGTCGATATGCCCATCGGCCCGCGACGCCAGGATCACCGCCTGCAGCAGCTCGAGGCTGCGCTGCTCGTGTGCCTGGCCCCCCAGACGCTCCACCGGCTCGCCCTCCGCCGGCGCCGCCGGCGCACCGCCGCGGGAATTCTGCCAGGCCTTCCAGGCCAGCGCGCCCACCCCGGCGATGGCGCCGTACTTGAGCGCCTTGCCGCCCAGCCGGCGGCCGCGCTTCGAGCCCACGAGCAGCCCCAGGGCACCGCCACCGAGCAGGCTCTTCATGTCGATACCGCCGCTCGCCTGTCCGCCCTGCTGGCCACCCTGCTGGCCGCCGCCGAACTGGCGCGACAGCCCCTCCAGCATGCCCTTCACGTCCACCCCACCGGCCGCCTGCTTGCCGCCGGCCTGCTGCATCAGTTGCCCGAGAATCCTGCTGGCGTTCATCCTGCTCTCCTTGGCGTCATGATCGAGTAAAGGTCGAGGATGCCTCGACAAGCATCACGTTGACCCGCCGAAACCCGACGAGTTTCGACATTCGTCACCGTGCATCGCATCATGGCGGATAATGCCGACACCTGCCGATGCTATCCATGACCCTCGACACCACCCTGCTCAACCGGCGCATGACCCATTTCGACGGCCACGACGAGATCTGGCTGTTCGGCTACGGCTCGCTGATCTGGAAGGCGGACTTCCCCTTCCTGGAACGCCGCCCGGCGCACATCCATGGCTGGGTGCGGCGCTTCTGGCAGGGCTCCCACGACCACCGCGGCACCCCCGAGGCACCGGGGCGGGTCGCCACCCTGGTCCGCGAGCCCGGCGCCATCTGCCACGGCATGGCCTATCGCATCGCGCCCGAGGTGCTGCGTCCCCTGGATGTGCGCGAGAAGAACGGCTACCTGCGCGAGGTCATCCGGCTGCACTTCGATGACGGCCAGGGCGAGGGGGAGAGCGCCGAGGGGCTGCTCTATCTCGCCAGCGAGGACAACGCCGCCTTTCTCGGCGAGGCACCGCTCGACGCCATCGCCGAGCAGATCGCCATGGCGCATGGCCCGAGCGGGCCGAATCGCGACTACCTGCTGAACCTGGTCCAGGCACTTCGCGACCTCGGCGTGGACGACCCCCACGTGTTCGCCCTGGCACGGCGGCTGCCCCACCCGTCAGCTGCCTCCGGCCCCTGAACCACGACCACGGAGAGGCACCGGACAGGCGCAAGGAACGCACATGAACAGGACATCACGGCAACACCCATCGACACGTCAGCGTCAACGGCCCACCGGGGACGTACGCTGATGGCGGACCTGGCATGGTACCAGCTCGCCCTCATCGGCCTGATCTTCGTCTGGAGCGGCTTCGTCAGGACGAGCCTGGGCTTCGGCGGCGCGGTGCTCTCCCTGCCGTTCCTGCTGCTGGTACTGAACGAGCCGCTGGTGTTCCTGCCGATCATCGCCGTTCACCTGATGATCTTCTCGAGCTGGATCGCCTGGCGCGGCCACCGACAACTGGTGGCCGAGAGCGAGAACGGCCGGCCCGCCGCCAGCAACATCGACTGGGCGTACCTGCGCAAGGCGATGAAGGTCATGATCGTCCCCAAGCTGGTGGGGGTCGTGGGGCTGCTGACGCTGCCCGGCAACGTCATGACCAGCATCATCTTCGTGATCGTGCTGGTCTATGCGGTCGGCTACGTGCTCGACAGGCCGTTCCGCAGCAACCACCGCTACGTGGACTACGCCCTGCTGGCGATGGGCGGCTACGTCAGCGGCACCTCGCTGATCGGCGCCCCGCTGATCGTCGCGGTATTCGCCTCGCATGTGGCCGCGCACCAGCTGCGCGACACCCTGTTCGTGCTCTGGTTCATCCTGGTGGTGATCAAGATGGTGTCGTTCGTGATCGCCGGCGTGGACCTGCAACTCATCCACCATCTCTGGCTGCTGCCCTGCGCCCTGGTCGGGCACCTGCTCGGCGAACGCGCCCACCGCTACATGCTGGCCGGCACGACGAGCCTTTACTTCCGGGTGCTGGGCGTGGTGCTGATCATCGTCAGCGTGGTGGGGCTGCTCAACCCGGCGGGGTGAGGCGCGCGGCCCGGCACTCGCCAAACCGGCGTCCTGCTGCTAATGATGAGGGTGTCATCCCCAGCGGAGGGTGAACCCAGTGCCCCAGCACGAAACGACCATCATGGCCTTCGACGACCAGGGCCGCGAGTACATCATCGACGTCTTCGTCAGCGTCCGGGACATCAGCGACCTCCAACACTCCGGCGCCACCCAGCGTGGGCTGCCCTCCTTCAGGACCCGGGAGGGCCACGAGGTCACCTACCTGGGCGGCGGCGAGTTCTCGGTCATGGTGCCGGGCGACGAGGTCGGCGTGACGGTCAGGACGGACGACCCAGAGTTCGTGTGACGGCGCGACCGGCCGCGAGGAACGGCTCCTGCCGCGCCTGGCCGCCCTTCACAGAAGGGCACGCTCTGCCTTGATCCCGGTCACGGATCGACGCCCCGGCCACGGATAACGCGGCCCTCAAGCCGCGTGGATCAAATTTCCTTCATGACAACATGAAGGATGCTGCCTTCACATTCATGGTGCAGTCTGCGAGACTCGTGCACTCATTTTGTGCACCCCCCCCCCTGACAATGAAGACATATCTGGACAAGATGCGCGGAGAACGCGCACAGCCAGGCAGCGCCGACTGGCAGGACGCCCTCTGGTCGTGGCTCGGCGCCTTCACCGGCATGGGCGCCATCTGCTGGCTCAGCACCCACTGGCTGTCACAGCACCTGCTGATCGTGGCCTCCTTCGGGGCCACCTCGGTGCTGATCTATGCCGCCCCCGAGAGCCCCTTCGCCCAGCCGCGCAACGTGCTGGTGGGCAGCGTGCTGTCGGCCCTGACCGGCGTGGCCTGCTTTCAGCTGTTCGGCTCCACGGCGCTGGCCGTGTCGCTCGCCGTGTCGCTTTCCGTCCTGCTCATGCAGCTCACCCACACCGTGCACCCGCCGGGCGCCGCCGCGGCCCTGGTGGCGGTGATCGGCGGTCCCCAGATCACCGCCCTGGGCTGGTGGTATCCGCTGATGCCGATCGGCATCGGCTGCGCGGTCATGCTGGTGGTCGCCATCCTGGTGAACAACCTGGCGCGGCATCGCCGCTATCCGCGTTTCTGGTAGGGGTGGGGGCGGTCGCCGCCTCGGCACCCGGCCGGACGTGAGCCGGGAGCGTTTGCCGAGGGTACATCGAGGGCTTACTCTGAACCGAATGAGCGGCAGTCCCGATACCACCTCGTGAAGAGGAGGCAGGCGATGAGCGGCAGGATCAAGGTGACCTCACCACTGGTCATACTGCACGGCGACGAGATGGCCCAGGTGGCCTTCGAGAAGATCCTCGAGAAGTTCGTGAGCTCACCCCTGGATATCGGGCTCGTCGAGATCGACCTCTCCGCGGAGCATCGCTTGCTCACCAACGGGCAGGCGGTGATCGACGCCATCGAGGCCCTCAAGCGGTTCGGGGTGGGCGTGAAGAACGCCGGCATGACGGTCAACCGCGCGCAGTTGGGAGAGTTGCTCGCCAAGCACCCGGAGCTGGACGGCACCCGCCTGCATCCGCTCGCCACCCGGTCACCCAACGGCGCCATCCGCAAGGGCATCGGTGGCAACATCACCCGGGAGGACATCCAGTTCCGCAACCTACAGGTCCGGCGGCCCGACTGGATCGGTCGCGACATCGAGGTCGACACCATGGAGCGCGGCGGCATCAAGGACAGCTTCAACGCGCTCTCCACCGCCACCGGGGTGATCAAGCTGATGTTCGTCGGCGCCAGTGGCGACCCGGTGGAGCTCCACCGCCGCGAGGTGAACAAGGGCGACCCCTGGCTGCTCGCCACCAACGACCTGGATGACGTCAAGGCCTGGGCCCACCACTTCTTCCAGCGCGCCATCGACGAGCAGCGCGATGCCTACCTGGGCCTGAAGGACACCGTGATCGCCGGCTACGACGGGGTGATGCGGGCCGCCATCGAGCGCATCTTCGAAGCCGACTACCGCCGGCGGTTCGAGGCCCTGGGGCTCGAGTACCACTACGAACTGATCGACGCCCAGGCCGCGCGCCTCGTCGCCAACCCGCCGGAGCGGGCGCTGTGGGGCGTGCCGGACAACAACACCGGCCGCAAGCTCTTCAAGCTCGTCAACCAGCTCAAGCAGCACGGCATCCCCACCCGCAAGGCCCATGTCTCGCTGTCACGGATGAGTGCCGGCGGCGGCGACCAGTACGGCAGCTACAACATGCCCGCCGAAGAGGACGGCATCCTCAAGGTCGTCGTCGATGGCGACGAGAAGCACGCCCGGCGCGTCAAGAAGGGCGACCCCATCCTGCTGATGTCCAACGACCGCCAGGCGATCAAGGACTGGGTCGGCCAGGTGTTCCGCGACGCCTCGCGCAAGGCGAAGGAGGTCTACTTCGGCCTCAAGCGCGAGTACATGGAGTACGACGAGGTCTTCAGCACGGTGATCACCGAGGTGCGCCTCGAACTGGCCCAGGCCGATACCCCACCGCCCTCTTTCATGATCATGCGGCCCTCCAGCCAGCTCATCAAGATGATAACCGACCCGCCGCGCAATGCCCTCTACCCGGCGCAGAACCTCGACGGCGACATCTTCTCGGACATCTCCGCGGCGCTCGGCGGCAGCCTGGCCACCGCCAGCTCGATCATCGAGAGCCGAAGCGGCACCATGCTCTTCGAAGCCCCCCACGGCACCGCCCATGACCTCTACCTGACGTACCTCGAGAGCGACGGCAAGGAGGCACACTTCAACTCCTCGGCGCTGATCTACGCCGTGGCCAACGCCCTCGAGACGCTGGCCGAGCGCGAGGGCAACGACGCGCTGATCGACTACTCCCAGCGACTCAAGGCCGCGCTGATCGACACCGTCGCCGACGGCATCATCACCGGCGACCTCAAGGGCAAGACCACCGACCCCACCAGCGAGACCCTGGTCGACATGGAGGGCTTCCTCGATGCCGTGGAGATACGCCTCACGATGAGCCTCGACGGCCAGGGGTGATCGCTCGCAGGTATCAGCCGGCGTGCCATCGCCGGCGACGTGCCCGGGTGGCCCTTCGCGGCGCCCCCAATCGATCTCACGCTAACAATGCCGAACAGGCGAAAAGAATCTCTATCTTTCGCCTAATCACTAGAACTATCACCCACTCGTCTCGAGAATCTTGCTAGAATCCCGCGCGTCTTGCAGGCGCCCCTGCCCTGGGCCACCCGCCTGGAGCGGCTCGCTCGGATCGTCCATGCACTTACCCGTGCCGGCGGCTCGACCGCCCGAGCTCCCGGCAGCGTGGCGCCTGCCCGCTCATTACAACTCCCGAGAGACGCTTCATGATCACCACCGTCCAGAATCTCAGCCGCCCGTTGCTACGCCTGGGGCTGATCCCCCAGATCGCCATCGGCATCGTCTGCGGCATCCTGCTCGCCTCCGTCTCGCCCGAGGCGGCCCAGTCGGTATCGCTACTCGGCCAACTGTTCATCTCCGCGCTGAAGGCGGTCGCCCCGATCCTGGTGTTCGTGCTCGTGGCGGCGGCCATCGCCAGCCACCGGCAGGGCCAACCCACCCATATCCGCTCGGTCCTGATGCTCTATGTGATCGGTACCCTGACCGCCGCCCTGGTGGCCGTCGTCGCGAGCTTCGTGTTTCCCACCACCCTGGCCCTGGATATGCCCGAGGTCAGCGGCAACCCGCCGGGCGGCATCGTCGAGATCCTCAGGAACCTGCTGCTGAGCGCCGTCACCAACCCGGTCAGCGCCCTGATGGAGGGCAACTTCATCGCGATCCTGGTGTGGGCCATTGGCCTCGGCATCATGCTGCGCCAGGCCGAGGAGAGCACCCGGACGATGCTGAGCGACCTCTCCGAGGCCGTGTCGAACATCGTCCGGATCGTGATCCGCTTCGCCCCGCTGGGCATCTTCGGCCTGGTCGCCACCACCCTGGCGGAGTCCGGCATGGGCGCCCTGCTCGACTATGGCCACCTGCTGATGGTGATCGTCGGCTGCATGCTGTTCGTGGCGCTGGTCACCAACCCGCTGATCGTCTACTGGCAGACCCGTCGCAACCCCTACCCGCTGGTCTTCACCTGCCTGCGCGGCAGCGCCATCACCGCCTTCTTCACACGCAGCTCGGCGGCCAACATCCCGGTCAACCTGGAGCTGTGCAAGCGGCTGAAGCTGCACGCCGACACCTACGCGATCTCGATCCCGCTGGGCGCGACCATCAACATGAGCGGGGCCGCCATCACCATCAGCGTGATCACCCTCGCCGCCGCCCACACCCTGGGCATCGGCGTCGACTTCCCCACCGCCCTGCTGCTGTGCATCGTCTCCGCCCTGGCCGCCTGCGGCGTCTCCGGGGTGGCCGGCGGCTCGCTGCTGCTGATCCCCATGGCCGCCAGCCTCTTCGGCATCTCCACCGACGTGGCCATGCAGGTGGTGGCGATCGGCTTCGTGATCAGCGTGGTGCAGGACGCCACCGAAACGGCGCTGAACTCCTCCACCGACGTGCTGTTCACCGCGGCCGCCTGCCAGAACGAGGAGAACCGGCAGGCGTGACATGACGACGCCGGCCCCGCGAGGTAGTGGGGCCGGCGCGTTTGGCCCCAGGCCTGACGCTCCCCGCCTTACCAGCGCCCCTCCCGCCGCCCGGCGAGAGGGGCGTTTTCGCACCGGGCGCGTTCACTCAGGGCAAAGCCGACGGGAAACGATTGACAGCCGCCTGTTCCTTTAATAGAACGTTCGTTAAAAGGAACGGCAAAGAGGCTTCCCATGGACAAGCTTTCGCTCGGCACCCTCGGCCAGCACCTGCAGACCCTGCGACTCGCCCAGGGCTGGTCGCTGTCGCAGCTGGCCGCCGCCGCCGGCATCGCCAAGTCGAACCTGTCGCGGCTCGAGCAGGGCAACGGCAACCCCACCCTGGACACCATCTGGCGACTGGCGGTGCAACTCAACGTGCCCTTCGGCACCCTGGTGGCGCCGATCCGCGTGCCGCTGGGCGAGGACGGCGTGGAGGTTCGGCTGCTCGACCAGGGCAAGGACACGCCCCAGGTCGACGCCTACTGGATGCGCTGCGCGCCCCACACCGTACGCCACGCCGAGGCGCATACGCCGGGGGCCCGCGAGTCGCTCACCCTCATCAGCGGGCGGCTGGAGGCCGGCCCGGAAGGCGCCATCGAGACGCTCTCGGCCGGCGACACCCTCACCTTCGCCGCCGACCGGCCACACCTCTATCGCACCCAGGACGCCTGGGCCACGCTGCTGCTCACCATCGTCTACACCGGCCAAGGAGACCCCCCATGAGCCAGCAAGCCACCCACGCCCTACCCCGCCCCTGGCTCGCGGGCCTGCGCGAGGCCATCCCGCTGCTGGGCGGCTATGTGCCGGTCGCCATCTCGTTCGGGCTGATCGCCATCCAGGCCGGCTTCAGCACCTGGGAGGCGGTGATCATCTCGACGCTCGTCTACGCCGGGGCCTCGCAGTTCCTGTTCGTCGGCATGGTCGCCGCCGGCGCACCGCTGTGGCTGGTGGTCGTCATGACGCTGCTGATCAACGCACGCCACGTGGTCTATGCCCCCAACCTGGCGCCCTGGCTGACCACCAGCCGCTGGTGGCCCTGGCTGATGCACGGCCTGACCGATCAGGTCTTCGCCCTGGCCCACAGCCGCCTGCCGCAGCTGCCGGCCTCGCAGCGCCTCGGCTGGTTCACCGGCGCCGCGCTGCTGGCCTGGGCCAGCTGGATCGGTGGCACCGCGCTGGGTGCCGTGGCCGGCGACGAGCTGACCACGCGCTGGCCGCTGCTCGGCGAGGTCATGCCCTTCGCCCTGCCGGCCCTATTCCTGGTGCTGGTGGCGCCGCGCTTCACCTCCCGGCGCTGGTCGCTGGCGCTGGGCAGTGCCATCGCCATCGCGGCGCTGCTCACCGTGAACGGGCTGACCAACGCCGCCATCCCCCTCGCCGCCGCCTGCGGGGCCCTGTGCTTCTACCTGGTGAAGTTCGACGTGACAACGAGAGGAGAACGAGATGAGTAGCGCACTCTGGCTGGCGGTCATGGCCACAGCCGTGGGAACCCTGCTGATGCGCCTGCTGCCGCTGCTGTGGATGCAGCGCCGTCTCCAGAAGTCCGCCAATGAAGACGGGGTCGAGGCCATGCCCCAGTGGCTCGGCATCCTCGGCCCCTTGATGATCGCCGCGGTGCTCGGCGTCTCGCTGGTCCCGGCGACCACCGACGCCAGCTCCTGGCTCGCCACGGCGATCGGCGTGCTCGTGACCCTGCTGGTCTGGTGGCGACTGCGCTCGCTGGGCTGGCCGGTGGCCGCCGGCGTGGCGGCCTATGGGGTGGTGGTGATGCTACTCGGGTGAACCATCAACCCGCAATTGGACGGGGCATCAGCCAGCAATTGGACGGTACCAGGCAGCTCATCGCTACAGTTTCCCCCCACCTCGCCGATACTGCATTGACCAAATGGTCAACAAGAGCGCATCCGCCCTGACGATGCGCGAGCCTGGGGGAAACAGTGAAGCATCTAACCATTGCCCAAAAGCTGATGATCGGCATCAGCATGTGCATGATCCTGATCGTCGGCGGTGCCACGGCCATTCAGTATCGCCTGTTCAGCGACCTGATCACCGACCGGGTCACCCGCGCCGAGTTGCCGGCGACCCTCGAAAGCATTCGCAATGACATCGAAGCCACATTGACCGGGCCGATCACCACGGCCCAGAGCCTCGCCAATAACGGCTATCTGCACGAGTGGCTGGCAGAGGGTGAGTCGCGGGCGGATGGCGAGCGCGCCGTGAACCACTTCGAACGGCTGCAGCAACGCACTGGGGCCAACACCGTCTTCTACGTGTCGGCGCTCAGCGGCAACTACTACACGGCGGGTGGGATCGAACGCACGCTGAACCGCGAACGAGACCCATGGTTCTACCACCTGGTCGACGATGCCGGCAGCCCCGACTACACGCTGGATGTCGATTCCGACGAGGGCGAACTGAAGGTCTTCATCAACCACGTGGTCGAGCTGGACGGCGAACGCGTGGGGGTCGCCGGGGTCGGCTATACCCTCGACGCCATGGCCGAGACGATCAGCAACTACCAGCTCGGCGAGACGGGATCGGTGTTCCTGGCAAGCCAGGACGGCATCATCAGCGTTCACCCCGAGGGGGCCTCCATGGCCGGCCAGCCGGTAGCGAACCTGCCCGGATGGGAGACCCAGGCCGACGAGCTGCTGTCCGGGGACGGCTATCGCTACGCCACCATCGCCGACGAACACGGCGCCGAACAACTGGTCGCGGCGATCGAGGTGCCCGGCACCGACTGGATCGCCTTCGCCCGGATACCCCGCAGCGAACTGTTCGCCGACCTTAATCGCGCGGTGCTGCTGGTCATCCTGATAGTGGCGGTGATCATGCTGGCGAGCCTGGTGGTCTTCGCGCTGCTGCTGCGCGCCCTGTTCCGCCCCATTCGGCGCACCGCGGAAGCCATGCGCGAGATCGCCGAGGGGGATGGCGACCTGACCCTGCGACTGCCCATGCAGGGCAGGGATGAAGCGAGCGAACTCGCCATCCAGTTCAACGCCTTCGCCGACAAGATGCATGACGTGCTCGCCCAGGTCAGGAGCAGCAGTGACGCCGTTCGGCATGCCGCCCAGGAGATCGCCAGCGGCGGGCAGGACATGTCGCGACGCACCGACCAGGCGGCGTCCAGCCTGCAGCAGACCTCGGCCTCGATGGAGCAGATCACCGGCACGGTGGAGAACACCTCGGCCTCCTCACGCGAAGCGAGCCACCTCTCGCAATCCGCTGCCCAGCTCGCCCAGGGCACCGGCGACACGGTATCGCACGTGGTAACGACGATGGGCGATATCCAGCACGCCTCCGAGCGTATCGGCGACATCATCAAGGTCATGGATGACATCGCCTTCCAGACCAACCTGCTGGCGCTCAACGCCTCGGTGGAAGCGGCCCGCGCCGGCGAGAGTGGCAAAGGTTTCGCCGTGGTGGCGGGCGAGGTTCGTCAACTGGCCACGCGCAGTGCCCAGGCCTCACGGGATATCCGCGGCCTGATCGAGGCCTCCGGCGAGAAAGTACAGGACGGCACACGGCTGGTGCGCGACGCCGGCAGTGCCATGCACGAACTCGTCGAGGTGGTGAACCGCGTGGCGGGCATGCTGGGAGAGATCAGCCACGCCACCACCGAACAGAGTGATGGCATCGGCCAGGTCAACATCGCCGTGGCCGAACTCGACCGCATGACCCAGCAGAACGCCTCGCTGGCGGAGGAATCCACCTCCGCTGCCGAACAACTCCGCGAACAAGCCGACCGCCTCGCGGAACTGGTCGGCAGCTTCAAGCTCAACGACGCACGGCAGGAAAGCCAGCGATACCTGGCATTGACGTAGATCCGCGAACCGGACGAAAGATCGTGGGCGACCGACATGGAGGTCGCTCGCCCTATCAGCCCATCCGGAGCAGTCCGGTAGGCAGCCTGCCGCAGCGACAGGTAAGTGAGTTATGGTGGGCCCAGCTGGACTCGAACCAGCGACCAAAGGATTATGAGTCCTCTGCTCTAACCAACTGAGCTATAGGCCCTTCCGGAAAGCGCCGAACAGCGCTGCCGTATGATAGCGAATGCCGATGCGCGAGGCCAGAACCTCGGTGCCGTGGCTCGTTCTTCTCGCCCCCTTCGGGCACTTCCGGCCAGTTCCCGTGTCTTCATGCCAGGACATGACCCCTCTGGAGATTTGCTGGTGACGAAACGACTTCTTGGCCTCGGCATGGGGCTCGGTGCGGTATTGCTGCTGGCGCTGCCGGCGGTGGCGGCGGCGTGGGAGCTGGACCCGGCGCAGTCGCGGGTGGCGGCGACGGTGGTGCAGATCGGCCCCGACGGGCCGGTCCCCCGCCATCACGAGGTGCGCCGGCTGGCCGGCAGCGCCGATGCCAGCGGTGCCCTGGAGCTGCCGTTACGGCTGAACCAGAGCGACGTGATCGAGAAGCTGGGGCCGCTGCCGCCCTGGCTCTCGGGCCTCACCGAACGCCCCCTGGCCACCCTGACCACCCGCTTCCCCCCCGAGCGGCTGGAGCGGCTGGCCGTGGGCGAGTCGCTGGTGGAGGTGCTCGAGCTCTCAGTGCAGTCGGGCAATGCCACCCGGCAGGAGCCGCTGGCGGTGCGCTTCACCCGGGAATCCGCCGACCGGATCCGGGTGACCAACGCCGAGCGGGTGGCGCTGGACGGCCAGGAGCTGATGGCCGACCCCACCCTGCGCTCTGTACTGCTGCTGCTCGGCTACGAGCGGATCGGCGACGAGGTACCGGTCAGTCTCGATGCCGTACTGGTACGGCGCTGATTCGCTGGCCGGCGGCTCGCGCTTTCGGCGTCTTCTTGCGGTGCATCTTGCCTTCAGCGAAGATGCCTCTGCCGTCACCCACGGCAGCCCCAGGCCACCAAATGAGACCCCATGTTGCTGCTCGTTGCATTCGCGACCCTGTCCATCGTCGTTTCCTTCCTCTGCTCGCTGCTGGAGGCCGCACTTCTCTCCATGACGCCCAGCTATGTGGCACAACTGCGTGACACGCGCCCGGAGCTTCACCAGCGGCTCACTCGACTCAAGCAGAATATCGACCAGCCGCTTGCCGCCATCCTGACCCTGAACACCATTGCCCATACGGTGGGCGCCACCGGCGTTGGCGCCCAGGTCACCGTGGTGTTCGGCGAGGCCTGGCTGGGTATCGCCTCCGCGGTGATGACGCTGCTGATCCTCTTCGTCTCCGAGATCATCCCCAAGACCATCGGCGCCACCTACTGGCGGCAGCTCTCCACGGTGATGGCGCCCATGCTCGACGGCATGGTCTGGATCCTCAAGCCCTTCATCTGGCTCTCCGAGCGCATCACCCGGCGCATCGGCAAGGACGTCCTCGACACCGACATGCGCGGGGAGATCAAGGCACTGGCCCAGATCGGCCAGGAGGAGAAGGCGCTGGACCCGGAGGAGACCCGGGTCATCGTCAACATCCTCAACCTCCACGACATCCTGGTGAAGAACGTGATGACCCCGCGCACCGTCTCGGTCACGGTCAGGCCCGGCATGACGGTGGCCGAGTTCGATGTCGAACTCGGCCGCTCACCCTTCACCCGCTTCCCTGTGATGGACGGCGGCGAGCAGGCGCTGGGCTACGTCCACAAGGCGGACACCTACCACGCCGAGGGCGACACCGACCTCAAGTCGCTGATGCACCCGGTCAAGTCGGTGCTCGCCGACGACAATGTCGAGCAGATCTTCACCACGATGGTGCTGGATCGCCAGCACCTCTGCGTGGTGTATGACGACCTGGGCACCTGGGTGGGCATCATCACCCTGGAGGACGTCATCGAGACCATCTTGGGTCAGGACATCGTCGACGAGACCGACAATGTGGCCAACCTGCGCAAGTACGCCCGGCAGCGCTGGACCAAGACCCTGAAGAAACAGGAAAGCTGAGCACGGCCCACCCGGACGAGGGGAGGCCGCAGCGATGCACGCCTCCCCTCCCGAGGCACCTCGGGAGGCTCACCCCATCGTTGCGCCTTCCGCCACGGCCCCGGTCTGCACCCGCCACTGGGCGGCGTAGCGGCCATCCCGGGCGAGCAGGTCGGCGTGGGTGCCCTGCTCCGCCACCCGGCCGGCGTCGATCACCACGATCTCGTCGGCGTGGACGATGGTCGAGAGGCGGTGGGCGATCATGATCACCGTGCGGCCGTGGCCGATCTTGCGCAGCGAGCGCTGGATCGCCGCCTCGGTCTCGTTGTCCACGGCGCTGGTGGCCTCGTCGAGCACCAGGATCGGCGGGTCCTTGAGCAGCGCCCGGGCCAGCGACAGGCGCTGGCGCTGGCCGCCGGAGAGGCGCACGCCGCGCTCGCCCACCGGGGTGTCGAGCCCCTGGGGCAGCGCCTGGATAAACTCCCAGGCTTCCGCCGTCTTGGCGGCATCCACGACCTGCGCCTCGTTCGCCTCCGGCCTGCCATAGGCGATGTTGTCGCGGATCGAGCCCTCGAACAGGTAGACGTCCTGGCTGACCAGGCCGATGGCCCCGCGCAGCGAGACCAGGCTCACCCCATCGATCGGCTGGCCGTCGATGCACACCCGCCCCGCGCTCGGGTCGTAGAAGCGCAGCAGCAGCTTGATCAGCGTCGACTTGCCGGAGCCGGTGGCGCCCACCAGCGCCAGGGTATGGCCCGCCGGCACCCGCAGGCTGACATCGTCGACCCCCACCCCACTTGCCGCATAGTGGAAGCGCACCGCCTCGAAGCTCACCTCACCGCGCACCGGTGCGGCCAGCGGCCGGCCGTGGTTGTCGCGCACGGTGATCGGCACCGCCAGCAGGTCGAGAATGCGTCGGGTACTGGCCATGGCGCGCTCGAACAGGTCGATCACCTCGGCCAGGCCCGTCAGCGGCCACAGCAGGCGCTGGGTGAGGAACACCAGCACGCCGTAGGCGCCGACGTTGAGGTCGCCGCGCAGCGCCAGCATGCCGCCCACGGTGAAGGTGGCGAGGAAGCCGGCGAGGATCGCCATGCGGATTACCGGGATGAAGGCCGAGCTGACCCGGATCGCGCGGCGGTTGGCCTCCACGTAGGCCTCGCTGGTGGCGCGCAGCCGCTCGGCCTCGCGGGCTTCGCTGGTGAAGCTCTTGATGGTGGCGATGCCGGCCAGGTTGTTGGAGAGCCGGCTGGCGAGATCGCCGACCTTCTCGCGCACGTCGGCGTAGAGCGGCCCCGCCTTGCGCTGGAAGAAGAAGGCACCCCAGATGATCAGCGGGATCGGCGTGAAGGCGAGCAGCGCGATCAGCGGCGAGATGACGAAGAACACCGCGCCCACCGCGACCACGGTGACCCCCACCTGGATCAGCGAGTTGGCCCCGCCGTCGAGGAAGCGCTCGAGCTGGTTGACGTCGTCGTTCATGGTGGCGACGAGCTGCCCGGAGCTCTGCGACTCGAAGAAGGCCATGTCGAGGCGCTGGGCGTGCTCGTAGGTGTCCAGGCGCATGTCGGCCTGCAGCCGCTGGGCCAGGTTGCGCCACAGGATCTTGTAGAGGTATTCGAAGATCGATTCGCCGGCCCAGATAAAGAAGGTGAGCACGGCCAGCATCAGGATCTGCTCCTGGGGCGTGTCGAAGCCGAGCCGGGCGACGAAGCTGCGCTCCTGGTTGACCACCACGTCGATGGCCACCCCGATGAGGATCTCCGGGGCGATGTCGAAGAGCTTGTTGATGATCGAACAGGTGGTCGCCGCGACGATGCGACGACGGTAACCCCGGGCATAGCGGAGCAGGCGCACCAGCGCCTGGAAGCTGTTGGCGGAAGCGGTGGAGGGCATGAATGTTTCCTTGTCGACAAGGGGAGCAGCTTACCGGAGAGTCGCCCGCCTCCACCAATGCCGCGCGCCGCTTCGGCTTCCGGGCGCGGCCCGGCGCTTGCATCGCCACTCGCCGATTCACCACAATGATGGGCTTCCCCCTCTCGCAAGGACGCTCGATGCTCGCCGAACTCTTTGCCGTCATGGCCCCCGTACTGGCCGGTGCCGGGCTGGGTTTCACCTGGATCCGTCTCGGCCATCCCTACCCGGTGGAGTTCGTCACCCGACTGGTCTTCAACATCGGCACCCCGGCGCTGGTGCTTGCCTCGCTCTCCGGCGCCGAGATCGATGCCGGTAGCTTCGGCCGCACCATGCTGGCCACGGCCCTGGTGCTGATCAGCATGGCGGGCCTGGCCTTCGTGCTCGCCAGGGTGCTGCGGCGCGACTGGCGGGTGCTGCTGGCCCCCACCATGTACCCCAACACCGGCAACATGGGGCTGCCGGTGGTGCTCTACGCCTTCGGCAGCGCCGGCTTCGCCTTCGGCATCACCGTGATGGTGACCGTCTCGCTGTTCCAGTTCACCGTCGGCAGCATGCTCGCCAGCCGTGGCAACCCGCTGAAGACGCTGGTCAAGACGCCCACGGTCTACGCCATCCTGATCTCGCTGGGCCTGCTGATCACCGACACCGCGCTGCCGCTGTGGCTGCACAACAGCGTCGACCTGATCTCCGGCTTCACGGTGCCGCTGATGTTGATCACCCTCGGGGTCTCGCTGGCCAGCATCCAGGTGAAGGGGCTGAAGTCGGGCATCGGCTTCAGCCTGATCCGCATTCCCGTCGCCGCCCTGGTGGCCTGGGGCATCGGCACGCTGCTCGGCCTGCCGCCGCTGGCCCAGAGCATCCTGATCCTGCAGATGAGCATGCCGGTGGCGGTGTTCAACTACCTCTTCGCGCTGCGCGCCGGCCAGGGGGCCGCCTATACCGCCAGCCTGGTGTTCTGCTCGACCCTGCTCTCGCTGCTCTATCTGCCGGCCCTGCTGGCGCTGCTGATGTACTGAGCCCGACCGGGCACCCAAGGCCGCCGAAGACCTGAGTGCCCATGCATCGCCCGGCAGCCTCAGCCCTGGCGGCGGCGGGCCAGGTGGGCGTGGAGCGCGCGCAACCCGAAGGTCCAGGGCGGCAGCCGATCGCTGCGATCGACGACGTTGACCAGGGCGCCGAGGCTCGGGGTGGCGATGGTCACCCGGTCGTTCAGATGGTGGGTGAAGCCCTGGCCCCGGCCATCGCGGTCCTTGATCGGCGAGAACATGGTGCCGAGGAACAGCATGAAGCCGTCCGGGTACTGATGGTGGGCACCGATGGTCTGGTCGACCAGTTCCAGGGGGTCGCGGCTGATCTCGCGCATGTCGCTGGCGTCCTCGAGCACGAAGCCGTCGTCGGCGCCCTCGATGCGCAGTGCGACCCGCGCCTGGCGCACGCTGTCGAGGGTGAAATGGTCGTCGAACAGGCGGATGAAGGGGCCGATGGCGCAGGAGGCGTTGTTGTCCTTGGCCTTGCCCAGCAGCAGGGCGCTGCGCCCCTCGATATCGCGCAGGTTGACGTCGTTGCCGAGGCTGGCACCACGCGGCGTGCCGCCGGGGTCCACCGCCAGCACGATCTCCGGCTCGGGGTTGTTCCATTGTGATGCCGGGTGCAGGCCGACCCGGTCGCCGAGGCCCATCGAGGAGAGCGGCTGGGCCTTGGAGAACACCTCGGCATCGGGACCGATGCCCACCTCCATGTACTGGGACCAGGCCCCCTTGGCCTGCAGCTCGGCCTTGAGCGCCATGGCCTCCGGCGAGCCGGGACGGATCTGCGACAGGTCGCCGCCGATCAGCGCCTGGATCTCCTGGCGGAGCTCATGGGCACGCCGGGGACTGCCGGCGGCCTGCTCCTCGATGACGCGCTCGAGCAGGCTGACGGCGAACGTCACCCCGCAGGCCTTGATCGCCTGGAGGTCACAGGGGGCCAGCAGCCGGGGGGTGATCCCGGGGTCGGCCAGGGAGTTGGCCAGCAGGGCCTCGACCGGCCCCAGGTCCTCGCCTTCGGCTCCGGCGGCGAAGGCGGCGGCATCGTCACGGTCGAGCAGGTCCGCCATGGTGGCGACGCGGGCCGAGATGTCATGCACCCGACCGTCGCGGACCACCACGATGGCCGGCCCGGGGGGCGGGGTGTCGCGCCACACCCGGCCGACCAGCAGGGCGCGGTCGAGGTCCTCGGGCAGGCAGTGACTCGGGGTGATGGCTTGCATGGTGGCTCCTGTCATGACGGTGGAAGGGAGAGCCTCCCGGCCGGGGTCACGGGCCCCCGACGGCGACGCTCGTCGAGCAGCGTGCCACAACTTTCGAGTGGAGGGTTATCGCGCCTCCCATCTAGGCTGTCACCATGACGCCACCACCAAGGAAGCCAACCGCGATGACCTCGATCACCCGCCTGGACGTACAGGACATCCGTTTCCCCACCTCACGCTCGCTCGACGGGTCGGATGCCATGAACGCGGCCCCCGACTACTCCGCCACCTACGTCACGCTGCACACCGAGGCAGGCCTCGAGGGCCATGGCCTCACCTTCACCATCGGCCGCGGCAACGAGATCTGCGTCAAGGCGGTGGAGTCGCTGGCGCCGCTGATCGAGGGGCGCACCCTGGCCTCGATCACGCGGGACATGGGGGACTTCTGGCATCACCTGACCAGCGGCGACAGCCAGCTGCGCTGGATCGGCCCCGAGAAGGGAGCCATCCACCTGGCCACCGCGGCCATCGTCAACGCCATCTGGGACCTGTGGGCCAAGTCGGAAGGCAAGCCGGTCTGGAAGCTGCTCGTCGACATGTCGCCCGAGCAGCTGGTGAGCTGCCTCGACTTCAGCTTCGTCACCGACGCCCTGACGCCGGGCGAGGCCCTGGCCCTGCTCAGGCGCCATGCCGCCGGCAAGGCAGCGCGGGAGCGAGAGATGCTCGAGCATGGCTACCCCGCCTATACCACCTCGGCCGGCTGGCTCGGCTACCCCGACGACAAGGTACGGCGCCTGGCCCGCGAGGCCCTGGCGGAGGGCTGGACCCACTTCAAGCAGAAGGTGGGGGGCGACCTCGAGGAGGACCGCCGTCGGGCACGAATCCTGCGCGAGGAGATCGGCTGGGAACGCCCGTTGATGATGGACGCCAACCAGGTGTGGGACGTCGACGAGGCGATCGCCAACATGCGCGAGCTGGCCGAGTTCGACCCGCTGTGGATCGAGGAGCCGACCAGCCCGGACGACATCCTGGGACACGCCGAGATCCGCCGCCGGCTGGCGCCGATCGGCGTCGCCACCGGGGAGCACTGCCACAACCGGGTGATGTTCAAGCAGCTGCTGCAGGCGGGCGCCATCGACTACTGCCAGATCGACGCCGCCCGCCTGGGCGGGCTCAACGAGGTCATCGTGGTGCTGCTGATGGCCGCCAAGTATGGCGTGCCGGTCTGCCCTCATGCCGGCGGCGTGGGCCTGTGCGAGTACGTGCAGCATGTCTCGCTGTTCGACTACATCGCCGTCTCCGGCTCCCTGGAGGGGCGGATCCTCGAGTACGTCGACCACCTGCACGAGCACTTCGTGGATCCCGTGGTGATCCGCAACGGCCGCTACCAGGCCCCGCGAGCCCCCGGCTACGGCATCACCATGCACCCGGAGTCGCTCTCCCGCCACGCCTATCCCGGCGGCGCCGCCTGGGCCCGGTAGTCGCTGTTCGGCTCGGCGGTGAAGCGCCCCCGGCGGCCCCGGCTCCGCCGCACCACGGCAGCCGGGAACACCACGCCCCCGAGAGAGTCCCTATGCTGGTAGGGGCATGCTGGTAGGGGCACGCCGCGCTGCCATGGAAATCACGCAAAGGGAGAACGGAATGGACAGGTCAGTGAAGCCGCCGCGGAGTTCGTTGCCGTCGACCACGTCACTGTCGACCGCCCTGCTGCTAAGCGGCGCCCTGCTGGCCGCCCCGGCCCAGGCCGTCGAGGTGCTCGAGGAGCGCATCGCCACCGACCACCATGACCTGCGCCTGGAGCGTGTCGCCTCCGGCCTCGAACACCCCTGGGCCATGGCGATGCTGCCCGACGGCCGCTACCTGGTCAGCGAACGCCCCGGCCGCCTGGCGCTGATCGACGAGACCGGCGAGATCACCCACCTCGACGGCGTCCCCGAGGTCAATGCCCGCGGCCAGGGCGGGCTGCTGGATGTGGTGCTGCATCCGCAATACGGGGATGGCGACCATGACTGGCTCTACTTCACCTGGAGCCAGGCCGGCGACGGCGGCACCGCCACCACCCTGAGTCGTGCCAGGCTCGACGGCGAGGCGCTGGCCGAGGTCGAGGAGCTGTTCGTCCAGAGCCGCTATTCCGATCCCGGCCGCCACTACGGCTCGCGGCTCGCCTGGCTACCCGACGGCAGCCTGCTGATGAGCATCGGCGATCGAGGCCGTGAGCCGCCCAGAGCCCAGGATGGCGGCGACCATGCCGGCAGCATCCTGCGCCTGACCGAGACCGGTGGCGTCCCCGAGGACAACCCCTTCGTCGACGATGAGACGACCCTCGACGAGCTCTACACCCTCGGCAATCGCAATCCCCAGGGGCTGACGGTGGCCGCCGACGGCACCCCCTGGTCGACGGAGCACGGGCCACGCACCGGCGACGAGCTCAACCGCCTCGAACCCGGCGAGAACTACGGCTGGCCCGAGGTATCCCTGGGATTCGCCTACACGAGTGACAAGCGTATCGGCCGTGACAGTGCCCCCGGGATGCGCGACCCGGTGCATGTCTTCGAGGGGCGTTTCGCGCCGTCCGGGCTGGCCGAGGTAACCGGTGATGCCTTTCCCGCGTGGCAGGGCGACCTGCTGGCCGGCGGCCTGCTCAGCGAGCGCCTCATCCGCCTCGATCTGGAAGAGGGCGCCGCCACCGGCAGCGAGGTGATCCTCGACGGCCAGATCGGCCGCATCCGCGACGTGCGCCAGGGGCACGACGGCTACCTCTACCTGCTCGAGGACGCTGCGCGCGGCGGCCTCTACCGGCTGGTGCCTGCCGACTGACCATCGACGCGCCCGCCAGCCTGGCCGCCGTCGCCTGGCTGGCCGGCATCCGCGCGCCCCGCTCCCGCCCACCCGATCGGATAATGCCATGCGCCTGCGCAACATCATCATCCTCACGGTCATCGTGCCGCTGTTCCTCATTCTGGTCGTCTTCAGCCTGGTCGCGATCAAGTCACTGGAGGACAACGTACGCTCCAAGCTGCAGACCGAGGTGCAGATCATCACCCACGCCATCGGTACCTCGCTGGGCTATGCCATGGAACGCGACACCCCGGTAGCACTGCAGGAGTCGCTGCACTCGGCCTTCTCCTTCCACCGCATCTACGGCGCCTATGTCTTCGACACCGAGGGCGAGGAGATCTATGGCCTGGGCCTCGGCAGGGCACTGTTCGACGCCGAGGACATCCGCGCCGTGGTCGACGCCGGCGAGCTCTCCGGCCACTACCGCCAGCACGATGGCTGGACCTACTACTCGGCCCTGCTGCCGTTGACCACGCCCGACGGCGAGATTCGCGGCGTGTTGCAGGTCAACCGGCTCAACACCGGTATCGAGAACTATACTGGCTTCATCAGCCTGCTGGCGGGGCTGGTCTTCGTCATCGGTGCCGGCGGTATCGTGTTCAGTATCTGGTGGGGCTTTCGCCGCCATATCGAGCAACCCCTCAACCGCCTGCTGGCGGTGATGGCCCGGGTCGAGGAAGGCGACCGCAGCCAGCGTGCCGTGATCGGCGGCCCCCAGGAGTACCGTCGCCTGGCCGGCGCCCTCAACGGCATGCTCGATGCCATGGCCGGAAAGGACGCCGATATCGAGGCGCGCCGGCTCAAGGAGATCGAACTCGAGAAGCGGCTGCGCAAGTCCCGCAAGCTCGCCGAGCTGGGGGTGCTGGCCACCGGTGTGGCCCACGAGATCGGCGCCCCGCTCACCGTGATCAATGGCCAGGCCCAGCGCCTCGCGCGCCACGGTGCGATCGGCGACGACGAGCGTGCCCGTCTCGATCGCATCCGCGGCGAAGTGGACCGCATCGTCGAGATCGTGCGTCAACTGATGGAGCTCGGGCGTCGCCACAACGTCGAGAAGGAGCGCCTGCCGCTGGATGCCCTGATCGAGTCGGCGCGGGAGCTGGTCGAGGAGGACCTGGAACGACGGGCCATTCGCCTGGAGGTGGACCTGCCGGAGCCGACGCCGCAGTTGCTGGTCAACGGCCAGCAGCTGATCCAGGTGCTGACCAACCTGCTTCGCAACGCGACCCAGGCCGACGAGGTCCACCGGGTGTGCCTTCGCGCTCGGGTGGAAGGCGATGAGCTTCGCCTGTGGCTCGAAGACGATGGCCCTGGCATCCTCGATACCGACAAGTCGAAGGTGTTCGATCCCTTCTTCACCACCAAGCCGGTGGGCCAGGGCAGCGGGCTCGGGCTCTCCATGGTCCATCGCATCATCAACGACCATGGCGGTACCATTGGCGTATTCGACAGCGAACTGGGCGGTGCCGGTTTCGAGATCGGCCTGCCGCTGTACGACACCATGCACAGCGATATCATCGAACGAGGAAGCGTGACGTGACGCGGAAGCACGCCTCTCCCCCCCCGGCCCCCATCCTGATCGTCGAGGACGATCCGGCAATCCTCGAGCTGCTCGAGGAAGAGTTACAGGACGCCGGTCATCCGACCCTCGGCGCAGGCAGCGCCGAAGAGGCCATCGCCACCCTCAGTCACAGTGAGGTGGCCCTGGTGATCAGCGACGTGCGCCTGCCCGGCATGAGCGGCATGCAGTTGCTGGAGCAGTTACGGGCGGACGGCAACCCAGTGGGCTTCATCGTGATCACCGCCTTCGGCACCATCGACCAGGCGGTAGAGGCGCTGAAGATCGGCGCCGACGATTTCCTGACCAAGCCGCTCGACCTGGAGGGGGTGCGCGAGGCGGTCTACCGGGTACTCGAGCATCGCCGACTGGCCGCGCGCTTCCGTCAGGATGCCCCCCCCGACCACTTCCACGGCATCGTCGGCGAGAGCGAGACGATGCAGACGCTGTTTCACGACGCCGCCCGCCTGGCCAGAAGCGATGCCCCCATCCTGATACTCGGCGAGAGCGGCACCGGCAAGGAGCTGCTGGCCCGGGCCATCCATGCCGAGAGCCCCCGCGCCGATGCCCCCTTCATCGGGGTGAACTGCGCCAGCATCCCCGCGGAACTGATGGAGAGCGAGTTCTTCGGCCATGTGAAGGGGGCCTTCACTGGTGCCGGCGACTCCCGCCAGGGGTTGTTCCAGGCCGCCCATGGCGGCAGCCTGTTCCTCGACGAGATCGGCGAGATGTCGCCCGGGCTACAGGCCAAGCTGCTGCGCGCCCTGCAGGAGAAGACCATACGCCCGGTGGGCGCCGAGCGGGAGGAGCCGGTGGACGTACGCATCATCGCCGCCACCCACCGCGACCTCGAGCAGGAGATCGAGGACGGCAACTTCAGAAGTGACCTCTTCTATCGCCTGGAAACCTTCTCGCTGCGCATCCCACCGCTGCGCGAGCGCAACGGCGACATCGATCGCCTGGTCGCGGCATTGATCGACAAGCATGCCGAGGCCCAGGGCAAGACCATCGACAAGGTCGACCCCACCGCGCTCCAGGCGCTGCTCTGCTACCCCTACCCGGGCAATGTGCGCGAGCTGGAGAACGCCATCATGCGCGCCGTGACACTGGCCGAAGGTGGCCGGCTCAGCCACGCCGACCTGCCCGAGCGCATCCGTGGCCATGGAGCAGAGCAGCGCCGCAGCGCCAGCGAGGCCCAGGCCAGCCATGCCCTGGCCCCGAGCGCCGCGCAACAGGGCTGGCCGAGCCTGGAAGACGTCGAGAAGCGCTATATCCGCAAGGTGCTCGAGGCCACCGGCGGCAACAAGCGCCGCACGGCCGATATCCTCGGTATCGCCAGGCGCACCCTCTATCGCCGCCTGGAAGAGGAGGAGTAAGACGACCGGCCCGAGAGGTGCCTGCCTGGAACCAAAAAAGGCCCTTGCGGGGAGCAAGGGCCGACGGGGCGTCAACTCGGTCAGCGGCTAGCTGAGGGGATGGCGGCGGGACCGCCGACCGCGCCATGCGACGCCAAGAGGTTTCGTCAAGAAAAGCCTCTTCCCTGAAGCCTCCATCCCTGGAGTGCCCCGGTGGTAACCACCGGGGCGTGCTCCCTACAGCTGCTTACCAGCTGCTGTCCTCGTCATCTCCTGCGGGATTGTCCCACTCCTCTTCCTCGTTCTCTTCCTCGATCATCGGATCGTTCGTGGGATCGCTCTGCGCGCCGGCGCCGGGATCGGGACTCGGCATGGGCTCGCCGCCATCGCCGAAGCCGGGCTCATCGGACGGTGCGGCCTCCCCCGGTGCGGCCGGATCGGCCGGGGCAGTCGGATCCATGGTCGGATCGGACGGTGCCGCCGGGTCAGCCGGCGCCCCCGGATCGGCCGGTGCCGCCGGATCGGCCGGAGCAGCCGGATCGGCAGGGTCAGCCGGGGCAGTCGGATCCATGGTCGGATCGGACGGGGCCGCCGGGTCTGCCGGCTCAGCCGGCGCCGCGGGGTCGGCCGGTGCCGCCGGATCCTCTTCGTGAAAATCGGCGAAGGCCAGCGGGCTAGCCATCAGGCCGAAGGAAACACCGAGAACACCGAGCTTCTTGAGAAAGTCCTGAGACATCATCTTGCACCTCCATTCACTTCCATTCGCTGGAGAAACAGCTTGTGTCGCCGGCCGCCGCGACGGCCGGCATGCGTGGAGTCGGGCAACCATCATCAGGAGTCTTCCTGTTCCTCCTCGTCACCCAACGTCGGTTCATCACTACTCATGGGGGCCTCTTCTTCCACCGGCTCATCTTCTTCCACCGGCTCATCGCTCCCCATGGGCTCCTCTTCCACCGGTTCATCGCTCCCCATGGGCTCCTCTTCCATCGGTTCCTGGCTCCCCATGGGCTCCTCATTCTCTCCGGCACCATCCTGCATGCCGGGATCCTGAGCCGGTTCCTCCATGGGAGCATCCTGCTCCAGCGGCGGCATGTCGTCGTCGTTGTCACAACCGGCCAGGGCCAGGCTGCCCAACGACAGCGCCACAATGGAGGCGGCGGCTGCCAGGCGGCGTCCAGTGCCGGGGATACGAGTCTGCTTGTCGTGCGTCATGTGAAAGGTCCCCCCTGTCGTTCCATGTTCACCCTGAAGCAGCACAAGGCATGCCAGTCTCGGTCATTTCAATAAAGAACCTTTAATATCATGAGAAAGCAAAGATCCTGCAGCCCTCTCCTCGCCTGCCAGGTGGGCTGATACGCTGGTGCAAACTGACACATGGGTCAGGACTGCCTCATCGCGGCGGGCACGACCGGCTCGCGGCACCGGAGCAACGTCAAAAAGCGACGGGGAGGCATCCGCTGGATGCCTCCCCGTCGTCATCGAGTGCTGGCCCCGAGATCAGCCGGGCGAGAGTCCCCGCAGCCGCTCGCCGCGACGCCGCAGCAACTCGAGGGTGGTGAGCAGCAGCATCGAGAGCACCACCAGCAGGGTGGCCACGGCCAGGATGGTGGGGCTGATCTGCTCGCGGATGCCCGACCACATCTGGATCGGCATGGTGCGCTGCTCGGGACCGGCGATGAACAGCACCACCACCACCTCGTCGAAGGACGTGATGAAGGCGAACAGCGCCCCCGACACCACGCCGGGCGTGACCAACGGCAACACCACCTTGAAGAAGGTCCGGGTTGGGTTGGCGCCCAGGCTGTGGGCGGCGCGGATCAGGGTGGTATCGAAGCTCGACAGCGTCGCCGTGACCGTGATCACCACGAAGGGAATGCCCAGGGCGGTATGGGCCAGGATCACCCCCAGGTAGGTCTGGGCCAGGTTGATCTTGGAGAAGAAAAAGAACATCGCCGCGGCGGAGATGATCAGCGGCACGATCATCGGCGAGATCAGCAGCGCCATGATGGCTCCCCGGGCCGGCATGTGACGGCTGGAGAGCCCCAGCGCCGCGATGGTCCCGAGCACCGTCGCCAGGATCGTCGAGGCGATGCCGATGATGAAGCTGTTCTTGATGGCACCGAGCCAGGCGCTGGAGGTGAAGAAGTCCTGGTACCAGCGCAGCGAGTAGCCGGCTGGATCGAACCGCAGCATCGCCTCCGAGAAGGTGAAGTAGGGCTCGGCGTTGAACGACAGCGGAATGATCACCAGCAGCGGCCCGATCAGGAACAGGAAGATCAGTGCGCAGAGGCCCAGGAAGACGTAGTGCCAGAGGCGTTCGCCACGGGTGGCATAGGAAGGAATGGCCATCGGATTACCCCAGCTTGACCTTGTCGACGCCGATCAGGCGATTGAAGACCAGATAGAAGACCACCACCACGAACAGCAGGATCGAGGCGATCGCCGCGGCGAGCCCCCAGTTCAGCGAGGTCTGCATGTGGTAGGCGATGTAGTTGGTGATGAAACGACCGGACTGACCACCCACCAGCGCCGGGGTGATGTAGTAGCCGATCGACAGGATGTACACCAGGATGCCGCCGGCGGCGATGCCCGGGATGGTCAACGGGAAGTAGACCCGACGAAAGCTCAGGAAGGGCTTGCCGCCCAGCGAGCGCGCCGCACGCATGTAGCTCGGCGGGATGGTCTTCATCACCGAGTAGAGCGGCAGGATCATGAACGGCAGCAGGATATGCGTCATGGCGATGATGGTGCCGGTCTTGTTGTGGATCATCTGCCAGCGCGCCTCGTCGGCGATCACCCCGATGGCCACCATCATGTCGTTGAGCACCCCCTGGGACTGCAGGATGGCGATCCAGGTGGTGGTGCGCACCAGCAGCGAGGTCCAGAACGGCAGCAGCACCAGGATCATCAGCAGGTTGGAGTGGCGCAGCGGCAGGTTGGCGAGCAGGAAGGCCACCGGGTAGCCGAGCAGCAGGGTCAGGCCGGTGATCACGGCACTCATCCAGAAGGTGCGCCAGAACAGTGACACATGGATCTCGAGATGAGGCGGCACCTTGACGAGCTCGCCGTCAGGGGTCAACTGGCGATCCACCGCCGCCAGGTAGTAGGAGGGTGTATAGGGCGAGGCTTCGCGCTGGATCAGCTTCCAGGTGTCGAGCTCCCCCCAGGTGTCGTTGATCTCGATCAGCGACTTGCGGTAAGGCGGTTCGACGCTGCGCAACGATCGCGCGGTGCGGGTGATCGTCGAGCGCATGCCGGACTTCTCGTAGTTCAAGCGGCTCGACAGCAGCCCGAGGTTGCGGGCCGCCTGGCCTTCGCGCAGGTCCTCCACCAGGGCGGCGAAGACCGGCTCGTCGGGTAGCGACTCGCCATCCCACCCCTCCAGGGCCGCGACGGTACGCGACAGCTGGGTGGAGACCTCGGGGTTGTCGACGCTGCGCCACAGCATGTCGAAGATCGGCATGACGAAGGCGACCACCAGGAACAGCAGCAACGGCGACACCAGCAGGAAGGCCTTGACCTTCGAGCGGCGCACGGCGCGGCGCAGGCTGACCTTGAGCGGCACGCCATCGGCGGTGGTCAGGGAAGCAGGGGGTGATTCGGACACGCAGGCCTCTCCATCGAGCGAAGAAAGCGATCGGAATGCATCGGCGGGAACGACGGGCGCCGCCACCCGCGAGACGGGTGGCGGCGCGGCCTCACTGGGCCAGCCAGGCGTCGAAGCGCTGAGTCAGCTCGTCGTTGTAGTCGGCCCAGAACTCGTCATCCTTCTGGATGGCGGTGGCGAAGTTGGGACCGTAGGTCGGCATGTGCTCTTCCATCTCGATGCCGGTCTCGGCATGGGTCGAGACGAACTCCGCCGAGGACTTCCGCGCCGGGCCGTAGGAGATGTACTTCGCCTGGTCGGCGAGGCGCTGGGTATCGGTGGCGAAGTAGAGATAGTCCTTGACCTTGTCGAGCTTGCCGGTGGGCACCACCCAGCCGTCGAGCTCGAACACCTGGGCGTCCCAGATGATCTCGAAGGGCTGGTCCTCGGTGACCATGGCGTTGAAGATGCGGCCGTTGTAGGCCGACCCGAAGGCCACCTCCTGGTCGGCGAGCAACTGCGGCGGCTGGGCGCCCTCTTCCCACCAGATCACCTCGTCCTTGATGGTGTCGAGCTTGGCGAAGGCACGCTGGATGCCCTCCTCGGACTCGAGCACGTCGTAGACGTCTTCCGGTGCCACGCCGTCGGCCACCAGTGCCCACTCGAGGTTGTTGATCGGCTTGCGTATCAGGGTCCGCTTACCCGGGAAGTTCTCCAGGTCGAAGACATCGGCGATGGTGCTGGGCTGGTTGTCCTCGGGAAACATCTCGGTGTTGAAGGCGACGACGTTGGAGTAGACGATCGAGGCGACGAAGCACTCGCCCAGGGCGCCGTCGACGAAATCCTCGCTGGGCGGGGTGCCGTCGGGGGCGTCGGCCAGCAGCTCGTCATGGTCCAGGGGTTCGAGCAGCCCTTCGGCGCAGGCGATCATGGCATCCGACGGCAGCATGTCGACCAGGTCCCAGGTGACGTTGCCCGCCTGAAACTGGGCACGCAGCCCGGCCAGAGCGTTGCCGCTGCGGTCGATGTTGACGACCTCGCCGCCGTTCATCTCCATCCAGGGTTCGTGATAGGCCTTCTGCTGGCTCATGCTGTAGGCCCCGCCCCAGGAGACGATATTGAGCGTCTCCTGGGCCTGGACCGTGGCCGCCAGGCCAAGGCCGGTCATGCCCGCCATCGCGATGGCGATGCCCAGGCGTCCCTTGCGACTGTTGATGTCTTGCTGTGTCATGCTGCTTCTCCACGCCTTGTTGTTCGTTTGTGTGACATCGTTGTTCGTTCGTGTGACATCGATCCACCGGCACTCCCGCCGGCCTCGGGCCGCAACCCTGTCCTTCCTCTCTGCTCGGTCTCGCTACGACATCTCGCCGAGACGCCCTCAGGCATCCAGGGCGCGACAGTCGCCCCAGGACCAGCCGACCTCGATGGTCTGCCCCGGTGTCAGCGCCGGGTGTCCCTTGGCGTTGGGCGTCTTGATGATGAATTCGTCGTTGCCGCAGACACGCAGCCGTGTGCGCAGGTGGTCACCGAGATAGATGACCTCCATCACCTCGCCGTGGAACCGGTTGTCGTGGTCCGTGCCCTCGCCGCCGACGAGGATATCGACCCGCTCCGGGCGCAGCGAGAGCGTGGTGCGCGACCCGGCCTCTCCCGAGGCCACGGCCCTCGCCAGTACCGTGTCGCCGTTGTCGAGGCGTACCCGGCAGCGTGCGCCGCTGTTCTCCACCACCTCACCGATCAAGCGATTGTTCTCACCGATGAAGTAGGCGACGAAGGCATTCTCCGGCTCCTCGTAGAGGGTCTCGGGGGAAGCCAGTTGCTGCACGACGCCATCGTTGAACACCGCGATGCGGTCCGACATGGTCAGCGCCTCGGTCTGGTCGTGGGTGACGTAGATCATGGTCACGCCGAGGCTGGCATGAATCCGCTTGATCTCGTACTGCATCTCCTCGCGCAGATTCTTGTCCAGCGCCCCAAGGGGCTCGTCCATCAGCACCAGGTCGGGTTCGAAGACCAGGGCGCGGGCCAGGGCGACGCGCTGCTGCTGACCGCCGGAGAGCTGGGCCGGCCGGCGGTCACCGAACTCCTCGAGGCGCACCATCGCCAGGGCATGGGCCACCTTGCGCTTGATCTCCTCCTTCGAGAGATGGCGCACTTCCAGCGGGAAGGCGAGGTTCTCGGCCACTGTCATGTGGGGAAAGAGGGCGTAGTTCTGGAAGACCATGCCGATGCCCCGCTTGTGGGGCGGCAGGCCGCTGATCGGTTCGTTCTTGAGCAGGATCTCGCCGTGGGTCGGGGTCTCGAAGCCCGCCATCATCATCAGGCAGGTGGTCTTGCCCGAGCCCGAGGGCCCCAGCAGGGTGACGAACTCCCCCTGCCGAATGTCCAGGTTGAACCCCTTGACGACCAGTTCGACACCGTCATAACTCTTCTGGACATTGACGAAACGGGCAAAGCACGACGAGGCTTCTGTCATCGCTATCGTGTCCTCCTCGACTGCGAGGGTCTCGTTCATGAAAACTCCCTGGTGAGGGCCCGCTGGAGTAAAGCATGATCCGACCTGGCGTACGGTCGCATCACGGGGCCTGCATGATTTATTCTTGTAACTTAATGTGTAATGCCGACCATAAGGGTTGCATGGGAGCACCGCAATCCCCGCTGTGGACAATTAGCGTTGAACACCTGTTTACACACCCCCCCTGGAAAGTCTGCTACGTCCGCCTAGCACCTGGAGACTCGGAGGCAGGTGCCCGGCCCTTGACCACCAGCACCACCCCGGCGATGGCGATGGCCATGCCCGCCAGCGCCGGGAGCGGTAGCCGCTCGTCGAAGAGGATCCAGGCTTCCAGCGCCGTCACCGGGGGTACCAGGTAGAAGAGGCTGGCGACCCGCGAGGCCTCGCCGCGCTTGATCAGCGCCATCAGCAGCAGGATGGCGGCGATCGACAGCACCAGCACCAGCCAGCCCAGGGTCAGGGCGAAGGTCGGGGTCCAGTCGATGCGGCGCTCCTCGAACAGCAGCGCCCCCAGCCCGAGTACCACCCCGGCGCCCAGGTATTGCACCACGGTACCCGAGAGCAACGGCATCCCCACGCAGTGGCGCTTCTGGTAGAGGGTACCCAGCGAGATGCCGACCAGCGCCACCACCACGCTGGCGAGCGCGCCGATGCCGAATCCCTGGAAGAGGCCGTCACCCGGATCCAGCTTGCCGCCGAGTACCAGGGTGATGCCGGCGAGCCCCAGCGCCAGGCCGAGCCACTGGCGGGGTGCCAGCCGCTCGTCGAGCAGCGGCCCGGCGAGCACGGCGGTCAGCAGCGGCTGGAGCCCCACCAGCAGCGAGGCCAGTCCCGCCGGCATGCCCTGGTAGATGCCGTAGAAGACCCCGCCCAGATAGGCGCCGTGGACCAGCAGCCCGGAGACGGCGATATGCCCCCACAGCCGTGCTCCCCGGGGCCAGCCGCCTCCCAGCAGCTGGACCAGCGGCACCAGCAGCGCCAGGGTCAGCACGAAACGCACGAACAGGAAGGTGAAGGGTTCGGCGTAGGGCAGGCCGAACTTGGCGCCGATGAAGCCGGTGCTCCAGAGCGCCACGAACAGGATGGGCATGGCGGCCAGCCAGGCCGAGGAGAGCGGGGAGGCGGACGATGAGGTCATTTCGAGAGCGACATCCGGGTCAGGGGGTCCAGGGGCATCGATGGAGACGGCTTCGACCATACTGTGCCACCGCGGTTTAGCAAAGCACGATGTCCCGGCGGAGTGATTCATTTCGATAACGAATCCCATTATCGACTTTACCAATGGGTGCAGAAAGCGTTCATGGCGCCTCCCCAGGCGGAGCACCTGCTCACGCCGTCTCTTAATGGAGACGATTGTTAATATTTATGTACTTTTTGTTTCATTTAATTACATAAAAATTCTGAACGGGGTCCGCTCGCCGTCGTCTCAGGGAAGCCATTCATACCGCAACACCCTGGAGGTATTCATGAAAAGGATGACTGCACTGTTCTCGGCTGCCCTGCTTTCCGCGGGCATGATGACCGCCACGGCTCATGCCCAGCAGGACCCGGCCCAGGCCCCCGAGCAGCCGCAGGCGGCGGCTCCGGCCCAGGACTTCTCCGACGAGCAGCTGCAGCAGTTCGCCGATGCCTCCCAGGAGATCGCCGTGATTTCCCAGGAGTACACCGAGCGTCTGCAGGCTGCCGAGGACGAATCCTCCCAGCAGGAAGTGCGCATGGAAGCCAACGACAGGATGGTCGAGGTGGTCGAGGACAGCGGTCTCGACGTGGATACCTTCAACGCCATCGGCCAAGCCATCCAGCAGGACCCCGAGCTGATGCAACGGGTTCAGGAGATGGCGAATCCCTCCTGAGGGAATCCTGCGCTCACCGCGGCCACCAGGGCCGGCGGTATCGAGGGCCACCCCGTCACGGGGTGGCCCTCGTCGTATGGGGCGGCTTTACAGCCCGGGGCCGAGCCCCCAGACTGGTCGGGACCGAGACGATTGCCGGAGTCTGACGCATGGACGTTGAACTGCTGGAGATTCGCCAGCACATGGGGCGCTTCCCGCCCTTCGATGCGATTTCCGACGATCTGCTCGACGAGCTGGCGGGTAGCGTGGAGGTGGCCTACTTCAAGGCCGGCAGCGACATCCTGCTCCTCGACCAGGAACTCCACGAGCTCTGCTACATCCGCAGCGGGGCGGTGGAGGTCTACCGCCGCAACGGCGAGCTCTACAATCGTCGTGGTGAAGGCGACATCTTCGGGCAGTTCAGCCTGCTGCGGAACCATCGGGTCCGTTATCCCGTGCGGGCGATGGAAGACACCCTGATCTATTTCATCCCCGAGGCAATCTTCCATCGGCTTTGCGAGGAGGACGAGCTCTTCGCCGACTTCGTCGAGTTGCTGCGTCCCCGTCTCGAGAGCGCGGTGGAGCAGCAGAAGAAGAACAACGACATGATGATCACTCGGGTGCGCAAGCTGGTCACGCGCTACCCGGTCATGGTGGAGGCTGCCACCACGGTGCAGGAGGCGGCCCGCCAGATCACCGATTACGGAGCCTCGGCGATACTGGTGCTCGATGCACCCGGCGACAACCCGCGCTATACCTTCCGCGACAGCGAGGAGCGCGCCTGGCAGGTGTGCGGCATCCTCACCGACAGCGACTTCCGCAAGCGGGTGGTGGCCGAGGGGCTGCCGCCCGACACGCCGGTGGGCGAGGTGATCGGTGACCGGCCGATCGCCATCCAGTCCGACGAGTCGGTCTACGAGGCGATGCTCACCATGCTGCGCAATAACATTCACCACCTGCCGGTCATGCACCGCCGCCATCCGGTGGGCATCGTCCACCTCTCCGACATCATCCGCTACGAGACCCACTCCAGCCTCTACCTGGTCAACAACATCTACAGCCAGCCCAGCGCCGCCGGGCTGGCACGGCTCGCCCCGGACGTTAGCGCGACCTTCGTGCGCATGGTCGAGGACGGCGCCGACTCGCGGATGATCGGCAGTGCGCTCTCCACCATCGGGCGCAGCTTCACGCGCAGGTTGCTGGAACTGGCCGAGGAGGAGCTGGGACCGCCGCCGGTGCCCTACTGCTTCATGGCGCTGGGCTCCATGGCGCGCAACGAGCAAAGCGTCGTCACCGACCAGGACAACGCCCTGGTGCTCGCCGACGATTTCGATCCCGAGCGGCACGACGCCTACTTCCTCGAACTAGCCAAACGGGTCAGCGACGGCCTGGATGCCTGCGGCTATCCCTACTGCAGCGGCGACATCATGGCCACCAACCCGCAGTGGCGCCAGCCGCTGTCGGTGTGGAAAGGGTACTTCCGCGACTGGATCCGTGACCCCACCCCCGAGCGCCTGCTGCACAGCTCGATCTTCTTCGACCTGGACCCGGTGTATGGCGAGAACGTCTTCGTCGAGCAGCTCCAGGACCTGGTGGCCGAGCTGGCGCCGAAGAGCCCGCTGTTTCTCGCGGCGATGGCGCGCAACGCCCTGAACCGCACACCGCCGCTGGGCTTCTTCCGCACCTTCGTGATGGAGAAGGACGGCAAGCACAACAACTCGATCAACCTCAAGCGGCGCGGCACCGCCCCGCTCACCGACCTGATCCGCATCCATGCCCTGGCCTGCGGCTCCCGGGCCCAGAACAGCTTCTCGCGGCTCGACGACATCGACCGCACCCAACTGCTGGCCCCCGGGGTGAGCGACAAGCTGCGCTACGCCCTGGAGTTCCTCAGCATGTCGCGCATTCGTCACCAGGTGATCGACCTGCAGCACGAGCACGCCCCCGACAACAACATCGAGCCGGGGAACGTCGCCGACGACGAGCGGCACAACCTGAAGGATGCCTTCCAGGTGCTGAGCAATGCCCAGAAGTTCCTCAAGTTCCGCTACCCCATCCCCTCCACCGCCGACCGCCGGAGGCACTAGGGCGATGGTTAACCTGCGTCCGGCTCGCCACCGCGCGTCGTCCGACTGGCCGGCCTACCTGGCCGACCGAGCGGCACGGAGGCGCCATCCGCTGCTCGCCGACTATTTCGCCACCGGTTGCCCGGCCGCCGAGACGCCCATCGCCGAGGTCCCCATGGTCGCCATGGACATGGAGACCACCGGGCTCGATGCCCGGCGGCACGCCATCGTCAGCATCGGCCTGGTGCCCTTCAGCCTGTCGCGTATCCGCCTCGCCGAGCGGCGGTACTGGGTGGTGCGGCCGTCCCGCCCGCTGAGCCACGAGTCGGTGACCTATCACCATATCACCCATTCCGAGGTGGCCGCCGCCCCGGACCTGGCGGCGATACTTCCCGACCTGCTCGAGGCCCTGGCCGGACGCCTGGCGGTGGTCCACTACCGCCATATAGAGCGGCCCTTCCTCAGCGAGGCGGTGCGGGCGCGGCTCGGAGAGGGGCTGCGTTTCCCGATGATCGACACCATGTCGCTGGAGGCGCGGATCCATCGCCAGTCGCTGTGGGCCCGGTTTCGTCGCTGGCTGGGCCGCCCGCCGGTCTCGATCCGTCTGCAGAACAGCCGGGCACGCTACGGCCTGCCCGCCTACCAGGGGCACCATGCCCTGACCGATGCCCTGGCCACCGCCGAGCTGCTGCAGGCGCAGATCGCCGCGCATTACACACCCGAGACGCCGGTGGGGCAGTTATGGAGCTAGCGGCTCGGGAGGAAGGCAGGTACCGAAACGAAGGAGGGCGGCCCGCAGGCCGCCCTCGTCGTCGCTGGCTTGAGTCGGGTCAGGCCCTGGGCTCGCTCATCAGGCCCTTGACGATGGCGTAGCAGGCCGCCAGCAGCACCAGGGTGAAGGGCAGGCCGGTGGTGATCACCGCGGTCTGCAGGGCCGTGAGGCCGCCGCCCAGTAGCAGGGCGATGGCGATGGCACCCTCGATAACGGCCCAGAACACGCGCTGGGGCTTGGGTGCGTCGACCTTGCCACCGGCGGTGATGGAGTCGATCACCAGCGACCCGGAGTCGGAGGAGGTGATGAAGAACACCATCACCAGCACGATGGCCACGAAGGAGGTGATGGCCGTCAGCGGCAGCTGGCCGAGCATCTCGAAGAGCTGCAGCTCGAGGGCCGCCTCCCGGACGCCTTCGAAGCCCTGGTTGACGGCCTGGTCGATGGCGGTGCCGCCGAAGGAGGTCATCCACAACACCGAGACGATGGACGGCACCAGCAGCACGGCGATCAGGAACTCGCGGACCGTGCGCCCACGGCTGACCCGGGCGATGAACATGCCGACGAACGGCGACCAGGCGATCCACCAGGCCCAGTAGAAGGCGGTCCAGCCCTGGCTGAAGTTGGCGTCCTCACGCCCGAAGGGGTTGGACAGCGCCGGCAGGTTCACGGCATAGGAGAGCAGGTTCTCGAAGAAGCCGGTGATGATCATCAGGGTCGGGCCCACCAGGATCACGAACAGCAGCAGCAGGGCAGCGAGCACCATGTTGAGCTGCGACAGCCGCTTCACGCCCTTGTCGACGCCGAGCACCACCGAGACCAGTGCCACGGCGGTAATGCCCATGATCAACAGCACCATGGTGGTGTTGGTGGCGGGCACGCCGAACAGGTAGCCAAGCCCCGCGGTGGCCTGGGTGGCACCCAGCCCCAGCGAAGTGGCCAGCCCGAACAGGGTGGCAAACACCGCCAGGATGTCGATCACGTGCCCTGGCCAGCCCCAGACGCGCTCGCCCAGGATCGGGTAGAAGATCGAGCGCATGGTCAGTGGCAGCCCCTTGTTATAGGAGAACAGCGCCAGCGCCAGGGCCACCACGGCATAGATCCCCCAGGGGTGCAGCCCCCAGTGGAAGATGGTGGCGGCCATGCCCAGCGAAATGGCGCCCGACTCGTTGCCGGCGGCGGCACCCAGCGGCGCCCAGTCGGTGCGTGCACCATTCTCCGCGGCAACGCCGCCGAGGGCGGTGTCGAAGTGCGTGATCGGCTCTGAGACCCCGTAGAACATCAGGCCGATGCCCATGCCGGCGGCGAAGAGCATGGAGAACCAGCCCAGGTAGCTGAAGTCCGGCTTGGCATGCATGCCGCCGATCCGAACCTTGGCCAGGGGGGTGAAGATCAGCACGATGGAGAGGACCACGAAGATATTGGCGGCCAGCAGGAAGAACCACGACAGGTTCCCGGTCAGAAAACTGAACATGGCATTGAAGATGGGCTCGACCTGGTCCTGCAGGGCCAGCGTGATGATCACGAAGAACAGGATCACCAGCGAGGAGAAGGTGAAGACCTTGCCGTGCAGGTCGAGGTTGATCCCCAGGGGGCTGGCGGTGATGTTGTCCTGACCGATCACGTAGTCGGTATCGATCAGGTTGGCGGGCCCTTCCGGGGCCGGGATGCCTTCCGAAGGCTGGCTCGCTGCCGCGGCGCCTTCGTCTTGAGAATGCTTTTCCATGGAGCGTTCTCCCCTCAGTTCGTCAGGTTCTTGTTGTCGGGCGGTTTCGAGGACAGGCGCTCACTGCTTGGCGGGCCTGACCAGGAACACCGACACGTCGGTATGGGTGGCGACCTTGCCGCCGTGGGATGTCATCAGCACGTCCAGGTGCTGCGGCGGGTGGGTCGGCATGACCACCAGGTCTGCGCCCACCGCATCGATGGCCTCGATCAAGAGATTGTCGAGGTCGGCGATCGGATCGGGGTCGGTGATGAGGTGCGTGCTGACGGGCTGGCCGTGCACCTGGGAGCGCTGCTCGGCGAAGGTCTCGAGTTTCTGCTGGTACTCCTCGGGGGTTCTGGCCACGCTGCCCGGCGTCGTGGCAGTGACCCCGACATAACAGACCTCGGCGTCATAGTGACGCGCCAGATCGGCCACCGTCTTCAGGGCGGGCTCGATAACGTCGAGGTGTGCCAGGTCCACCGGCACCATGATCTTGCGATACATGTTCAGTCTCCTTGCTCCCTATGGGGCTATTATTGTGGATGGTTTTTGTTGTGGGTGGTATCGATGCGGTCTCCATGCTCTCCAGTGTGGTGCGTCTTGAGGGTAACGCCATTCATTTCGTCAAACGATCGTGGCCGACCGTTGGGCATGCCCTGACGATGGTACGCCATGAGCAGGGCTTACCCAACGGTCGGCGCCCGGGTTCTGTCTGCACCGCCAGGGAAGGTTTAGCGAGAGAAGACCACCGTGCGGTTGGCATGCAGGAAGACCCGTCGCTCCACGTGCAGGCCCACCGCCCGGGATAGGGTCAGGCATTCGATGTCGCGCCCCTTGGCCACCAGGTTCTCGGGGTAATCGGCGTGGCTGACCGGCTCCACCCCCTGGGTGATGATCGGGCCCTCGTCGAGATCGTCGTTGATGTAGTGGGCGGTGGCCCCGACCAGCTTGACCCCTTTGTCGTAGGCCTGATGGTAGGGCCGCGCGCCCTTGAAGCCGGGCAGCAGCGAGTGGTGAATGTTGATCGCGCGCCCGCTGAGACGGCGACACATCTCGCTCGAGAGCACCTGCATGTAGCGCGCCAGGATCACCAACTCGGCGCCGGTCTCCTCGATCACCCGCCAGACCCTGGCCTCCTGCTCGGCCTTGGTCTCCGGGGTGATCGGCAAGTGGTGGTAGGGCAGGTCGTGCCAGGCCGCCAGCGGTTCCAGGTCCGGGTGGTTGGAGACCACGGCCCGGATCTCGATCGGCAGCTGGCCGGTGCGATAGCGATAGAGCAGGTCGTTGAGGCAGTGATCGGCCTTCGAGACCATGATCACCACCGGCATGCGTGCCCCCGGCGCGGTCAGCTCGAAGGTCATGGCGAACTCGGCCGCCCGCTCCGAGAACGCCTCGCGGAAGGTCTCGGCGTCGAAGTCGGGCGCTGGCGGCCGGAACTCGGTTCGGATGAAGAAATGACCGCTGAGCCGGTCATCGAAGGATTGCTGCTCGGTGATGTAGCAGCGCTGCTCCTTGAGGAAGCGGGTGACCACGTCCACGGTGCCCAGGCGACTCGGGCACTGGGCGGCCAGGATCCAGGTATCGGCGGGTTGGCTCATTCTCGGCCCCTCCAGTACATCGGGCCGGGGCATGCCCCGGCCCGACCGGGTTGTGACCCCTCGGGGTCGTCGAGTCACGCCGCCACGACGCCGATGGCGTACTCCTCGCCGGCATCCAGCAGCCAGCGATAGCAGTAGTCGGCGAAGCTGCGCCGGATCACCAGTTCCCAGCGTGACTCGTCGGGGCGCCGCAGGATCGTGGTGGTCTTGGCGAACACCGTGGTCACCCCCTTGCCAACCGGGAAGTGCTGCGGATCCGCGTCGTAGATCACCGACTTCATCAACAGCTCCGGCACGGCGTCTCCCTCCAGTTCGAGCAGGGTTTGGCCGCCGCTGACGTTGACGATGGCGAAGCTGGCATCGCCGAGGCGTTCGCGCAGGCGACCCTCGAGCGCGAACTCCTCGCCACCGGGTACGATCAGCAGCCACTCGTCGGGCGAGAGCCACTGGATCGACCGCTCGCCGGAGGCATCCAGCACCAGCCCCTGCGGCCGGCCGGGCAGGTTCATGCCGAGCTCGTCACGCACCGCCTCGTCGAGCACGATGGCCCCGCCGCGCAGGATCAGGTGGCCGAGGAAGGGTCGCTCGCGCATCACCACCCGGCTGGCGGCGCCGGCCGCCGGCGCCCCGCTGCGATGGAAGGAGTAGGCCAGCGGCGATTCGGCCGGAATGGCCGCATCGGCTCGGGAATCGTACAGGTTTACGTTAGACATGCTGACGCTCTCCCTTGGGATCGACGAAGATCGGGCTCGTGATCTCGGCTGCGTGGGTGGTGCCGTCGGCCATGGGCAGGTAGACGGTCTCGCCGAGCTTCTGGTGGCCGCCCTTGACCACCGCCAGGGCGAAGCCGCTGTCCAGGGTCGGGCTGTAGTAGCTCGAGGTCACGTGGCCGACCATCGGCACGGGAACCGGATGCTTGGGATCGAGGACGATCTGGGCGCCCTCCTCCAGCACCACCTTGGGGTCCTTCGGCTTCAGGCCCACCAGCTGCTTGCGGTTCTCCCGCGCGGTGTCGCTGCGGGTCAGGGCGCGCTTGCCGATCCACGAGAACGGCTTGTCGTAGCCCACGCACCACTGCATCCCCAGGTCCTCCGGGGTCACCGAGCCGTCGGTGTCCTGGCCGACGATGATGAAGCCCTTCTCGGCGCGCAGGACATGCATGGTCTCGGTGCCGTAGGGCGTCAGGCCATACTTCTCGCCGTGCTCGAACAGCGCCTTCCAGACGTGCATGGCGTAGTGGGCCTGGACGTTGATCTCGAAGGTCAGTTCGCCGGTGAAGGAGATGCGGAAGACCCGCGCCGGCACGCCGGCGACCTTGCCCTCGCGCCAGTCCATGAACTTGAAGCTATCGCGATCCAGGTCGATGTCGGTGAGTTCCGCCAGCAGCTTGCGCGACTCCGGCCCGGTGATGGTCATGGTCGCCCAGTGATCGGTCACCGAGGTGAAGGTCACGTCCAGCTCCGGCCACTCGGTCTGATGCCACAGCTCCAGCCACTCGAGGATCGCCGCGGCGCCGCCGGTGGTGGTGGTCATCACGAAGTGGTTGTCGGCCAGGCAGCTGGTCACGCCGTCGTCGGTGACCATGCCGTCGTCCTTGCACATCAGGCCGTAGCGGCACTTGCCGACGGCGAGCTTCTCCCACTTGTTGGTGTAGATGCGGCCGAGGAACTCCCGGGCGTCCGGTCCCTGGATGTCGATCTTGCCGAGCGTCGAGGCATCGAGGATGCCGACGGCCTCGCGCACCGCCCGGCACTCCCGGGCCACCGCCTCATGCATCGTCTCGAGCTTGCCGGCGACACGCAGGGGATAGTACCAGGGGCGCTTCCACTGGCCCACGTCCTCGAACTCGGCGCCGTGCTCCACGTGCCACTGATGCAGCGCGGTGTAGCGCTCGGGGTCGAACAGTTCGCCGCAGTGACGCCCGACGATGGCACCGAAGGTCACTGGCGTATAGTTGGGGCGGAACACCGTGGTGCCGACCTCGGGGATCGTGCGTCCCAGGCAGCGCGCGGCGATGGCCATGCCGTTGATGTTGCCGAGCTTGCCCTGGTCGGTGCCGAAGCCCATGGCGGTGTAGCGCTTGACGTGCTCGATGGACTCGAAGCCCTCGCGGGTGGCGAGTTCGATACCCGCCGCGGTAACGTCGTTCTGCAGGTCGACGAACTGCTTGGGCGCGCGCAGGGTCGGCTTCTCGTGGGGCACCTGGTAGAGCGCGCAGGCCCGGCCTTCGCGGATGGCATCGACCCGCGGCAGCTCGACGCTCGCGGCGGTATAGCCGCAGGCCGCGGCGGCCTGGCTACCCGTCTCGACGCCATCGGCCAGCACCTGGGGCAGCGCGTAGGTGCCCCGGGCACCCCCGGTGGCAGAGACGCCCTTCACCAGGCTCGGCACGAAGCCGAGGATCTCGTCGTTCCAGGTGGGCCGGGCACCGGTGTGCGAGGCCAGGTGGATCACCGGGCTGTAACCGCCGGAGCTGGCGATGGTATCGCAGTGGAGCTCCTCCACCGCACCGGCGACCGCGAAGCGGTCGAGATCGACCCGGGCGACGCGGGCCGCGGTGACACGCTTGTCGCCCTTGGCCTCGATCACCGCACTGCCGGTGACCACCCGAATGCCTCGGGAACGGGCCTGATCGACCAGTTCACCGTCCGGCGCTTCGCGGGCATCGACGATGGCCACCACCTCGCGGCCCGCCTCCTGCCAATCCAGGGCGGCGCGGTAGGCGTGGTCGTTGCTGGTGGAGAGCACCAGTTTCTGGCCCGGCACCACCCCGTAACGGCGGATATAGGTGGAGACGGCACCGGCCAGCAGATTGCCTGGCACGTCGTTGCCCGCATAGACCAGCGGCCGCTCATGGGTGCCGGTGGCGAGGATCACCCGGCCGGCACGCACCCGATGCAGGCGAGACCTCACCTGGCGATGGCCATTGGCGAGCGGCGCGGTCTCGGCCAGGTGCTCGGTGCGGCGCTCGTGCAGGGTGACGAAGTTGTGGTCGTGGTAGCCGTTGGCGGTGGTGCGCGGCAGCAGGGTGACGTTGTCGCGCCCACTCAGTTCGGCGACCACCGTGGCCAGCCACTCGCTGGCCGACTCGTCGTCGAGCAGTTCGCGGGAATCGAGCAGCGAGCCGCCCAGTTCCTCCTGCTCGTCGCAGAGGATCACCCGGGCACCGCTGCGGGCGGCGGCCAGCGCCGCCGTCAGCCCCGCCGGACCGGCGCCGATCACCAGCACGTCGCAATGCCGGTGCAGGTGATCGTAGATGTCCGGATCGGCTTCCGCCGGGCTACGGCCCAGGCCGGCGCTCTTGCGGATGTACTTCTCGTAGGTCATCCACAGGGAGGCCGGGGCCATGAAGGTCTTGTAATAGAAACCCGGCGGCATGAACTGGCCGCCCAGCTTGCCGACCAGGCCCATCAGGTCGCGCTGGACATTGGGCCAGCCGTTGGTGCTGCGCGCGGAGAGGCCATCGAACAGCGCCTGCTGGGTGGCGCGTACGTTGGGCACCTGGCCGGCCTCGGAGGCCCCCAGTTGGACGACCGCATTGGGCTCCTCGGCGCCGGCGGCGACGATGCCGCGGGGCCGCGAGTACTTGAAGCTGCGGTTGACGATGTCCACGCCGTTGGCGAGCAGCGCCGAGGCCAGGGTATCGCCGGCATAGCCCTTGTAGGCCTGGCCGTTGAAGGTGAAGCTCAGGGTGCGGGTGCGCTCGATGCGCCCGCCCCGGACGAGACGGTTCGGCTGGCTCATGCCTTGACTCCTTCCTGACGGGCGGTGGCGGCGGACTCGCGCCCGGCCAGCCCCTCGGCGGTGATGGTCGGTTGTTCGCCCATCCGGTAGGTCTCGAGGATCTCGTAGCTCACCGTATGCCGGGTGATGTTGAAGAACTTGCGACAGCCGACGGCATGCACCCACAGCTCGTGGTGCACGCCCCGGGGGTTGTCGCGGAAGAACAGGTAGTCGCCCCACTCCTCGTCGCTGCATGCCTCGGGGTCCAGCGGGCGGGCGATATGCGCCTCGCCCTTGGGGTGGAACTCCTCTTCCTCGCGGAGCTCCTCGCAGTAGGGGCAGTAGATCTGAAACATGTTTTTGTTCCCCCGTCATTCGGGATGAAAGCTATGGGCATCTGCGCCAATCAGTGGGCAACGCCGGCGGCACCGTGCTCGTCGACCAGCGCCCCAGTATGGAAGCGGTCGATGGAGAACGGGGCGGCGATCGGGTGCATCTCGCCCTTGGCCAGGCTGGCGGCGAAGACGTGGCCGGACCCCGGGGTGGCCTTGAAGCCACCGGTGCCCCAACCGCAGTTGAAGAACAGCCCCTTCACCGGGGTCTTCGACAGGATCGGGCAGGCGTCCGGGCAGGTGTCGACGATGCCGCCCCACTGACGGTTCATGCGCACCCGGGAGAAGATCGGGAACATCTCGACGATCGCCTGCAGGGTGTGCTCCACGGTGGGGTAGCTGCCGCGCTGGCCGTAGCCGTTGTAGCCGTCGATGCCGGCACCGATCACCAGGTCGCCCTTGTCCGACTGGCTGATGTAGCCGTGGACGTGGTTCGACATCACCACGGTGTCGAGAATCGGCTTGAGCGGCTCGGAGACCAGCGCCTGCAGCGGATGGGACTCCAGCGGCAGCCGGAAGCCGGCCATCTTCGCCAGCACCCCGGAGTTGCCGGCGGCCACGCAGCCCACGGTCTTCGCCTCGATGTCGCCACGGTTGGTATGCACCCCGAAGATCCGACCGTCGCGGATCTTGAAACCGGTGACCTCGGTGTTCTGCAGCAGGTCGACGCCAAGCGCATCGGCGGCGCGAGCGTAGCCCCAGGCCACGGCGTCATGACGGGCCACGCCGGCGCGGGGCTGCCAGGAGGCACCGAGCACCGGGTAGCGGGCGCGCTTGGAGCAGTCGAGGATCGGTACGATCTCCTGGACGCCCTTGGCGTCGAGCACCTCGCCGTCGATGCCGTTGAGGCGGTTGGCGTTCACCCGGCGCTGGATGTCGCGCATGTCCTGCAGGGTATGACCGAGGTTGAGCACGCCACGCTGGGAGAACATCACGTTGTAGTTGATGTCCTGGGACAGGCCTTCCCACAACTTCATGGCGTGCTCGTAGAGCGCCGCGGCCTCGTCCCACAGGTAGTTGGAGCGCACGATGGTGGTGTTGCGGGCGGTGTTACCGCCACCCAGCCAGCCCTTCTCGAGCACGGCGATGTTCTTCACGCCGTGCTCCTTGGCCAGGTAGTAGGCGGTGGCCAGGCCATGGCCGCCGCCGCCGACGATGATCACGTCGTACTGCTTCTTCGGCGCGGGATTGCGCCACTGACGCTGCCAATTCTCGTGGTGGCTCAGTGCGTGCTTGACCAGCCCGAAGCCTGAATAACGTTGCATGCTGTCTCTCCTCGATCGGTCCCCGACCGGCTGGCCGGGGACCACCCCGACGAACGGGTTCAGGCGATGGATGTCTCGTGCGCCAGCGGGGCGGTGTCACCGTAGACCGGATAGCGCGCGCAGAGCGCCTCGACCTTGTCGCGCACCTCGGCTTCCACGGCCTCGCTGTTGCCCTGCTCGGCCAGGACATCGAGGATGTCGCAGATCCAGCCGGCCAACTCGGTGCACTCCTCGACGCCGAAGCCGCGGGTGGTCACCGCCGGGGTGCCGAGGCGCAGGCCCGAGGTCACGAAGGGGCTCTGGGGATCGTTGGGCACCGCGTTCTTGTTGACGGTGACATGGGCCCGACCGAGCGCCGCATCGGCGTCCTTGCCGGTGACGCCTTGGCGGATCAACGAGACCAGGAACAGATGATCGTCGGTGCCACCGGAGACGACGTCGTAGCCGCGGTCGAGGAACACGCTGGCCATCGCCCGGGCGTTGTCGATCACCCGCTGCTGGTAGCGCACGAAGTCCTGGCTCATGGCCTCCTTGAAGGCCACCGCCTTGGCGGCGATCACGTGCATCAGCGGGCCGCCCTGCTGGCCCGGGAAGACCGCGCCGTTGAGCTTCTTGTACAGCGTTTCATCCGCGTGCGAAGACAGGATCAGGCCGCCGCGCGGACCGCGCAGGGTCTTGTGGGTGGTGGTGGTCACCACGTGAGCGTGGGGCAGCGGGCTCGGATAGAGGCCGGCGGCGACCAGGCCCGCCACATGGGCCATATCGACCAGCAGCCAGGCCCCCACCTCGTCGGCGATGGTGCGGAAGCGGCGCCAGTCGACCACCCGTGAATAGGCCGAGAAGCCGGCGATGATCAGCTTGGGCTGGTGCTCCCGGGCCAGGCGCTCGACCTCGGCGTAGTCGATTTCGCCGGTCGCCGGGTCCAGGCCGTACTGCACGGCGTGATAGTGCTTGCCGGAGAAGTTGGGGGCGGCGCCGTGGGTCAGGTGGCCGCCGTGGGCCAGGCTCATGCCCAATACGGTATCGCCCGGACTGACCAGGGCCATGAAGGCCGCGGCGTTGGCCTGGGCACCGGAGTGGGGCTGGACATTGGCATAGTCGGCGCCGAACAGGTCGCAGGCGCGTTCGATGGCGAGTTTCTCGACCTTGTCGACGAACTCGCACCCGCCGTAGTAACGCTTGCCGGGATAGCCCTCGGCATACTTGTTGGTCAGCTGGGAGCCCTGGGCCGCCATCACGTGCCGGCTGGCATAGTTCTCGGAGGCAATCAGTTCGATGTGGGCCTCCTGGCGCACCGCCTCGTCGGCGATGGCGCTGGCCAGGGCGGGGTCATAGGCCTCCAGGGCGGCCTGGGGGCGGTATCCTTCACGGTCGGTCATCTCGGGGCTCCGGCTTGTTGTCGTTGGCGATTCAGTGGGTGCGTTCACCTGCGGCGATGGTATCCCTGCGATCGAGAGACCATGCAGCTTGCAAGCGTCACGACCCGATGCATTTGCGACATCGCTGTCGTCTTTCCGACATCCGGTTCGGATGGCGGCCCGTCCTTCAATAATCCACCACCACGTCGCCCAACGGCTTGCTGCAGCAGGAGAGGATATAGCCCTCGGCGACGTCCTCGTCGGTGATGCCACCGTTGTGTTCCATGTCGACCTGGCCCGAGCTCAGCGGTACCCGGCAGGTGCCGCAGATACCCATGCCGCACGCCTTGGGAATGTGCAGCCCGAGCTTGGCGGCGGCGGCATGCACCGTCTCGCCCGGCTGGATACGCACGCTCTTGCCGGTGGCGGCGAAGTCGACGCTGAGCAGCTCGGCGACGTCGAACTCCTCGGCCTCCACCTCGGCCTGCTCGGCATGCTCGAGCGCCTCCTCCTGCACATCGGCCGGGGTCTCCCCGAACGACTCCTCGTGGTAGTGGCTCATGTCGAAGCCGTTGTTCTTGAGCAGGTTCTTGACGGCGTTCATGTAGGGCGTTGGGCCACAGCAGAAGATCTCCCGCTCCAGGAAATCCGGCGCCATCAGCTCCAGCATCTGCTGGCTGAGGTAGCCACGGAAGCCGGCCCAGGCCTCGCCCAGCGCGTCGCTGTGCTCGCAGACGATATGCAGCCTGAATTCGGGGATCCGCGAGAAGATGTGCTCCAGCTCGCGATGGTAGATGATGTCCTTGGGGGTGCGCGCGCTGTGCACGAACTCGATATCCACGGCAGCATTGGTATCGAAGAACCAGCGTGCCATGGACATCAAGGGGGTAATGCCCACGCCGCCGGAGAGCATCAGGATCTTCTCCGCCGGGTAGTCGATGGCATTGAAGTTGCCCACCGGCCCGTGCACCGCCAGCTCGTCACCCGCCTTGAGATTGTCGTGCAGCCAGTTGGAAACCTTGCCGCCGGGCACCCGCTTGACGGTGATCGAGAAGCTGTAGGGCACCGAGGGGGAGCTGGAGATGGTGTAGGAGCGCATGATCGGCTCGCCGTCGATCTCCAGTTCCAGGGTCACGAACTGGCCCGGCTTGAAGAAGAATAGCACCGGCTGCTCGGCCATGAAGCAGAAGGTGCGTACGTCCCAGGTCTCCTGGATCACCTTGACACAGCGTACCGCATGGCGGCCGTTGGTCCAGGTCTGGGTCGTGACGGTGTTAAGGAAGTTCATTGTCATGTTCGTGTCGCCTGGGCTGCACCATGGGAGGCTCCGACCGCGGTGCCACCGCCTGTCGTTGGCCGGAATTCTGCGCCAGTTGAGGGCGTCCCCACTTGCCTGTTAGCGACACGGGCATGCCCGTGATTTCCACTCGTCGCGCTTTTTCATGATTCGGCTGTCGCCCCCGCATCGACGCCTGTCGCCGGCAGACAACTCCTCATTCGCGTGCTGATCCACACTCGCCCTGTTTTCATCCAACACCGCGACTGGCGTATGCGGTCCATCACACGACGCCATTCCTCTCACAACACCGATAATCCGACCGATGCCGCATGCGCGGCCTGCAAGAGGTAGTGTTTCCATGGATCCGATCTCCCCCCTCCATCTGGACGATGACCTGGCCCCGGCGCGCCAGGCCACCAGCGCCATGCTCGCGGGCCGCGCGCAAAACCTCTCGCTGCCCCAGCCCTTCTACAACGATGCCCGCCTGTTCGCTCTGGACATGCAGGAGATCTTCGGCAAGGAGTGGCTGTTCGCCGGCATGACCTGCGAGATTCCTGCCAAGGGCAACTACATGACCCTGGAGATCGGCGACAACCCGGTGATCCTGGTGCGTGGCAACGACGGGGCGGTGCACGGCTTCCACAACGTCTGCCGTCACCGCGGCTCGCGGCTGTGCGTCAGCGACAAGGGCAAGGTCGCCAAGCTGGTCTGCCCCTATCACCAGTGGACCTACGAGCTCGACGGCCGGCTGCTGTTCGCCGGCACCGACATGGGCGAGAATTTCGATCTGAATGCCTACGGCCTGAAGCCGGTACACGTGCGCACGGCGGGCGGCTTCATCTTCGTCAGCCTGGCCGAGCAGCCGCCGGCCCTCGACGACTTCCTGGAGACCCTCGAGCACTACCTCGAGCCCTACGACATGGCCAACGTCAAGGTGGCGGTGGAGTCCTCCATCATCGAGCAGTGCAACTGGAAGCTGGTCATCGAGAACAACCGCGAGTGCTACCACTGCAACGGCGCCCATCCGGAACTGCTCAACTCCCTGCAGGAGTTCGATGATACCGATGACCCGCGGGCCACGCCCGCCTACAAGGCGCTGGTGGCAAAGAAGCAGAGCGACTGGGACGACCAGCGGGTGCCCTGGCAGCTCAAGCGCTTCGGCAAGCGCAACCGCCTGACCCGCACGCCGCTGCTCGACGGCATCGTCTCCATGACCATGGATGGCCAGCCGGCGTGCAACAAGCTGATGGGCCGGCTCGAAAGCCCCGACATGGGGTCGCTGCGCATCCTGCACCTGCCCAACTCCTGGAACCACTTCATGGGCGACCACGCCATCGTCTTCCGGGTGCTGCCGCTGGGCCCCCAGCAGACCCTGGTGACCACCAAGTGGCTGGTGCACAAGGACGCCGTGGAGGGGGTCGACTACCACACCGAGACCATGCGCCGGGTGTGGGACGCCACCAACGACCAGGACCGTCGCCTGGCCGAGGAGAACCAGCGCGGCATCAACTCCAAGGCCTACCAGCCCGGCCCCTACTCCGAGACCTACGAGTTCGGGGTGATCGACTTCATCAACTGGTACAGCGAGCGGATGCAGGAGAACCTGGGGAATAGCGCCCCGAGCCTGCAGGTGGTCCGCAGCTAAGCCTTCCGCCATACCCGACGGGGCCCGCCATCGAGCGGGCCCCGTCGTTTCGGCCCCCACACCGTGGCCAGCCCCTTGTCCATGCCGCCGTCCCCGAGGGACGCGGACTCGGGCTCTGAACCTGCAGGCAAGCAATAAGCGAGCGCCCCCGGCTCTCTCGAGCCGGGGGCGCCTCGGTCTTCGGGCTCGGTTCCGCTATCGCAGGGCCGGCAGGAGGAACCGCTCCAGCTCCGCCCGTACCGAGGGCAGCATGATATCGGTCTGCTCGCCGAGCTCCTGCACCAGCTCCTGTTACCCGGGCACCCCCATCTCGGCATGCTTGAGCAGCGCGTCTTCTTCGCAGTCGCGCTCTAGAAGGTAGCGGTCTGGTAGGACGAGATCGCTCACAACCACTCCGTGATCCACAGGATGATGCCCGGGAAGGCCGTGAACAGTCCCACCGCACCGAGCAGAATCAGCCAGTAAGGCAAGGAAGCCTTGGCCGCGGCGGGCAAGTCGACGTCGTTGTTCGAAATCGACGACAGCACGAAGAGGTTGAGTCCCACGGGGGGGGTGATCATGCCGATCTCGATCAGCAGCGTGACAATGATGCCGAACCAGATCGGGTCGAAGCCCAGGCTGGTGACCATCGGGAAGGTGATCGGCAGCGTCATCAGCAATAGCGAGATACCGTCGAAGAAGCATCCGAGCACGATATAGACGATGACGATCATCAGCAGGATGCCATAGGGCCCCAGGCCGAAGCCGCCGATCGCGTCGAGGGCGGCGCGCGGAATGCCCAGCAGACTGACGGCCTGCGACAGGATCACCGTGCCGATCAGGATCATGCCGATGGCGGCGAACATCAGCGAGGCATGCTTGAACGCTTCCCACAGGCGCTGCAGGGTCAGGTCTCCCCAAGTCATCCCCAGCACGATGCTGGCGACGACGCCCAACGCCGCGGCCTCGGTGGGTGTCGCGATGCCAAGGTAGATAGTGCCCAGCACGAAGAAGATGAGAATGGGCAGCGGCCAGATCTCCAGCACCCCACGGCGAACCGCGGCCCAGTCCATCCTGCCTTTCGACGACGGCGTCACCGCCTCCCCGATGTTGGAGCGGATCATGATCCACAGCGAGAACGCACAGGCGATCATCAGGCCCGGCAACATTCCGGCGATGAACAACTTGCCGATAGATACGTTCTGGGTAGCGCCATAGATGATCAGCGCCAGACTCGGGGGAATCAGCAGCCCCAAGGTGCCGCCAGCAGCCAGGGTGCCCACCACCATGCTGGGATTATAGCCGCGCCCAACCAGCTCGGGATAACCTACCGAGCCGATCGCGGCCGCGGTGGAGGTACTGGAACCGCTGACGGCCCCGAACAGGGTACAGACGGCGATATTGGTGTGCAGTAGTTGCCCATGGACACGCGCAAACAACGGCGTCAGGCCGTTGTAGACCCGCTTCGATACCCCGCTGGCCAGCAGGATCTCGCCGAGGAAGATGAACAGCGGTACCGCACTGAGCGTGAAGTCGGTGAGCATGTTCCAGGAGGCATTGATCGCCAGCGGCGTGGCGCCGTTGGCCTGGAAATGCAGCAGGAGCATCCCGGTGAGACCGAGGGCGGCGCCCAGAATCGCTCCACTGGAGAGCAACACGATCAGGCTGCCACTGAGTAGTAGCCAGCTCATGACGAGACCTCCTCTTCCGAGGCCCGGTCAGCGAGGGGCTGGCGTGTGCCGTGACGGAGCTGCACCAGTAGGCACAGCAGCATGGAGAACGGCATGATCGCCATCCATGGCCACAGCAGGATACCGCTGATATCGGCCCGTGAGCTGATGGAGCGCGAGAAGTCCATGAAGTCCCAGGCCTCATAGGCGAAGACCACACAGAACGTAACGAGCGTGATGGTGCCGATCACATCCATGATCCGCGCCATGGGTGCAGGCACGAGGTTCAGGAGTATCTCGATACGCATGTGTCTGCCCTTGTCCAGCACATATGGCAGGCACAGGAAGGTCAACGATAGAAAAAGTAAACCCGCCAGCTCATCGGAGAAACGCAGGGGGCTACCGCCCAGGTAACGCATCAGCGTGCTGACGAAGATCAATCCCGTCATGACCACGCCACCGAACACGCCGAGCAGAAAGGCACCGTATGCCGTTCTCGCGATCAGCAGATTGAATTTTCGCAGCATCGATATCGCCCATCCCGGAAATGAGGAGGGAGCCGGCAAGGATTGCCGACTCCCGGCCTGGCGTTACTCGGATAGTGCCTGCGTGACGGTGTTGTAGTAACGCATGCCGTCTTCACCGGCGTTTTCAGCCATGGTTTGCCAGGTACTCCATGCCGCCGTGACAAAGGTGTCGACGTCGGCGTCGGAGAACGGCGGCAGGACAGTGATGCCCAACGATTCGCGCTCTTCCCGCGCCAGGGCCTCGCGCTCAGGGTCGACGGCGAGATCTCGGGTCGTTGCCCAGATCTCCTGCCCCGCCTCCTCGAGGGCTTGGCGCTGATTGTCGTCGAGTCGGCCCAGGGCACGCTCGCTGATGCCGAATATCCACGGCGCGGCGGCCCAGGGATGCAGATACGACTCATATTCCGTGACCTCCTGCAGGGAGACGGTCTTGGCCACGGTAGAGAGGTAATAGGCACAATCCACGACACCCGTCTGCAGTGCCATGTACATGTCATTCTGGGGAATCACCTGCGCCGCAATGTCCAGCGCATCGAAGGTTTCGACCAAGTGCCTGGACCACACGCGCACCTTCTTGCCCTGAAGGTCCTCGAGGGAATCGACAGGTTCCTTGCAGTGCAGACCGACGTCGAAGATCGGTGCCACCACACCACCTACCGTATGGATGTTCCATTTGGCGAAGCCGTCGTCGTACATCTCCTTGATAACCGGCAGGATGTCGAGGTGCTGATCCGCTGCGGTGATCGCGCCCTGAGCGTAGACCGAGGCCAGCGCCGGTGCGTCGCGGGTATAGTACTCGCCATACAGCAACGCCATGTCGACCATTCCACGTTGCAGGGTACGCAGGATGTCGGCCTCTTTCAGGCCGAGGGCGCCGGCATGGTAGACTTCGATCTTCAGCTCGCCACCGGACTTCTCCTCCACCAGGCTGGCGAAGGCCTCGATATGCTCGGCTTCCGGCCGCGACTGCGCGAGTCCGCTGTGGAAGTTCAGGGTGACGGCATCCGCCTGCGCCGTGGCTATTGTCGTGGTCAGACCCAGCAGGGTTACGGCACTTGCCAGTCTGTTGAAATTGTTGTTTCTCATTGATTTTGGCTCTCACGAGGGATGAGTGAGGCCATCTTGATCGGTAACCTTCGCTTACAGAGGGCCGCCTGCGACATTTACGTGCCGCTTAGCGACATATTTAAATCGGCAGCACAAAACGTATTTTCACTCAACATAGTGGTTTGCGCTTACCATGTGTCCGGTGCTGCGCCATTTAACTCTATCGGGAAGACTTTCCATCATGGGATCGCACTTCGAGAGTTTGTTGAAGAATAAGAACATGGCGTATATCGAACCCGATCTGCGTGACTCGACGTCGACCCAGGTCAAGCGCGTCGCCTTCGTGTTGGTGGAGCACTTCTCGATGATGGCCTTCACCGGGGCGGTCGATGCCTTGGTCACCGCCAACCTGATGCGACCCGCCACGCTTTACGAGGTGCTGGTGGTGGGCAGCGAGGGCGAGACCGTGCTCAGTGACCTGGGCATCGAGATCCCGGTCGATTGCCAGCTGTCGCAACTCGACGAGCAGCAATTGGATATCCTGATCCTGTGCGGCGGCTATCGCGTGCAACCGCACGCCAGCCCGGCCATGCGCGCCAAGCTCAACGCCGCCAACGGTGCCGGGGTGATGCTCGGCGGCCTATGGAACGGTGCTTACTTCCTTGCCCAGGCCGGCCTGCTGGATGGCTACGAGTGCGCCTATCATCCGGATGGTCGGGCGATGATGAGCGAGGACTTTCCGAAGGTCAGCATTTCCAACCACAGCCATGTGCTGGATCGGGATCGCATCAGTTGCGCCGGCGCCAGCAGCTCCCTGGACATGATGCTGGCGGTAGTGAGAAACGACTGCGGCAAGCCCTTTGCCAACGCCATCGAGGAAGTGCTGAGCTGCGACAAGATGACCGATGTCATCGATGTCTCGGTGGCCAGCGTCGACCGCAACCCGACCCTGCCACAGCCGCTGAAGACGGCGCTGGAGCTGATGCGCCACAACATCGACGAACCACTGTCGATCATTGAGGTCGCCCACTGCGCCGGCATCTCCAGGCGCCAGCTTGAGCGGCTGTTCTGCCACCATCTCGACGCCAGCCCATCACGCTACTATCTGGAGCTGCGCCTTACCTACGCCCGCCAATTGCTACAGCAAACCAACAAGCCGATCGCCGACGTCGCCGTGGCCACCGGCTTCGTCAGCATCTCCCACTTTCGGCGCTGCTTCCATCAGCTGTTCGATATCTCGCCCGGGCGCTTCCGCAAGGGGTTTCTGCAACAGATGCCGTGAAGCACATTCATCCGTGCGTATTGCGCTCCTCCTCAAGCAGCGATTCGGCCCGAACATCCTGTCGCGAATACACCCCTAATTGTCGCAACTACACACAATCCCATGAGAGGAATGGACGATATTTACATTGACTAACAATAACTGGAGTACCCTATATGCCCTTATTTCGTCCCGCCTCCATGTTTCATCACCTGCGTTACAGACTCTTCCGTCCAGGGCTAGGCCTTGCACTATGTATCGGCATCGCAGCCCCAACCCAGGCGGCCACGCGTATGGATTTCTCCAACGAATACAATGCCAACTCCATCCATGCCCAGGGCGATGCCTACTTTATCGAACAAGTCAGGGAGCTCACCGACGGCGAAGTCGATATCACGCTGCACACTGGTGGCGCCCTGGGGTTCAAGTCGGGCGACCACTTCTATGCGGTAGCCGACAATGCCATTCAGATCGCCGACACCCTCTCCGGCACCATGAGCGGCATTGACCCCATTTTCCTGCTGTCTTCGCTGCCGTTCCTGGTGGATAGCGTCGATCAGGCCCACCAGCTGTACGAAATCGCACGCCCCCATTATGACGCAGTCTTCGAAGACAATGACCAGATCCTGCTCTATGCCTCTCCCTGGCCGGCCAGTGGCATCTGGTCACAAGAGGCCGTGACCTCCAGCGAGTCTCTCGAGCAGCTTAAAATCCGCACCTTCGACCGCAGCGGCACCGAAACCCTGCGCAATGCTGGGGCGTCACCGGTGAGCCTGTCCTGGGCCGATGTAGTGCCGCAACTGGCCACCGGCGGCATCGAGGCGGTGTTGACATCGGCCGAAGCCGGTGCCAACGGCAGCTTCTGGGAACACCAGGATCACTTCAGCGGCATCCAGTACGCCATTCCCCTCAACATGGTGCACATGAACCGCGATGCCTTCGACGCCCTGTCGCCGGCGCAACAAGACGCCATTCGCGAAGCTGCCCTGCGGACCGATGAGCACAACTGGCAGGCCGTTCGCGAGCGTACCCAGACCAACTATGCCACGCTCGAGGAGCACGGCATTACGATTCACGATCCGGTTCCCGCCGACTTCCAGCAAGCGCTGGCCGACGCCGCCGCGCCGGTCATCAGCGGCTGGCAGGAAGCCATCGGCGAGCGCGGCAAGACCATCTTCGATTCCTTCCATAACGGCAACACACCGTGATCGGCTGGCTGACCACGCTGTCGCGAGGCTTGAATCGCCTCGCGGCAGGCATCGCCATCGCACTGATCCTGTACATGTTCGTGCATATCATCCTCGAAATCGCCTTGCGTCTGTTCGGATACTCCACCTTCATCCTCGATGAGTACATCGGCTATGCGGTCGCCGCCATGACCTTCCTCGGCCTGCCTTATGTCCTGGAAAGGGGCGGGCTGATCCGGGTCGCCCTGGTCCTCGACCGGCTGCCGTCCCGGTGGCACTGGCCGCTGGAGTTGGTGATCGCCGCCAGCACCCTGGCAGCCTTCGGCTGGTTGTCTTACTTCTGGTGTCTCAACGTGGTGCGCAGCTTTCAGCGCGGCATTACCAGCGACACCCTGGCCGCAACCCCGCTATGGCTACCCGAAGGCGCCGTCCTGATTGGCCTGTGGCTGCTGTGCCTGACACTGGTGGTCCGCAGCCTGCAACTGCTGACCCAGCGCTCACGCATGACCTACCCGATACAAGTTGCTGAGGAACCGTAATGGACATGGTATGGATTGCCGCTGGTGTCGCAGCGCTGCTATTGACGGTACTGGCGATGGGCACCTGGGTCTTCGCCGCCTTGGTGGTCGTGGCGATGAGTTCGCTGTGGTGGCTGGGAGATTTCGACCTCGACCGGATCGGCCTGATCTTTTCTCGAATCCTGTACCGTGCGGGTAACAGCTGGGAACTGTCTGCCATACCGCTGTTTATCCTGATGGGCGAGCTGATCTTCCGCTCCAACGTCTCCGAGCGGCTATTCAAGGGACTGACGCCTCTCACCCGCCCCTTCCCCGGCGGCATCCTGCACACCAATGTCTTCGGCTGCGCGCTATTCGCCGCGGTCAGTGGCTCCAGCGCCGCCACCACGGCCACCATCGGCAAGATCACCACCCGGGAACTGGCCGACCGTGGCTACGACCGCAACCTGGCGATCGGCTCGCTGGCCGGGGCAGGCAGCCTGGGGTTGTTGATTCCGCCTTCCATCGTGATGATCGTCTACGGCGTGCAGGCCGAGGTCTCGATCAGCAAGCTGTTCATGGCCGGCGTGCTGCCGGGCCTGCTGATCGCCGCGCTGTATAGCGGCTTCATCATCCTGCGCAGCATGACGCAGCCGCGGCTCGCGCCTCGCCAGGCAACAGGCGGTATCGGCCTTTGGCAAGCGCTACCGCTGCTGGCCCCGGTGGCCGTGCTCATCACCATCGTCATGGGGTCGATCTATTCGGGAATCGCCACCCCCTCCGAAGCCGCCGCCGTAGGTGTCGCCGCCACCCTGGGGCTGCTCGCACTGGAGCGCCAGCTCAGCGTCGCGCTACTGATCGACGCTCTCAAGGGCACCCTGATCAGCGCCACCATGGTCTGCAGCCTGCTGGTGACCGCCATGCTGCTGTCCACGGCCATGGGCTACCTGCATCTGCCAAAGGAGCTGGCCGCCTGGATCGCCGCCCAGCAGTTCACACCCCTGGTCCTGCTGTTGGCATTGGCGGTGTTCTATATCGTACTGGGGCTGTTCCTCGACGGCATCTCGATCACCGTCATGAGCCTGCCCATCACCCTGCCCATTGTGGTCCTGGCCGGCTTCGATCCGCTCTGGTTCGGCGTTTTTCTGGTGATCATGGTGGAACTGGGGCAGATCACCCCACCGGTGGGCTTCAACCTCTTCGTGCTGCAGGGCATGACCGGCGAAAGCATCGGCCGTATCGCCTGGGCCGCCTTTCCCTTCTTCCTGTTGATGTGCCTGGCCGCCGCGATGATCAGCCTGTGGCCGAGTATCGTGCTGTGGCTACCCCAGCAGCTTGCGGGCTAAGACAAGCCACTCCATCGGGCAACCCAAGAGTCTCCCAAACGCATGAACCCGGCAGCAGGAAACTCCAGCCACCGGGTTCTCGCCGCCGTTGCCCCCGGCTCTCTCGATCCGGGGGCGCTTGTTTCAGGCTCGATTCCGCTATCGCAGGGCCGGCAGGAGGAACCGCTCCAGCGCCGCCCGCACCGAGGGCAGCATGATATCGGTCTGCTCGCCGAGCTCCTGCACCAGCTCCTGCAACCCGGGCACGCCTACCTCGGCATGCTTGAGCAGCGCCATGCGGGCGCAGGTTTCCGGACTGGCCCCCTCGGGGATACGGATGCCGAGCGCCACCAGGCGATCACGGAAATCATCGCCATCGATCAGGTCGACGATCATCATGGGGCTACCCTCCTACGGCTCAGTCGTGGCCGTCTGCGTGACATGGCGCGGCCTCCTCATTCGCTTTCCACCAGCACCGGTGCTTTCGCGCGGCTCAGGCGGCAAGCGGCGTACTTGAACTCCGGGATCTTGCCGTCGGGATCCAGCGCCGGGTTGGTCAGGATGTTGGCCGCCGCCTCCACGTAGCAGAAGGGCACGAACACCAGGCCCTCCGGCATCAGCGGATCGACCCGCGTCTTCAGGGTGATGGCCCCGCGCCGGGTGGTGATGGTCATCGGCTCGCCCGGCGCCATGCGCAGGCGCACCAGCTCCGCCGGCGCCAGGCTCGCCACCGCCTCGGGCTCGAGGTCGTCGAGCACCCGGGAACGGCGGGTCATGGAGCCGGTGTGCCAGTGTTCCAGCTGGCGCCCGGTGATGAGCACCGTGGGGTAGTCGCCATCGATGGGCTCGTCCGGCGGCAGCGGCCGGGTCGGGGCGAACTTCGCCCGCCCGCTCCCGGTGGGAAAGGCATCGCTGAACACCACGTCCGCGCCAGGCGCGTCGTCGGCCGGACAGGGATAGGTTACCGAACTCTCCCGTTCCAGGCGCTCCCAGGTGATGTGGTCGAGCGACGGCATGCCCTGTTTCATCTCGGCGAACACCTCGCGGGGATGGGTGTAGTGCCAGCCCAGGCCGAAGCGGTTGGCGATCTCCTGGATGATCCACCAGTCGGGCTTCGCCTCACCGGGCAACGGCACGGCGGCACGGCCCAGCTGCACCTGGCGGTTGGTGTTGGTGACGCTGCCATCCTTCTCCGGCCACGCCGAGGCCGGCAGGATCACGTCGGCGAACTGCGCGGTCTCGGTGACGAACAGGTCCTGCACCACCAGGTGCTCGAGCTTGGCCAGGGCCGCCCGGGCATGGTCGAGGTCCGGGTCGGACATCGCCGGATTCTCGCCCTGGATGTACATCCCCTTGATGGTCCCCGCCGCGATGGCATCCATGATCTCCACCACGGTGAGCCCCGGCGTTTCGTCGAGCGGTGTGTTCCACAGCTCCTCGAAGGCGGCACGCACCTGGGCGTCGGTCACCGGCTGGTAGTCGGGCAGCACCATGGGGATCAGGCCGGCGTCCGAGGCCCCCTGGACGTTGTTCTGGCCACGCAGCGGGTGCAGGCCGGTGCCGGGGCGGCCGGTCTGGCCGCAGGCCAGCGCAAGCGAGATCAGGCAGCGCGCGTTGTCGGTGCCATGCACGTGCTGGGAGATGCCCATGCCCCAGAAGATCATCGCCTTGTCGGCGGTCGCGTAGAGCCGGGCGATCTCGCGAATCAGCGCCGGCGCGACGCCGCAGGCGGGCGACATGGCCTCGGGGGTCAGGTCGCGCACATGGGCCTTGAGCGCCTCGAAACCCTCGGTGTGGGCGTCGATGTAGTCCTGATCGTAGAGCTCCTCGCTGACGATCACGTTGAGCATGGCATTGTAGAGCGAGACGTCGCCGCCGGGGGTGAAGCGCACGCTGCGGTGGGCATAGGCGTCCAGCGCCTGGCCGCGGGGATCGAGGATGATCAGCTTGGTGCCATTGCGCGCCGCCTGCTTGAAGTAGGTGGCCGCCACCGGATGGTTGATCGCCGGGTTGCAGCCGGTGAGGATCACCACGTCGGACTGCAGTGCCTGCATGAAGGAGGCCGTCACCGCCCCCGAGCCGATGCATTCCATCAGCGCCGCCACCGAGCTGGCGTGACACAGCCGGGTGCAGTGGTCGACATGGTTGGAGCCGAAGCCGGTGCGCACCAGCTTCTGGAACAGCCAGGCCTCCTCGTTGGAGCACTTGGCGCTGCCGAAGCCGGCCAGGGCATCGGGCCCATGGGCCGCCTTGAGGTCGACGAGCCCCTTGGCGGCGACATCCAGCGCCTCTTCCCAGCTCGCCTCGCGGAAATGGGTCAGCGGCGCGAGCGGGTCGAAGTCGGGGTCGAGCCCCTTGGGCACCCCCGGCCTGCGGATCAACGGCCTAGTGAGCCGCGAGGGGTGGCTGGGGTAGTCGTAGCCGAAGCGCCCCTTGACGCACAGCCGGTTCTGGTTCGACGGCCCGTCACGCCCCTCGACGAACAGGATCCTCTCGTCCTTGATGTGGTAGGTGAGCTGGCAGCCCACCCCGCAGTAGGGACAGACCGAGTCGACGGTGCGATCGGCCGCCTTGGAGTCGCCGCGACCCGCGGCGTCGATCAGGGTCGCCGGCATCAGCGCCCCGGTGGGACAGGCCTGGACGCACTCGCCGCAGGCCACGCAGGTGCTATCGCCCATGGCATCGTCGAAGTCGAAGACGATCTTCGAGGCCGCCCCGCGATGGGCCAGGCCGATGACGTCGTTGCCCTGCACCTCGCGGCAGGCGCGAACGCAGAGGTTGCACTCGATGCAGGCATCGAGATTGACGTTCATCGCCGAATGGCTGGTGTCATGGCCGTGGGCATGGGGGAGTGAGGCCGCCCGCTCGGCAACATGATGCACCGTGGGCGCCTCTCGCTCGGCCCGCGCCGGCAGCCGCTCGCGCACCGCGGTGGCGTCGATGGCCAGTTGATCGGCCATGGCCCAGAAGTGGCTCGAGCGGTCGGGGCTGTCGTCGCGCTCGGGCTGGTCGGCGATCAGCAGCTCCATCACGCCTTCGCGGGACACCCGCGCCCGCTCGGAGGTGGCGCTCCTGACCACCATGCCGGGGGTCGCCTCGCGCAGGCAGCTCGCTGCCAGCACGCGTTCGCCCTCGATCTCCACCATGCAGGCGCGACAGTTGCCGTCGCTGCGATAGCCGGGAGCATCCTTGAAGCAGAGGTGGGGAATGGTCTCGCCGGCGCGCTTGGCCACCTGCCACAGGGTCTCGCCGGGGTGAGCGCTCACCTCGGCGCCATCCAGGGTCAGGGTAAAGGTCTCTTGTGCCATCGTCAGTCTCCCTACCCTTTCACGATCACGTTCTGGCCGGCGAGTTCACCGCGGAAGTCCCGCAGCAGCCCCAGCACCGGATTGGGCGCCGCCTGGCCCAGGCCGCAGATGGAGGCATCCATCATCACCTGCGACAAGCGCTCGAGCTCCTCGACCCGCCACTCGTCGCGCTCGAGCAGGGTGAGCATCTTCTCGGTACCGACCCGGCACGGCGTGCACTGGCCGCAGGATTCGTCGGCGAAGAAGGCCAGCAGGTTGGTGGCCACCGCCCTGAGGTCGTCCCGGTCGGAGATCACGATGACGGCCGCCGAGCCGATGAAGCAGCCCGCCTCCTGCAGGGTGTCGAAGTCCAGCGGGATATCGGCCTTGCTCGCCGGGAGTATCCCCCCGGAAGCGCCGCCGGGCAGGTAGCCGGCGAGTCGATGCCCCGCGGCCATGCCACCGCAGTACTCCTCGATCAGCTCGTTGAGGGTGATGCCGGCGGGCGCCAGGTGCACGCCCGGACGCCTGACCCGGCCGGAGACCGAGAAACTCCTGAGCCCCTTGCGGCCATGACGGCCGTGGCCGGCAAACCAGTCGGCGCCTTTTTCCCAGATCAGCGGGATCCAGTAGACGGTCTCGACGTTGTTGACCAGGGTCGGGCGGTCGAAGAGCCCCCTCTGGGCGACGAAGGGCGGGCGGTGGCGCGGCTTGCCGGGCTTGCCCTCCAGCGACTCGATCATCGCCGACTCCTCGCCGCAGATGTAGGCACCGGCGCCGCGGCGCAGCACGATGTAGCCCGGCGGCACCAGGCCGGCGGCCTCGAGCTCGTCGATCGCCTCGTGAAGCACCCGGTGCAGCCCGGGGTACTCGTCGCGCAGGTAGATGTAGAGCGCCTCGGCCTCCACCGCCCAGGCGCTGACCAGCGCCCCCTCGAGGAAGCGGTGCGGCGAGCGCTCCAGGTAGTAGCGATCCTTGAAGGTGCCGGGCTCGCCCTCGTCGGCGTTGATCGCGCAATAACGCGGGCCCGGCTCCTGGCGTACGAAGTGCCACTTCTTGAAGGTGGGGAAGCCGGCGCCGCCCAGGCCGCGCAGATTGGCGGTCTCCAGCGCCTGCATCAGCGCCTCCACCGTCACCCGGCCGGCGCGGCAGTCGGCGAGCAGCCGGTAGCCCCCCGCCTCGCGATAGTCGCCGAGGCGCTGCCAGAGGATCGCCTCGGGGTGGAAGTGACCGGTATCGACCACCGACTCGACGCCCTCGCGAGTGGCGAACAGCACGTGGTGGTGCCCCACCTCGACCACCGGCGCCGTCTCGCAACGGCCCATGCAGGGGGCGCGCACCACCCGCACCCGGGCCGGGTCGACGCCCGCCTTGAGCTCGGCCTCGAGGGTGGCGGCACCGGCCAGCTGGCAGGAGAGCGAGTCGCAGACGCGGATCGTCGTCTCCGGCGGTGGCGTCTGGTCGTCGTGGACCACGTCGAAGTGGGCATAGAAGGTGGCGGTCTCGTAGACCGCGGCCATCGGCAGGTTCATGTAGGCGGACAGCGCCCGCAGGTTCACCAGCGACAGGTGACCATGGGCATCCTGGATGGCGTGCAGGTGTTCGATCAGCAGGTCGCGACGGCGCAGGCCGGCATCCTTGCGTTCGTCGCCGAGCAGCTGACGCAGCGACGCCAGGGCGACGGGGGGCAGATCACGGCCACGGGGCTTGCCGCGGAAACGGCGCTTGGGGGTGACGGTCTCGACGGTCATGAGGGGCTCGTTGTTCTCGGTTGGCGCTTGCCTGTCTTGCATGTTCGCACCGGCTTCGGGCAGGGGCAATGCCCGGCCGACCCGGAAGGCAGCCCCCGGACATGCAGAGGTCGTTTCGGGAATGGCCCCGGCATCCTGCCGGGGCCGCTCACAGGCGGTCGGACAGCTTAGGCGGCGACGCTGCCGTGGGGGTCGATAACGAATTTCTTGGCCGCGCCGCCGTCGAAGTCGGCGTAGCCCTGCGGGGCTTCATCCAGGGTGATCATCTGGACGTTGACCGCATCGGCGATCTTGACCTTGCCGAACAGGATCGCCTGCATCAGCGGGCGATGGTAGTGCATCACCGGGCACTGGCCGGTATGGAAGGAGTGAGACTTGGCCCAGCCGAGGCCGAATTGCATGCTCAGCGCGCCATGCTTGGCGGCGTCGTCGACAGCGCCCGGATCTTCGGTCACGTAGAGGCCCGGGATACCGATCTGGCCACCGGCACGGGTCAGCTGCATCGCCGAGTTCAGTACGGTGGCCGGTGCTTCCTTGCCGTGGTTGCAGCCACAGGCATGGGCTTCGAAGCCGACGCAGTCGACGAAGCAGTCGACTTCACGCTCGCCGAGGATGACCTCGAGCTTGTCGGCCATGTCGCCATCCTGGGTCAGGTCGAGGGTTTCGCAACCGAAGCTCCTCGCCTGGGCCAGACGGTCTTCGATCATGTCACCGACGATGACGCAGGCTGCCCCGAGCAACTGGGCGGAGACCGCCGCGGCCAGGCCCACGGGGCCGGCGCCGGCGATATAGACGGTGCTGCCCGGCCCGACCCCGGCAGTGACACAGCCGTGGAAGCCGGTGGGGAAGATGTCCGAGAGCAGGGTCAGGTCGCGGATCTTCTCCATGGCCTGGTCGGCGTCCGGGAACTTCAGCAGATTGAAGTCCGCGTAGGGCACCATGACGTATTCGGTCTGGCCACCGACCCAGCCGCCCATGTCGACGTAGCCGTAGGCCGCGCCGGGCCGCGCCGGGTTGACGTTCAGGCAGATGCCGGTGCGGCCCTCCTTGCAGTTGCGGCAGCGGCCGCAGGCGATGTTGAACGGCACAGAGACCAGGTCGCCGGGCTTGATGAACTCGACGTCGCGGCCGCACTCGACCACCAGGCCGGTGATCTCGTGGCCCAGCACCAGACCGGAGGGCGCGGTGGTGCGGCCGCGCACCATATGCTGGTCGCTGCCACAGATGTTGGTGGTGACGACTTTCAGGATCACGCCGTGGTCGCATTTGCGATTGCCGAGGGCAAGTTCCGGATAGGCGATGGATTCGACGGCGACCTCACCAGGACCCTTGTAGACGACTCCGCGGTTGGCTGCACTCATGGCTGGCTTCCTCTGTCTTGTTGTCGGGGGCGGCGCAAACGCCACTCAGAGAGTTTACCGGCACTACTCACCGGAATGTTCCCCGATGAGTCATCGCTATGCTCAAACACGACATCCCCTTCAGCATGATTAATCGCGTGTGCGGGTGGATAGCCGGAGGTCGTTTTCACGACACACCCCTTTCCCGGCAGGCCCAACAATGCGCAGGCCCGGGCATGCCGGAGCATCCCCGGGGCCAACAACAACACTCGAGGACCCCCTATGACGAGCGATGATGACCCGATCCTGTCCCCCGGACAGGACAATACTCAGATCCTGGGGCTGGATTTCCACCACCCCGTCTTTCCCCTCTCGGCGCTGGCCATCCTGGCCTTCATTGTCTACGCGCTGGTCTATCCCGATGCCGCCAACACCCAGCTGACCAGCGCCCGGGGCTGGTCCATCGAGCACTTCGACTGGCTGTTCATGATCGCCGGCAACCTCTTCGTGCTGTTGTGCATCGTGCTGATCGTGATGCCGGTGGGCCGGATTCGCCTCGGCGGCGACGGGGCCCGGCCGGAGTACTCGACCACCTCCTGGTTCGCCATGCTGTTCGCGGCGGGCATGGGCATCGGCCTGATGTTCTGGAGCGTGGCCGAACCGGTGGCCTACTACACCGACTGGTACGGCACCCCGCTCAATGCCGAGGCACACACCCCGGCCGGGGCCAGTGCGGCCATGGGCGCCACCATGTTCCACTGGGGCCTGCACCCCTGGGCGATCTACGGCGTGGTCGGCCTGTCGCTGGCCTTCTTCGCCTACAACCGCGGCCTGCCGCTGACCCTGCGTTCGGCCTTCACACCGATCCTCGGCGAGCGGGTGCGTGGCTGGTTCGGCCATGTCATCGACATCGTCGCGGTGCTGGCGACCATCTTCGGCCTGGCCACCTCGCTGGGCTTCGGCGCCTCCCAGGCGGCGGGCGGCCTCAACTACCTGTTCGATGTCCCCAACACCATCGGCACCCAGCTCGCCATCATCGTCGGCGTCACCGTGGTCGCGCTGTTCTCGGTGTGGCGGGGCATCGACGGCGGGGTGAAGCTGTTCTCCAACATCAACATGGTGATCGCCCTCGCGCTGCTGCTCTTCGTGGTCATCACCGGCTCCACCCTGCTGTTCCTCAACGGACTGTGGAACACCACCCTGGCCTATGTCAGCCATATCGTGCCGCTCTCCAACTGGATCGGTCGCGACGACACCACCTGGTACCACGGCTGGACGGTGTTCTACTGGGCCTGGTGGATCTCCTGGTCGCCCTTCGTCGGCATGTTCATCGCCCGGGTCTCGCGTGGGCGCACGGTGCGCGAGTTCCTGACCGCCGTGCTGGTGGTACCGACCCTGGTCACCATCGTCTGGATGAGCGCCTTCGGCGGCACCGCCCTGGCTCAGTCCGCCGCCGGCGTCGGCGAGCTGGCCAACGGCATCAGCGACGTCTCCCTGGCGATGTTCCAGATGCTCGAGCACCTGCCGCTGACCACCTTGACCTCCAGCCTGGCGATCCTGTTGGTGCTGATCTTCTTCATCACCTCCTCGGACTCCGGCTCGCTGGTGATCGACAACATCACCGCCGGCGGCAAGACCGATGCGCCCCGCAGCCAGCGTGTCTTCTGGGCCACCCTGGAGGGAGTGATCGCCGGCATCCTGCTCTACGGCGGCGGTGACACCGCGCTGGGCGCCCTGCAGGCCGGTGCGGTGGCCACCGGCCTGCCCTTCACCCTGATCCTGCTGGTGATGGCCTACAGCCTGGTCAAGGGCCTGATGGAGGAGCAGCGTGGCCTGGTGATGACCAGGGTGAGCGACTGATTTCGCTCGTCCTGGCACAGAAGCCTCAGCCCGACACGCAGCGGCCCCGGCATTGCCGGGGCCGCTGCGTGTCGGGCCTCACTCGACGGCCCCCCCAGCGTGACGCTCTCTGGGACTCGACCTCGAGGAGGCGAGCGGGCATCGTAGTGCTCTCCCTTCTGGCCACTCGTCGGACACCCATACGCCTGTCGAAGACGCCACGGAGAGACGACCCGATCGAGAGTTCATGGCCATCGAGGCCGAGGAGGTACCACCGATGTCGAACCGTTCCACCCGATTCCTGTGCCTGGCCGGCCTGTTGTCGCTGCTGGCCCTGGCGCCCCATGCCTTCGCCCAGCAAGCCCCGCCGGGGGCCGCCGACGCCGATGTCACCACCGAGCAGTTCCGTGACTGGGAGGTGGTCTGCCCCAGCGAGGGCGGCGGCAACTGCACGATGTACCAGGTGGTCAACCACCCGGAGGGCGACCAGCCCCTGATGCAGGTGGTCGTGACGTATCCGCCGCAGCTCGACGGCCCGGCGATGACCTTCCTGCTGCCGCTGGGCGTGCATCTCGCCTCGGGCCTGCAATTGAGCGTGGACGGCGTCGAGCCTGCCCAGTTCCCCTACCAGGCCTGCCTGCAGCAGGGCTGCCGTGCCGACCTTCCCGTCGAGCCGGCCCTGCTCGAGGCATTGCGCAGTGGCAGCACGGCCACGCTGAGCCTGATCGATCCCCGTGGCGATCGCATGGATCTGGACATCTCCCTGATGGGCTTCACCGACGCCCAGGGCCGTATCGCCCGCTGACGCTGGAGCATGCCCTGCACACACGACAGCCCCGGCACGCTGGCCGGGGCTGTCGTCGCTTGGCATGCCGAGTCGTGACTAGCGCAACACGCCCTCCTCCCCGAGCAGCTTGAGGATGGCCTCGGCGCCCTGCTCCGCCGAGACGCCCTCCAGCACCTGGCCGCTGCCACCCTCCGCCTTGGCGGCGGCGGCCTTGAAGCGATCCCGGGCCGAGGCGGCCTTGACGATCTTCAGGCGCTTGGGGCGCTTGCGGGCCGGCGCCAGCCGCCACTCGGCCAGCTCCCGATCGGGCTCGGCGGGGACCGAGGTCGCCTCGAGCTCGGCCCGGCGGGCCGGGCCGAAGGCGCTCTGGCGCGCCACCGGGGCCGCCCCATCCACGCTGACGATGGCCGGCAGGCGTACCTTGAGGCGCCGCCGCTGGCCCCGGGGCAGGGCCTGCAACAGGGTCGCCACGCCGTTCTCGACCTTTTCCACCGCGGCCAGGCCATTGACCAGCGGCCAGCCCAGGCGCTCGGCCAGGGCATAGGGCAAGAGTCCCGAGCCTTCGCCGCGCTCCGCCCGGGCGCCGGTGATCACCAGCTGCGGCGGCGCCGCGGCCAGGTGCTCGACCAGAGCCGGGATGGCATCGCTGCCCTCGGCCTGCTCCAGCAGCGTCAGGCTCTCCAGCCCCATGCCCAGGTAGCCGCGCAGCGCCGCTTCGCTCTCCTCGCCGCGCGGGCCGGCATGCAACAGGCTGACCCGGCTGCCGGGCAACTGGCGCCCCAGGCCCAGGGCCAGCTCCAGGCCCCGGGCATCCTGATCGGCGCGGCGGGCGCGCCCGGTGATGGGGTGGCGACCCACCGAGACCAGTACCGCCACCTCGACTCCCTGCTGTTCAGGCCGCATCGCGCTGCCCTCCTCGCTGCTGTTCCACCTTGGCCACCAGGGCGGCGAGGATCTCGCCGCTGTCGCCGATCACCGCCAGGTCGGCGCGCTTGATCATGTCGCATCCGGGGTCGAGGTTGATGGCCACCACCTTGTCGCAGCTCTGGATGCCCTGCAGGTGCTGGATGGCCCCCGAAATGCCCACCGCCAGGTAGACCCGGGCGGTGACCCAGGTGCCGGTGGCCCCCACCTGACGGTCTCGTGCCATAAAGCCGTCATCGACAGCCACGCGGGAGGCACCCTCGGTGGCCCCCAGCACCCTGGCGGCATGATGGAAGCCGTCCCAATCCTTGACGCCGTTGCCGGCGGAGAGGATGAACTCCGCCTCGGCGAGCGCCACCCCGGCGGGATCCACCGCCACCTGGCCCAGGTCCTCGATCCGCGAGAAGGCGCTGGGAATCGCCTCCGCCAGGTTCAGAGGCTCGGCGGCATGACGGGTCTCGTCCACCGGCTCGGAGCACTCGGCCAGGGCCAGGGCGACCCGCGGCAAGGGGCGCTGGATATCCAGGCTCTCCGCCGCGCCGCGGGCGGTACAGCGCCAACCCAGCGGCGCCTCGCCATCGGCCTCGATCTGCCAGACGCCGGTGGCGGGGCGCTCGCCCAGGCGCAGCGCCAGGCGCCGCCCCAGGTCGGCCCCGCCCAGGGGCGAGTCGGGCAGCAGCCAGTGATGCGGCGCCAGCTCCCGCTCCACGGCGGCGAGCGCCGCCAGGCGCGCCTCGGGGGCGAAGCCGGCATAGGCGTCGTCGGTGAGGTGCAGCAGGCGATCGATGCCCGCCTCGCCGAAGCCCTCCTCCTTGTGCTCGCCGAACACCACGGCCAGCACGGCACCGGGGCGCTCGGGGTCGGCATCCGCCAGGCGCCGGGCCAGGCCCAGCAGGTCCTTGTCGTGGCCGGATAGACGCCCGCCGGAGAGCTCCGGCACCACCGCCACCAGGAAGGCGGGATCCTCGATGGTGACGTTGCGACGGCTATCCTGGGCCGCCTGGCGGGCAGCGCCCGCGGCCTGGCCACCCTGCTGGGCGCCGCTGCGGTCGATACGCTTGACGCCATTGGGGCCGATAAAGCCGATGGCATGGGGGTTCTTGCGAATCACCCCGTTGGGCCCCAGCCACTCGCTGGCGGCCCCGCCCCCCTGCTCGGCGAGCACGCTGAGGTGCTCGGGATGCAGGCGATTACGGGCGATCCACTCGCGACGTGGATCGCGGCGACGAATCTCGCTCATCAGATCACCTCCTCGGCCTGGGGCCGGTGGGTCGCGCCTGCGGCGGGACGCGCCACCAGGGCATCGGCCACCAGCTCGGCGATATCGCGCACCTCGGCGGTGGCATCCACCACGCCCTCCAGCATGGCGGTGCACTGGGGACAGCCCACCGCCACCAGCTCGGCGCCGGTCTCCTTGACGTCGTTCATGCGCATATCGGGAATCCGCCGCTCGCCGGGAATATCGGTGATCGGCGCCCCGCCGCCACCGCCGCAGCAACGCGAGCGGAAGCCGGAGCGTTCCATCTCCTTGACCTCGATGCCAAGCGCCTTGAGCACGTTGCGCGGCGCCTCGTACTCGCCGTTGTAGCGGCCGAGATAGCAGGGGTCGTGATAGGTGACATTGCCGCCCTTCCAGGGCGCGAAGGCCAGCCGGCCGGCGTCATACAGTTCGGCGATAAAGGTGCTGTGGTGACGCACCTCATAGTTGCCGCCCAGCTCGCCGTACTCGTTGCCCAGCACATGGAAGCTGTGGGGGTCACAGGTGACGATGCGCTGGAAGCGGTACTGGGCCAGGGTGGCGATATTGCGCTTGGCCAGGGACTGGAAGGTCGCCTCGTCGCCCAGGCGCCGCGCCACGTCGCCGCTGTCGCGCTCCTCGTTGCCCAGCACCGCGAACTCCACCTCGGCGGCGCGCAGCACCTTGACCAGGGCGCGCAGGGTGCGCTGGTTACGCATATCGAAGGCCCCGTCGCCCAGCCACAGCAGCACCTCGGCCTGCTTGACGTCGGCCATCAGCGGCAGGTTGAGGTCCGCCGCCCAGTGCAGCCGCGAGCCCGGATCGAAGCCGCCGGGGTTGTCGGTGGCGATCAGGTTGTCGAGCACCTCGGCGCCCTTGTTGGGCGTATTGCCGTGCTCCAGGGTCAGGTGGCGGCGCATATCGACGATGGCATCGACGTGCTCGATCATCATCGGGCACTCCTCCACGCAGGCGCGGCAGGTGGTGCAGGACCACAGGGTCTCGGCATCCACCAGGGCCTTGCCCTCCCGGGCCACGATGGGCCCATGGGGAGAACCAAAATGCTCGCCCACCGGCTTGCCGGGATAAGGGGAGCCGGCATAGGCGGCATCGCTGCCGCCGGCCAGGCCCACCACCATGTCCTGGATCAGCTTCTTGGGGTTGAGCGGCTGGCCGGCGGCGAAGGCCGGGCACACCGCCTCACAGCGACCGCACTGCACGCAGGCATCGAAGCCCAGCAACTGGTTCCAGGTGAAGTCGCTGGGCGTCTCGACGCCCAGGGGCGCCGCCTCGTCGTCCAGGTCCAGCGCCTTGAGGCCGGTGGAGCGGTTGCCCTCACCGAAGCGCTCGGCGCGACGGTGGAAGGCCAGGTGCAGGGCGCCGGCGAAGGCGTGCTTCATGGGCCCGCCCCAGGTCATGCCGAAGACCATCTCGCCCAGCCCCCAGACCACCACGGCGGCCAGCAGCAGCGCCAGCAGCCAGTGGCCGAAGTCGGCAGGCAGCAGGCCCACCGCCGGCAGGGTGATGGCAAAGACGCTCAGGGAGAAGGCCATCAGGCTCTTGGGCAGGCGCATCCAGGGGCCCTTGGAGAGCCGCGCGGGCGGGTTGCGGCGGCGCCGGGCCACGAACAGGCTGCCCACGAACATGGTGGCGCTGGCCGCCAGCAGCAGCCAGCCCAGCACGCCCTGGGCCAGGCCCAGGCCATGCACCAGGATCATCAGCACGGCGGCGGCCACGAAGCCACCGGCGGTGGCCACGTGGGTATTGGACATCACCTTGTCGCGCCCCACCACATGGTGCAGGTCCACCAGGTAGCGGCGCGGCATGGCCGCCAGCCCCTTGAGCAGCGGCACGGCAGAGGGCCGCCCCTGGCGCCACAGGCGGACACGCCGCCAGGCGCCGATCACCGCCAGGCCCAGGGCGGCGAAGATCAGGATCGGCAAGAGCGTCTCGAGCATGGTACTCACCTCATGTCTGGAACAACTAGCTTGAGCGACGGGGCTGCTCCGGCGACAGACCTCTGCGAGGGCGCTGTGAACCCGTCCCTGGGCGCTACATTTGCCATCCATGGCAAATGACCCTCGCTACGGCCTGCCCCCGGCGCCCGCATCTCCGGCTTCGCGCTCGAGTTAAAAGTCCTTGCAGATCCGCAGGGCGTCGTAGATGGCCGCGTGGGTGTTACGCGGCGCCGTGCAGTCGCCCAGGCGGAACAGCAGGAAGCCGTCCCCCGCCTCGCTCAGGCAGGGCTGGGGCTGGATGGCGTAGAGCGCCTCCAGATCCACCTGCCCCTTGTTGCGGGACTGCTCCTTGAGGGCGTAGTAGAGGGCCTCGTCGGGACGCACGCCGTTCTCCACCACCACCTGGTCGACCACGCGCTCCTCCAGGGCGCCGGTGTATTCGTTCTCGAGCACCGCCACCAGGCCGTCGCCCTCCCGGTAGACCTTGTGCAGCAGCAGGTCGGAGGACATGATCACCTCCTTCTCGTAGAGGCTGCGGTAGTAGGTCGGGAAGGTGGTCCCCCCCACCGCGGCACCCGGCTTGATATCGTCGGTGACGATCTCGACCTTGGCGCCCTTGTCGGCCAGGTAGTCCGCTGCCGAGAGCCCGGAGAACTCGCAGATGGTGTCGTAGATCAGCACGTTCTTGCCCGGGGCCACCTTGCCGTTGAGCACGTCCCAGGTGCTGACCACCAGGCTCTCCTCGGGATTCTCGGAGTAGCCCCACTGCGGATCCTGCTCCAGGAAGGGATGACCGCCGGTGGCCAGCACCACGATATCCGGGCGCAGGTCGAGCAGGGTCGCCTCGTCGGCACGGGTGCCCAGGCGCAGGTCCACGTTCAAGCGCGCCAGCTCCAGCTGATACCAGCGGGTGATGCCGGCGATCTGGTCGCGCTGCGGGGCCTGGGCGGCGATGGTGATCTGCCCGCCGAGGGCCTCGGCGGCCTCGAACAGGGTCACCTCGTGGCCGCGCTCGGCGGCGACGCGGGCCGCCTCCATGCCGCCGGGGCCACCGCCCACCACCACGACCTTGCGCTTGGGCCCTTCGCTCTTCTCGATGATATGCGGCAGGCCCATGTACTCGCGGGAGGTGGCGGCGTTCTGGATGCACAGCACGTCGAGGCCCTGGTACTGGCGGTCGATGCAGTAGTTGGCGCCCACGCACTGCTTGATCTGGTCGATCTGGCCCATCTTGATCTTGGCGATCAGGTGCGGGTCGGCGATATGCGCCCGGGTCATGCCCACCAGGTCCACATAGCCGCCTTCCAGGATGCGCTGGGCCTGGTTAGGGTCCTTGATGTTCTGGGCGTGGATCACCGGCACGCTGACCACTTCCTTGATGCCCGCCGCCAGGTGCAGGAAGGGCTCCGGCGGGTAGGACATGTTGGGAATGACGTTGGCCAGGGTGTTGTGGGTGTCGCAGCCGGAGCCGACCACGCCGAAGAAGTCCACCTGGCCGGTGGCATCGTAGTAGGCGGCGATCTGCTTCATGTCCTCGTGGGAGAGGCCGTCCGGGTGGAACTCGTCACCGCAGATGCGCATGCCCACCACGAAGTCGTCGCCGACCTCGGCGCGCACCGCCTTGAGCACTTCCATGCCGAAGCGCATGCGGTTTTCGAAGCTGCCGCCCCACTGGTCCTCGCGCTTGTTGACCCGCGGGCTCCAGAACTGGTCGATCAGGTGCTGGTGCACGGCGGAGAGCTCGACGCCGTCGAGGCCGCCTTCCTTGGCCCGGCGTGCGGCCTGGGCGAAGTCGCCGATGATGCGCCAGATCTCCTCCTCCTCGATGGTCTTGCAGGTGGAGCGGTGCACCGGCTCGCGGATGCCGGAGGGCGACAGCAGGGTCGACCAGTCGTAGCCGTCCCAACGCGAGCGGCGCCCCATATGGGTGATCTGGATCATGATCTTGCCGCCGTGCTTGTGCACGGCATCGGCGAGGTTCTGGAAGTGCGGGATGATCCGGTCGGTGGAGAGGTTCACCGAGCTCCACCAGCCCTGGGGGCTGTCGATGGAGACCACCGAGGAGCCGCCGCAGATGCACAGGCCGCAGCCCCCCTTGGCCTTCTCCTCGTAGTACTTGACGTAGCGGTCGGTGGTCATGCCGCCGTCGGTGGCATGCACCTCGGCGTGGGCGGTGCTGACGACCCGGTTACGGATGGTGAGCTTGCCGATCTCGATCGGCTGGAAGATCGCGTCGAATGCCATGGTTCTCTCTCCTCGTCCCCGGGATTAGTGGGCGGCGCCGGTCAGCGGCTTGGTCTCGAAATAGCCCACCTCGCAGCCTTCCTCGGCGGCGCTCTGGGTCTGCTCGGCGACGGTACGCAGGCTGCTGCCGCGGGCAGCGAGGATCTGATCCATGGCCCCGGCGAACCAGCCGGTGAACATGTACTCCACCTTGCGACCGACCTTGCCCAGCTGGTAGACGAAGGCGCTATGCTCCAGGCGCACCCGGCAGGTACCCGCCTCGAGGTCGATGGCCTCGGTGATGAACTTTCCCCAGCCGCGCTGGGAGAGCCGCGTCATGTAGTGTTCGAAGACGTCCACGCCCTCGAGGCCATGGCATTCGGCCTCCTTCTCGCACCAGTGCCAGGCGCTCTTGTAGCCGGCGTGGTAGAGGATCTCGGCGTATTTCTCTGCGCCCAGGGCCTCTTCGACGGCGACATGGTTGTTGATGAAGAAGTGCCGCGGCACATAGAGCATCGGCAGGGCGTCGGTGGTCCAGACACCGGTCTCGGTGTCCACGTCGATGGGCAGTTCGGGGGCCATCTTGGTCACGGTGGTAGTCCTCTAAACTCGTTGTTCTTGGCCGTCAGTCGACAGGGGCTTTCCGGCGGCAGGCCTGCCGCCGGCGCCCCCCTCGGGCGATGCAAAGTGGGAAGGGTGTTATCAGTCGCCCCAGACGTCTTTCAGCACGCGCACCCAGTTCTCGCCCATGATCTTCCTCACCTGGGACTCGCTGAAGCCGCGGCGCAGCAGCGCCTCGGTGAGATTGGGGAACTCGCCGATGGTGCGGATGCCCTCGGGGTTGATGATCTTGCCGAAGCGGGTCAGGCGGCGGGCATAGCCCTTGTCGTGGGTGAGCCACTCGAAGAAGTTCTGGTCGTGGCCCTGGGTGAAGTCGGTGCCGATGCCGATGGCGTCCTCGCCGACGATGTTCATCACGTACTCGATCGCCTCGACGTAGTCGTCGACGGTGGCATCGATGCCGGCACGCAGGAAGGGGGTGAACATGGTCACGCCGACGAAGCCGCCGCGATCGGCGATGAACTTGAGCTCGGCGTCGGACTTGTTGCGCGGGTGCTCCTTGAGCCCGGAGGGCAGGCAGTGGGAGTAGCAGACCGGCTTGGTGGAGGCCTCGATCACCTCGGTGGAGGTCTTCTCGCCGACATGGGAGAGGTCGCACATGATGCCGACGCGGTTCATCTCGGCGACGATCTCGCGGCCGAAGCCGGAGAGGCCACCGTCGCGCTCGTAGCAGCCGGTGCCCACCAGGTTCTGGGTGTTGTAGCACATCTGCACGATGCCCACGCCGAGCTGCTTGAAGACCTCGACGTAGCCGATCTGGTCCTCGAAGGCATGGGCGTTCTGGAAACCGTAGAGGATGCCGGTCTTGCCCTCCTCCTTGGCCCGGGTGATGTCGGCGGTGGTGCGCACCGGACGCACCAGGTCGCTGCACTCGGCCATCAGGGTGTTGGACTTGACGATGTTGTCCACGGTGGCCTGGAACCCTTCCCACACCGAGACGGTGCAGTTGGCGGCGGTGAGGCCACCGCGCCGCATGTCCTCGAACAGCTCGCGGTTCCACTTGGCGATGATCAAGCCATCGATGACGATGGCGTCGTCGTGCAGCTCTCTGGGGGTCATGTCGGGGGCTCCGGGGTTGTGAACGACTTGCCGGCAGCATAGCCCCGGCTCACCCCGGTCCGGCGCTTGGAAGCGACGGGGAGAATTCCAAAAACGTCATCGCTGTCGCGATCGCGACGATAGTCATGGGCAAGAGCGAAAATAGTGCTAGAGCTGTTCCAGGTAGGCGATGCCGCCCAGGTTGTTCATCTGCTGGCGGATCCAGGCGCTGCGTCGCTCCACGTGGGGAGCGGGGCGGGCGGCGTCCCAGCCTCGCGGATTGGGCAGGATGGCGGCCAGGCGGCTGGCCTGGTGGGCAGTGAGCTGGTCCGCCGAGACGCCGAAATAGTGCTGGGCGGCGGCCTGCAGACCGAAGACGCCGTGATCCCACTCGACGATATTGAGATAGACCTCGAGGATGCGCTCCTTGGGCCACAGCGTCTCGATCAGCAGGGTGAACCAAGCCTCCAGGCCCTTGCGCAACCAGCTGCGTCCGGTCCACAGGAAGAGGTTCTTGGCGGTCTGCTGGCTGATGGTGCTGGCCCCGCGCAGGCGGTTGCCGTTGCGGCTGGCTTCCCAGGCGCGACGCATCTCGTCGACATCGAAGCCATGGTGCCTCGGGAAACGCTGATCCTCGGCGGCGATCACCGCCAGCTTGGCATGGTCTGAGAGCGCCTCCCGGGCGCGCCACTGGTGCTCGATGCGGATCGGCTCACCGGCCACCCAGGACTGCACCTTGCGCTCGACCATCACCATGGAGCCGAATACCGGCAGCACCCGGAACAGCAGCACCAGCAGCAGCGAGAGCCCCACGAAGCCGAGCAGCATCAACGCCAGCAGGCGTCCTGCCCGGTGCCATGGCACGATCATCGCGTCGGGGCCTCGCAAGGGGGAAAACCGGATGGCCGCGGGATGACGGCAAACCGCATCAAGCCCTCCTCATGGCTTCAACCGCACGCTGGCATAGGTGGGCTCGCCCCGCGCCTGGTCGAGGGCGACCACGGCGCTGGAGACCGGCTCCAGCGGCACGGCCTCGAAGGACGCGTCCTGCAACAGGGGCGCCGCCCCCTTCTCCATGGCCACCGGCGAGAGGTTGATCGTGCCGCTGCCCAGCCGCTCGTCGCGGGGCGGCATGCCGAAGAACTCCCGGTAGCACTTGGAGAAGTGCGGCGTCGAGACGAAGCCGCAGGCCGAAGCCACCTCGATGATCGACATCGTGGTCTGCTTGAGCAGTTGGCGGGCCCGGGTCAGGCGCAGCTTGAGGTAGTAGCGCGACGGCGAGCAGTGCAGGTATTTCTGGAACAGCCGCTCCAGCTGGCGGCGGGAGACGTCCACGTAGTCGGCCAGTTCGTCGAGGCCGATGGGCTCTTCCAGGTTGGCCTCCATCAGGGCGACGATCTCCAGCAGCTTGGGCTGGGTCGTACCCAGCACGTGCTTGAGCGGCACCCGCTGGTGGTCATGCTCATTGCGCACCCGGTCGCAGATGAACATCTCCGAGATCCCGGCGGCGAGTTCCCGGCCGTGGTCGCGACCGATCAGGGTGAGCATCATGTCGAGCGGCGCCGTGCCCCCCGAGGCCGAGGCCCGGTCGCGGTCGATGGAGAACAGCCGGGTGGTCAGCACCACCCGTGGGAAGGCCTCCTGTATGGCGGCCAGGCACTCCCAGTGGATGCTGGTCTCGTAGCCGTCCAGCAGCCCGGCCTTGGCCAGGGCCCAGCTGCCGGTGCAGATGGCACCGAGCCGCCGGGAAAGCCGCGCCTGGGCCTGCAACCAGGCCACGTGCTCGCGCTGCACGCTGCGATTCGGCCCGACACCACCGCAGACGACCACCATGTCCAGCGTCAGCGGAACCGAGATCGCCACATCCGGGGTCACCTGCAGGCCGTCGCTGGCCCTGACCGGCTCGCCGTCGACGCTCAGGGTGTACCAGCGGTAGAGCTCACGGCCGGCCAACTGGTTGGCCATGCGCAACGGCTCGATGGCGGAAGCGAGAGAAATGAGCGTGAAGTTGTCCAGCAGGAGAAAACCGAGGGTCTGTGTCCTGTCATGTTCAGCAGGGGCTCGAGGATCGTCTTTCATCGTCATCCCTCCACACCCCGACGCCCCGTGGGGGCCGGTGTCACGGAAGTCAAGGTTGTCATTGTCTGCAGAAGGCCATGGTCATGCCGGTGATCCCGGCCCCACTGGCTGCCACCTGCAATACTGCAGATAGTTGCATGCCATTGGGGGGAACACAATCGTTCGATGCCCCGTCACCGGGACACTATCACCGCCGCGCCGGCACCATCGCGATGCCGGCGCGGAATATCCGACCCCGCCCCCTCAGCCCTTGTTCAGGTGCTCGGCATGATAACGCAGGTGGTCCTCGATGAAGGAGGCGATGAAGAAGTAGCTGTGGTCATAGCCGGGTTGTCGTCGCAGCGTCAGCGGATGCTCATGCTCGGCACACACCGCCTCCAGGCGCTCGGGCCTGAGCTGCTCCTCGAGGAAGTCGTCCGCCTCGCCCTGATCGACGAACAGCGGCTGGCTCGAGGCCCCCCGTGCCACCAGCTCGCAGGCGTCGTATTGGGTCCAGCTGCCGGCGTCGTCGCCCAGGTAACCGGAGAAGGCCTTCTGGCCCCAGGGGCACTGGGTCGGATTGACGATCGGTGAGAAGGCCGACACCGAGCGGTAGTGACCGGGCCGGCGCAGGGCCATGATCAGGGCGCCATGGCCACCCATGGAGTGGCCGCTGATCGATTCGCGGCCGTTGACCGGGAAGTGCTGCCGTACCACCGACGGCAGCTCCTCGGTCACGTAGTCATACATGCGGTAGTGCTGCTTCCAGGGTTCCCGGGTGGCATTGACGTAGAAGCCAGCGCCGGAGCCGAAGTCATAGCTGTCATGCTCGCCGGGCAGGTCGGTGCCCCGGGGGCTGGTGTCCGGGCAGACGATGGCGATGCCCAGTTCCGCGGCGAGGCGGTGGGCACCGGCCTTCTGCATGAAGTTCTCGTCGGTGCAGGTCAGCCCGGAGAGCCACCACAGCAGCGGGACGCGCCGGGTCTCCGCCTGGGGCGGCAGGAAGATGGCGAACACCATCTCGCAATCCAGCGCCCGGGAACGGTGGCGGTAGCGCTTGTGCCAACCACCGAAACTCTTGTTGGCCGACACCAGCTCGAGGTTTTCCATCATGGTCATGGCGATCGCCCCTCAGTAATGGAGCACGCTGCGGATGCTCTTGCCCGCGTGCAGCAGCTCGAAGGCCTCGTTGATCTGCTCGAAGGGCAGGTCATGGGTGATGAAGTCGTCGATGTTGATCTCGCCGTTCATGTAGCGCTCCACATAGCCCGGCAGCTCGGTGCGCCCCTTGACCCCGCCGAACGCCGAGCCCTTCCACACCCGCCCGGTGACCAGCTGGAACGGCCGCGTGGAGATCTCCTCGCCGGCCCCGGCCACGCCGATGATCACCGACTCGCCCCAGCCCTTGTGGCAACACTCCAGCGCCGAGCGCATCACGTTGACGTTGCCGATGCACTCGAAGGAGTAGTCGACCCCGCCGTCGGTCAGGTCGACGATCACCTGCTGGATCGGGTCGGCGTGGTCCTTGGGGTTGACGAACTCGGTGGCACCGAACTGGCGCGCCAGCTCGAACTTGTCCGGGTTGACGTCGATGGCGATGATCCGTGACGCCTTGGCCATCACCGCGCCCTGGATCACCGCCAGGCCGATGGCGCCGAGGCCGAACACCGCTACGGTCGAGCCCGGCTCCACCTTGGCGGTGTTGAGCACCGCGCCGATGCCGGTGGTCACGCCGCAGCCGAGCAGGCAGATCTTGTCCAGCGGCGCTTCCCGGGAGACCTTGGCCAGCGATACCTCGGGCAGCACGGTGTACTCCGAGAAGGTGGAGCAGCCCATGTAGTGGTGCAGCATCTTGCCGTCGAGCGAGAAGCGCGAGGTGCCATCGGGCATCAGGCCCTGGCCCTGGGTGGCGCGCACCGACTGGCACAGGTTGGTCTTGCCGGAAAGGCAGAACTTGCACTTGCCACACTCGGCGGTATAGAGCGGAATGACATGATCGCCGGGCTTGAGGCTGGTGACGCCTTCGCCCACCTCCTCGACGACCCCGGCGCCCTCATGGCCCAGCACCGAGGGGAAGAGCCCCTCCGGGTCGGCCCCGGAGAGGGTGAAGGCATCGGTGTGGCAGACGCTGGTGGCCGCGATGCGCACCAGCACCTCGCCGGCCCTGGGTCCCTCGACGTCGATCTCGGTCAGCTCGAGCGGCTGGCCCGCGGCCAGGGCGACGGCGGCGCGTGATTTCATGGGGACTCTCCTGATAATAGGCGTAGGGGGTAAAGGACACTCCTCAGTCTAGGTAACCGGGCGCCATGAGATAAACTGCACCAACTACACTACATTATTGCCAATGAGCAATAATCCACCCGCCCTGGAGCGCTGATGCAACGCTGGGATCGAATCGAAGCCTTCGTGGAGGTGGTCCGCCTCGGCACCTTCGCGGCGGCGGCAAGCCACCTCAAGGTCTCCAACTCCCATGTCAGCCGGCTGGTCAGCCAGCTGGAGAACCAGTTGGGTACCACTCTACTCTACCGTACCACGCGCCAGATCCGCCTGACCGATGCCGGCGCCCTCTACTACGAGCACTGCCATCACCTGTTCGACGGCTTCCGCGAGGCCGAGGCCGCCATCAACGACCTCCAGGCCCGACCGCGCGGGATACTCAAGCTGACCTCGGCCACTACCTTCGGCGAGCGCTTCATCGCACCGCTGATCAACGACTTCCTCTGCCTGCACCCCCAGCTCGAGGTGCGCATGCATTTCACCAACCGCCAGGTGGACATCATCGACGAGGGCTACGACATCGCCATTCGCATGGGCACGCTCAAGGACTCGACGCTGATCGCCCGGCGGATCTGCGAGCGGCGCGAATACGTGGTGGGTTCCCCGGCCTACTTCACGCGGATCTCGCAGCCCCATTCCCTCGCCGAACTGGCCCACCACCGCTGCCTGATCGGCTCCCGGGACCACTGGCGCTTCGATGTCGACGGCGTGCGCCGGGAAGTCCGCGTGGAGGGGGCCTGGGAGGCCAACTCCGGCCCGGCCCTGCTGGATGCCGCTCTCAAGGGGCTGGGGCTCGCCCAGTTGCCCGACTACTACGTGGAGGAGTACCTGGACAGCGGCGCGCTGGTGGCGGTGCTCGATGCCTATCGGCACAGCGATACGGCGGTGTGGGCGGTCTATCCCCGCCACCGCCACCGCTCGCCCAAGGTACGCCAGTTCATTGACTACCTGGTCGAGCATATCGCCGAGACGCTGCCGACTCAGCGCTGCACGGCCTGAGTGTCGTGAGCAAGAAGGGCGCCCCGCAGGGCGCCCGGACGGCCAGACACAGGCTCACTTGAAGTTCTTGCGCACGCTCTTGGCGATCTCGCCGACGATCCCGCTGCGGAAGCTCAGCACGCAGAGCACGAAGATCAGGCCCAGGATCACGCTCACCCAGTTGCCGAGTGGCGACTGCGCCAGCATGTGCTGCAGGCTGACCACCAGGCCGGCGCCCACCAGTGGGCCGAACAGCGTGCCCACCCCGCCCAGCAGGGTCATCAGGATCACCTCGCCGGACATGTGCCAGTGGGCGTCGGTCAGCGAGGCGAGCTGGAACACCACCGTCTTGGTGGAGCCAGCCAGGCCGGCCAGGCCCGCAGAGAGCACGAAGGCCACCAGCTTGTAGGCGTCGACGTTGTAGCCGAGCGAGACGGCGCGTGGCTCGTTCTCGCGAATCGCCTTGAGCACCTGGCCATAGGGCGAGTGCACGGTGCGCTGGATGATGGCGAAACCGATCAGGAAGACGGCGAACACGAAGTAGTACATGGCCAGGTTGCTGCGCAGGCTGATCAGGCCGAACAGCGCGCCGCGCGGCACGCCGTGCAGGCCATCCTCGCCGCCGGTGAAGGGGGCCTGGATGAAGACGAAGAACATCATCTGCGCCAGGGCCAGGGTCACCATGGCGAAGTAGATCCCCTGGCGGCGGATCGCCAGGGCCCCGAACAGGGCGCCTACTACCACGGCGGCGAGGGTGCCCACCAGGATGCCCAGCTCCGGCGTCAGCCCCGGATAGCTCGACAGCAGGAAGCCGGTGACGTAACCACCGGTGGCCAGGAAGGCCGCGTGACCGAAGGAGAGCAGCCCCGCATAGCCGAGCAGCAGGTTGAAGGCGCAGGCGAACAGCGCGAAGCACAGCACCTTCATCAGGAACACCGGGTAGGCGACGAAGGGCGCCGCGAGGCCGATGGCGATCAGGACCAGATAGAGCATGCCACGGCGCAGACGGGCATTGCGCTGCCGCTCCATGGCCGGGGTCAGGGTTTGCGTGGTGGCCATGTCGTCATGCCTCCTTGCCGAAGAGTCCCGCGGGACGCAGCATCAGCACCAGGATCATCACCAGGAAGATCACGGTGTTGGCGGCCTCGGGATAGTAGACCTTGGTGAGCCCCTCGATCAGCCCCATGCCCAGGCCGGTGAGCACGGCGCCGAGGATCGAGCCCATGCCGCCGATCACCACCACCGCGAAGACCACGATCAGCAGGCTCGAGCCCATGGTGGGCGAGACCGGGTAGAGCGGCGCGGCGAGCACCCCGGCGAAGGCAGCCAGCGCCACGCCGAAGCCGTAGGTCAGGGTGACCAGCAGCGGCACGTTGACGCCGAAGGCCTGCATCAGCGCGGGGTTCTCGGTCCCCGCCCTCAGGTAGGCCCCGAGGCGGGTACGCTCGATGACGTACCAGGTACCCAGGCAGACCGCGAGGGCCGCCACCAGCACCCAGGCACGATAGGTGGGCAGGAACATGAAGCCCAGTTGGAAGCCGCCCTGCAGTGCTGCCGGCGTCGGGTAGCTGGAGCCCGACACCCCGAAGACGTTGATCAGGGTGCCCTCGAAGATCAGCGCCAGGCCGAAGGTCAGCAGCAGGCCGTAGAGATGATCGAGGTGGGCGATACGGCGCAGGATCAGGCGCTCGATCACCATCCCCAGGCCACCCACCACGATGGGCACCAGCAGCAGTGCCACCCAGTAGCCGATGCCCAGGTAGCGCATCCCCAGCAGGGTGGCGAAGGCCCCCAGCATGTACATGGCCCCGTGGGCGAAGTTGACGATCTTCAGCAGGCCGAAGATCACCGCCAGCCCCAGGCTCAGCAGGGCGTAGAAGGCGCCGTTGATCAGGCCCAGCATCAACTGGCCCATGAATACCGCCAACGGCACTCCGAATATCATCGTCATGTCATGGACCTCTCGTCAGAGGGGCGGCGGCCGAGGCCACCGCCGCTTCGGGCTCTACTCAGTTCTGGACCAGGTCGCACTGGCTCTCGGAGAGCGGCCGATAGGCATCCTCTGCGGGGATCGTGGCGAGGATCTCGTAGACATCCCACTCGCCGGTGGACTCGGCCGGGGACTTCACCTGGGCCAGGTACATGTCGTGGACCATGCGGCCATCCTCGCGGATGTGGCCATTACGGGAGAAGAAGTCGTTGACCGGCGTCTCGGCCATCTTCGCCTTGACCGTCATGGGATCGTCGGTGCCGACCTCTTCCATGGCCTTCAGGTAGTGCATGGTGCTGGAGTAGATGCCCGCCTGGACCATGGTCGGCATGCGCTCGGTGCGTTCGTAGTAGCGCTCGGCCCACTCGCGCGCCTCGTCGTCCATGTCCCAGTACCAGCCGGTGGTCAGCAACAGGCCCTGGGTGGCCTCGAGGCCCATGGCATGAACGTCGTTGAGGAAGATCAGCAGGCCGGCGAGCTTCTGGCCCCCCTGCACCACGCCAAACTGGCTGGCGGCGGTAATGGCATTGACGGTATCGGCGCCGGCGTTGGCCAGGCCGATGATCTTGGCCCCCGACCCCTGGGCCTGGAGGATATAGGAGGAGAAGTCACTGGTCGGAAACGGATGGCGGATCTTGTCGACGATGGTGCCGCCGTTCTCGGTGACCACCTTCTCCACATCGCCCTCCAGGGCGTGGCCGAAGGCATAGTCGGCGGTGAGCAGGAACCAGCTGTCGCCGCCCTGGTCGACGACCGCCTTGGCGGTGCCGTTGGCCAGCGGGTAGGTGTCATAGACCCAGTGGATGTGATTCGGCGTGCAGTGCTCGTTGGTGATGCTCGAGGCCGCAGAGCCGGAGACGATGCCCAGGCCGTTGTTCTCCTCGAGCACCTTGGTCACGGCGATGGTCACCGAGGATGCCACCAGGCCGGCGACCAGGTCGACGTTGCGCTCATCGACCCAGCCGCGCACGGTGTTGGCGCCGACGTCGGCGCTATTGCGGTCGTCGGCGCTGAACACCTCGATGGGGGCGCCGTTGACGCTGCCACCGAAGTCCTCCACGGCCATGCGCAGGGCTTCCAGGCCGCCCGGACCGGCCAGGTCACGGTAGGTGCCGGACATGTCGGCCAGATAGCCGATGCGCACCTCGTTGTCGCTGATCTCGGCCTGGGCGCCGGTGGCCATCATGGCGGTGGCGGCGAGGGCGATGCTGCTGGCGAGGGTCTTCCTGATGAAGGTCATCTTCGTCTCCATGGGCCCGACAGGGCCCTTTGTTGTTGTTGCAGTGGTAGGTAACAAGCGTTGTCGTGGCGATTGCCGGAAAGTGCGACCTGCGCGGGGCGGGAGCGCGAACGCCGCTCAGACCCCCAGCATCGAGTTGAGATCGTCGCGGCGCGAGGGCAACTCGGCCGCCGAGATCTCCTCGATGATCCGGCCGTGCTCCATCACCAGATGACGATCGGCCAGCGGCGCGGCGAAGCGGAAGTTCTGCTCCACCAGCACGATGGTCATGCCGCGATCCCTGAGCTTGACCAGCACCTCGCCCAGCGCCTGGACGATGACCGGGGCCAGCCCCTCGGTGATCTCGTCGAGCAGCAGCAGCCGTGCCCCGGTGCGCAGGATGCGCGCCATGGCCAGCATCTGCTGCTCGCCCCCGGAAAGCCGGGTGCCCTGGCTGCGCCGGCGCTCGAAGAGGTTGGGGAACATCGCGTAGATCTCGTCGATGCCCATGCCGCCGGAGCGCACCGTGGGCGGCAGCAGCAGGTTCTCCTCGACGTCGAGGCTGGCGAAGATGCCGCGCTCCTCGGGGCAGTAGCCGACCCCCAGCCGCGGGATGCGGTGCGGCTTCATGCCGAGGGTCTCGGTGCCGTTGATCATGATCGAGCCGGTGCGCCGCCCCACCATGTTCATGATCGCCTTGAGGGTGGTGCTGCGCCCGGCGCCGTTGCGCCCCAGCAGGGTCACCAGCTCGCCGCGCTTCACGTCGAAGTCGACGCCGTGCAGGATGTGCGACTCGCCGTAGAAGGCATGCAGGTCACTGACCCGCAGCATCTCGGCGCCGTCCAGGTCGCGGTACTCGCTGATCGCCTCGGCTGCCTGGCTCATGCGCTGGCCTCCTCTTCCGTCGCCTCGCTGCCCATGTAGGCCTCCCTGACCCGCGGGTCGGCGGAGACGCTGGCGTAGTCGCCCTCGGCCAGCACCGCCCCGCGGGCCAGCACGGTGATGCGGTCGCACAACCGGCTGACCACGCTGAGGTTGTGCTCCACCATCAGCACGGTGCGGCCCCTGGCCACGCGCCGGATCAGCTCGACGATGCGGTCGACGTCCTCGGCGCCCATGCCCTGGGTCGGCTCGTCGAGCAGCATCATGGTGGGCTCCAGCGCCAGGGTGGTCGCCACCTCGAGCGCCCGCTTGCGGCCGTAGGGCATCTCCACGGTGAGCACGTCGGCGTACTCGCGCAGGCCGACCTCGTCGAGCAGTTCCATGGCCCGGTCGTTGAGGTGATCGAGGGTCCGCTCGGACTTCCAGAAATGAAAGGAGGTGCCCAACCGGCGCTGCAGCGCCACGCGCACGTTCTCCAGTGCGGTCATGTGGGCGAAGACCGCCGAGATCTGGAAGGAGCGCACCAGCCCCAGGCGGGCGATCTGGTTGGCCTTCATGCCGGTGATCGGCTTGCCGCGGTAGAGGATCTCGCCGCGGGTGGGCGGCAGGAACTTGGTGAGCAGGTTGAAGACGGTGGTCTTGCCGGCGCCGTTGGGGCCGATCAGGGCGTGGATATGCCCTTCCCGGACCTGCAGGTTGACGTCGTCCACGGCGGTGAAACCGCGGAATTCCTTGGTCAACCCGCGAGTCTCCAGTATCAACTCCTGGGTCATGTGTCGTCCTCTCTGGATCGCCTCGAACGATCCGCCGTTGATGCGTTTATCGTTGTTGTCGCCGTTGTCGTTGTTATGGCCTTGCCGGCATGGATCCGGTCACCTCGTGTACCGGCCCGGAGAACCCTCTAACCTTTACGTTAACGTAAGCTAGAGGAGTCGAAACCGCTCGGCAACAGTTGAATGGCCGAACTCGACCAATGGCGTAGGAACAAGGAACTTCAATAGCTTGCAAACAAAAAGCGCGATGCCCGGGGAGGGCATCGCGCCGCAATGCAATCATCGCTGTTCTGCAAGGTGTTTTCGCTGTGAGGCCTCAGCACTCGATGGCATTGACCGCGAGACCGCCGCGGGAGGTCTCCTTGTACTTCTCCTGCATGTCGGCCCCGGTGTCGCGCATGGTGCGGATCACCTTGTCCAGCGAGATGAAGTGCTCGCCGTCGCCGCGCAGGGCCATCTGGGCGGCGTTGATCGCCTTCACCGAGGCGATGGCGTTGCGCTCGATGCAGGGTACCTGCACCAGCCCGCCCACCGGGTCGCAGGTCAGCCCCAGGTTATGCTCCAGGCCGATCTCGGCGGCATTCTCCACCTGGGGCACACTGCCCCCCATGACCTCGGCGAGGCCCGCCGCCGCCATGGCGCAGGCCGAACCCACCTCGCCCTGACAGCCCACCTCGGCACCGGAGATCGAAGCGTTCTTCTTGCACAGGATGCCCACCGCCCCGGCGGCGAGCAGGAAGTCGACCACATCGCGCTCATCCGCACCGGACTGGAACTTCATGTAGTAGTGAAGTACCGCGGGAATGATGCCGGCCGCCCCGTTGGTAGGCGCGGTGACCATGCGGCCACCGGCGGCGTTCTCCTCGTTCACCGCCAGGGCGAAGACATTGACCCAGTCCATGGCGGAGAAGGTCGAGGCGATCAGGCTGCCGTCATTCTCCGTGGCCAGCAGGCGACGATGCAGCGCCGCGGCACGCCGGCGCACGTTGAGGCCGCCGGGCAGGATGCCCTCGTTGTGCAGGCCGGTCTCCACGCAGGCCTGCATGGCCTGCCAGATCTCCCACAGCCCGCTGCGGACCTCGGCCTCGCTGCGCCACGCCTTCTCGTTCTCCAGCATCAGTTCGCTGATCCGCAGGTCATGCATGCGGCACAGCGCCATCAGTTCGGCGGCGGAGTTGAAATCGTAGGGCAGGGCCGTCCTGTCGCTGTCCAACTCGCCGGAGCGGGCCTGCTCCTCATCGACCACGAAGCCGCCCCCCACCGAATAGTAGGTGTTGCGGTGCAGCTCATCGCTGTGCCCATGGGCGATCAGGCGCATGGCATTCGGGTGATGCGGCAGGCTTTCGTCGTGCAGCTGCATGTCCCGGGCCCAGTGGAAGGGAATCGCCAGGTGGCCATCCAGCAGCAGGGTGCCGGACTCCAGCAGTTCCTCGATGCAGGGGCCGATGATCGCCGGGTCGATGTGGTCGGGGCGCTCACCCATCAGCCCCACGATCACGGCCCGGTCGGTACCGTGGCCGATGCCCGTGGCCGAGAGCGAGCCGAACAGCTGCACCTCCAGTCGAGCCACCCGCTCCAGCAGGTCCCGCGCACGCAGCTCCTCGAGGAAATCATAGGCAGCCCGCATGGGCCCCACGGTATGGGAGCTCGACGGGCCTACGCCGATCTTGAACAGGTCGAACACACTGATGGACATCTCGCTTGCTCCAGGGCGACACCGGCCGTCGCCATCAAGACCATTTCGACACAATACATGAGCCTGACTAAACCACTGAGCCCATCATCGTGCATGCATGGGTGCCTCGACGAGGCATTTACGCTATGGTCACTCTGTTCGCCGGTCGCCCACAATCGATAATATCTCCTTCTCAATTTAGCAGAACTGAACCATGAGCCGTCATCTCAATGCCCAGACCCATGCCTGGCTGAAGGTCTTCGCGATCAGCGCCCGCCATCTCTCCTTCACCCGCGCCGCCGAGGAGCTGCACGTCACCACCGGCGCGGTGAGCCAGCAGATCAAGCAGCTGGAGGAGCGCCTGGGGTTCAAGCTGTTCCGGCGCCGGCCACGCCAGCTGGAGCTCACCGAGGAAGGCAAGCGCCTGGCGGCGGTGGTGGACCAGGCCTACCAGGCGGTGGGGCTCGAGGTGAAGCGGCTGCGCAGCGGGGTGATGAGCGGTATCATCCGCCTGCGCTCGGTGCCCTCTTTCCTGGCCCGCTGGTTGATGCCGCGACTGCCGCGGCTGCAGGCGCGCTTTCCCGACATCGAGCTGCACGTGATCGCCGAGGACAGCAACATCTCGCTGCGTGAAGGCGACTTCGACCTGGCCATCGATCTCAACGACGGCCACTACCCCGGCTTCTCGATCACACCACTGATGGAGGAGCGGATCTTTCCGGTCTGCTCGCCTTCCCTGCTGCGCGGTCGCCCGCCGCTGCGCCGACCCGAGGACCTGGCCTGGTACCCGCTGCTGCACGATGTCACCGCCTGGCGCGGCAGTCACGACTATGCCGAGTGGGAGCATTATCTCCGAGCCATCGAGGCCCCCCATGTCAACGTGCGCCGTGGCTACACCTTCAACCGCAACCAGCTGATCATGGAGGCCGCCACCGCCGGCATGGGGGTGGCCATCGCCCGCCAGACACTGATCAGCGGCGAGCTCGGCAGCGGTATGCTGATCGCCCCCTTTGCACAGCGGGTGGCCACCGGCATGCATTACGGCATCGTGCATGCCCAGGGAGCCCTGGACGATCGCCGGGTCCTGGCGGTGCACGACTGGATCGTCGAGGAAGCGAGACGAACCGCCACGCCGGACTGAACCGGCCATAGGCAGCATGGCACGATGGCGATACAATGCGATACAACATTGCATGCCATTATCACCGCGGAACTCCCAGATGCCCCATGAGCTGCCTCCCGGCCAACCCTGGCCGATCGGCTTCGCTGCCACCTGCCTGCGCGCCACCCTCTATATCCTGTTCATCGCCGCCCTGGCTCAGGGCGCCTACCTCGAGGCCCTCCACTTCCACGGTGTGCGCTTCACGGAGCGCGGCTTCACCGAGCTGGCCCAGAGCGCCTTGCTGCTCACCGCCTCGGTGCTGCTGCTCTACACCCGTCAGGTACTGAAGGTGCTGCCCACCCTTACCCTGCTGGTGTTCGCCTTCGTCTTCAGTTCACTGATCCGCGAGCAGGATGCCGTCCTCGACCGCTACGTCTTCGACGGCGCCTGGCAACTGCTGGTGACCCTGGTGATCGTGCCGTGCCTCTACCTGGTGATCCGCGCACGGCGCCGCTTCCTGGCCGAGTTCGCCGCCTACGCCAATAGCTTCTCCTTCGGCCTGTTCGCCGCCGGGGTGCTGACCACCTATGTCTTCTCGCGACTCTACGGGCGCAGCGCCTTCTGGGAAGCGGTGCTCCAGGAGCACTATGCACGCACCTTCAAGGATGCCGCCGAGGAAGTGGTCGAGCTGTTCGGCTATGCACTGATCCTGATCGCGGTGATCGAGCTGACGCTGCTCGCCCGGCGCTGGCACCTGGCCCGCCGGGCAGGGTAGCTCACGAGGCAGGCCGAAACGACGACGCCCGCGGCCTTGGCCACGGGCGTCGTCGTTGGTACCGAGCTCCAGGCTCACTCGTCGAGGAACGAGCGCAGCGGCTCCGAACGGCTGGGGTGGCGCAGCTTGCGCAGCGCCTTGGCCTCGATCTGGCGAATCCGCTCGCGGGTGACATCGAACTGCTTGCCGACCTCCTCGAGGGTATGGTCGGTGTTCATGTCGATGCCAAAGCGCATGCGCAGCACCTTGGCCTCGCGGGCGGTGAGGCCGCCGAGCACGTTGCGGGTGGCCTCGATCAACCCCTCGCCGGTGGCCGAGTCGATGGGCAGCAGGATACTGCCGTCCTCGATGAAATCGCCCAAGTGCGAGTCGTCGTCGTCACCGATGGGCGTCTCCATGGAGATCGGCTCCTTGGCGATCTTGAGCACCTTGCGCACCTTGTCCTCGGGCATCTCGAGACGCTCTCCGAGCTCTTCCGGTGTCGGCTCGCGCCCCATCTCCTGGAGCATCTGCCGCGACACGCGGTTGAGCTTGTTGATGGTCTCGATCATGTGCACCGGGATACGGATGGTGCGCGCCTGGTCGGCGATCGAGCGGGTGATCGCCTGGCGGATCCACCAGGTGGCGTAGGTGGAGAACTTGTAACCACGACGGTATTCGAACTTGTCCACCGCCTTCATCAGGCCGATGTTGCCCTCCTGGATCAGGTCCAGGAACTGCAAGCCGCGGTTGGTGTACTTCTTGGCGATGGAGATCACCAGGCGCAGATTGGCCTCGACCATCTCCTTCTTGGCCCGGCGCGCCTTGGCCTCGCCGATGGAGAGGCGACGATTGACCTCCTTGATCTCGGTCACCGGCAGCCGGACCATCTCCTCCTCGAAGGCGATCTTGCGCTGGGCGCGCTGGATATCGCCACGCAGCGGTTCGAGGCGGTCGGCATACTTCGGGTTCGCGGCGGCAAACTCGTCCAGCCACTCCGGACGGGACTCGCTGCCGGGGAAGGTCTTGATGAAGGTCTTGCGCGGCACCCGAGCCTTCTTGACGCAGAGCTGCATCACGGCCTTCTCCTGAGCACGCACCTGCTCGACGCTGATGCGAACCTGGTTGACCAACCGCTCGAAATGCTTCGGCACCAGCTTGATCGGCGAGAACAGCTCGGCCAGGCGCGCCTGCTCGGCCAGGGCCTCCGCGGAGCGACGACCGTGCTTCTCGATGGCAGCCTGCACCAGGGCATTCTGCTCACGGATCTGCTCGAAGCGCGCCTTGGCCTCTTCGGGATCCGGGCCGCCCTCACTGCTGCTGGTATCGTCGTCCTCGGCGTCCTCATCGCCGTCGCCGTCCACGTCGTCACCGAGATCGTCACTGACCTCGGGCTCGGGGATCTCGGCCTCGGCCACCCCGGGGATACCCTCGTCGGGATCGATGAAGCCGGAAAAGAGGTCGGACAGACGCCCGGGCGCCTCCTCGTCCTGGGTGGCGTCATAGGCCTCGAGGATGGACTCCACGGCACCGGGCAGGTAGGCCAGCGCCGACATCACTTCGCGCGTGCCCTCCTCGATGCGCTTGGCGATCTCGATCTCACCCTCGCGGGTCAGCAGCTCCACCGTGCCCATCTCGCGCATGTACATGCGCACCGGGTCGGTGGTCCGGCCCACATCGCTTTCCACCGCTGCCAGCGCCGCCACGGCCTCCTCGGCGGCCGACTCGTCGGTGGAGTGATCGGACATCATCAGGGTATCCTCGTCGGGAGCCTCCTCGACGACGCTGATACCCATGTCATTGATCATGCCGATGATGTCTTCCACCTGATCCGGGTCGGCGATATCCTCGGGTAGATGGTCGTTGACCTCGGCATAGGTCAGGTAGCCCTGTTCCTTGCCGCGCGCGATCAACTCCTTCAGACGTGACTGCTGCTGCGCATTTCCAGCCATAGAAACCCTATCTCGACGAAGAAGAATGAAGCACCTGAAGCACTGAGGCGGAGAAAACTCGATAAGCCGAACAGTATAGCGGGGTAGACCGCCCTTTTGCCAGTTCGATGTATTTGCGCGGTCATTCAGGTGTGTTAGGTTGTCAGGTTGCGTCCCGCTCATGTGACGCTGGTGTATATGGTGATGGTAGGAGGAAAATCAACCCCGTGGCCAATTTCCGGCGATCGCCACGCCCCTTCCCACATGCGACGGCCAGTCTCACCCCTTCAGCTCCATCAACAGCCCGTTCAGCCGCTGACGCTCCTCTGGCGACAGCCGCTCCCCGGCCTGCATCCGGGCCAGCAGGGCGTCGTACTCCTCCTGAGGCGAGCGCCGCCGGCGATGGCGCTGGAAGTAGGCCACCCAGTTGTCCAGCTCCGTCCCCCGCAGCGCCCTCGGGACCAGGGGCTCGCGACGCGCCAGCTCCGCCAGCCGCTCGCCCTCGCGACTGCCGTGAAAGTGCGCCAGCAGCACCTGGGCGCTGCGGTAGCGCCCCGCCCGCAGCAGCCGGATCACCTCCCGGCACAGCACACCATCGCTATCGTCCGCCGGGCACCAGTCGTCGCCCTCGGGCACCCGCTCGATCAGTAACGGCTCGTGCACCAGCAGCTGCAGCATTCGCGCCACCAGGCTCAGCGAGCCGCTACCGGCCCCGCGCCGCCCGCCCCCCTCGGGGGGTGGCACCTCGTTTCCCGGCACGTCGGGCTCATCGCCGCCCCCGCTCGCCTCGCTAGGCGCCGAGTCGCTCCCCGGGGCGCTGCGCGCCAGCAAACTCTCGAAGCTTGACTGGTCGACGCCGGTACGCCGCGAGAGTTCACTGAGCATCAGCGACTTGAGCACGCCTTCCGGCAATCTGCCGAGCGCCGTCAGCACCTGGCTGGCATAGCGTTCACGATCCTCCATCCGGGCCAGGTCGCGCCCCGCCGCCGCCTGGTCGAAGAGAAACTCCGACAGCGGGCTGGCGCAGGTGATGCGGTCCTGGAAGGCCTCAGGGCCCTCGCGGCGCACCAGGGTGTCCGGATCCTCGCCTTCGGGCAGGAACAGGAAGCGCGCCTGGCGGCCGTCGATCATCAGCGGCAGCACCGTCTCCAGCGCCCGGGCCGCCGCCTGGCGGCCCGCCCGATCGCCGTCGAAGCAGAACACCACCTCGCCCACCAGCCGGAACAGCCGGGAGAGATGCTCCTCGCTGGTCGAGGTCCCCAGCGTCGCCACGGCGTTGCGGATGCCGAACTGTGCCAGGGCCACCACGTCCATGTAGCCCTCGACGATCACCAGGCGCTCGAGGCGCGATTCGGCCTGGCGCGCCTCGAAAAGCCCGTAGAGCTCACGTCCCTTGTGGAACACCGGCGTCTCGGGCGAATTCAGGTACTTGGGCCTGGCATCGCCCAGCACCCGCCCGCCGAAGGCGATGGTGCGCCCCTTGAGGTCGCGGATCGGGAACATCACCCGGTCGCGGAAGCGGTCATAGGTGCGCCCGCTCTCCTCCCGGTGCACCAGCAGGCCATACTCCACCTGCACCGCCTCGGGGATCCCCCGCTCGTCCAGGTGGCGCTTGAGCGCCTCCCAGCCGTCGGGGGCATAGCCGATGCCGAAGGCCTGCTGGACCTCGGACGACAGGCCGCGACGCGCCAGGTACTCCCGGGCCGCGCCGGCTTCCGGCATCTTCAGCCGCTCGCGGAAGAAGGCCGCCGAGAGCTCGAGCAGGTTGACCCCCTCCTTGCGCTTGCGCTCCCGGGCCTGTGCCCGCGGATCGTCGGCGCCCTCCCGGGGCACCTCCATGCCGAGACGGGAGGCGAGTTGCTCCACGGCTTCCGGGAAGCGCAGCTTGTCGTACTCCATCAGGAAGCGCAGGGCGCTGCCGTGGGCACCGCAGCCGAAGCAGTGGTAGAACTGCTTGTCGGCGCTGACGGTGAACGACGGCGTCTTCTCCTGGTGGAAGGGGCAGAGCCCCGAGTAGTTGCGCCCGGCCTTCTTCAACTGCACGCGCTCGCCGACCACCTCGACCACGTCGACGCGAGCCAGCAGGTCATCGATGAAACGCTGCGGAATCTGACCGGCCATCCTGGTGAACTACCTCGAGCGGGGCGACAACGAGCGCGCGGCGGAAAAAACAAGCGGCCACCTAATGGCGGCCGCTTGGCGTCCCTCCTGAGACGGCCCGCGCAATGCGCTGCGGCCGACTCCAGTACGGATCAATAGAGCCGTTCGAAACGCTTGCGCTCGCGCTGAAGCTTCTTGGCATGGCGCTTGACGGCGGCAGCCGCCTTGCGCTTGCGCTCTGCGGTCGGCTTCTCGTAGTTCTCGCGACGACGAACCTCGGAGAGAACACCGGCTTTTTCACAGGAACGCTTGAAGCGACGCAGCGCGACGTCAAACGGCTCGTTATCACGTACTTTGACAGAAGGCATTAAGCACTCACCTACCTTAGGAAACTTGAGTTCGGTTAGTACGCACACCCCTGCGGGCGGCTCCTGCCGCTGGCACCATGCCCGACCTTGCCGGCGAACCGTCGTCGGACGGTACCGGAAAGCAACAAACCCCGGGCGGATGCGTCACGGGAAATCGCCACCTGGGTGCACGACCCAGTCTTGCAGCGCACAATAGTCTAGACCCGAGGCACAGGCTTTGCAAACCGTTTCCACCCCGGCCCCTGCCGTCCCGCGGCCAAAGCGCGTAGAATACGGCCCTCCCCCGCACTACCGAGCCATCACCATGCGCGTACTGGGCATCGAGACTTCCTGCGACGAGACCGGCGTCGCCCTCTTCGACAGCGACCGCGGCCTCGTGGCCGACGCGCTCTACAGCCAGGTCGCCATGCACGCCGACTATGGCGGCGTGGTGCCCGAACTCGCCTCCCGCGACCATACCCGCCGGCTGCTGCCGCTGATCCAGCAGGTGCTCGACGAGGCAGGCCTGGCCCGCCACGAGCTCGACGGCATCGCCTACACCGCTGGCCCCGGCCTGGTGGGGGCGCTGATGGTGGGCGCCAGCACCGCCCACGGCATGGCCCGTGCGCTGGGCATCCCGGTGCTCGGCGTCCACCACATGGAGGGCCACCTGCTGGCGCCGATGCTCGAGGACGAGCCGCCGGCCTTCCCCTTCGTCGCCCTGCTGGTCTCCGGCGGCCACACCCAACTGGTGGAGGTGCGGGGACTGGGACACTACCGGCTGCTCGGAGAGTCGGTGGACGACGCCGCCGGCGAGGCCTTCGACAAGGCGGCCAAGATGCTCGGCCTGGACTACCCGGGCGGCCCCCATGTGGCCCGGCTGGCCGAGGCGGGCGACCCGAAGCGCTTCCGTTTTCCCCGGCCGATGACCGACCGGCCGGGCCTGGACTTCAGCTTCTCGGGGCTCAAGACCCATACCCTGACGGCGATCCGCGAGCTGGAGGCGGCCGGGAACCTGGACGACCAGGCGCGCGCCGACGTGGCCCGGGCCTTCGAGGAGGCGGTGGTGGACACCCTGGTGATCAAGTGCCGCCGCGCCCTCGACGCGACCGACCTCAAGCGGCTGGTGGTGGCCGGCGGGGTGAGTGCCAACGTGCGCCTGCGCGAGCGCCTCGAGCGCGAGACCGACAAGCGCGGCGCCCGCGCCTACTACCCCCGCGGGCGCTTCTGCACCGACAACGGGGCGATGATCGCCTACGTGGGCGCCCAGCGGCTGCTGGCCGGCGAGCACGACGAGACCGGCATCATGAAGGCCGTGCCGCGCTGGCCGATGGATAGCCTCGAGGCCCCGGCCGGCACCTGACGGCTGGCGACCTTCTCCCGCGGCCGACCCTCGGGCAGGCGCTCAGCCAAGAGCCAGTTGCCGCCTGGCTACCAGAAGCGGGCGAGACAGGGTAACGATGCGAAGCGATATATACCCGGGGACGCTGACAACGAGCGCTGCGGCGCGCGGGAATCGACAGGGATGTCGATTCAGGGCCGGCAAGAGGGACCTTGTTCCGGCCCGACGCGCAGGCCGCAAGCGATGTGTCAGGGTTTCGTCCACGGGATCGCGAGCTTCGTCACCCTCCCGAGCCACCGACGTCGCGGGTTGACTAGTCGTGACGGCGCCCCAACCCCGGCTCGTCACCCCGCCCCAGCCGGCGGATATTGAGCACATGGCGTGCCAGCACCAGCAGGGTGAAGGCGATCACCACCCCGACATAATCCGGCGCCAGCCAGATGCTGGCCAGCGGCGCCAGGGCCGCACTGGCCAGGGTGGCGATGGCGGCGGTGCGCACCCGCCAGGCCAGCAGTGACCAGAGCGCCGCACAGACCAGCGCCACCCAGGGCGTCAGTACCAGCATCACGCCGAAGGCGCTGGCCACCGCCTTGCCGCCGCGGAAGCGGTGCCAGGCCGGATAGCTGTGGCCCAGCAGCACACCGAGACCGACCAGCCCCTGGGCCCAGGGCGGCATTCCCATGGCCATGGCCAGCCACAGCACCGGCATGCCCTTGGCCGCATCCACCACCAGGGTGGCCAGGGCCAGGCGCGTGCCGTAGAGGCGCAGCACATTGGAGAAGCCGGGATTGCAGGAACCGGCCAGGCGCGGGTCACGCACGCCGGCGAGCCGGCACACGGTCAAGGCACCGAGCCAGGTACCACTGAGGTAGCCCAGCGCCATCAGCGGGAGAAGGAGTTCGGGTTGCACCGCCACGGGCCGGCCTCTCGTTGTTGTCCGACGACGAATTCTGCCAGCCCCGGGCGCGACAGGACAGCCGGGCGTCGTCCGCGCGGTGTCGTTGCGCGCCGCGCTCACGTACAATCCCCGCCACATTATCTCTACCACCACCCAGCCCGGAAGCACCATCCATGGATCTTGTGCTGATCGAGTCGCTCGCCGTGGACACCGTGATCGGGGTCTACGACTGGGAACGCACCATCACCCAGCGCCTGGTGCTCGACCTCGAACTCGCCACCGACATCCGCCCGGCCGCGGCGGACGACGACATCGCCCTGACGCTGGACTACGCCGCCGTCAGCGAGCGCATCGTGGCCTTCGCCGGCGAACACGACTTCGCCCTGGTGGAGACCTTCGCCGAGCGGCTCGCGACCGCCCTGCGCGAGGAGTTCGCCATCGCCTGGCTGCGCCTGACCGTGCGCAAGCCCGGTGCCGTGGCGGCCGCCGCGGCGGTGGGGGTGCGCATCGAGCGCGGCACCCCGCCGGAGGACAGCTGATGGCTCGGGTCAGCGTCAGCATCGGCAGCAACATCGACCGCGACCGCTACGTGCGTGCCTGCCTGGACGCGCTGACGGCCACCTTCGGCGAACTGGCCGTCTCGCGAGTCTTCGAGAGCGAACCGGTGGGCTTCGAGGACGGCCGCAACTTCTACAATCTGGTGGCGACCTTCGCCAGCGACTGGCCGGTGGGCGAGCTGCAGGCCTGGTGCAAGCGGCTGGAGTTCGCCAACGGCCGACGCAAGGACAGCCCCAAGTTCAGCCCCCGCACCCTGGACATCGACCTGCTGACGGTAGGCGACCTCACCGGCCTCCACGACGGCATCGACCTGCCGCGCGACGAGATCCTTCATCACGCCTTCGTGCTGCAGCCACTGGCCGAACTGCTGCCGGAAACGCGCCATCCGCTCACCGGCCGGACCTATCGTGCCCACTGGGCGAGCTTCGAGGCCGGCGATCAGCGCCTCTGGCCGGTGGACTTCGTGTGGGCCGGCCGTACGATCTCCCGGGCCGACTAGCCCCCCCTCGTTCACCGTCACAGCGCGGCGTCGATCGCCTCACGCCGTCGCCGGGCGAGCTCCGCGCCCAACTCACGCCCCTTGAACCCCTCCTCCATCAGCAGGGCCGGGAGAATCTGCGCCGCCAGCCGCCAGGCCAGCGCCAGGTCCTCGGCCAGCTCGGGAGCATCCAGGCTGACCAGGCTGATCAGTGGAGCGACCCGCTCGCTGCGTCGCCAGGCATCGATGCCATCGAGCCAGGCCATTACCCGTGCGCCATCCGGTGCCGCACATGCGGCCTCCAGCCTCAATGTCCGCGTCAGAGCGGCCTGGTGCGCCAGGTCGGCATGGGCCCTGGGCAGGCGCAGGCGCTCGGCCAGGGCCGCTCGCGCCGGCTCCGCCAGGTGCTCGACCAGCCGAGCCCAGCGCCAACGGACCTCCTGCTCGGCCTCGATGTCCTCGGGCAAGCGGTGCAGCCGTCCCAGTGCCTGGTCCAGGGCCTCGCGGTCTGCCACCAGTTCCGGCAACAACTGCGCCAGGGCGCCACACTCGTCCAGGGCCTGGAAGTAGACCTCCGGCCAGGGCTCCCCGAGGGCCTTCTCGGTCTCGGTCCAGACACGCTCGGCCACCAGGTGGGCCAGCTCGCCGCTGTCCACCAGTTCGGCCATCAGTGCCCGGGTCTCGTCGGCGATGACGAAGCCGAGCCCGGCGTAGCGGGCCAGGAACCGGGCAGTGCGCAGCACCCGTAGCGGATCCTCGACGAAGGCCGGCGATACGTGGCGCAGCCGCCGTGCCTCCAGATCGGCCAGGCCGCCGTGGGGATCGATCAGCTCGCCCCCCGGTGTCTCGGCCATGGCGTTGATGGTCAGGTCGCGCCGCGCCAGGTCTTCCTCGAGCGTCACCTCGGGACTGGCGTGCACCGAGAACCCGGTGTAGCCGTGGCCGGACTTGCGCTCGGTGCGGGCCAGGGCGTACTCCTCGTGGGTCTCGGGATGCAGGAAGACCGGGAAGTCGCGCCCCACCGGCCTGAAGCCCCGGCGGGTCAACGCCTCCGGCGTGGCGCCCACCACCACCCAGTCGTTGTCGTAGACCGGCCAGCCGAGCCGCGCATCGCGCACCGCCCCGCCGACCCGATAGACCTCGAGCCCGTGCAGGTACGGGTCCCGTGCCTCGGCCATGGCTCAGCGCTCCACCCGCTCGGGATACCGCAGCCGCCAGCCGGCGAAGCCCCCGTCGAGGCTGTAGACCTCGGCGAAGCCCTGGCCCGCCAACCAGTCGGCCGCCTGCTGGCTGGAATGGCCGTGGTAGCAGACCACCACCAGCGGACGCTCCCGGGGGATCTCCTCGAGCAGGGCCGCCACGCTGTTGTTGTCCAGGTGGCGACTGCCGGGAATATGGCCCTCGGCGAAGCTCATGGGATCGCGGATATCGACCAGGGTGAGCGTGGTGTCGCTGGAGAGCCGCTCGCCCAGGGTCGGAATGTCCAGGTGTCGAAAAGCAGGTGCGTCCATGGTGGACTCCGGGTCGTCGGAATGGGGAATCAGGAGTGGCCCCGGCGACTAGGCACACTGACACGCTCGCCGCTCGCCAGGTTCAGGGCCGTCAGGCGACCGCCCCAGACACAGCCGGTATCCAGTGCCTCGGCGCGGATCCGGCAACCGGGCAGCCGGCCCTGCAGGGCGGCCCAGTGGCCAAACAGCAGCCAGGGGTCGTCGGCACGCGGGTACTGGAACCAGGGGGCGAAGCCGGGAGGGGCACTGTCGAGCCCCTCCTTGGTGGTGAAATCGAGCCGTCCCTCGGCGTCGATGAAGCGCATACGGGTGAAGGTGTTGACGATCACCCGCAGACGATCGATGCCTTCGAGGTCGTCGCGCCAGCGGGATGGCTCGTTGCCGTACATCCGCTCGAGGAAGGCCCCGGCGTGCTCGCTGGCCAGCCGCGCCTCGAGCTCCCCGGCCAGGTCGGCGGCAAGTGCCACCGACCACTGGGGCGGCAGCCCGGCATGGGTCATCACCGTCTCGCCGTTGCCGGGTGTCCCGGCAGCACGCATCAACAGGGGACGTGACTGCAGCCAGTCGAGCAGCCGCTCGCGGTCCGGCGCCTCGAGCACCTCCGCCAGGGTGTCGCTGGGCTTCACGCGTTCTCCCCCCCGCGCCACCGCCAACAGGTGCAGGTCGTGATTGCCGAGCACCGTGGTGGCCGCCTCGCCCAGCGCCATCACCTCCCGCAGGCAGGCCAGCGACTCGGGCCCGCGATTGACCAGATCACCGGCGAGCCACAGCCGGTCCCGGCGTGGATCGAAATCGAGCCGTTCGAGCAGCGCGACGAATTCGGCGTGGCAACCCTGCAGATCACCGATGGCGTAGGTGGTCATCTCCGCTCCTTGCGACGCGTGTGATTGCTCAGTGCACCTGGTTGGGGCCGGCCAGCCGGAAGGGCGCGATGGCCACCTCGAAGGGACGCTGGCTGGCGGTATCGACACAGGTGTAGGCCCCCTCCATCACCCCCACCGGGCCATCGAGGATCGCCCGGCTGGTGTAGCGAAAGGTCTGGCCCGGGCCGATCATCGGCTGCTGCCCCACCACGCCCTTGCCGCGCACTTCCTGCACCTTGCCACTGCCCTGGGTGATCTTCCAGTAGCGGGCGAGCAGCTGCACACTGCGCTGGGAGTGATTGTGCACCGTGACCGTGTAACTGAAGACGAAACGCTGCTCGTCGGGGGCAGACTCCTCCACGCGAAAGACCGGCTCCACGTCGACACGCACGGCATCGTCGAGTTCTTCGGGGGTTCTCAGGGTCATGGGGTCGCTCCTTGCCCGGTATCGGCCAGGTGGTTGGCGATGCGCACGAACTCGGCCACCGTCAGGGTCTGAGGGCGGCGGCTGGGGTCGATCCCCAAGATCTCGAGGTCGGCCGCCTCGATGCGGCCCTTGAGGTTGTTGCGCAAGGTCTTGCGCCGCTGGCCGAAGGCTTCGCGGACCAGGGTAAACAACTGCGCCTCGTCATGCGCCCGGTGCGGCCGTTCGGCGTGGGGGGTGAGGCGAACGATGGCGGAGTCGACCTTGGGCCTCGGCACGAACGCCTCCGGCGGTACCACGAACAGCGAGTCGACCCGGCAGTGGTACTGGGCCATCACCGAGAGCCGGCCCCAGTCGGCCCCGCCCGGTTCGGCAGCCAGACGGTCGACCACCTCCTTCTGCAACATGAAATGCATGTCGGCGACCGCGTCACCGGCCTCGAGCAGGTGCATGATCAGGGGAGTGGAGATGTTGTAGGGCAGGTTGCCGACCACCCGCAGCGGCTCTCCCTCGCCCCGGAGTGCTCGAAAGTCGAACTTCAGGGCGTCGCCCTCGTGGATCACGAACCCGGCATGATTGAAGAACTGCACGCGCAGTCCGGGGATCAGGTCACGGTCGAGCTCGATCACCTCCAGGTGCCCGCCGGCCGCGTCCAGCAACGGTTCGGTCAGCGCACCCTGGCCGGGGCCGATCTCCACCAGGCGCTCGCCGGGCCGCGGCCCGATGGCGCGCACGATGCGCGAGACGATGCCCGGGTCGCGCAGGAAATTCTGGCCGAAACGCTTGCGGGCCCGATGAACCGGGGGGCGGGATGCCATTCAGGGGTGTCCTTCTATCGCTGTGGTCTTCTGCTGGATGCTATACGGTGTGATCCGGCGACAGCCCCCGGGGTGCCGGACCATCGCGGAGGCGCTGTGAACCCTTACATGGGCGCCACTTCAGCGCCGCGCCGGGCCATGTCGGCGGCCAGCGCCACGGCCACCGCGAGGCTGCCCGGGTCGGCGCTGCCGCGGCCGGCCAGGTCCAGCGCTGTGCCGTGATCCACCGAGGTGCGCACCAGCGGCAGGCCCAGGGTGATGTTGGCGGCGCGCCCGAAGCCGGCGTACTTGAGCACCGGCAGGCCCTGGTCATGGTACATCGCCAGCACCGCATCGACGCCCTCGAGGTGTCGCGGAGTGAACAGGGTATCGGCGGGGAGCGGGCCGTCAAGGGCCAGGCCCTCGGCGCGCAGCGTCTCCAGCGCCGGAATGATGACGTCAAGCTCCTCGCGTCCCAGGTGACCGCCCTCCCCGGCGTGGGGGTTGAGTCCGCAGACCGCGATACGCGGCGCCTCGATGCCGAACCAGCGCCGCAGGTCGGCATCGAGGATGCGCAGGATTCGCGCCAGGCGGGGCCCGGTGATGGCATCGCTCACCTCGCGCAGCGGCAGGTGGGTGGTGGCGAGCGCCACGCGCAGCGCGCTATCGCCCCGCCAGCCCGGCTGGCCGGCGTGCAGGGCGCTGTCGGTGGCCAGCAGCATCACCACCTCGTCGACGCCACAGGCATCGCGCAGATACTCGGTGTGGCCGCTGAAGCCGGCATGACCGGCGTCGAGGATCACGCCCTTGTGCAGCGGGGCAGTCACCATGCCGGCGGCGTGGCCCTCCCGGCAGGCTCGAATCGCCACATCCAGGGTCTCGAGCACATAGGCGGCATTGGCCGGCTCGAGCACGCCGGGCCGCGACGGCGCGCGCAACGTCACCGGCCATACCGGCAGCACACCGGGGCGAGGTGCCGGCAAGGGATCGCCAGCCGCGAGCTCGACGAGATCGATGCCACGACCGATGAGCGCGGCCCGCTCGGCCAGCAGCGCCGGATCGCCCACCGCCACCACGCGGCCCACCGGAACGGCCCTTGTCGCCAGCATCACCGCAAGCTCCGGCCCGATGCCGGCGGGCTCGCCGGTGGTCAGCGCCAGGACGGGGGACGGGGTACCGGCCATCAGCGGTCGTCGAGTCGGTTGTCGACGAAGGCCTGGGAGCGGATCTCCTGCAACCACACCTCCAGCTCCTCGTTGGCCTTGCGCTGGAACAGCGCCTGGCGGATCTGGTCGCGCCGCGCCTCGCCACTGACATCCTGCTGGCGGCGCTCCTCCACCTGAATCAGGTGGTAGCCGAACTGGGAGCGCACCGGCGGGGAAACCTCTCCGATCTCGAGTTGCGTCAGGGCCTCCTCGAAGGCCGGCACGGTCTGACCGGGGCGCACCCAGCCGAGCTCGCCGCCATTCATGGCGCTGCCGCGGTCGCCGCTGAATTCCTGGGCCAGGGCGGCGAAGCTCTCGCCCGCCTCGAGGCGACCGCGCAGCTGCTCGGCCAGTCGACGGGCCTGGTCGTCGTCGCGGTCGGGGGTGAGATCGATCAGGATATGGCGAGCGCGATGCTCCTCGATCACCACCTGGTCGCCGCCGCCGCCCTGCTGTTCGAGAAAGCGTTCGACCTCGCGGTCGCTGACATTGATCCGGCTGGCCACCTGACGCTGCTGCAACTCGCGCAGCAGCATCTCACGGCGTACCTCTTCGCGCACCGACGCCAGGGTCAGGCCGTCGGCCTCCAGGGCATCGGCGAACTGCTCCAGGGTCATGCCGTTGCTCTCGGCGATGGCACGCACCTGGCGGTTGAGCGCGGTGTCGTCGATGGAGAGCCCGGCGTCGCGGGCCATCTGCAGCTGGATCTCCTCGACGATCATGCGGTCGAGCACCTGCTCACGCAGGACACGCTCCGAGGGCGCATCGATGCCGCGCCCGGCGAGCTGGCTGCGGGTCTGCACGACACGCTCGTCGAGTTCGCTCTCCATGATCGCGCCCTCGTTGACCACCGCCACGATGCGGTCCAGCGCCCGGCGCTCCATCGGCTGGAAGTCCTGGGCCTGGCCCGCCGGCGGCAAGACCCCGAGACACAGAGTCAGGGCCAGGCCGGCGCCCAGGGTGGCGGTACGTCGACTGCGCATAACGTTCTTTCCTCTCATCGATTCTCTCATTGGCGGTCTCCGGGTCAGAAGGCGGTGGAGCGATAGCCCGGAATGGCCTCCTCGAAATAGCTGTCGGCTTCGCGGCCCACGCCGCCCAGGCCCTTGAACACGAAGCGCAGGAAGATCCCTCGATCGGTGAAGTCGTCGTCGATGGTGTTCGCGGTCTCGTTGTCGTCGATCCACTCGCGCCAGACCAGCTGCAGACCATAGCAGCAGTCGTTCCACTGCACACCCGCCAACTGCTCCAGCGCCCGGCTGTTGGTGTGGTCGTAGAGGAAGCGCCCGATCATGTCGACCCGAGGGCTCGCCTTCCAGGCGAACGACAGGTCGTACTCCTCGCGGTTGTAGTTGAGTACGTCCTCGTCCTCCAGGGAGGGATCGAAGCCTTCGAGTTGCCAACGGTAGCCAAGGTTCACCACGTGTCCCGCTGGAGCCCGATATTGCAGGCTCGTGGAGGCCCGTTCGGTACGCTCCCGCTGGTCGTCATAGAGCCACTCCCAGCGCGAGCGCCACTGGTCGTTGATGCGCCAATCGAGCCGGGTCACCAGTGGCGAGCGATCCCGGGTAGCGCGATACCACTCCTCGTCCCGGAGCTCCCGGTCAGGCAGCGTATCGGGGTCGCCGTTCATGTCGATGGTGCGATCATCGAAGTAGGCCGACTGCCCCACCCCCACCGCGAGACGCTCGCGGCCACGCGCGTCCTCCAGCAGCCGTGACTCGACCCCCAGGGAGAGCCGGTTGAGATCCCCCACCCGGTCGGCCCCGGAGAAGCGGTACGGCGACCAGAGCTGGTTCCAGGAGAAGGCCCGCTCCCTGGTGTCGAAGTCGGGAAACTCGCTCTGGTTCCGTGCCGGCACATAGGCGTAGTTGAACCGCGGCTCGAGGGTCTGACGGTAATCACGCCCGCCGAGTTCCAGTTCGCGTTCGAAGACCAGGCCACCGTCCACCGAAGAGACCGGCACCTCGCGGGTCAGCGAGGTGTCGCGGTCGGTCTGGCGGTCGCCGTAATCCAGGTCATAGGCGGTGGCGAGCCACTCCACGCGGGGCTCCAGGTGCCCCCAGCTTTGATCGAAGCGCCAGCCGGTCGCCGGCGACAGGTGCAGCCGCGAGCCGGTGGCCGACTCGCGCAGCGGCACGCGGTTCTCGTCCACGTCACGCCAGAAGTGCGTGGCATTGGAACGCCACTGCTGGTAGAAGCCGGTGTCCTGGGACCAGCGGGCGTTGGCGGTCAGGCTGGGCAGGCGATAGAAGGGCTTGTCACGGTCGCGCAGCGGGTCGTCGAGCTTCTGGTAGCCCTGGGCCTTGGCGTCGAGCTGCCAGACGTCGCCGCGCCAGTCGAGCTGTGCCAGCCGCGGCAGGTTGGAGGTGCCGCGCTCGCCGAAGTCACTGCCGAAGTCATCGAAGTAGCGCCCGTCGCTGGCCGCGCCGTAGCGAAGCCGATAGCGGGTACGGTCATCGAAGCGACCGGCATGCCGGTAGTCCACATACCAGCGGTCCTCGCCCTCGTGGCGACGGGCAGCATCATTCGGTTCGCTGCTGGAGCCGCCCTTGTCGCTACCGAGGAAGGCCCCCTCGAGCTGGCCGGCGTCCGTGGGGAAGAGGTAGCGGTACTCGCCGCCCAGCAGCAGGCCGCGGTCGGTGATCCAGCGCGGGGTGATGGTGGCGTCAAAGTTGGGCGCGATGTTCCAGTAGAACGGCTGGGCATAGTCCAGGCCATCGCCCGAGACCCCGAGCGCCGGCCACAGGAAGCCGGTTTGACGGCGGTCGTCGATGGGAAAGCGCACCCAGGGCCAGTAGAATACCGGCACTCGGCCCATCTCGAGGCGCGCGTGGCGAGCGGTGCCGAAGCCGCTCTCGCGGTCGAGCACCACGTCGTTGCCGATCAAGCGCCACAACTCGCTGCCCGGGTCGCAGGTGGTGAAGCTCGCTTCCGAGAGGCGGTAGCGGCCGTCCTCGAGACGCTGCAGGCGCACGGCGTCGCCACGCAGGCGATGGTCATGGACCACGTAGTGGGCGGTGTCGATGCTCGCCGCGTCCGAGGTCAGGGAGACCTCGGCGGCCTCCCCTCGTACCAGCAGGTTCTGGTCACGCAGCGCCAGCGGGCCCTCGGCGAAGGCGCTCTCCCGCGAGCCCGGCACCCGCACGCGCGGCGCCTCGAGCTGGGAGGTGTCACGACGAAGGATCACCTCACCGCCGAGAATGGTCTCGCCGTCCTCGCCGTAGTGGGCGCTGTCCGACTCGCTGCTGACCCGCCCCCCCTCGGGGGGCGGCAGCCGGTAGCCGGGCATCACGTAGGTCCCGCGGCACAGGGCGTCCGCGGGACGGTCGTCGCCCCAGGGTTGCCAGTCCAGCGACTCGGCCGGCAGCGGCTCGGGAGGCGCCGCCGAGAGCGGCCCGCTGAGCAGGCCAGAAGTCGCCAGGCCGGCCAGGGCCGTCCATGTGAGTCGCTTGCCCATGTTCCTCGATGTCCTTGGCGGGATGAATCGGTATTATACAGGCCGCACCGAGCCTGTCCCCCCGACATCCAGCACCCTGGAGGCCGGCGGTGGTCGGCTCAGCATGCGGTGACGCCATGGACCCGTCAACCGGGCATGACCACCCAGCCCGTCCATCGAATCAGGAGCCAGAATGCCCCAGGCCACCCCCGTCACGCGAACCGAACGACTGCGTCTCTGGGCCGCTGCGCGACACGGCCTGGCGCCCGAGGCCCTGGCACTGAGCCTGGCCGCCGGCGATGCCAGCTTCCGGCGCTATTTCCGGCTGCACCTGCCCGACGGCACCACCCGCATGCTGATGGATGCACCTCCGGCGCAGGAGGACAGCCATCCCTTCGTGGCCATCGCCCGGTACTGGGGGGCCGTCGGCCTGCCGGTGCCGCGCCTCCACGGCGAGGACCTCGGCGCGGGCTTTCTCGAGCTCGACGATCTGGGGGACACCCCGTTGCAGGCATACCTGCGCGGCGACGACCACCCCGAGACCCTGGCCTGGCACGAGCGCGCCATGGCGCTGCTCCATGAGCTGCAGAACCGAGCGCTCCCAACGGACCTGCCGCCCTATGACGCGGCACTGCTCGGTCGCGAACTCGACCTCTTTCCCGACTGGTGCCTGGACGCGTGGCTCGAGATCGAGACGCCACCAGGCTGGGCGGCACTGCGCGAGACGCTGATCGCCTCCGCCCTGGCCCAGCCGGTGGTCACGGTGCATCGCGACTTCGACGCCATGAACCTGATGGTCCATGAGCGGTGCCTCTACCTGATCGACTTCCAGGACGCCGTGGCGGGGCCGATCAACTATGACCTGATCTCGCTGCTGCGCGGCCGCTACTGCCGCTTCCCGCCGACCCGCTTCGCCGCCTGGGTCGAGGCCTTCCGGCAGCGCGCGGTCGCCGATGGCCGCCTCCCGGGCACCACCACGGCCGATGCCTTCCTCGCCCAGGCGCAGGCCATGGCCGCCCAGCGCGCCCTGAAGGTACTGGGCATCTTCTGTCGCCTGACCCTGCGCGACGGCCGCGAGGGCTATCTCGAGCGATTGCCGCACTTTCTCGACCACCTCGACGACAGCCTGGCGCACCTGCCCGATCGGGACGCCTTCCGCACCTGGCTGACACGCGAGTTCCGCCCGGCGCTGTCGCGGCGCCTGGAGGCCACCCCATGAAGGCGATGATCCTGGCCGCCGGGCTCGGCACCCGCATGCGTCCGCTCACCGACCACTGCCCCAAGCCACTGCTGCCGGTGGGCGGCAAGCCGTTGATCGTGCATCACCTGGAACGCCTGGCCGCCGCCGGTATCACTGAAGTGGTGATCAATGTCAGCTACCGGGCCGAGCAGATCATCGCGGCCCTCGGCGACGGCAGCGATTTCGGCATCGCCATCGCCTGGAGTCGCGAGGAGATACCGCTGGAGACCGGCGGCGGCGTCCTCCAGGCCCTGCCGCAGTTGGGGGAGGCCCCCTTCCTGCTGATCAACGGCGATATCTGGTGCGATCTCGATCCCGCCCGCCTGCCGCCGCTCGGTGACGACCTGGCCCATCTGGTACTGGTGGACAACCCCGACCACCATCCCGCGGGCGACTTCCACCTGGACGATGGCGGCCGGGTGCATGCCGAGGGCGAACCGCGGCTCACCTTCGCCGGGATCAGCCTGATCGCCCCGGCGCTGCTGGCCGGCCAGGCAGCGGGCGCCTTCGCCCTGGCACCGCTGCTGCGACGGGCCATGACCGCCGGGCTGGTCGGCGGCCATCATCACCGGGGCGGCTGGGTCGACGTGGGCACCCCCGCACGCCTCGATGCGCTCGATCGCCGGCTGCGGACCGAACGGAGCTGAGCCCCGATCCGTCAGATGCTATGCTGCCCTGCCCGATGCGGGCCCCAAGATACCGACACAGAAGGAACCCCACCCCATGAAAGCCAGCGTCAAGTGGACCGACGGTCGCCAATTCGTGGCCGAATCCGGCAGCGGCCACAGCGTGGTCATCGACGGACCACCCGACCACGGCGGCCGCAACACCGGCCCGCGCCCCATGGAGATGCTGCTGATGGGTCTCGGCGCCTGCACCTCCTTCGACGTGCTGGAGATCCTCGAGAAGTCCCGCGCCCCGGTCGTCGACTGCGTGGCCACCATCGAGGCGGAACGCGCCGACAGCGTGCCCAGCGTCTTCACCCGGATCCACGTGCACTTCACCGTCTCCGGCACGGGACTGAAGGAGAACCAGGTGAAGCGGGCCGTGGAACTCTCGGCCGAGAAGTACTGCAGCGCTTCGATCATGCTGACCAAGGGCGGCGTCGACGTCAGTCACTCCTTCACCATCGTCGACGGCTGAACGGCGGACGCCTCACACCGGCGGGGCATCCGCGTGGCGCCACATGTAGAGGGCGAGGCGCGAGCGGTATGGAGCGAAGCGCGCGGCCGTCCGCACGGTCTTGCGCCTCGGGCTGGTGAGCCGTGACAGGGTCTTGCGGGCGGCGACGTCGCCATCGGGCCAGACGTCCTCATCGCCGAAATAGAAGATCGAGATCATGTCCGCCGTCCACTGGCCGACGCCCCACAGCGCGGTGAGGCGGCGAGAACGCGCCGCATGATCGAGGTCGCGCAGCTCACCGGCCTCGAGCCCACCGGCTCGCGCCTCCCGGGCGATGGCGCACATCGCCCGCGTCTTGGCGGCGGACAGCCCGCAGGCCCGAATCGCCTCGCCGTTCGTCTCGACGAGAAACTCCGTCAGCGGCATCGAGCCCGCCGCGGTGAGCACACGACTCCAGATCGAGCGGGCCGCCTTCACCGACAGCTGCTGGCCCGCCACCGACCGGCACAGACGCTCGGCCAGGGGCTGGCTCGCGTCGGCGCGGAAGGCCACCGGCCCGCCGCGCTCCAGGGCGTCGACCAGCACGGGGCTCAGCCCCCCGGCAATCTCGACAAACCGGCGGTGGATCTCCTCGGACATGGGTCGCCAGGCTCAGATGCGATAGACGCTCTTGGTCATCACCTTGGACATCAACGACATACCGAACTTCACCGGGGCCGGGAAGCGGGCACCGCCGGCCTCCAGCGCCAGTTGGGCGTGATGGGCCTCGTCGATGGCCATCTGCTTGAGCACCGCACGGGAGCGATGATCACCCGGCGGCAGACGCTCCATGTGATCGTCCAGATGCTTGCCGACCTGCTCTTCGGTAGCGGCGACGAAGCCCAGGCTGAGGCGATCGCCGATCGCCCCGGCCACGGCACCGAGGCCGAAGGAGGCGGCATAGAAGAACGGGTTGAGCCGGCTGGTGTGGTCATGCAGCTCCCGGAGGCGTTCATCGCACCAGGCGAGGTGGTCGATCTCCTCCTGGGCGGCCTCCTCCATCTGGCCGCGCACCTCGGGCAGCTTGGCGGTCAGCCCCTGGCCCTGGTAGAGCGCCTGGGCACAGACCTCACCGGTATGATTGATGCGCATCAGTCCCGCGGCGTGGCGCCGCTCCTCATCGCTCATCGGCTCATCGTGCACCTCTTCGCCGGCAGGCGTCGGCCGCGTGGCCCGGGCGGCATGAGGCACCAGGGTACGCAGCACGGTATCGAACTGGTGGATCAGGTTGTCGGTACGGGAGAGCTTGCGGGTCATGGTCGCCTCGTCGCGGATCCTGACGCCATTGTAGCCGACGAGGCCTGGCGCCAGAAGCTCCTCTCTGCAACGCACAGCGCCACCCGACCGGTGGCGCCGCAAGGATGCACCTGATGCGTCGAACCGCCTGGACGCGAGCGGCTTTACCCCGCCGAGCGCCAGCTAGCCAGCCGGCCAAGTGAAGCGTCGACCGCCCATCAGGTGCATGTGTATATGATAGACGGTCTGCCCACCCTGGTCATTGCAGTTCATCACCACCCGGTAGCCGTCATCGGCGAAGCCGCGCTCCTTCGCCAGCCTGGCCGCCGTGTACTGCAGCCGGCCGACCAGCGCCAGGTCGCCCTCCTCGAGGTCGTTGAGGGTAGCGATGTGCTGCTTGGGCACGATCACGACATGGGTCGGGGCCTGGGGGTTGATGTCATTGAAGGCCAGCACCTGATCGTCCTCGTGGACGATGTCGGCAGGAATCTCGCGGTTGATGATCTTGCAGAACAGGCAGTCCATGGATCACTCCAATTCGAATCGGCTGCAATGATACCACCTAGGCCAGAGGTTACTCCCGCACGACGCCGATGTCAGTCCATATGCTCTGTCCTCGGTGCCCGATTGAGCCCGCGCGCCTCACTAGACATTGGTCGAAGGCCAGTTGACCTGCCATCAGGAGCTATCTAGTCTGCAAAAATGTTGACGTTAACATTTCAATGATGTCAGCACCCACTCGCTTCACAGACGCCCGAAGAAAAAACTTCGAGTCGAAGTGATCAGCAATGGCAATCTAAAGGAGAGAATATGAAGACAAATGAATTAACTGGCAAGGTTGCAGCCGTCACCGGAGCGGCGTCGGGCATCGGGCTGGCCAGTGTCAGGGCAATGATTTCGTCGGGCGCCTGCGTGGTACTGATCGACCGCGACGAGGCCGCCCTGACGGCGATCTGCGCAGAGCTCGGCGATGCGGCGATCCCACTGGTCATCGACCTGCTCGACCCAAAGGACTGTGCGACGCTACTGTCGCGCACCCTGGAGAAGGCAGGCCAGCTCGATATCTTCCACGCCAATGCCGGTAGCTATATCGGTGGTGACCTGATCGATGCCGAGCCGGACGCGATCGACCGGATGGTGAGCCTGAACGTCAGTGTCGTGATGAAGAACGTCCATAATGTCCTGCCACACATGATCGAGCGTGGCACGGGGGACATCATGGTGACGAGCTCGGTGGCAGGGCATTTTCCCGTTCCCTGGGAGCCGGTCTACGCATCCTCCAAGTGGGCCATGACCAGCTTCGTCCAGACCGTGCGCCGCCAGGTCCTTAAACACGGCATACGGGTCGCCTCGGTCTCGCCCGGTCCGGTTAACAGCGCCCTGCTTGCCGACTGGCCCGAGGAAAATCTGCTCAAGGCGAAGGAGTCCGGCAGCATCATCGAGCCGACCGAGGTAGCCGATGCCATCATGTACATGCTGACCCGCCCTCGCAATGTGACCATTCGCGATATGGTGGTCCTGCCGAGCAATTTCGATATGTAGGTAGAGAGAACATCCGACATCGTAACGGTAAGAATGCCCCCCTTGGACTCGACCGACCTTTCGGGACATCTAGTTTCGAAGATTCTGGACTTACAAAACTAATGCATCCACCAGACGAAGACTGGCAAGGATAAATAGAAGGATTAGACATTGGTCTGAGCCCTGTTGATTTGTCGGCTGGGGCCTTCTAGCCTTCAAAAATGTTGACGTTAACATTTAAGCAATATCAACACATCACAACGTGACAAGAACAAGCCTGGAGCCAACCATGAATTTCCGCGAAATCTCAGTTCCCTTCCGCAAGACCGCTCTCGCAGTGGCCAGCTCGACCGCTCTGGCCGCGGGCACCGTGGGGGCAGATGACCACAACCTGAAAATCGGCATGTCCTTCCAGGAGCTCAACAACGAATATTTCGTGACCATGCAAGAGGCGCTCGAGACCGCCGCCGCCAGCCTGGGGGCCGAGGTGATCACCACCGATGCCCGCCATGACGTCGCCAAGCAGGTCAACGATGTCGAAGACATGATCCAGCGGGGCATCGACATCCTGCTGCTCAACCCCGCCGACTCCGTAGGTGTCGAGACGGCGGTGCTGGCCGCCAAGGCAGCCGGCGTCACCACCGTCGCGATCGATGCCCAGGCCAATGGCCCGGTGGACGGCTTCGTAGGCTCCAAGAACTACGACGCCGGCTACAAGGCCTGTGACTACCTGGCCCAGCAGCTCGACGGTGAAGGCCAGGTGGCCCTGCTGGACGGCATTCCGGTCGTCCCCATCCTGCAGCGCATCGACGGCTGTACCGCCGCGCTCGACGAATACGACGGTATCGAGATCGTCGACAAGCAGAACGGCCGCCAGGAGCGCACCCATGCCATGACGGTCACCGAGAACATCATCCAGGCCCACCCGGATCTCGACGGCCTGTTCAGCGTCAACGACATCGGTTCCCTGGGTGCCCTGATCGCCATTGATGGGAGTGGCCAGGACATCAAGCTGGTCAGTGTCGACGGTCACCCCGAAGCAATCGAGGCCATCCAACGCCCGGACTCGGCCTTCATCGCCACCTCGGCGCAATACCCCCGCGACATGGTGCGCCTGGGCCTTGGCCTGGGTCTGGCCAAGCACTGGGGCGCCAGCACGGCTCCCGCAGAGATCCCCATCGATGTGGAGCTGATCGACCGCGACAAGGCCGCCGACTTCAGCTGGTAACCCCTATCCCTGACGCTGACAACGTGTGCCGCCTCGGGCGGCACACGAGGGTATCCCCATGACTCCTTTACTTTCCCTGAGGCACATCTCGAAGTCGTTCCCCGGGGTGAAGGCCCTGCAGGATGTGTCACTCGATGTCCACGCCAGCGAGGTGCACGCCCTGCTCGGCGAGAACGGGGCCGGCAAGTCGACCCTGATGAAGATCCTCTGCGGCATCTACCGCCAGGACGAGGGGGACATCATCATCGATGGCAAGACATGCGACTTTCACGGCTACCAGGACGCCCTCAATGCAGGGGTCGGCATTATCTTCCAGGAATTCAGCCTGATTCCCGACCTGGATGCCGTGGATAACATCTTCCTGGGCCGCGAACGGCGCAACCGGCTCGGGCTGCGCGACCGGCCCGGCATGATCCGCGAAGCCCAGCACCTGTTCGACCGCCTCAAGGTCTCGATTCCCCTGGACTGTCCCATCGCCGAACTGAGCGTCGCCGACCAACAATTCATCGAGATCGCCAAGGCACTGTCGCTGAATGCCCGCATCCTGGTCCTCGATGAGCCGACCGCGACCCTGACGCCCAGCGAAGCCGATCACCTGTTCACCATCATGCGCGAACTGCGCAAGCAGCAAGTCGGCATGGTGTTCATCTCTCACCATATGGAGGAGATCTTCACCATCTGCGATCGCGTCACCGTGATGCGCGATGGCGAGAAGGTCGACGACTGCGACATCGACTCGACCACCCCCGACGACCTGATCGAGATGATGGTCGGCCGACGCGTCGAGAACATCTTCCCAGAACACCGTTGCGATGCCGACTACAACGATGTGGTGCTGGACATCGAGGCCCTGCGCCTCGACACCGATGGCCCCGAGCACTCGCTGAAGCTCCACCGTGGCGAGATCCTCGGCTTCGCCGGCCTGGTGGGGTCCGGTCGCACGGAACTGGCCATGGGGCTGATCGGCGCGACGCGCCCCATTTATGCCAGGATCAGCATGGAGGGAAAGCCGGTCAGGCTCCGTCACCCCGCCAGTGCCCTCAAGCAAGGGATCGGCCTGCTGCCGGAGAGCCGCAAGACCCAGGGGCTGATCCTGCCGTTCTCGTGTCGCGACAACATCTCCTTGAACAACCTGACGCAATTCCAGGGAGCCTTGCCGCTGATCCGGCGCGATCAGGAGTCGCGTACCGCCGCCCAGCTGATGGCATCGGTACGCGTCAAGGCGCCCAGCCCCGAGACGCAGGTGGGCGACCTCAGCGGCGGCAACCAGCAGAAGGTGGTCATCGCCCGTTGGTTGGGCCATCAGTGCAAGGTGCTGATATTCGATGAACCCACCCGCGGCATCGACGTCGGCGCCAAGTCGGAGATCTATGCCCTGATGAAGGGGCTCACTGCCCAGGGGGTGTCGATCATCATGATCTCCTCGGAGCTGCCCGAAGTGCTCGGCCTGTGCGACCGCGCCGCGGTCTTCTACCACGGCCGCATTGCTGCCGAACTGCAGGGCGACGATCTCAACTCACAATCCATCATGCATCATGCCACGGGGGGACTCAGCTCATGAGCCAGCTCGCCTCAACTCCCGGCACCGCCCGTCAGTCCCTCAAAACGCGACTGGCCCGCTGGCGCCGTACCCCGATCTTCTACCCGCTGATCGGTTTCATCGTCGTCTTCATCGCCATGGCGGTGATCAATGACAACTTCCTGTCCGGCAGCAACCTGACCAACCTGGCCCGCCAGGCGTCGATCATCGCGATCATCGCGGTGGGCATGAGCCTGGCCATCCTCACCGGCGGTATCGATCTCTCGGTGGGCCCGGTGATGGCCCTGTCGGGGACGATCATGGCCGGCCTGATGGTCGCCGGTGTCCCACCCTCACTGGCCATCATCATCGGGCTGCTGGTGGGCGCCGCCTTTGGCGCCTTCAATGGCGTCTTCATCGCCTTCGCCGGCATGCCACCGATCATCGTCACCCTGGCGACCATGGGCATCGCCCGCGGGCTCGGCCTGATCTATACCGGTGGCTATCCCATCTCCGGCCTGCCCTCGGAATTCGCCTTCTTCGGACGCGGCAGCCTGGCCGGCATCGAGATGCCTATCCTGATCATGATCGCCGTCTACGCGCTCGGCTACGTGCTGCTCAGCCATACCGCCACCGGTCGCTACCTGTATGCCATCGGCGGCAACGAAGAGGCGACCCGACTGTCCGGCATCCGGGTCTCACGCTACAAGCTGCTGGTCTACACCCTGAGCGGGACGACCGCAGCCATTGCCGGGTTGATCCTGACATCGCGCCTGATGAGTGGCCAGCCCAACGCCGGAGTCGGCTTCGAGCTCGACGCCATCGCTGCCGTGGTTCTGGGGGGGGCCGCTATCACCGGTGGGCGCGGCATGATCCTCGGTACCCTGGTCGGGGCCCTGCTGCTCGGCGTGCTCAACAACGGTCTCAACCTGATGGGCGTCTCGCCCTACCTCCAGAACGTCATCAAGGGCCTGATCATCCTGCTGGCCATCTATATCAGCCGCAAACGCACGCCCTGAGCCCCTGGTGCCATCACATCAGTCCAGATGTTCCGAGAAGGCGACGAGCCCCGGGTCAAGCCCCCCAGTGGCCGCCGGCGTCCCGGCCGGAGTGTCCCAGGAACTCAAGGTGACCCGCAGCCGCGAGTGAGGAGAACTACATGGAGACCGTCATCGGTATCGATATCGGCACCCAGAGCACCAAGGCAGTGGTGATCGATCACCATGGCCGGATCCTGGCCGAGCATAGCCAAGGCTACCGCGTCGACACCCCTCGCCCACTCTGGGCCGAGCAGTGGCCGGACGTGTGGTGGGAGGCCATGCTCCGCTGCCTCCGGACCTGCCTGAAAGCCCCCGGGATCGATCCCCGGGGCGTCAAGGGGCTGTGTGTGAGCAGCCTCTACGGGGGATCGGGGATCCCGGTCGACGCCGAGATCCGCCCCCTGCACCCCTGCCTGATCTGGATGGACCGCCGGGCCGAGGCCCAGGTCCAGTGGGTGAAGGAGCATGTCGACATGGCCCGCCTGGAGGCCGTCACCGGCAATGGCGTGGACAGCTACTACGGCTTCACCAAGATGATGTGGCTCAAGGCCGAGCGTCCCGATGTCTGGGAACGGACCCGCTACCTGCTGCCGCCCAACAGCTATATCAACTATCGCCTGAGCGGCGAGATCGCCATCGACCACAGTTCGGCCGGCAACATCGGCGGCATCTACGACCTGGCGGCACGCGCCTGGTCGACGGAGATGCTCGACGCCCTGGACCTCGATCGGGACAAGCTCCCGACCCGACTGGTGGAGTCGGGCGCGACCGTCGGCGGCCTGCTGCCAGCGCTGGCCGATTCGCTGGGCCTGTGCGCCAATATCCCCGTGGTCGCCGGTGGCGTCGATGCGGCAATGGCCACGCTGGCGGCGGGGGCGACCCGCCCCGGCAATCACGTCGCCATGATCGGCACCAGCATGTGCTGGGGGGTGATCAACCAAAGCGTCGAGCCCGGTCAGGGGCTGATCAGCATGCCGCATGTGCTGAACAGCGGCCGCGACCTCTATACCTTCGGCGGCGCCCTGACCGCCGGCGCCTCGGTCAGTTGGTTCGTCGACACCCTCTGCGGCGAGGACCGGATCGCCGCCGGGGAGCATGGCAGCGCCTACGACCAGCTCGAGCCGCCCGCCCGAGAACTCCCCCCGGGCGCCGATGGCCTGCTCTTCCTGCCCTACCTGATGGGGGAACGCAGCCCGGTATGGGATGCCCAGGCCAGTGCGGGCTTCATCGGACTCAGTCTCTATCACCGCCGCCATCACCTGTATCGCGCCGTGCTGGAAGGCGTGACCTTCGCCCTGCGGCACAACATGGAGGCGGGCAAACGTCAGGGGGTGCCCCTCGACTCCCACCTGATCGTGGTCGGCGGGGCCACCCGGTCGGACCTGTGGATGCAGATCATCGCCGACGTGACCCGCATGCCGGTCTACACCTACCACGAGAACGTGGAGGCGGCCCTAGGAGCCGCCCTGCTGGCCGGGCAGGCCACCGGCCTGATCGACCTCGACCAACCGCTGCGGCATGGCACCCTGATCGAGCGTGCCGAACCTTCCGAAGCGGCAGCGCGTCGCTACGACGACCTCTTCGCCCTGTATTGCCGGCTCTATCCGACGCTCAAGCCAATCATGCACCGGCTCAACGTCAACAACACCCGAGCGAGTGACCCCACATCATGAATTTCGAACTCCAGAATCAACGTATCCTCGTCACGGGTGCGACCAGCGGCATCGGTCTCGACATCGCCCGGTCCCTTGCCGAGCTCGGTGCCGACCTCGTGCTGTTCGGTCGCAACCGGGACAAGCTAAGCGAACTCGAGCAAGAGCTGGGGGCACGCACCCTGGCCGTCGACATCACCGATGAGGCCGCGGTCACCGAGGCCTTCATCGAGATGCCCATCCTCGATGGCCTGGTCAACTGTGCCGGCATCTCGATCCTCGACGACGTCCTGAACGTCAAGGCACAGGACCTCGAGCGGATCATGACCACCAACGTCACCGCCAGTGCCGTGGTGGCGCGGGAAGCGGCACGCCACATGATCGCGCGCGGCTGCCAGGGCAGCATCGTCAACGTCTCCAGCCAGGCGGCCATGGCCGCGCTGCCAGGCCACCTCGGCTACTGCGCGTCCAAGGCGGCGATGGATGCCATGACCCGCGTACTGTGCCTCGAGCTGGGGCCCAAGGGCATACGCGTCAACAGCGTCAATCCGACGGTGACCCTGACGCCCATGGCCGAACGCGCCTGGGCGGATCCCGCCAAGCGCGACCCGATGCTGGCCGCCATTCCCCTGGGACGCTTCGCCACCCCTCGGGAAGTCGCCCTACCGGTGGCCTTCCTGCTGAGCCCGGCCGCGTCGATGATCAGCGGTACCTGCCTACCGATCGACGGTGGTTTCACTTCCCACTAATCCCTCGCTCTACAAGGAGCCTGACATGTATATCGGTGTGGACTGTGGCACCCAGAGTACCAAGGTGCTGGTGGTCGATATCGCCAGGCCCTGGCCGATCACTACGCCTGACCAGACCGATCACTCACCTGAGGGAGCTACTCCATGACCCATCAACTCGACGCGCTCAGACAACACTCCCTGGTGGTCGCCGATACCGGTGACCTGGAAGCCATCCAGCGCTACCAGCCCCATGACGCCACCACCAACCCCTCGCTGCTGCTCAAGGCCTTCGAGTTGCCGGGCTACCGGGCGTTGATCGACCAGGAACTCGCCGCGGTCAAGGCCGAGACCAGCGACCGGCAGGAAGAGCATGCCGTGGACCGCCTCGCCGTGGCCATGGGCAGCGAGATCGCTAAGGTGGTGCCCGGCCGGGTGTCCACCGAGGTGGCCGCCAAGCTGTCCTTCGACACCCAGGCCAGCATCCGCAAGGCCCACGAGCTGGTCGCGCTCTACGACAAGCGCGGCATGTCCAGGGACCGGTTACTGATCAAGCTGGCCTCGACCTGGGAGGGGATCCGCGCCGCCGAGGTGCTGGAACGAGAAGGCATCAACTGTAATCTGACCCTGCTGTTCAGCGACGCCCAGGCTCAGGCCTGCTTCGATGCCGGTGTCTACCTGGTCTCGCCCTTCGTCGGCCGAGTCACCGACTGGTACAAACAGGCGACCGGGCAGGACTTCACCCCCGATACCGACCCCGGCGTGCAGTTCGTGCGCGGCGTCTGCCAACGCGTCAGCCAGGGTGGTTATGACACCGTGGTGATGGGCGCCAGTTTCCGCAACACCGGCCAGGTGCTGGCGCTGGCGGGCTGCCCGCGGCTGACCATCTCGCCGGCGCTGCTCGAGGAGCTGGCCACCACGCCGGGCGAGGTGAAGTCCGGGGTACTCATGACGCGTAGCGGCGGCCCGCGGCCGATGCCGCTCACCGAGCCCGCCTTCCGCTGGGGCCATAACCAGGACGCCATGGCCAACGATAAGCTGGCCGAAGGCATCCGCCGCTTCGCCGAGGACCAGGAACGTCTCGAGGACCTGATCGCGGACCGGCTGGCTACCCTCTGACCCGATAACCGCCTGACCGAGACCGCTTTCGTGTTTTCCACCGATCACGACTCGAGCGTGGTATCTGGGGTCGAGGGGGCGATGGACGCTGCACGATGATGGGCGGATGTCTCCCACATTCCGGGACTACCGCAGGAGAGTGGCAGAGATCACGACTTCACGGGGGGCAGTGGCGGGGTCGTCGATCTGCTCGAAGAGGAGTTGAATCGCTTCGTGTCCTGCAAGATAGGTATCGTGCACGGCACAGGGAACCGATACATCGAAGATATCGGCATAGGGAAGGCGGTCTACCCCCACTACCAGCACCTCGTCCCGGGATAAATGGGCATCGTGCAAAGCCCGCATCGCTCCAAGGGTGATTAGCTGGTTGAAGCCAAAAACGGCCTCGGGAAGTGGGCTATGGCGCAGGTAGTCGGCCATGTCGCGATAAGCGGGCTGAAGGGTGTAGTCACCCGCCCGTTGGTCCAACCTGAGGGGGACACCCGCGGCCTCAAAGGCCCCCTTGAGGCCAGCCAGGCGTTGTTGCGTGATCTGCGAGCCACGAGGGCCGGTCAATGCCAGCACCTGCCGGATGCCTTGCTTCACCAGCTGCTCGCCGAGCAATCTTCCAGCACGATGGTTGTCCAGTACCACGCGACTGAAATCAGCCACGTTCAGGGTGCGGTCCAGCATCACCACCGGCAAGCTGGCCTGACGCAATCGATCGAGATAGGCGGGACGATACTCGGCATCGTCGGAAACGGGAGACAGGATGATACCGGCCACCTGGTAACTGAGGAGGGTCTCGATCGCAACTTCCTCGAGTTCCGGCGCACCATCGGTATCGATCAGCATGATGGTGTAGTTCTGCTTCTTTGCATCACGCGAAATCGCCTTGATCACCTCGCTATAGAAGGGGTTGTCGACACTCGCCGTGACCAGGCCGATCAAGCGATTCTCGCGACTCCTGAGGTGGCTGGCAAAGGCATTGGGGACATACCCCAGCTCCCGAGCTGCGACGAGAATCCTTTCTCGTGTCTCCGGCTTGACCTTGTCGGGCTTGTTCAAGGCACGCGATACCGTCATGTTGGTCATGCCCACATGCCTGGCGATATCGGCAATGGTCACCTTGTCACGTCTCGCCATGTCTCACCCGAGATGCCAAAGCCAGTTCAGCGGAAGCGCCGCTGGGCCAGCAGGTGGCGCACCAGCGGCGCCAGGATCAACTCCATGGCCAGAGACAGCCGCGACCCCGGCACCACCAGGGTGTGCGGACGGCTCATGAAGGCGTCCTGGATCATCGCCAGCAGATAGGGAAAGTCGACCGTGGAGGGATCGCGGAAACGAATCACCACGAAGGACTCGGCATCGGTGGGGATGTCCTGCACCTCGAAGGGGTTGGAGGTATCCACCGTGGGCACTCGCTGGAAATTGATGTGGGTGCGCGAGAACTGTGGCTGGATGTAGCGCACGTAATCGTCCATGCGCCCCAGGATGGTGTCGATCACCGCCTCCTGGGAGTAGCCGCGCTGCTTGATGTCGCGGTCGATCTTCTGGATCCACTCCAGGTTCATGGTCGGCGCCACGCCCACCAGCAGATCGACGTGGCGGGCGATGTCGTGCTCGGCGGTGACCAGGCCGCCGTGCAGCCCCTCATAGAACAGCAGGTCGGTGCCGCAGGGCAGCGACTGCCACTCGGTGAAGGTGCCCACCCGATAACCGGCCTCGATCATCTGCTTGTCTTCGGCGTGGATATAGTGGCGGAAGGTCCCGGTACCGAACTCGCCGTACTCCTGGAACAGCGCCTCGAGACGATCGAGCAGGTTGGCTTCCACGGCAAAGTGGGAGAGCTCGCCCTTGCGTTCGGGCTCGTCGCGGAAGATGCGCGCCAGCTCCTCCCGACTGTAGCGATGGAAGGCATCGCCGTCGACGAAGGCGGCGTGCACGTCCTCCCGGGCGAACATGCGCTCGAAGGTGCGCTTGACCGTGGTGGTCCCGGCCCCGGAGGAGCCAGTCACGGCGATGATCGGATACTCGCGGGACATCAGCTCGCTCCATCGTCTTGTTGTTCTCGGTGGGACCTGGCGATCAGCCGGCCTGGCGCTCGCGGGCGATGGCCCGAAAGGCGATATCGCGACGGTAGAAGGCGCCCTCCCAGGCGATCGCCTCCACGCCCCGGTAGGCCAGGTCACGCGCCGCCGAGACCCCCTCGCCGAGGGCGGTGACGCAGAGCACCCGGCCACCGGCGGTGACGACCTCGCCCCGGGCGTCCTCCCGGGTCCCGGCATGGAAGACCTTGCAACCGGTGGCCTCGGCGGCCTCGAGCCCGGTGATCACGTCATCCTTGCGGTAGCTGCCGGGATAACCGCCGGCGGCCAGCACCACCCCCACCGCGGCACGCGGGTCCCAGTCACAGGCAAGCCCCTCGAGCTCGCCCCGGGCGCCGGCCAGGCAGAGTGCCGCCAGGTCGGACTGCAAGCGCAGCATGATCGGCTGGGTCTCCGGGTCGCCGAAGCGACAGTTGTACTCGATCACCCGGGGGTTGCCCTGTGGATCGATCATCAGGCCAGCATAGAGGAACCCGGTGTAGGGGTGGCCCTCCTCGGCCATCCCGCGCACCGTGGGCAGAATGACCCGCTCCATGATCCGCGCATGCACCGTGTCGGTGACCACCGGCGCCGGCGAGTAGGCACCCATGCCGCCGGTGTTGGGGCCGGCATCGCCATCGCAGGCGCGCTTGTGGTCCTGGCTGGTGGCCATGGGCAGCACCGTCTCGCCGTCGACCATGACGATGAAGCTGGCCTCCTCGCCCTCGAGGAACTCCTCGATCACCACCCGGGCGCCGGCATCGCCGAAGGCATTGGCCTCGAGCATGTCACGCACTGCCGCCTCAGCTTCGGCGAGGGTCATGGCCACGATCACTCCCTTGCCGGCGGCCAGGCCGTCGGCCTTGATCACGATGGGCGCGCCCTTCTCGGCCAGGTACGCCAGGGCCGGTGCCACCTCGGTGAAGGTGCGGTAGTCGGCGGTGGGGATGGCATGTCGCGCCAGGAAGTCCTTGGTGAACGACTTGGACCCCTCGAGCTGGGCGGCGGCCCGGGCCGGGCCGAAGATCGCCAGCCCCGCCTCGCGAAAACGGTCGACCACCCCCTCGACCAGCGGCGCCTCGGGACCGACGATGGTCAACGCAACGCCCTCCTCCCGGGCGAAGGTCACCAGCCCCTCCAGGTCGGAGACGCCGATGTCGATGTTCTCCAGCCCCGGCTCGCGGGCGGTGCCGGCGTTGCCGGGCGCGACGAAGACCGCCTCCACCCGGGGCGACTGGGCGACCTTCCAGGCCAGCGCGTGTTCGCGGCCACCGCCGCCGATGATCAGAACCTTCATCCGTTCAACCTTTTGGCATCTCGAAACGTCGCGGCATTATGTCAGAAAGTCGCCGCCACCGCCCTCCCGAGCGCCCTGCATCACTTCTGCTCGTCGTCGTCCTTGCTGCCGGCCTGGCTGATGGTCTGCTGCCAGAAGCGCATGTTCTCCTCGGCCAGCTCACGCATCAGCTCCATGGGCGAATGTCGCATGGCTTGCTGCCACTGGTCCTGCACGTGCTTCTGCTGCTCGAGCATCAGCCGTGTGCCCTGCTCCAGGTAGCGGGCCAGCGGCAGCGGCTGGGACATGGCATAGACACGGATCAGCTGCTCGAGCAGGTCGTTGGAGAAGACCTCCGCCTCGCCGTCGGCCTGCTCCTGCTCGATGATAATCGACAGCAGGATGGTCCGGGTCAGGTCCTCGCCGCTCTTGGCATCCTCGACACGAAAGGGAACCTCGTCGAGGATCAGGCCTCGCAGATCCTCGAGGGTCACGTAGCGACTCTGTTCGGTATCATAGAGTCTGCGGTTGGCATACTTGCGTATCACGCGCACGGCGCTGCTCCTTGTCGTGAGGTGGGCCGTTGCCCCCATACTGGTATTGTGCACCGCGACACCGCCCATGCAAGGGAAACGAGCCCCCATGAACCTGATCCTGCTCTCGCCCGCCGACCTCGAAGGCAACAGCCTCGCCCGGGTCCGCGATCCGCGCCGCCTGGCCCACCTGCACACGGTACACCGCGCCCGACCCGGCGACCGCCTCACCCTGGGCGTCGAGGGGGGCGGCATCGGCCGCGGCGAACTCCTGTCACTCGACGCGCACGAGGCCTGCTTCGCCATCGACGCCCTCGACCAGTTGCCGCCACCGGCACTGCCGGTACACCTGGTGCTGGCACTGCCGCGCCCGCGCATGCTGGCGCGTAGCCTCGAGCACGTCACGGCACTCGGCGTGAAGCATATCACCCTGCTGCATAGCCGCCGCGTTGAAAAGAGCTACTGGCAATCGCCTGAGCTGGCAACGGAGAAGATCCAGGCCCACCTGGTGCTGGGCCTGGAGCAGGCACGCGATACGACGATGCCCGTGGTGACGCTGGCGAAGGGGTTCCGTCCCTTCGTCGAGGACAGGCTACCGGAACTGCTGGCGGAGCGCCGCGGCCTGCTGGCCCACCCCGGCATGCCCCGGGCCTGTCCGCGCGGTCTCTCCGAACCCACCCTGCTGCTGGTCGGGCCGGAAGGGGGCTTCATCCCCTGGGAGGTGGAACAGCTGCTCGCCGCCGGTTGCGAGGGCATCCACCTGGGCCCACGCATCCTGCGCGTGGAGACCGCAGTGACCGCCCTGCTCGCCCGACTGTTCTGAGCAGCGCCTCAGTCCTCGTCCGGCTCATGGGCGACCAGCGGTGAATCCTCGTCACATTGCGGGGCGTTCAGGAAGGTCTCGCGCACGTCCAGCACTCCGAGATGGCCGATGGTGCGCCGCCCCAGCAGCAACGGATAATGCATCTCCTCGCGGTTGCGCAGGCCGAACTGCTCCTCGTAGACGGTGTCACCCATGCACACCTTCATCAGCACTACCAGCCGCTCGTCGCGTCCTCCCGCACCGCGTACCCGCATGTCCCGGTACAGCGGCAGTTCCATCGATTTGGAGAAGGTTTCGCCGCTCGCCTCATCCTCCAGCTCGAGGTCGAAGCGCACCCACTCCTCATCATCCTTCTCGAAGCGCTCGATGTCGCGGGCATCGAGCGAGGAGGTCAACGCCCCGCTGTCGAGCTTGGCCTTCACCTCCACGCCCCAGGGTTCCAGGGTCGCCTTCTCGACCCAGCCGAACACCTGTTCGTCGGCGAGGGCCTGGGACATCCCGACGGCCAACAGCAGTGCCGTGATCAGACAGAGCGCACGCTTCGGCCAGTGAGCCGGGGGCTGGGGTGACAGGGGGATTCTCATTGGAAGACTCCTTCGTGCGAGATACACGCGGGACTGAAAATGGCAAAAAACGAGCAAATGGACCACGCCGCGGGTCACAGGTTCCCTACTTGACGCCCCGGCACGGCTCGCAAATGCTGTAAATACGGCCTGCCGAACGTGTCACCGCGGCATCGGCAGGCGGTCCATGGAGCCTATCGACAGGAGGAGAGGCCATGTCCACTCGAGACATCACAAGGACGATACTGCCCGGCGCCCTGGGCCTGATCGCCACTGGCCTGGTCATCACGGCCCAGGCCCAGTCGGATCCCCAGGGACTCTACTCGGCCCGCATGATTCTCGATGCCGACGTGCACCTGGCACCCGACCCCGATACTCGCGTCGGCGAAGTCGATGACATCCTGCTCGGCGACGACATGGCAGTCCATGCCCTGGTGGTGCAGAGCGGGGCCAGCCTGGGTCTCGGCGGCCAGGAGGTCGTGATCACCAACGCCCTCTACCGGCTCGACACCCTGCCCGACGAGGACGGTACCACCTCTCACCGGGTGATGGTCGAGGCCAGCGAGGAGGAGTTCGCGTCCCTGCCCCGCTACGACCGCGACTGGCAGCAGCAGGCCCGGGAGCGCTCGCGCGCGGCCTGGGAGCGCTCCCAGGAGGGCGCCGACAGCGCCTGGCAGCGTACCCGCGAAGGGGCGGAACGCGTCGGCGACCGCGCCGAACGCGCCTGGGAACGTACCCGGGAAGGCGCCGAGCGCGCCGGGGACGCGATCAGCGAGGCCCTCGACAACATGACCAATTGAGGATCCCCCCGGCTGCATCCGGCCAGGTGCCATCATCCTTCACCGCTTCAACCACTCCAACAGACGAACGGTGGCGAAGCCGTCCGGGGTGACATCGATCGACTGCTGGAAGGCCCTCAGGCCACGCCGCGTATTGGGCCCCATGATCCCGTCCGGGGTACCCACGTCGAAGCCGCGGGCATTCAGCGCCTGCTGCATCTCGCGTACCTGACTGCGCATCAGCGGCTGCTCGTCGCGGGGCCACCCCTGCACCACGCCCTCGCGCCCGGCGATCTCGTCGGCCAGGGAGCCCACCGCCAGGGCATAGCTGGCGGCGTTGTTGTAACGCAGGATGGCCCGGTAGTTGGGCCCCACCAGGAAGGCCGGCCCGCGAGCCCCGGCCGGGGCGATCACCGAGGCCGCCGCGAACTCGGGCAACCGCTCACCGCTTACCGTGCGCACCCCCTGGTCGGCCCACTCCTGGCTCGAGTGACGGGTAGCGAGTTCGGTCTGGGCATGGTCGAAATCTTCCGGCAGGCGCACCTCCACCCCCCAGGGCTCCCCGGACTGCCAGCCGGCCCGCGCCAGGTAGTTGGCGGTGGAGGCCATCACGTCCGGGATACTGCCCCAGATATCGCGGCGCCCGTCGCCGTCGCCGTCGACCGCATAGCTCTCGAAGCTCGAGGGGATGAACTGGGTATGGCCCATGGCACCGGCCCAGGAACCGACCATGCGCTCGGGGGCAATGTCGCCCTGGTCGAGGATGCGCAGCGCGGCCAGCAGCTCGCCACGGGCGAAATCGCGGCGGCGGCCATCGAAGGCCAGCGTGGCCAGGGCATCGAGAGTCGAGAAGTCGCCGAAGTTGCTACCGTAGTTGCTCTCGATGCCCCAGATGGCCACGATCACCTCGGCCGGAACACCGTAGTGTCGCTCCATGCGACGAGCCGTATCACGGTGCGCCGAGAGCCTCTCCCGCCCCTGGGTCACCCGCTGGGCGGAGACGGCACTGTCGAGATACTGCCAGATCGGTCGCACGAACTCGGGCTGGGAGCGGTCGAGCTCGATGACCCGCGAACGGTAGCGAACACCGTCCAGGGCACGGGCTAGGGTCGACTCGCTGATGCCCTCGGCACGGGCGTCACGCCGGAAGCCGGTCAACCAGCCGGGAAAATCCGACGGCGGCGCGACCTCGGCCACGTCCTCGGGGGCAGCCGGCGACGGGGCCGCCGCCGCCTCGGCACCTTCGGCGTCGCGATCGGCGGCGCTGGCCTCGGTGGTCGGGCTGCTCTGGCAGCCGGCGAGCAGCGCCAGCAGCACGGAAGTGGAAAGAATCCTGCGCATCGTCACTCCTGCTTTCCTTGGCAATCATCCGGCATCGATCATCGCGCAGAAAGCTCATCCAGGCCAGTAGCATCGACGTCCGCCATCATCTCTCCGTCACGCCCTGCCGGGCCCATCACGCAGGAGGCCACCCCTGGGTGGCCTCGCGCTCCTTCCTGCCCTCAGGACGGGTCGGTCTCCCTGGGCTGATGCCTGGCATTGGCCTCGGTCTCGAGCCCGCTCTTCAGTTCGTGGGTCAGCGGATCGTAATTGGGTCGCAGTTCGTCCTTCACCGTGCCACTCCACAGCTTGGCGCCGACGAAGTAACCGGCCCGGCCGATCACGTGGGCCGCCACCGGCGCGGTCATCATGATGAAGAGGATGACCCCCAGGGCCCTGGCGACCACCGCCACCTGGGCGAAGTGCAGCGCCACCGCCAGCATGATCAGGGTGGCCCCCAGGGTCGCCGCCTTGGTGGTGGCGTGCATGCGCGTCAGCAGATCGGGGAGGCGCAGCACGCCCAGCGCCGCCAGGAACATGAAGATCGCCCCGGCCAGTATCAACCCGCCCTTGAGCATCTCAATCATCCCGCGGCCCTCCCCGCTCCAGGAAGCGCGCGAAGCCGATGGCGGCCATGAAGGCCATCAGGGCCATGACGATGGCCACGTCGAGCAGGCTGGGCACGTCGGTGGCGATGGCCACCACCCCGATGATGCCCACGATCATCGAGGAGAAGAGTTCCAGGGCTACCACCCGGTCCGGCAGGCTGGGGCCGCGGAACAGGCGCACGAAGGCCAGGCAGAGCGCCAGCGACATCACCACCAGGCTCAACAGGATCACGATCGACATGGGGCCCCCTCTCAATGGAACAGTTCCAGCGCACGGCGCTCGAGCTCCGCCAGGCCGCGCCGCAGCTCCTCCTCGTCATCGAGGAACATGGCATGGATGTAGAGCACGCGGCGGTCGTCGGAGACGTCCAGGCTCAGGGTGCCCGGCGTCAACGAGATCAGGTTGGCGACGAAGGCGATCTCGAACTCGGTGCGCGCCCGCAGCGGCATGGCGATGACCCCCGGCTTCATGTACCAGGGCGGTGTGACGATATCGAAGGCGACCTTGAGGTTGGCCAGCAGCAGCTCCTTGAGAAAGAAGCCGACGAAGCGGATCAGCCGCGGCAGGCGCTGGGCATAGCCGGCCAGCGCCGGCACCTGGGGCTGGATCAGTGCCAGCACCAGGTAGCCGAAGAGCAGGCCGGCCAGCAGGTTGCGGCCACTGAAGTCGCCGGTCAGCACGATCCAGGCCAAGCCCAGCAGCAGGTTCCAGGCGGCCCCGATCATGGTGTCGTCTCCCCGCCCGTGCCGAGCACGGCCTCGATATAGCGCTCCGGATCGAGCAGCTCGGCGGCCGAGGCCTCGGCCAGGGCATGGATGGGCCCGGCGTTGAGGCCGATGAACAGGGTACACAGGGCCAGGCCGATCACCGGTGCCGTCATCAGCCAGAGCTCTCGCTGGCTGACCTCAGGATAGGGATCGACATCCCCCTCCGGCGGCGTGGTCTTCCAGAACACCTCGGCCCAGATCTTGATCATCGAATAGAGGGTGAGCAGTCCCACCAGCAGGGCGATGAAGGTGACGCCATAGGCCTCGGCCTCGATGCCGGCACGGATCACGATGAACTTGGCGAAGAACCCGGAGAGCGGCGGCATGCCGGCCAGCGATAGCGCCGGGATCAGGAACAGCACCGCCAACCAGGGATGCGAGCGGTAGAAGCCGCCGAGCTTCTTGAGCTCGTAGCTGGCACGCAGCCGGTGGACGATGCCGCTGACCAGGAACAGGTTCGTCTTCACGATGATGTGGTGCATGATGTAGAAGACCCCACCGATGATCGCCAGGGGGGTGAACAGCGCCAGGCCCAGGATCATGTAGCCGATCTGGCTGACGATGTGGAACGACAGGATGCGCCGGAACTCGAACTGGGCCGCCGCGCCCAGCACCCCGGAGAGCATGGTCAGTCCCGCGCCCCACAGCAGTATCTCGTGGGTATAGCCGGGGCTGTGATGGAAGATCAGGGTGAACACCCGGTACAGCGCATAGACCCCCACCTTGGTGAGCAGGCCGGCAAACAGCGCCGAGACCGCCACCGGCGGCGTGTGGTAGGAGGCCGGCAGCCAGAAGAACAGCGGGAAGGCCGCCGCCTTGATGCCGAAGGCGACCATGAACATCATCGCCAGCACGTCGACCATGCCATTGTCTTCCAGGCTGGCCAGGCGACGGGCGATATCGGCCATGTTGAGGGTGCCGACCATGCCGTAGAGCAGGCCCACGGCGACCAGGAAGATCACCGACGACAGCAGGTTGAGGGTGACGTACTTGATCGCCCCCTCCATCTGCGCCTTCTCGCTGCCCAGTATCAACAGCGCGAAGGAGGCCACCAGCATCACCTCGAACCAGACATAGAGGTTGAAGATATCACCGGTGAGGAAGGCCCCGGCGACCCCGGCCAGCAGCAGGTGCATCAGCGGGAAGTAGCCGTAGGCCTCGTGGCCGCGGCCGATAGTGGCCAACGAGTAGAGCGCCACCGCGAAGCCGATGACGCCGGTGAGCACCACCATGATGACGCCCAGCAGGTCGGCCACCAGGCTGATGCCGAAGGGGGCGGGCCAGTCGCCCATCTGCATCACCAGGATGCCGTCGCGCCTGACCGTGGCCAGCAACCACAGGCTGGTGACGAGCAGCCCCCCGGTACCGGCCACGGCCACGAACCGCTGCATGCCCCGGGAGCGCCAGAACACCAGCGACACGGCGCCCGCCAGCAGCGGAATCAGGATGGGCAGCGCGATCTGCGGAATCACGTGTCGGTATCCTTCATCTTGTCCAGGTCATCGGCCCGCACGATCTCCCAGGCGCGACGCACCAGCACCACGGCGAACGACAGCACGCCGAAGGCGATCACGATGGCGGTGAGCACCAGGGCCTGGGGCAAGGGATCGGCCACCACCCCCTCCGGTGCAGTCAGCCCCGCAGGGACCAGCGGCGGCGCCCCGCGGACCATGCCTGCGGTGGAGAAAATCAGCAGGTTGGCGGCGTTGGAGAGCAGCATCAGTCCGATCACCAGCTTGACGATGGACCGCCGCAGCATCATGTAGATGGCGGCGGCGAACAGGATGCCGATCGCGACGGCCATCAGCGGCTCCATGGGACCTCCCTGGCGTCGTCCTCGTGGTCGGTCTTCACCAGCGCCGTGATCGCCGTCAGCACCGACCCCAGGACCACCAGGTAGACGCCGATGTCGAAGATCAGCGGTGTCGATGCCTTGTAGCCGATGATCGGGATTGTCCACCACTGGGCGGTGAAGAAGGGGTCGCCGTACCACCAGGCCGGCAGCGTCGAGACCACGCCGAGCAGTAGCCCCATGCCGACCAGGTCCCGTGGCGACACCTTGAGCATGGCGTGCATGGCGCGTCGGCCATAGGCGAAGAGATAGAGCGCGAAGCCGCCTGCCGCCACCAGGCCGGCGATGAAGCCGCCGCCCGGCTCGTCGTGGCCACGCAGCAGCAGGAACAGCGAGAACAGCAGTTGCAGCGGCAGCAGCAGGCGCGCCGCCACGTTGAGGATCAGGGTGCCGGATCTAACCATCGTCTCTCTCCGGTGGGGACGCGGGATGCCTGGCGTCATACTCCCCGGCATGGAAGCGCAGCATCGCATAGACCCCGATCGCCGCCAGCGCCAGCACGAACATCTCGCCCAGGGTATCGAGGGCCCGGAAATCCACCAGGATGACATTGACGATGTTATGGCCATGACCCAGTGGCTGGCTGTTGGCAACCATGTAGTCGGAAATCCGCGGCAGGCGCTCACCGCCCAGCACGGAGAGCATCAGCAGGGTGACCATGCCGCCGACCAGGGCCGCCACCACCAGGTCACGCAGGCGCTCGAGCGGCGTGGAGAGGGTGGCGAAGCGCGGCAGCCGGAACAGCACCAGCACCAGCAGGATCACCGTCAGGGTCTCCACCAGCAGCTGGGTGATCGCCAGGTCGGGGGCGCTGAAGAGCACGAAGGCGAGGGCGATGGAGAACCCCATGATGCCCAACGCCGCCACTGCCGCCAGGCGCGAACGCATCACGCAGGCGGCCACTGCACCGGCGACCATCAGGCCCGCCACCACCGCCTCGTGGAAGTAGAGGTCCAGGGACAGGGCGAAATCCAGCGAGTGGCGGAAGAACAGCGCATGCCCGACCAGGCCCAACAACACCAGCAGCGTCATCACCAGGTAGTTGCGGATATAGCCGTTCTGCAGCATGCCGGTCTGCCACTCGGCCACCCTGACCACCCCCCGCATCAGCGCCTCGTAGCCGGCCTCGGGGCCTCGGGCGATGATCGGCTCGAGACACCCCAGTCGCCCCCGCAGGCGGTCCCAGTGACGGAACACCAGGCCGCCCAGCAGCAGGCTCGCCAGCGTCAGCATGAGCGGCAGGTTGACCCCATGCCAGAGGGCCAGGTGTACCGACGCCTCGCCGGCGCCGATGGCCACCGTCGTCGCCGCCACCAGACCATCGAGCACGCCCGGCGCCAGCCCCGCCAGCAGCGACAGCGTCGCCAGCAGCGCCGGGCCGACCAGCATGCCCCACGCGGCCTCGTGGGGCACCTTCGGGGTCTGTCTCGGTACTCCGAAGAAGGGCCGCAAGGCGACGATGGCCGCCACCGCCAGGGTGAGGAAGGCCGCCACGAAGGCCAGCAGCAGGATCAGGGGACGATAGGCGCCGGCCTCGAGCACCGACTCGAACATCAGCTCCTTGCCGAGGAAGCCCAGCAGCGGCGGCAAGCCGGCCAGCGACAGGCCGGCGACCATCGCCACGGCGGTGGCCAACGGCATGGTGCGCCAGAGTCCGCCCATGGCGGTGACATCCTTGGTACCGGTCTCGTGGTCGAGGATGCCGGCGACCAGGAACAGCGCCCCCTTGTAGAGCGAGTGGGCCAGCAGGAAGACCACGAAGGCCACCAGGGCGCCGTCGGTACCGATCCCCAGCAGCATGGTCAGGGTCCCCAGCGCCATCACCGTGGAGTAGGCCAGCAGCTTCTTGATGTTGGTATGGCGGATCGCCAGGAAGGCGCCGGTGATCATGGTGAGCGCCCCCACCAGCGAGAGCGTGACGCCCCAGACCTCGGTGCCGCCCAGGGCCGGGTGCAGCCGGGCCAGCAGGTAGATGCCGGCCTTGACCATGGTCGCCGAGTGCAGGTAGGCCGAGACCGGGGTGGGGGCGGCCATGGCGTTGGGCAACCAGAAATGAAAGGGAAACTGGGCCGATTTGGTGAAGGCGCCGATCAGCACGCAGATCAACAGCGGGGTGTAGAGCGCATGGGCGCGCAACGCCTCGCCGCGGGTCGCGAGTTCGGTCAGCGACCAGCTGTCGCCGGCCACGGCCAGCATGACGAAGCCGGCGATCAGGGCCAGGCCCCCGCCCACGGTGACGAGAAGCCCCTGCAGCGCCGCCTTGCGGGCCGACAGGTCGGTATGGTTGAAGCCGATCAGCAGATAGGACGTGATGCTGGTGAGTTCCCAGAACACGAACAGGGTCACCAGATTATCGGCCAGCACCAGGCCGAGCATCGACATCATGAAGGCGGTGATCACCACCAGAAAGCGTGGCAGGTCGCGATGCCCGCGCAGGTAGTCGCCGGAGTAGACCAGTACCAGGGCGCCGATCACCGTGATCAGCAGGGCGAACAGCCAGGCCAGACCATCGATCAGGAAGGTCAGGGTGATCTCCAGCCCCGGCACCCAGGCCCACTCCAGCAGCAACACCTCACCGGCGGCGATGGTCGGCCACTGGCCCAGCAGCCAGAAGGCCAGGGCGGCGGGCAGCAGCGCCATCACCAGGGGTGTCCTGGCGCCGAACCAGCGATGCAGGAGTGGCGCCATGCCCGCCACCACGAAGCCTCCCAGCACGGCCAGTTGCATAAGGCGTCCCTCCGTCGTTCCGAGCGGCCGGGGCGCTGTCGCCGTGACCACCACGGGTTCGAAGCATCAACTCTATAGACACAAGGTGTTGAAAGGCAAGGAGGGCGCGATAAGCGCTCCTTTGCGGTAAAGTGTGCAGTCGAATGCCATTGGTGGGCCTTTCAGCTAACGCCCTTTGCTAACGGAGTCGCCCAGGATGACCGATCGATGACATTGCTGTGGATAGCCCTGCTGCCCTTGCTCGGCGTACTCGTGCCGGCGCTCAGCGCCGGCCGCGGGCGCCGCGACTGTTCCCTGGCCACCGCGGTGTTGCCGGCCATCGCCCTGCTGCTGACCCTGTCGCAGCTGCCGGCGCTCGCCGCCGGCGAAGCGCTGCGCTTCTCCGTCGACTGGGTACCCGCGCTGGGCCTCGACCTGGCCTTCCGGCTGGACGGCCTCTCGCTGCTGTTCAACCTGCTGATCGTAGGGATCGGTCTGCTGATCCTGCTCTATGCCCACTACTACCTGTCGCCGGAGGAGCCCTTCGGGCGCTTCTACGCCTACCTGATCCTGTTCATGGCCTCCATGGTCGGCATCGTGATGTCCGACAACCTGCTGTTGCTGTGGCTGTTCTGGGAGCTCACCGGCATCTCCTCCTTCCTGCTGATCGGCTTCTGGTCGCATCGCAGCGATGCTCGCAAGGGCGCGCGCATGGCCCTGACCGTCACCGGCGCCGGCGGGCTGGCGTTACTGGCCGGGCTACTGCTGCTGGGTGACATGGCCGGCAGCTTCGACATGAACGTGGTGCTGGCCAGCGGTGATGCCATCCTGGCCGACCCGCGCTACCCGGCCATGCTGGTGCTGGTACTCCTGGGCGCCTTCACCAAGTCGGCCCAGTTTCCCTTTCATTTCTGGTTGCCTCACGCCATGGCCGCCCCCACCCCGGTCTCGGCCTACCTGCACTCGGCGACCATGGTCAAGGCCGGCATCTTCCTGATGGCGCGGTTGCACCCGGCCATCGCCGGCAGCGAAGCGTGGTCGGTGATCGTCTCCCTGGTCGGCATCACCACCATGCTCTACGGTGCCTGGTTCGCCCTGATCAAGACCGACCTCAAGGCGATCCTGGCCTTCTCCACGGTCAGCCACCTGGGGCTGGTCACGGTGCTGCTGGGTATCGGCAGTCCCATGGCGGTGCTGGCCGCGCTCTTCCACATCCTCAATCACGCCACCTTCAAGGCGGCACTGTTTATGGGGGCGGGCATCATCGACCACGAGACCGGCACCCGGGAACTGGGCCGGCTGGGTGGCCTGCGACGCGCCATGCCGGTCACCGCACTGCTGATGTCGCTGGCCGCCGCGGCCATGGCCGGGGTGCCATTGTTCAACGGCTTCCTCTCCAAGGAGATGTTCTTCACCGAGACCCTGGCCACCCCGGTGCTCGGCGGACTGAGCTGGCTGCTGCCGCTGCTGGCGACGCTCGGCGGCATCCTCTCGGTGGGCTATTCGCTGCGCCTGGTGCATGCCGTCTTCTTCAAGCCGGCCCGCGAGGCCCCGCCCAGGTCGCCCCATGAGCCGCCGCGGCTGATGCGCGCCCCGGTCGAGCTGCTGGTGGCACTCTGCGTACTGGTGGGCCTCTTCCCCGCCGTCCTGGCCACCGGGATACTCGACATGGCCGCCCGGGCGGTACTCCGCGAGCCGCTCGACTTCCACCTGGCGATCTGGCACGGCATCAACCTGCCGCTGCTGATGAGCCTGGCGGCCCTGGTGGCCGGGGTGACGAGTTACCTGCTGCACCCACGGCTGCTGCAGTTGATCAAGAGTTTCCGCCCGGTGGACGCCCGCCTGGTGTTCGAGGCCGCCCTGCAGCGGCTGGGACGATACGCGGAAGTCGCCGTGGCGCACTTCGACGGTGGCTCGCTGCAGCGCTACATGAGCCTGCTACTGCTGGCCGCCCTGGCCATGGGCGGGCTGGGCCTCGTCGGCATGCCGGTGCTCACCGGCGAGCGGGGCAACCAGCCGCTGGACGGCATCCTGATCCTGGGGGCGGCCCTGCTGATCTTCGGTGGCATCGGCACCGTGGCCACCCACCGCTACCGGCTGATCTCGCTGCTGCTGCTCTCGGTGGTGGGGCTGGTGGTATCGCTGACCTTCGCCCGCTTCTCCGCCCCCGACCTGGCCCTGACCCAGCTGTCGGTGGAGGTGGTGACGATGATCCTGCTGATGCTGGCGCTGTTCTTCCTGCCCCAGAGGACGCCGCGGGAGTCCTCGCCGATGCGCAACCTGCGCGACGTGGGGCTGGCCGGCGCCCTGGGCATGGTGGTCGCCAGCCTCAACTACGCCGTGCTGACCCGCGACAATGCGGCGATCTCCGGCTTCTTCCTGGACAACAGCGTGCCCGGCGGGGGCGGCCACAACGTGGTCAACGTCATCCTGGTCGACTTCCGCGGCTTCGATACCCTGGGCGAAATCACCGTGCTGGCCCTGGCGGGCCTGGCGATCTTCAAGCTGCTCAACCGCCTGCGGCTGTTCATGCCCCACAGCGATGGCGAGGGGCGGGTCTGGTCGCCGGACCGCTACCCGGCCATCCTGACCTCCATCTCCATGGCCCTGCTGCCCCTGGCCCTGCTGGTCTCGGCCTTCATCTTCCTGCGCGGCCACAACCTGCCCGGCGGCGGGTTCATCGCCGGCCTGATCACCGCCGTGGCACTGATCCTGCTCTACATGGCCCGTGGCGTGGAGTGGACCCAGCGGCGCCTCGACTTCCCCTACCAGCCGGTGGCCGTCGCCGGCGTGGGTATCGCCACGCTCACCGGCCTGGGCAGCTGGTTGTTCGGACGCCCCTTCCTGACTTCGGCCTTCGGCCACTTCCACCTGCCGCTGGTGGGCGAGTTCGAGCTGGCCACCGCCATGCTCTTCGACCTCGGCGTCTACCTGGCCGTGGTGGGGGCCACCCTGATGATCCTCGCCAACCTGGGCAAGGTCACCACACCCCATCGCCCGGCCAAGGAGCCCGCCGCCGAGTCGGTGCGGACTCGTCCCCACAAGGAGCCCGCCGGCCCCCGCAAGGAACTCGCCCGTCCTCACGAGGAGCCCACTCCCCCCCACAAGGAGCAAGCCTGATGGAAAGCCTCTACGCCATCACCACCGGCGTGCTGACCGCCTGCGGGCTCTACCTGACCCTGCGCGGGCGCACCTTCCCGGTGGTCGTCGGCCTGACCCTGCTCTCCTACGCGGTGAACCTCTTCCTGTTCTCCATGGGGGGGCTGACCACCGACGGCGCGGCCATCGTCGACGGCGCGGCCGACTATGCCGACCCCCTGCCCCAGGCCCTGGTGCTCACCGCCATCGTCATCGGCTTCGCCATGACCGCCTTCGTGGTGATCCTGGCCATGCGCGCGCGCAGCGAGGCGGGCAATGACCACGTCGACGGGCGCAAGCAGGAAATCGGGGAGGAGCGCCCATGATGCAGCATCTGATCATCCTGCCCATCGTGCTGCCGCTGGTCGCCGGCATCCTGCTGCTGTACAGCCGCCGGGGGAAGACGCGCCTCAAGCGCCTGGTCGGCGTGTTCGCCACACTGCTACTGGTGGGGGTGGGCATCGCCCTGGTGGCCCGTGCCGCGGGTGGCGAGGTCACCTACTACGCGCTCGGCGACTGGCAACCGCCCTTCGGCATCGTGCTGGTGCTCGACCGGCTCTCGGCGCTGATGGTGCTGCTCACCGCGGTGCTGGCGCTGGGCGCCGTGGTCTTCGCCTGCGCCGGCGACGACGAGCAGGGCAGCAACTTCCATGGCCTCTTCCAGTGGCAGCTGATGGGGATCAACGGCGCCTTCCTCACCGGTGACCTGTTCAACCTCTTCGTGTTCTTCGAGGTCCTGCTGCTGGCCTCCTATGCCCTGCTGCTGCACGGCGGCGGCAAGGCACGCATCCAGGCCGGCGTGCACTACGTGGTGCTCAACCTGGCCGGTTCGTCGCTGTTCCTGATCGCCGTGGGCGTGCTCTACGGCGCCACCGGCACCCTCAACATGGCCGACATGGCGGTGCGCCTGACCGAGCTGCCCGCCGAGCGGGCCGGCCTGGTCAGCGCCGGCGCCCTGATGCTGCTGGTGGTGTTCGGCCTCAAGGCGGCGATCCTGCCGCTCTACTTCTGGCTGCCGCGGGCCTACGCCGCGGCCCCGGCCCCGGTGGCGGCGCTCTTCGCCATCATGACCAAGGTGGGCATCTACGCCATCCTGCGGGTCTATTCGCTGATCTTCGGCGAGCAGGCCGGGCCACTCGCGGCCCTCGAGCAGCCCTGGGTCTGGTGGCTGTCGCTGGCCACCCTGGCGGCGGCCGGCATCGGGGTGCTGGCCGCCCGGGACCTTCGCCTGCTGGTCGCCTACCTGGTGCTGGTCTCGGTGGGCACCCTGCTGGCAGGCATCGGCATGCGCTCTCCCGAAGCCACCGCCGCCCTGCTCTACTACCTGGTGCACACCACCCTGGTCACCGGCGGGCTCTTCCTGCTCGCGGAGCTGATCGGCCTGCAGCGCGGCAAGGCCGGCACGCGCCTGGTCAGGGGCCGGCCGCTGCGGCAGGGCGGCTGGCTGGCCGGCCTGTTCTTCCTGGGCGCGGTGGCGGTGGCCGGCCTGCCGCCGCTCTCCGGGGCCATCGGCAAGGCACTCATGCTCCAGGCCGCCGACGCCGGTCAGCGCTCCTGGCTGTGGCCGATCCTGCTGGTCACCGGGCTATTCACGCTGATCGCCCTGTCACGTGCCGGCTCTACCCTGTTCTGGCGCAGCCGGGGCGACCCCGCGGGCGAGCCGCTGTCACGGTATCGCTGGTTCGGGATCGCCTGGCTGCTGGGCGCCTCGCCGCTGCTGGTGGTCCTGGCCGGTCCGGTCAGCGAGTACACCCGCGCCACCGCCGACCAGCTGGCGCGCCCGGCGATCCTCATCGACTCGCTCCTGCCCACTGCCGGAGACGCCCCATGATCCGCCCCCGCCCCTGGCTCCCGACCCCCCTGCTGTCGATCCTGCTGCTGGTCGTCTGGCTGCTGCTGGTGCGCAGCCTGGCCTTCGGCCATATCCTGCTGGGCACGCTGCTCGCGGTCACGATCCCACTGGCCACCTCACGTTTCTGGGACGCCCAGCCCCATGTCGCCAGGCCCTGGCTGCTGCTGCGCTTCGTGCTGCGGGTCCTGGGTGACATCATCATCGCCAACCTCGAGGTCGCCTGGTTGATCATCAACCCGTGGCGACGCCTGCGCCCGCACTTCGTGGAATACCCGCTGATGCTGGAAGACCGCTTCACGGTCACCCTGCTTGCCAACACCATCAGCCTGACCCCCGGCACGGTATCGGCCAACCTGCGCATGGACGGCAAGACACTGCTGATCCACGCCCTGAACGTGGAGGACGAGGAGGCACTCATCGCGCATATCCGCGAACGCTACGAGCAGCCGCTCAAGGAGATCTACGAATGCTCGACATCGCGCTGAAGATCAGCCTGGCCCTGGTGGTCATGGCCCTGCTGCTGAATGTCTATCGCCTCACCGTGGGCCCGGACATGCCCGACCGCCTGCTGGCGCTGGACACCATGTACATCAACTCCATCGCGCTGATCGTGCTGATGGGGCTGTGGCTCAACACCAAGACCTACTTCGAGTCGGCGCTGCTGATCGCCATGCTCGGCTTCATCAGCACCGTGGCGGTCTGCAAATACCTGCTGCGCGGCGACATCATCGAGTAGTCGCGCCGAGGAGGGAGGGAAGATGATCCATTACGTGATTCTCGAGGGCGTGATCGCCTTCTTTCTGGTCGCCGGCGGAGCCTTCGCCTTCATCGGCTCGCTGGGCATGGCCCACCTGCGCGACTTCTACATGCGCCTGCACGGCCCCACCAAGGCCACCACCCTGGGTATCGGCTGCATGCTGATCGCCTCGATGCTCTACTTCTGGGTCACCGAAGGCAAGCCCGACATCCAGGAGATGCTGATCACCCTGTTCCTGTTCATCACCGCCCCGGTCAGCGCCCACCTGCTGGCCAAGACCGGGCTGCACCTGCAGTTGCGCCACGAGGACCACACCGGCGGCCGGCCGCCGGAGCTGCGCGACGAGGAGATCGGCGATCGACCGGTGCCCCACCCCGAACGGGGGCACGGCTGAGGGGCCACCCCCGGCCGCCCCGGGTGCTTACGGCTCGACCCAGCCGGCCAGCTCGTTCCCGATGATCGCCAACAGCGCGGCGATATGGTCGTCGCGGTCGTTGAGACAGGGAATGTAGGTGAACCGCTCACCTCCGGCGGCCAGGAAACTCGCCTTGATCTCCTCGTTGATCTCCTCGAGGGTCTCCACGCAGTCGGCCGAAAAGGCCGGCGAGATCACCGCGATGTGCTTGCGACCCTGGCGGGCCAGCTCGGCCACGTGCTCCACGGTGGCCGGCCCCACCCACTCCTCGGGCCCGAACTTCGACTGGAAGGCGGTGACGATGGCGTCATCGCCCCAGCCCAGGCGCTCCTTGAGCAGCCGAGTGGTCTTCTGGCACTGGCAGTGATAGGGATCACCTTCCATCAGGAAGCGCTTGGGAACACCGTGGTAGGAGGCCACCAGCACCTCCGGAGGCGCCCCGGCCGCGTCATAGGCCTCGCGCACCGAGTTGGCCAGTGCACCGATATAGGCCGGGTGATCGAAGTAGGCCGGCGCGGTACGCAGGGCGGGCTGCCACTTGAGCTTCATCAGGGTGCGGAAGGCCTGGTCGTTGGCCGTGGCGGTGGTCGGCGAGGCGTATTGGGGGTAGAGCGGGAAGAACAGGATCCTCTCGCACCCCTGGGCCTGCATCCGGCGCAGCACGCTGTCGGTGGAGGGATTGCCGTAGCGCATGCAGAAGTCGACCACCACCCGATCGCCATGGGCCTCGTGCAGCCCCTCGGCCACCTTGCGGGTCTGGTCGCGGGTGATGGTCAACAGCGGGCTCTCGTCCCGCTCGTTGTTCCAGATGCCGCGATAGGCCTCACCCGACTTGAAGGGCCGCCGCGAGAGGATGATCAACTGCAGCAGTGGCTGCCATTTCCAGCTCGGATAGTCGACCACGCGCTTGTCGGAGAGAAACTCGCCGAGGTAGCGCCGCATCGACCAGTAGTCGGTGGCATCCGGCGTGCCGAGGTTGGCCAGCAGCACCCCTACCTTCCGCTGCGGCACCGGCGGATGGTCGGCCGGAGCCTGGGCCAGGCGTCCACTGCCGGGCCTGTCCAGTCCGAACCGTTCCTGCTCCAGTTGACGGGTGGTCATGCGCAGTGCTCCTCCTGATCGTTGGCTGACGGGCGTGGCGACAGTCTATCAGGCGGCGCACGAGGAGGGCGGATAAAGTTGTACTATCGACTCGATTTGTACAGCTTGAGGTCAGCTACACGAGCCGGCCCGGCATGCGAGCGCAGCACACTCGCATACCGCCAGTACCTCCGGGAAGCACGATGGGCAGCGACAAGGGGAGGAGCGAGGGTCAGAACACCAGGGGCATGCGCGCGGTGAGGGGATCCCGGTAGTGGGCTTCACGGCCGATCACCTCGTCATGGGGCACATGCTGCACCAGATAGGCACGGTGAATGCCGGCACGGTTGAGCTCCAGATAGACATCCTCGAGGGTGCGGAACAGCACCGGCTTGCCGGCGCGGGTCAACATGTGGCGAGTACCCTCCACGTCTTCCAGCTCCACCTGATAGACATGGCTGCCGGTGTGGCCGATCACGCGGATCTCGAAATTGTCGTGGTGCGCCACGAAGGCCTTGAGGTCATTGAATTCCATGGTTCCCTCCAACTCACTGGCGACGTGTTCAGGCGTCGCATTGCGGATGACGGATACAAATTGGGCACAGCATGGCTGCGCCCGATGACGGTGTCGTGTACCCGACGTTACCGTAATATGACCCTGACCGCCCCGTCAGGTTCCAGACTCATCGGTACTCGGAGGGGTCGATGGCCTTGCCCAGGGAGTTGCGGTCGACCCACTTGCCGGCCTTGGTCTCCTTGTAGCGGAACACCACCCGGTCGCCGACCTGCACCGGCAGTTCGGCGTCCTCGGTCTGGTAGCTGTAGCTCTCGCCGTCCACCGTGAGCTGGTAACGGTAGAGATCGGGCATGCCCAGCCACTCCTTGAAGGGGCCTTCCCGCTCCATTGCCTGGAGCTCGCCGCGGGCTTCGAGTTTCGGGGTACGACGGCGATTGCCGCGTCGGAATCCGCCTGCCATGCTGCCTCCTTCACTGTGGTCGAGGGGTCGGCATTATACGGGGCCGGAGGCCGGACTCAAGGTCCACCTACTCGCCGAAGCCCCCGCCGTAGCTGTCCGGTGCCAGGTCCTCGAAGCGCGTGTACTTGCCGATGAAGGCCATGTGCACGGCCCCGATGGGGCCGTTACGCTGCTTGCCGATGATCAGCTCGGCCAGCCCCTGGTTGTCGGGGTTGTCCGGATTGTAGACCTCGTCACGATAGACGAAGGCGATGATGTCGGCGTCCTGCTCGATGGCGCCCGATTCCCGCAGGTCCGACATCACCGGGCGCTTGTTGGGCCGCTGCTCCAGCGAGCGGTTGAGCTGGGAGAGCGCGATCACCGGACAGCCGAACTCCTTGGCCAACCCCTTGAGAGAGCGCGAGATCTCCGAGATCTCGCCGGTGCGGTTCTCGGAGAAGCCGGGGATCTGCATCAGCTGCAGGTAGTCGATCATGACCAGCGACATGTTGCCATGCTCACGCACCACCCGGCGCAGCCGCGAACGCATCTCGTTGGGCGAGAGTGCCGCAGTGTCGTCGATGAACAGCTGCTTGTCCTTGAGCAGGTTCACCGCCGAGGTGAGCCGTGGCCAGTCCTCGTCCTCGAGCTGGCCGGTACGCACCCGGGTCTGGTCGATGCGCCCGAGTGACGAGAGCATCCGCAGCATCAGCGACTCGGCGGGCATCTCCATGGAGAACACCATCACCGGCTTCTCGCTGGCGATCACGGCATGCTCCACCAGATTCATCGCGAAGGTGGTCTTGCCCATGGAGGGGCGCCCGGCGATGATCACCAGGTCCGAGGGCTGCAGCCCCGAGGTCATCTCGTCCAGATCGCGGAAGCCGGTGGACAGCCCGGTCATCTCGCCCTGCATGTTGAACAGCTCGTCGATACGGTCCACCGCCTTGGCCAGCAGCTCGCTCATGCCGATGGGGCCGCCCGACTTGGGGCGCTCCTCGCTGATCTGGAACACCAGCCGCTCGGCTTCGTCGACCAGCTCGTCGGCGGGCCGGCCCTGGGGGCTGAAGGCACCGTCGGCGATCTGGCTGGCGGCGCGGATCAGCTTGCGCAGGGTCGCGCGCTCGCGAACGATATCGGCATAGGCGCGGATGTTGCTCGCCGAGGGAGTGTTGCGGGCCAGTTCGGCCAGATAGGCCAGCCCACCCACGGTGTCGAGCTGGTCGCGCCCCTCGAGGGCCTCGGAGAGGGTCACCACGTCCATCGGACGTGCCCCCTCGGACAGGCCGATCATGACGTTGAAGATCAGGCGGTGCTCGTAGCGATAGAAGTCGTCCGCCACGAGCCGGTCGGCAATGCTGTCCCAGGCCTGATTGTCGAGCATCAGGCCGCCGAGCACCGACTGTTCGGCCTCCAGCGAGTGCGGGGGCACCTTGAGGGCGGCGGTTTCCTGATCGAGCTCGAGGGTGTCGTTCATGACATGGCAACCTTCAGGGGAACGGGCCGGGACATTCTACCCGAAGGGCCGGCACCACCCTACACTCCCCGAACGGCAAGCACTCACGGAGCGGCAAAAACCCGCGCTCGAGACCGGGCGCGGGCAAGGATCGAAACAGCGGGCATGGCCCGGCAGACGCCGGGCCAGGGGCGTCAGAACCAGACTTCGGTCTGGACGCCGAAGGTCCACTGGCTGCCGGTGAAGCCGTCGCTGCCGAAGGCGTCACCGTCGCTGTAGTCGTTGAGCTCGTCGTCCCAGTCGCTCCAGGAGGCGAAGAGGCGGACCTCCGGGCGCTTCCAGAAACCGCCCACCTCGGGCTTGAAGGTCGGGGCGATGGTGAACTTGGTGTAGTCGCCCTCCACGGCGTTGTTGCCGCCGAAGCCCTGGGGATCGAGGTCCATCCACTGGTAGCTGGCCTCGTACTGCATCTCGAAGTTCTCGGTCAGCTCGTTGGCCAGGCGCACGTTGAGGGTCGCCCAGTCGTACTGGTCGCCCTCGACGAAGCGGTCCTCGCTGGTCTCGGCGAGGATCGCCGGCGCCACGCGCCAGCTCGGCGCGAGGTAGGTGGTGCCGTAGAGGCCGACCCGGGTGGAGGTAGCGTCCTCGGTGAGCGAGCCATTGGAGCCGATGCCCTTGGTCTCGCCGCCCAGGCCCTGGCCATGGATCACCGCGGCCTTGAAGTTGCCCTCGCCGAGGCCGAAGAAGCTGTCGCCATGGTAGGCCACCATGGTGTGGAAACCGCTGTCGGCCGCGGTATCGCCGCTGTCGAGCAGGCGTTCCTCGTTGTCGGCGGCGGACATGCCGCTGACCATCCACTGCCAGTTGCCGAAGTAGTTGTTGGAGGTCAGGATCAGGTTGTCGGTGTCGCCGCTGTCATCCCCCGGCGACTCGCGTGTCACGGGGAAGTCGCTGAAGCTGCGACCATAGAGCGAGAGGTTGGACTTCCAGTTGTCGGCCAGCTGCATGTCGTAGATACCGGCACCGGTACCGGCCAGGAAGATGAAGTCGCTGTCGAGCCAGTGGATGTCGAAGTTGTCGCGGTCGAAGCGCTTGCCGGCCCAGATCGAGGCGTTCTCGAAGACGCCGGTAAAGCTCGGCAGGTCGCTGAACTCGGCATAGACCTGACGCACGTTGAGATTGGAATCGTCGTTCCAGTCGTTGCTGGTGGTGGTACCGTCGGCCAGCATGGTGCGATAGTGCGCCTTGGCGCCATTGTCGTAGGTCTGGCGATAGTTGAGGATGGCCTCGGCGTAGGTATCCGGTTCGTTGCCCAGCCGGCCCACCGCGCCCCCCTGGGAGCCCGCCGGCGTCAGGTAGGGGCCGCCCTCCGCGCTCTTGCCGTCCTCGCCGATCAGCAGGCCGGAGCGGGCGTAGGCGTTGAAGGAGAAGCCCTCCTCGCCACTGGCCTGGCGCTCGACCTTGGCGAGACGCTCCTCGACCTCTTCCGCGGCAAGACGTCCCTCGGCCTGGGCCTCGGCCAGTTCCGCCCGCTGCTCGGCGTCGTCGGCGCGCCGCTCGGCAGCGGCGATCCGCGCCTCCAGCTCGGCCAGGCGCTGCTCGAGGCCGGAGTGAGTGTCGGCGCCGGCGAGGCCGGTCATGGCGAAACTGGCCACGGCGACGGCGGCAACGAGGGGAGATCTGAGCATGGCAGTCTTCATCGGAGCGAGTCCTTTTATGGTTGTTTTCGCAGGGAAAGTGGCGGAAGGCCCGATCTGTATCGTTTAAGTCAGCCGACAGACCGAGGGCCCCGCCACCCTCTCGATCGACCCGTCGCCTCGCGACCGAGGACAGGCCATGGCGAGAACTTAATCGTTTAAGCCCACTGTTGCAAAAAGAAAACCGTAATATTACTACCAATGTCTAAGCGCTCGGCGCACGGCCGGGCTCTCCCCCTCCCCGAGGCCGGCCTCCCGCCAACGGAAAAGGGGCGCGAGGAAGATTCCCTCGCGCCCCTTCGGGTGCCTCCGGTGCCAGGACGGGCTTTACTCGGCCACGACCACCACGCGCACGGTGGCGTCGACTTCGGCGTGCAGGTGCAGGTCGATGTCGTACTCGCCGGTCTGGCGGATCGGGCCTTCCGGCATGCGGACTTCGCTCTTGGCGACGTCGATGCCGGCGGAGGCAATGGCCTCGGCCAGATCACGCGGCCCGATGGAGCCGAACAGCTTGCCCTCGTCACCGGCCTTGGCCACCAGCGACAGCTCGATCTCGCTCAGCTGAGCGGCGCGGGCTTCGGCGACGGCCTTGCGCTCGGCGGCCTGGGCCTCGAGCTCGCTGCGCTGGGCCTCGAAGGCCTGCACATTGTCCTTGGTCGCCGGCACGGCCAGGCCGTAGGGCACCAGGTAGTTACGACCATAACCGGGCTTGACGGTGACCTTGTCACCCAGGCCGCCCAGCTTGCCAATCTTGTCGAGCAGAATGACTTCCATCTCGTTAACCTCTTGTCAGTCGCTTCTGGCCAGTCGTGCGCGGAAGTCCGCGAGCGAGTCGATGAAGGCCAGCAGCAGCACGATGAGAATCATGGGCCAGGTAGTGATCAGCAGCACATAGAAGGCTACCAGCCACAGCCCGTTCATTCCCTTCAATCCGATGAAACCGTGAACCAGCGCGATGCCCGACACCAGCAGTGGCACCCAGGAGAGCAGCCCCAACGCCGGGATCCCCAGCACCATGCCCACCACCCCGAGCGCCACCAGCAGAGCGAGCTCGCGGGGTGCCAGGCGCAGGGCATGGAACTCCCCGCGAAAGCCACCGGGGTTGTAGAGCCCGGCCTGCCAGCCGCGCGCCAGCGCCAGGCAGGCCACGGCGGCGAGCAGCACGATCATGCCGGTGACTCCGCTGATCAGCAGCGCTGCCAGTTGCTCGGTATCCAAGCCCTGAGCAGCGAGCTCGCGGAGCATGCCGTCGACCTCGGCCGACCCATGGCGCAGTTGCTCCAGCATGGGACCGGCCCCGCCGGGCGGCAGGAAGACCCCCAGCTGGATCATCGCCGCCCCGACCAGGGCGCCGGCGATCAATGCCTCGCTCCAGCGCATGCGCGACCGCAGTACCACCGCCATCAAGGTGACCAGCAGGATACTGGCCAGCGGGATGGCATCGCCCTGGGTCCACCACCAGCCTGCCGGGAGCGCCGCGGCGATGATCACCGGCAGCGCCGGCGACAGGCCGCGGCGCAGGGTCACCAGCGCCGCGATCGCGGCCCCCAGCCAGAACAGCCAGGGGATGAGTGACGCAACGGCGGCCCCGCCGACGGCGTGGGGCGTGCCCCGCATCATCCAGCGGGCGATCGGCAGCATCACGTCCGTTCTTACTGGTGGCTGTCGGTGTAGGGCAGCAGCGCCAGGTAGCGAGCCCGCTTGATGGCGGTGGACAGCTGGCGCTGATAACGGGCCTTGGTACCGGTGATGCGGCTGGGAACGATCTTGCCGGTCTCGGTGATATAGGCCTTGAGCGTGTCCAGGTCCTTGTAATCGATCTGCTTCACGCCTTCAGCGGTGAAGCGGCAGAACTTGCGACGACGGAAAAAGCGTGCCATGGAAAGACTCCTTCAAACGTGCGATGGGTGGGCTCAGGCGGTTTCGGCGCTGCGCGGCTTTTCGTCGCGACGGGCACGCTTCTCTTCCGCCGGCTTCATCATCGGCGAAGCCTCGGTGACAGCTTCCTTGCAACGCACCACCAGGCTGCGAATGATGGCATCGTTGAAGCGGAAGATGTTCTCGATCTCGTCGAGGGTCTCGCCGCGGCACTCGACGTTCATCAGCACGTAGTGAGCCTTGTGGATCTTGTTGATCGGGTAGGCCAGGTGGCGGCGGCCCCAATCCTCGAGGCGATGCACGGTACCGCCGTTCTCGGTGACGAGGCTGGTGTAGCGCTCGACCATCGCCGGTACCTGCTCGCTCTGGTCCGGATGGACCATGAACACGATCTCGTAGTGACGCATGGGATCTCCTTGCGGTTTGACAGCTTCCTCATCGAGGACCTCGGTCGCTCATGGGAAGCAAGGAGTGGTTGTCGAAGGTTCTCGACCACAGGGTGTCTTGGCTCAAAAAAGCCGACGCCCGCTCGGCAGACGAACGGGCGCAAGCATTCTAGTGAGGAGTGGCGCGGGATGCAAGCCGGCGCTGACGCACCGCCTCGAACAGACAGATCCCGGTGGCGACCGAGACGTTGAGGCTCGAGACACTGCCGGCCATGGGCAGCTTGACCAGGGTGTCGCAGGCCTCACGGGTCAGGCGGCGCATGCCCTTGCCCTCGGCCCCCATCACCAGGGCCACGGGGCCGGCGAAGTCGGCCTCGTACAGGCTCGCCTCGGCCTCGCCAGCGGTACCGGTGACCCAGACGCCGAGCTCCTTCAGTCTCGCCAGGGTCCGTGCCAGGTTGGTGACCTGGTAGACGGGAACGCCCTCGGCGGCCCCGCAGGCGACCTTGCGCACCGTGGCATTGAGCGGGGCGGCCTTGTCCTTGGGCACGATGACACCGTGCGCCCCGGCGGCATCGGCGCTGCGCAGACAGGCGCCGAAGTTGTGCACGTCGGTGATCCCGTCGAGGACCAGCAGCAGCGGCGGCGTGGCATCGGGCCAGGCCTCGAGACGCAGCCACAGCGAGGCCTCACCCTCGGCGGCGAGCGGCGCGGCGAAGGCGACGACCCCCTGGTGGGCAGCCCCCTGGGCCAGGCGATCGAGCTCGTCGCGGGGACGCGCCTGGATGCGTGTGCCTCCCTGGCGCGCCGCCTCGACCAGCTCGGCCAGGCGCTGGCCGGCATCGCCCTCCTGTACCCAGAGCTCGCGCGGCCGCTCGCCGCGGTCGAGCAGCGCGCGCACCGCATGCACGCCGAACACGGCCTCGAGCCCCCCGGGAGCCCCGGGGGAGCGATGGGATCCCTTCTTCACGTCGCGATGGCGCCCCTTGCGTCCCGTTGCCATCAGCCGCGCGTACGAGGCTTGGGCTTGCGTGCCCCGCGGCGACGCTGGCCGCCTTTGCCCCCCTGGTCATCGGGCTTGCCATTCCCGGCGGGTGACCGGGCGTCGGCGGCCGCGCCCTCACCGGCAGCACGCCGCTTGCGGGGCTGACGCTTCGGACGCGGCTTGTCGTCGGCCAGCTCGAAGTCGATCTTGCGATCGTTCATGTCGACCCGCGCGACCTGCACGGTGACGCCATCGCCGAGCCGGTAGCTCATGCCGCTGCGCTCGCCCTTGAGGCGGTGCTTCTCGGCCTCGTAGTGATAATAGTCGGAGGGCAGCGAGGTGACGTGGACCAGTCCCTCGACGTAGACCTCGTCGAGGCGCACGAAGATGCCGAACTGAGTCACCGAGGCGATGGTGCCATCGTAGACCTCACCCAGCTTGTCGGACATGAACTCGCACTTGAGCCAGTCCTCGACGTCGCGGGTGGCGTCGTCGGCGCGCCGCTCAGTCATCGAGCTGTGTTCGCCGAGTTCGAGCATCTGCTCGAAGGTGTAGGGGCACCACTTGCTGGGCGGCTCGACCTTGGCACCCTCGGCTCGCAGCACCGTATTGGTCTGGCGCGGGCCGCGGATCACCGAACGGATCGCCCGGTGCACCAGCAGGTCCGGGTAGCGACGGATCGGCGAGGTGAAGTGGGCGTAGGCCGGATAGGCCAGGCCGAAGTGCCCCTCGTTGTGGGGCGAATAGACCGCCTGGCTCATGGAACGCAGCATCACCGTCTGGATGATGTCGGCATCCGGGCGCCCCTTGATGGTCTCGGCCAGCGCCTGGTAGTCCTGCGGCGTCGGCTCGTCGCCCCCGCCCACCGACAGCCCCAGCTCGGCGAGAAACAGCCGCAGCTTGTCGAGGCGCTCCGGCGAGGGGCGCTCGTGGATGCGATAGAGCGCCGGCAGGTCGTGCTTGTCGAGGAAGCGGGCGGTGGCCACGTTGGCCGCCAGCATGCACTCCTCGATGATCTTGTGGGCGTCGTTGCGCGAGCGCGGCACGATCTTCTCGATCTTGCGCTCGTCGTTGAAGACGATCGCCGTCTCGGTGGTCTCGAAGTCGATGGCACCGCGTGCGACACGCGCCTCGCGCAGCAGCCGGTAGAGGGCATGCAGGTTCTGCAGTGACGGCACCAGTTCGCGATACTCCTCGCGCAGGGCCGCCCCCGCTTCGCCGTCATCGTCGAGGATGGCGGCGACCTTGTTGTAGGTCAGCCGCGCCTGGGAGCGGAACACCCCCTCGTAGAAACGGTAGCGGCTGATGGTGCCGGTCTGGGAGATGTTCATCTCGCAGACCAGCGCCAGGCGATCGACGTCGGGATTGAGCGAACAGAGCCCGTTGGAGAGCAGCTCCGGCAGCATCGGCACCACCTGTCCCGGGAAGTAGACCGAGTTGCCGCGGGTGATCGCCTCCTGGTCGAGAGCGCTGCCGGGGCGCACATAATGGGAGACGTCGGCAATGGCCACCAGCAGCTTCCAGCTGCCCGACTTGGTCTTCCAGGCGCAGACGGCATCGTCGAAGTCCTTGGCGGTCTCGTCGTCGATGGTCACCAGCGGGACATCGCGCAGGTCGATGCGGTGCTGCTTGTCGCCCTCGGCGACCTCGGCGGACATGCTGGCGATCTGGTCATGGACCTCCGGCGGGAACTCCGCGGGAATCTCGTAGCTGCGGATGGCGATATCGATCTCCATCCCCGGATCCATGCGCTCGCCGAGCACCTCGACCACCTCGCCCACCGGCTGCACCCGGGTCTCGGGCTGCTGGACGATCTTCGCCGAGATCACCTGGCCGTCCTTCGCCCCGCCGCAGGCGCTGTGGGGGATGATCACCTCCTGGGTGATGCGCGGGTTCTCGGGAATCAGCACCCCGAACTCCGGGGTGTTCTCTCGATAGACGCCGACGATGGTCTGGGTGTTGTGCGAGAGCACCTCGGCGATGGTCGCCTCGTCGCGACCACGGCGGTCACGTCCACTGATGCGCGCCAGCACGTAGTCACCGTGGAAGACCCGTCGCATCTGCCGGGGCGGCAGCACCAGGTCGGGCTTCTTGCCGTCCTCGCGCAGCAGGAAGCCGAAGCCGTCGCGGTGCCCCAGCACCTTGCCCTTGACCAGGTCGAGCTTGTCGATCAGCGCGTAGGCCCCTCGGCGGTTACGCAGCACCTGGCCGTCGCGCTCCATCGCCGCCAGCCGCCGTCGCACCGCCTCCTGAAGGTCCTCGTCGTCGAGGCCCAGCAGGCGGCTCATGTTCTCGTGGGTGATCGGCTTGCCGTACTCCTCCAGCCGGGCGAGCAGATACTGGCGGCTGGGGGCGGGGTTGTCGTACTTGTGGGCCTCGCGGCTGGCGTGGGGGTCGTCGCTGAGCGTCCAGTGGGTCATGCAGAAGGCATCCTTGACAGCATCGGGAGCAGCGTCCTCGAGAAGGCGCTGGAGAAGCGCCGCGGGCATGAGGTCTTGCGATTGAGGTCTATTGTCATGGCCGCAGTATAGCGCCGCCGGCGACACGACCCAACCTCGGCCGCACATTCGCGCCCGTCCCGGCTGCCTGTATTTCGTCGGCGGCGGTCCTGGCGCTATTGCATTGGCCGAGAAATCCGGTACCATACGCCTCGCCTGCCCAGATGGCGGAATTGGTAGACGCGCTAGCTTCAGGTGCTAGTGTCCTTACGGACGTGGAGGTTCAAGTCCTCTTCTGGGCACCATCGATACCCTGCGGGGTATCCGGGAGTTCGCTCCCAGGCTCTTTGTCAGCTCGAGACGCTCGTGTTCGCCCAGGTGGCGGAATTGGTAGACGCGCTAGCTTCAGGTGCTAGTGTCCTTACGGACGTGGAGGTTCAAGTCCTCTCCTGGGCACCATCACCCGATGCGCCGATAGGCGTACAGTGATGGCCGCGAACACGACGTGATGCATGATGCGCCCAGGTGGCGGAATTGGTAGACGCGCTAGCTTCAGGTGCTAGTATCCTTACGGATGTGGAGGTTCAAGTCCTCTCCTGGGCACCACTTCTTCAGTGCCCGCGTCGTGCAGAGCAGCGAAGTCGCATCCCTAGCGGATGCCATGAGATGCAACGAAGAGAACCGCGACCCGATCGCGGTTTTTTTGTGCCCGCTCCCCGGGCGCTTGCCGGCAGACACTCACTGGAACCTGCCCGGCAACCTCGCCACCTCGTCGAGCCCCCACCCCTCGGTCACCACCTCGCCCTCCAGTGCGTCGGCGGCCTCTTCGGACAAACGGGGAAAGAAGTTCAGCCCGGTGCGCGCCTCCACCTCGTCGATACTCACCAGATAGTCGTCGAGCGGCTCATTGCCGCCCACCTCCTGGGGCATGATGAAGGCCAGCGCCCTGGGCGACTCGGCCGGCACCACGATGATCTTGTAGAAGGCCTCGGGAATCTCCACCAGCCCCGCCCGGTTGAAGACGTTGTCGAGAAAGCGCTCGGGAAACACCGGCCCGGTGATCACCTGCACCACCCCGAAGCGCGGCACGAAGTGATCGATCACCACCTCCTCGAGGCGTTGCCACAGGCGACGGTTGAGGTCCGGGCGCTGGGGCGACATGTTGCTCATGTAGAAGGTGTCACGCTGCGCCTCGCGGCCATGCACCACGGCGATGGCATAGTTCGGCGCCAGGTGGCCTCGATCGTAGCCGCTGCCGAAATAGCTGTCGGTGGTGATGGGCCAGAGGGCGCGCCAGTCGCCCCGGAAGTCGGGACGCGATCCGGCCCGCGGTTCCTCCACCGCATGCAGCAGATAGCTGACCCACAGCGGGTTGACCCGCACGTCGGACCAGCCGACCAGGAAGCCCTCGTTGCGCAGCACGCGATGCAGGGTCAATGGCGAGGGAGTCTCCCAGCTCGGCACCCCCATCCAACTGAGCCGGTCGCGGTAGTCACGCTCCTGGGCATACCAGAGGCCGCTGCCGACCACCACGAACAGCAGGCTGATGCCAAAGCGACGCACCTGGCGGCGCCAGCGGGAACGAACGGGAATTCGGCGGCGAGTCATCCTTGAGCGTGTCGCATCCAGTCGGTGAGCGTCGGGCGCGCGCCCCGACATCACACCGGGGAGCGGGAGTGCATGACAACGGAGACTACCAGCCCAGCGAGAACATGGTCTCCAGATCGTGGCGCGAGTGCACCTGCATGGCATTGAGGGTCTCGGTATCGCGGATCCCCTCGACGGCATTGAGGCGCTCGGTGACCAGCTCGGCGAGGCTCTCGAAATCACGGGTACGGGCGATCGCCACCAGGTCATAGCGGCCACAGGTGGAATAGACCTCGCTGATCCCCTCGACATCGGCCAGCCGCTCGGCCACCGACTTGACCTGCCCCTTCTCGGTGTTGATCAGAATCACGGCATTCTGCATCGGGCACTCCCCTGCTCAAGAATGGCTTTCCCGACGACCGGGACGCCGCCGGAACTGGCGCGAGTATAGCAGGGCGGCACAGCGGGCAGCACCCACCCTCTCACGCCACCCCCTCCAGGGTCAGCAACCGGCGCTTGAGGGCCGGCCCGCCGCTATAGCCACCGAGCCCGTCGGCGGCCACCACCCGGTGACACGGGATCAGCAGTGGCAGCGGGTTGGCGCCACTGGCCGCCCCGATGGCGCGCGCCGCCCCCTCGCGACCGAGTCGTCGGGCCAGGTCGCCGTAGGTGCGGGTCTCGCCGTAGGGAATGCGCAGCAGCGCCGCCCAGACCTGGCGCTGGAACTCGCTGCCGCCCGGCGCCAGGGTCAGGCTGAAGTGGCGACGCCGGCCAGCCAGATAGGCCAGCAGCTGTTCGCGTGCCTCCATGAGGGCGGCATCGCCGCAGTCTGCCTCCGCCGGATCGGGGGTCTCCTCGGCGGCCAGCACCAGCCGGTGCAGGCCGTCGTCATCACCGCACAGCAGGATCTCGCCGAGCGGGGAGTCAAAGCGGGTAAAGATCATGGCGGCTCCTCCGAATGGGCAGTGGCGCGACCGAGTGCCGCACTGACCCGGCTCGGTTCGCGTCGCGTCTGGCACTCCCCTACCATAGAACAGTCGAACTCCGGCGTGCAGTTTCTGTCGGAGCTAGGGGTAACCAATACCCGCAACAGAGGTGGCCAACCACCCGCAAGGACACGGGCAGCGCCAAGCCGCCCGATCGTGACGACCCTCTACCGTGATGACAAGGAGATACCATGGCCAAGCATAGCCGCCGTGATTTCATGCGCCACAGCCTGCTGGGTATAGCCGCCCTGCCGCTGGGTGCCGGAATCCTGTCCAGATCCGCCTTCGCCCAGGACCTGCCGCGTCTCGACCCCGCCTCCGATCAGGCCCAGGCCCTGAACTACGTAGAGGACGCCAGCGAAGCCAGCGATCACCCGGCCTACGAGGAGGGCGAGACCTGCGACAACTGCATGTTCTTCCAGGCCGACAACGAGGGCTGCCAACTGTTCCCGCAGAACAGCGTCGAACCCGGCGGCTGGTGTCAATCCTGGACCGCCCAGGGCTGATCCCCCGCAGGGCGCCGCCCTGCCTGCCGAGACGAGACCCGCGCCAGGAGCGCGGGTCTCGTCGTTCCCGACGCCGGATTCTGGCGGCGTCTACTCCTGACGCGCCTCGTCGGGCAAGGGCCACTGGTAGCGACGGACCACTTCATCGCCCTCCACCGACTCAAGCTTCACCGGAAAGCCCCACAGCTGGTGCAGGTGGCGGATCACCGGATAGACGCTGCGGGCCAGCGGCCGGCGGCTATCCTGGACATGGCGCAGGGTCAGCGAGCGGTCGCCACGGATATCCGCCGAATAGATCTGGATGTTGGGTTCACGCACCGAGAGCGCATACTGGGTGGCCAGGGAGTCGCGAATCCGTCGATAGCCCCGCTCGTCATGGATCGCCGCCACCTCCAGCATCTCCTCCTGATCGTCGTCCACCACCATGAACAGCTTGAGGTCACGAATCACCTTGGGCGACAGGAACTGCTGGATGAAGGACTCGTCCTTGAAGTTGCGCATGGCGAAATCCAGGGTCTCGCGCCAGTCACTGCCCGCCGTGTCGGGGAACCACTCGCGATCCTCGGCGGTAGGGGCCTCGCAGAGTCGCTTGAGGTCGGAGAAGATGGCAAAGCCCAGCGCGTAGGGATTGATGCCGCCATAGTAGGGGCTGTCGAAGGCAGGCTGACTGACCACCGCGGTATGGGACTGCAGGAACTCCAGGATCAGCCCCTCATCCACCAGGCCCTCTTCATAGAGCCGGTTCATCAGGGTGTAGTGCCAGAAGGTCGCCCAGCCCTCGTTCATCACCTGGGTCTGGCGCTGGGGATAGAAGTACTGGGCCAGCTTGCGCACGATGCGTACCACCTCCCGCTGCCATGGCGCCAGCAGCGGGGCATTCTTCTCGATGAAGTAGAGCAGGTTCTCCTGGGGCTCGGCAGGATACCGCCCCCCCTCATGCAGCCCCAGGGGGTCATCCTCCTCATCGGCACCGCCGGCCAGCGCCTCGGGCATCTCCCGTCCGGGGATGGTCCGCCACAGGGTATTGACCTGGGCCTGCAGGTACTCCTCGCGCTCCTTCTGTCGCTGCGCCTCCTCGGCGGCGGAGATCGGCGAAGGACGCTTGTAGCGATCGACCCCGTAGTTCTGCAGCGCATGGCAGGCATCGAGCAACTGCTCGACCGCGGTCACCCCGTGGCGCTCCTCGCACTCGGCGATGTATTTCCGGGCGAATACCAGGTAGTCGATGATCGAGGAGGCGTCGGTCCAGGTGCGGAACAGGTAGTTGCCCTTGAAGAAGGAGTTGTGGCCGTAGCAGGCGTGGGCCATCACCAGCACCTGCATCATCAGGGTGTTCTCCTCCATCAGGTAGGCGATGCAGGGGTCGGAATTGATCACCAGTTCGTAGGCCAGCCCCATCTGGCCACGCCGGTAGGCCTGCTCAACCGCCAGGAACTGCTTGCCGAACGACCAGTGGTGATAGCCCACCGGCATGCCCACGCTGGCATAGGCATCCATCATCTGCTCGGTGGTGATGATCTCGATCTGGTTGGGATAGGTGTCGAGCCGGTACTCGTCGGCCAGTCGTGCGATCTCGTGCTCGAAATCGGTCAGGATCTCGAAGCTCCAGTCGGAGCCGGTGGCGATCGGCTTGCGTCGGGTCAGGGTCATGGTGCCTCCTTGGCCGTCTCACTGAACGACACGGCGCCGAAACAGCTCGCGGAACACCGGGTAGATGTCGCCGGCCTCGACGATCTGCCGCATGGCGAAACGCTCGGGGAACTCGTCGGCCACGCTCTCGTACTCCTCCCATAACGCCTGATGGGCGTGGGGAGTGATCTCCACGTAAGTGAAGTACTGCAGCCGCGGCATCAGGGTCTTCATCAGCAGGTCACGGCAGGTGACCGAGTCGTCGTCCCAGTTGTCACCGTCCGAGGCCTGGGCCACGTAGAGGTTCCACTGCCCGGGGGGGTAGCGCTTGGCAATGATCTCGTCGACCAGGGTCAGGGCACTGGAGACGATGGTGCCGCCGGTCTCCCGGGAATAGAAGAACTCCTCCTCGTCGACCTCCTTGGCGGCGGTATGGTGGCGCACGAAGACCAGCTCGACCTTCTCGTAGTTGCGCTCGAGAAACAGGTAGAGCAGCAGGAAGAAACGCTTGGCGATGTCCTTGTGGGCCTGGGTCATGGAACCCGAGACGTCCATCACACAGAACATGACCGCCTTGCTCGAGGGCTGCGGCTGATTGATCAGGTTGTTGTAGCGCAGGTCGTAGGTATCGATGAAGGGCACCGACTCCAGGCGCTTCTCGAGGCGCTCGATCTCGGTCTTGAGTTCATTGATCCGCGCCGGGTTGCGCAGCACCGGATCCTTGGACTCCTCCTCTTCCAGCGCCTCCCGGGCTTCGCGCAGGGCACGCCGAATGGGCGCCCGCATGGCGATGCGCCGGGCATACGCCTCGCGCATGGAGCGCACGATATTGATCCTCGCAGGAACGCCATCGCGTGACACGCCCGCCCGTACCGGCCGCACCTCGTCGAGATCCACCAGGGACTTGCGCTCCAGATGCGGCAGTTCGAGGCCGTCGAAGACGAAGTCGAGGAACTCCTCGCGCGAGAGGGTAAAGGCGAACTCGTCCATGCCCTCGCCCTGGTTCGAGGCGCCCCCCTCGCCGGCGCCGCCGCCTCCACCGCCCCCGCCGGGACGGCGCAGCCGGTCACCCTCGACGAACTCCTTGTTCCCGGGCGTGACGATGGTGCGCTTGCCCCCCGGGCCGTGCTGGAACACCGGCTCGGAGATGTCCCGGGCGGGAATCGATACCTTCTCGCCACGCTCCATGTCGGTGATCGAGCGGCGGTTCACCGCCTCCTCCACCGAGCGCTTGATATGGGTACGATAGCGATCGAGGAAGCGCTGTCGGTTGACCGCGCTCTTGTGCTTGGCATTGGCACGGCGATCGATGAAATAGGTCATGTGACCTCCCGGCTTGTGGCCGTCACCTCGTCATTGCGACTTGCGCACCCGCAGGTACCACTCGGAGAGCAGGCGCACCTGCTTCTCGGTGTAACCGCGGTCGACCATCCGCGCCACGAAATCCTCGTGCTTCTTCTGATCCGCTGTCGAGGCCTTGGCGTTGAAGGAGATCACCGGCAGCAGTTCCTCGGTATTGGCGAACATCTTCTGCTCGATCACCCCCTTGAGCTTCTCGTAGGACTGCCAGCTGGGGTTCATGCCGTTGTTCTGGGCGCGCGCCCGCAGCACGAAGTTCACCACCTCGTGGCGGAAGTCCTTGGGATTGGAGATGCCGGCCGGCTTTTCGATCTTCTCCAACTCCTCGTTGAGGGACTGGCGGTTGAGGAACTCGCCGGTCTCGGGATCGCGGTACTCCTGATCCTGGATCCAGAAGTCGGCATAGGTGACGTAGCGATCGAAGATGTTCTGGCCGTACTCGGAGTAGGACTCCAGGTAGGCAGTCTGGATCTCCTTGCCGATGAAGTCCACATAGCGCGGCGCCAGGAACTCCTTGATGAAGCGCAGGTAGCGCTCGAAGGTCTCCTTGGGCAACTGCTCCTGCTCCAGGCGCTGCTCGAGGACGTAGAGCAGGTGCACCGGGTTCGCGGCGATCTCGTGGTTGTCGAAGTTGAACACCTTGGAGAGGATCTTGAAGGCGAAGCGCGTCGACAGGCCGTCCATGCCCTCATCGACCCCGGCGGCGTCGCGGTACTCCTGGATCGACTTGGCCTTGGGATCGGTGTCCTTGAGGTTCTCGCCGTCGTAGACGCGCATCTTGGAGTAGATGCTGGAGTTCTCCGGCTCCTTGAGCCTCGACAGCACCGAGAACTGCGCCAGCATGCGCAGCGTGTCAGGCGCGCAGGGCGCCTCGGCCAGCGAGGAGTGCTCGAGGAGCTTCCTGTAGATGTTGATCTCCTCGGTGACCCGCAGGCAGTAGGGCACCTTGACGATGTACACCCGGTCGAGGAAGGCCTCGTTGTTGCGGTTGTTGCGGAAGGCCTGCCACTCGCTCTCGTTGGAGTGGGCCAGCACGATACCCTCGAAGGGGATCGCCCCCATGCCCTCGGTGGGGTTGTAGTTGCCCTCCTGGGTAGCGGTGAGCAGCGGATGCAGCACCTTGATCGGCGCCTTGAACATCTCGATGAACTCCATCAGCCCCTGGTTGGCCTTGCACAAGCCGCCGGAGAAGCTGTAGGCATCCGGGTCGTCCTGGGAATGGAGCTCGAGCTGGCGGATGTCCACCTTGCCGACCAGCGAGGAGATGTCCTGGTTGTTCTCGTCACCCGGCTCGGTCTTGGAGATGGCGATCTGGTTGAGGCGCGAGGGGTAGAGGCGCACCACCCGGAACTGGGAGATGTCACCGCCGTACTCCTTGAGGCGCTTGGCCGCCCAGGGCGACATCACGCTCTTGAGGTAGCGCGGCGGGATGCCGTACTCCTTCTCGAGCAGCTCACCATCCTCCTCCGGCGAGAACAGTCCCAGCGGCGACTCATAGACCGGCGAACCCTTGATGGCATAGAAAGGCACCTTCTCCATCAGCAGCTTGAGCCTCTCGGCCAACGACGACTTGCCGCCCCCCACCGGCCCCAGCAGGTAGAGGATCTGCTTGCGCTCCTCCAGCCCCTGGGCGGCGTGGCGGAAGTAGGCCACGATCTGCTCGATGGCCTCCTCCATGCCGTAGAACTCGGAAAACGCCGGATAGCGGCGGATCACCTTGTTGGAGAAGATCCTCGAGAGCCGCGAATCCTTGGCGGTGTCGATCACCTCTGGCTCGCCGATGGCCTCCAGCATCCGTTCCGCCGCACTGGCATAGGCCACAGGCTCCTGGCGACAGAGTTCCAGATACTCCTGCAGGGACAGCTCTTCCTGCTGGACACGAGAGAAGCGATTCTGCACATGATCGAAGATACTCATCGATGCCTCCTGTATGCCCGGTTCCCCGGCCGCTCGATTGGGTGAGCCCGCCGGAGTGGGTATCCATCAGCGTAGACACCATCAGCGGATAACGGTTTGCCGATCAAATCAACGCACGGAGCCCTATCCCTTATGAACCCGGCAGAAGTGCCCGGTTCGCGAAAGAAATGTGCAGTTTTAAACGTTGAGAGAACGCTACCCGCCGGCAGGCCTCGGCGGGCAGTGCAGAGGATAGGCGATCAGGCCCGAGGTAGTCCGACGATGATCACAACCGGGCCGCCAGCCGTGTCCCCTGATCGATGGCACGCTTGGCATCGAGTTCGGCAGCCTCATCGGCACCACCGATCACGTGCGCCTCCACCCCCGCCGCCTGCAACGGGTCGACCAGCTCTCGCACCGACTCCTGGCCGGCACAGACCACGATGCTGTCCACCTCGAGACACCGTGGCTCGCCATCGATGCGGATGTGCAACCCCTCGTCGTCGATGCCGACGTACTCGCAGCCGGCCAGCGCCTCGACACCACGGTGGCGCAGCGACGCCCGGTGCACCCAGCCGGTGGACTTGCCGAGCCCCTTGCCGGGCTTGGAGGCCTTGCGCTGCAGCAGGATGACCTGGCGTGGTGTCTCGGGCCGGCTCGGCGCCTTGAGCCCGCCACGGCTACCCACCGCCAGGTCCACCCCCCACTCGTCGCACCAGGCATCGCGGTCGAGCGCGGGATGGCCCACATGGGTCAGCAGCTCCGCCACGTCGAAACCGATGCCCCCGGCACCGATGACCGCCACCCGCCGTCCGACCCGCTCCGGGTGGGTGATCGCCACGGGGTAGCTCATCACCCTGGGGTGGTCGATGCCCGGCAACTCGAGGCGCCGCGGGCGCACGCCGGTGGCCAGCACCACCACATCGAACTCACGCAGGGCATAGAGATCCGCCTCGCTGTTCAGGCGCACCCGCACACCGTGCTTCTCCAGCATTACCTTATAATAGCGCAGGGTCTCGTCGAACTCCTCCTTGCCGGGGATGCGGCGCGCATGGTTGAACTGGCCGCCCAGCTCGGCGTCGCGCTCGAACAGGGTGACCCGGTGGCCGCGGCTCGCCGCGGTGACCGCCGTGGCCAGGCCCGCCGGCCCCCCACCCACCACGGCGATCTCCCTCGGCGACTCGGCCGGCGAGATGACCAGCTCGGTCTCGTGGCAGGCCCGTGGATTGACCAGGCAGGAGGAGATCCGGCCCTGGAAGGTGTGATCCAGGCAGGCCTGGTTGCAGGCGATGCAGGTATTGATCTCTTCGGCGCGCCCGGCGGCGGCCTTGGTCAGCCAGGCCGGGTCGGCGAGGAAGGGCCGCGCCATGGAGACCATGTCGGCATGCCCCTCGGCCAGCACCCGCTCGGCTACCTCCGGCATGTTGATGCGGTTGGTGGTGATCAGCGGAATCGACAGCTCGGCCTTCATGCGCCGGGTCACCTCGGTGAAGGCGGCCCGGGGCACGCTGGTGACGATGGTCGGCACCCGCGCCTCGTGCCAGCCGATGCCGGTGTTGATCAGGTCGGCGCCGGCGGCCTCGATGGCACGCCCCAGGGCGACGACCTCGTCGAAGGTGCTGCCCTCCTCCACCAGGTCGAGCATCGACAGGCGAAAGATGATCAGGAAGTCGTCCCCCATCGCCGCACGCAGGCGGCGCACGATCTCGACCGGAAAGCGGATGCGGTTCGCGAAACCGCCACCCCAATCGTCGTCGCGATGGTTGGTGCGCGGGCAGACGAACTGGTTGATCAGATAGCCTTCGGAGCCCATCACCTCGACCCCGTCGTAACCGGCCTCGCGGGCCAGGGTGGCGCAGCGCACATAGTCGTCGATCTGGGCCTCGACCTCCGCGGAGGAGAGCGCCCGGGGCATGAAGGGGTTGATCGGCGCCTGGATCGCCGAGGGGGCCACCAGCTTCGGGGTATAGGCATAGCGGCCGGCATGCAGGATCTGCAGGCAGAGCCGTCCACCCTCTCGGTGCACGGCCTCCACCACCTCGCGGTGCTCCGCCACCTGCTCGGGGTGCTGCAGGGTCGACGCTCCCTCGAAGACCGCCCCCTCGGGATTGGGCGCGATGCCGCCGGTGACGATCAGGCCGACGCCCTCCCGGGCGCGCTCGGCATAGAAGGCCGCCAACCGCGCGAAGCCGCCAGGCGCCTCCTCGAGGTTGGTGTGCATGGAGCCCATCAGCACCCGATTGGGCAGCGTCAGGTGGCCGACCTCGAGCGGTCGGAACAGGTAGGGGTAGGATGTCACGGTCTCGGGCCTCGCTTGCGGCAAGATTCAAACAACTGTATGACTGTCGCCATCAGAGTGCAACGACAGCGCCCAACAGACAATCCCGACCAAGGCCCAAGACCCCATGTCCGCGACACCCGAACGCCGGGAGGTACCGCTCTCCCGCGGCGCCATCCACCTGACCCGCTTCCGCTCCCTCGGCGCGACCCGCGGCGCCGTGCTCTGCTGGCACGGCGCCATCGAGTCGGGGCGCATCTTCCACAGCCGCTCGGGCAGGGGCCTCGCCCCCTGGCTGGCTCGACAGGGCTTCGATGTCTTCGTCGCCGACCAGCGTGGGCGGGGCCAGGCACCGCCGCGACCCACACGGGGTATCGACCTCGACCAGACCGATGTCATCGTCGAGGAATTTCCCGCTGCCGTCGAGGCCTGTCTCGCACTGGCCGGCACGTCCCGCCTGCATCTGGTCACCCACTCCTGGGGCGGGGTGCTGGCGGCGTCGAGCCTGGCGCGCTTTCCGGCGCTGCGCGAGCGCATCGACCGCCAGGCCTTCTTCGGCACCAAGCGCAGCGTGCGCAGCTGGTCGCTCCAGCGGCTGCTCTACGTGGACCTGATCTGGAAGGGGCTGGCGCCGGTGGCCTGTCGGCTGTGGGGGTACCTGCCGGCCCGGGCCCTGCACTGGGGCAGCGACGACGAATACGCCGGCAGCCATCGCCAGGGGGCCGACTGGGTGCGCCCCCGTCCCTGGGTCGACACCCGGGACGGCTTCGACTACGCCGCGGCGCTGGCCAATGGTGGCCTGCCGCCCACCCTGCACCTGGCCGGCCGGGCCGATCGGGCCCTGGGGCATCCGGACGACGTCGCCCGCTTCGCCACCGAGTGCGGCCCTCACGAGCAGCGCCTGGTGCTGCTGGGCCAGGGCCGGGGGGCCTCCCGCGGCCTGTCGCGCGACTATGGCCACCTGGACATGCTGACCCACCCCGCGGCGGCCCGGGAGGTCTTCCCGCTGGTCGTCGAGTGGTTCGAGCAGGGACGGGGAGGACCGGCGAAGGCCTGAAACGAAAGAACCCCGAGCCTCTGGCTCAGGGTTCGGGAATTCGTGATGGCGGACCGGACGGGACTCGAACCCGCGACCTCCGGCGTGACAGGCCGGCATTCTAACCGACTGAACTACCGGTCCGCATGGTGGGTGATACCGGACTCGAACCAGTGACCCCCAGCATGTGAGGCTGGTGCTCTAACCAACTGAGCTAATCACCCACGAACATCGATACTGCTTGTTGCGACTGCCAGGCCATCGTGGCGGACCGGACGGGACTCGAACCCGCGACCTCCGGCGTGACAGGCCGGCATTCTAACCGACTGAACTACCGGTCCACAAGATGACTCGCAGCTCGGAAGACGATGGCGGACCGGACGGGACTCGAACCCGCGACCTCCGGCGTGACAGGCCGGCATTCTAACCGACTGAACTACCGGTCCGCAGCGTACTTCCAACGTGATCGGGCCATTACCCGGGGCAATGGTGGGTGGTACAGGGTTCGAACCTGTGACCCCCAGCTTGTAAGGCTGGTGCTCTCCCGGCTGAGCTAACCACCCCCGGTCACGTGGCGCTGCATTCTACAGGGGCACCGCCCAATGTCAACGCTTTTTGCATCCCCGTGGCACCGCCCCGTTCACCACATAACCGCCGCCCTTTCATCGACTTGCCGGCATCGCCCGCGCCCCGGGGGGAGGGTCATGCCTGCCCGGCCATGAAGGCGGCGATCACCCCGGCCGCCTCGGCGATCAGCTGCCCCTGATCCCGCCCCGATGCGCGCCGCGGCTTCCAGTCGTGATCGCCATCCTCGAGCCAGTGCACCCTGGCCACCTCGGGCAGGGCATGACCGGCAAGCTCCTTTCGGGTACCGAAGGGGTCACGACTGCCCTGCACCACCAGGGTCGGACAGGCGAGCAGCGGCCAGTGGGCCAGGCGCAGGCTCTCGGGTCGGCGGGGGGGATGGAAGGGATAGCCGCAGAGCACCAGCCCGACCGCCTGGTCGCGCGCCGCGAACAGGCTAGCGGCCCGCCCGCCCATGGACTTGCCGCCGAGCCAGAGGGGAGCGAGTTCCGGATGCGACACGGTGTCGCACCAGTGGGCCAGCTCGTCGACCAGGAGGTCGATGCGGGGAGGGGGACGGCGGCGCGCCTCGCGGCGCATGCGCTGCATGTAACCGAACTCGATGGCCAGGGTCTGGACGCCCTCCTCGGCCAGTGCCTCGCGCAGCGCCACCATCAGGGCCGAGTCCTGCCCAGCCCCCGCCCCATGGGCGATCAACAGGCGCCCAACGCGAGCCTCGCCACGGACTTCGAGGGGGCCGAGCCCCTCGACCAGCCAGCCTCCACGATCACCCGACAGCAGGCGATCACGAAGCCGGCTCGGGGAGATACTGGCTTCGACTTGACAAAAATAATTCGACACTCGAGACCCTCGCGAGTTCATGAATTGGCACGTGCATGTGTTCAGGTTGATGCGGGCCTGCGCTAGAATTCCGGCTGGATCTTGACCTGCATCATCCTGCGGGAGGCCGACCCGGGGCAGAATGCCGCGGGGCAACCCAATACCGCATTCGATGGGAACCTGACATGAGCACAGCACTTGAACACCCGACCTACAACTACAAGGTAGTTCGGCAGTTCGCGATCATGACGGTGGTGTGGGGCATCGTGGGCATGACCCTCGGTGTCATCCTCGCCGCACAGCTGGTATGGCCGCAACTCAACCTGGGACTGCCGTGGACGAGCTTCGGCCGCCTGCGCCCCCTCCACACCAACGCCGTGATCTTCGCGTTCGGCGGTTCGGCACTGTTCGCCACCTCCTACTACGTGGTGCAGCGCACCTGCCAGACGCGGCTGTTCTCGGACAAGCTCGCGGCCTTCACCTTCTGGGGCTGGCAAGCGGTGATCCTGGCGGCCGTGGTGACCCTGCCCATGGGCTACACCGAGGTCAAGGAGTACGCCGAGCTCGAGTGGCCGATCGATATCCTGATCGCGGTGGTGTGGATCAGCTATGCCATCGTCTTCCTCGGCACCATCAAGCTGCGCAGGACCTCGCATATCTACGTGGCCAACTGGTTCTTCGCCGCCTTCATCCTCACCGTGGCGGTGCTGCACATCGTCAACAGTGCGGCCATTCCCGTCTCCGCGATGTACTCCATCTCCCTCTATTCCGGGGCCATCGATGCCATGGTGCAGTGGTGGTACGGCCACAACGCGGTGGGCTTCTTCCTGACCGCCGGCTTCCTGGGGATGATGTACTACTTCGTGCCCAAGCAGGCCGAGCGCCCTGTCTACTCCTACCGTCTGTCCATCGTCCACTTCTGGGCGCTGATCATGGTCTACATGTGGGCCGGCCCGCACCACCTGCACTACACCGCGCTGCCCAACTGGGCCCAGTCGCTGGGCATGATCATGTCGATCATCCTGCTGGCCCCCTCCTGGGGCGGCATGATCAACGGCATGATGACCCTCTCCGGGGCCTGGCACAAACTGCGCACCGACCCGACCCTGCGCTTCCTGGTGGTCGCCCTCTCCTTCTACGGCATGTCGACCTTCGAGGGCCCGATGATGGCGGTGAAGACCGTCAACGCCCTCTCCCACTATACCGACTGGACCATCGGCCATGTGCATGCCGGGGCACTCGGCTGGGTGGCGATGATCACCATCGGCTCCTTGTACCACCTGATTCCGCGCCTGTTCGGCCGCACCGAGATGTACTCCGTGGGCATGATCGCCGTGCACTTCTGGCTGGCGACCATCGGCACCGTGCTCTACATCGCCGCCATGTGGGTCAACGGCATCCTGCAGGGCCTGATGTGGCGTGCCGTCAACCCCGACGGCACCCTGATGTACACCTTCGTCGAGTCTGTCGAGGCCAGCGGCCCCGGCTACATCGTGCGCCTGATCGGCGGCCTGTGCTGGGTCACCGGTATGCTGATCATGGCCTACAACGTCACCATGACGGTCAAGCGCAGCGACACCGCGCGTCAGCCGATTCCGCAGACCGCCTGAGCCAACAGGGAAACCGTCACCAATGAGACACGAGATCGTCGAAAAGAACGTCGGCCTGCTCGCCGTACTGGTCCTGGTGGTGATCAGTTTCGGCGGCCTCGCCGAGGTCGTGCCGCTGTTCTTCCAGAAGCAGACGACCGAACCCGTCGAGGGGCTGCGCCCGCTCTCCGCCCTGGAACTGGAGGGGCGCGACATCTATCGCCGCGAGGGCTGCGTCGGCTGCCACTCGCAGATGATCCGCCCCTTCCGTGCCGAGACCGAGCGCTACGGCCACTACAGCGTGGCCGGCGAGTCGGTCTACGAGCACAACTTCCTGTGGGGTTCCAAGCGCACCGGGCCGGACCTGGCACGCGTCGGCGGCCGCTACAGCGATGACTGGCACCGCGCCCACATGTACAACCCGCGTGACGTCGTGCCGGAATCGATCATGCCGGCCTACCCCTGGCTGTTCGAGAACACCCTCGATGGGCGCGCCACGCCGCGCAAGATGGAGACCCTGCGCAGCCTCGGCGTCCCCTACACCGACGAGCAGATCGAGAACGCTACCAGCGAAGTCCGCGGCCAGCAGGAGATCACCGCCCTGGTCGCCTACCTGCAGCAGCTGGGCACCGTGCTCGAGGGCACGCGCTGACATGGATACCGGGACCTTTCGCGGCATCATCACCGGGCTGCTGATCCTGGCCTTCATCGGCATCACCGTCTGGGCCTACTCCAGGCGCCGCAAGCCGGATTTCGACGAGGCGGCCAACCTGCCCTTCGCCGACGATGATGAACAACCGACCCGTGACAAGCGCCTCTCGCCGGAACAGCGGACGAACGAGGCCGATTCCCGAGAAGACAAGGGAGACAGGAACGCATGAACAATCTTTGGGATGACTCCCTTTCAGGCTTCTGGAGCGCCTGGATCATCGTCATCACGCTGGGCTCCATCGGGCTGGCCTTCTGGCTGCTCTATGCCAACCGCCGCACCGACAAGACTCCCGACGCCGAGGGCAATGTCGAGACCACCGGCCACGCCGCCGACGGCATCGAGGAGTACGACAACCCGCTGCCACGTTGGTGGTTCCAGCTCTATGTCGGCACCGTGATCTTCGCGCTGGGCTACCTGTTGCTCTACCCGGGGCTGGGCAACTTCGCCGGCGTCCTGGGCTGGACCCAGGAAGGCCAGTGGGAGGAGGAAGTGGCACGTGCCGAGGAGCGCTTCACGCCGATCTTCGCCCAGTACGAGGAAGTCCCGATTCCCGAACTGGCCGAAGACGCCGAGGCGATGCAGGTGGCCGAGCGCATCTTCCTGAACAACTGCGCGGTGTGTCACGGGTCCAATGCCCGGGGCGGCTACGGCTTCCCCAACCTGACCGACGACGACTGGCTCTACGGCGGGGAACCAGAGCAGATCCTGACCACCCTGCACCAGGGACGCAACGGCCTGATGCCGTCCTGGCAGCAGCTCGGCGAGGAGAACATCGAGAACCTCACCCAGCATGTGCTGTCACTCTCTGGACTGGAGCATGATGCCGAGCGCGCCGAGAGCGGTGCGGCGACCTTCGCCTCGGTGTGCGCCGCCTGCCACATGCCCGACGGCACCGGCAACCAGGCCCTGGGGGCGCCCAACCTGACCAACGACACCTGGCTCTACCAGGCCCCGGGGCAGAGTGTGGCCGACGCGGTGCGTCAGACCCTGCGCAACGGCCGCAACGGCCACATGCCGGCCCAGGCGGCCTATATCGGCGAGGAGCGGGTCCACCTGGTCGCCGCCTATGTCTACAGCCTGCGCCTCCAGGACTGAGGCGGCCCGCACTGGACGGACAGGGTGCGGCCGCGGGTCGCACCCTGTCTCGTTGGGTCGAGGGATCGATACAATGAACCGCGCTCGTTCCTGCCCTCCTCCCGTCGAGCCCTCCGTGAGCCTGCCATGAGCGACAAGATACCGACGACAGACGTCACCCCGACCCCGGTCGGCCATCATGCGCCCGGGGAAACCGTCACCCAGGAGATGTACGCCAGCCGGCGCCACATCTACGTGCGCGAGATCAAGGGGCTCTTCCAGCGCCTCCGTCGCGGTGCCAACTGGGGGCTGATGCTGCTCTTCTTCGGCCTGCCCTGGCTGCAGTGGGGGGATCGCCCGGCGGTCTGGTTCGACCTGCCGGGGCGCGAATTCCATATCTTCGCCGCCACCTTCTACCCCCAGGAGTTCATGCTGCTCTCCTGGCTGCTGATCATCTGCGCCTTCGGCCTGTTCCTCATCACCGTCTTCGCCGGCCGCGTCTGGTGCGGTTACACCTGCCCCCAGAGCGTCTGGACCTTCCTGTTCATCTGGTTCGAGCATCGCCTGGAGGGGCCGCGCAACCGACGCATCAAGCTCGACAAGGCAGCGATGACCCTCGACAAGGCCTGGCGCAAGGGGACCAAACACGCCATCTGGCTGGCCATCGCCCTGGCGACCGGGATCACCTTCGTCGGCTACTTCACGCCGATCCGCGATCTGGTGATCGAGTTGCCGACCCTCGAGGCCCATGGCTGGTCCTACTTCTGGGTCGGCTTCTTCCTGGTCTTCACCTACCTCAACGCCGGCTGGCTGCGCGAGCAGGTGTGCATCTACATGTGCCCCTACGCCCGCTTCCAGTCGGTGATGTTCGACGCCGACACCCTGATCGTCTCCTACGACGAGGCCCGCGGCGAGCCCCGCGGCTCACGCAAGAAGAGCCTCAGCCATCAGCAGGCGCGGGAAGCCGGTCACGGCGACTGCATCGACTGCGACCTCTGCGTACAGGTCTGCCCCACCGGCATCGACATCCGTGACGGCCTGCAGTACGAGTGCATCACCTGTGCCGCCTGCATCGACGCCTGCGACAGCGTGATGGACAAGATGGGCTACCCGCGCGGCCTGATCCGCTACACCACCGAGAACGCCCTGGAGGGCAAGCCGAGTCGTATCCTGCGGCCGCGCCTGCTCGGCTACCTGGCGGCACTGCTGGTGATGGTCGGAGCCTTCGCCTGGGCACTGTCCGAGCGCATGCCGCTGGACTTCGAGGTCGAGCGCGAGCGCAACCAGCTGTTCCAGATGACCCGCGAGGGGCGGGTCAGCAATACCTACACGCTGACCATCCGCAACCTCGACCGTGAGGATCATGCCTATCGCCTGGAGGTCAGCGGCCTGCCCGGCCTCGAGCTGGATACCGACAGTATCCGCGTGCCCGCCGGCGAATCGCGCCAGGCCGTGGCGAGCATCACCGCCGCCCCGGACGTCATCGAGCTGCCGAGCCACGATATCCAGCTGCACCTCGAAGCCGAGGGCGACGAGCGCATCCGCCTGACGCGCGACACACGCTTCATCGGACAGATCCGGAGATAACCGTGCAAGCCCATCCCGTGACCCCCTGGTACAAGCAGTTCTGGCCCTGGTTCCTGATCGGCCTGCTGCTGTCGGCGATCACCGTCAGCACCACCTTTGCGGTGCTCTCGGTGCGCTCCTTCGACGGCATGGTGCAGGAGGACTACTACGAACACGGCAAGGCCATCAACATGGTACTGGCCAAGCAGCAGCGCGCCGCCGACCTGGGTCTGGAGGCCCGGCTGCGCATCGACCCCCTCACCAGCGACGTGGTGCTCGACCTGGAGGGCGACACCCGACCCGAGCGGCTGGTGCTCAAGCTGATCTTCCCCACCGAGGACGATCGCGACCAGGAGTTCATGCTCGAGCACGTGCGTGAGGGCCGCTACCTGGCTCAGGCGCCGGACAACCTGCGCTATCGCTGGTACCTGCAGCTACAGCCTGCCGGAGACGACCCGGAGTGGCGCCTGGTCGGTGAGGCACGCTTCCCCGACGAGGGGAGCATCGCCCTGACCCCGGGACGCCCGGCGGCCGAATGACCGCTACCCAGCCCGGGGCCACCACCCCGACCGCCCCATGACCGTAGAAGCCACCGCCGGCCGCGACTGCTACCACTGCGGCAACCAGGTACCCGCCGGGGCCCCCTGGTCGATCACCCTCGACGACCGGGCTCGGTCACTGTGCTGCCCCGGCTGCGAGGCGGTGGCCCATGCCATCGTCGACGGCGGACTCGCAAGCTACTACCGCTTCCGCACCGAACTCCCGGAGCGCCCCGATGACCGCCAGGCGATCAGGGCCGAGACCTGGGCGGTGTTCGATGATCCCGGCCTGCAACGCCAGTTCGTGCACCCCGAGGCCGACGGCGGGCGCGTCCACGCCACCCTGGCGGTGGACGGCATCACCTGTGCCGCCTGTGCCTGGCTGATCGAGCACCGGCTCAACGCCCTGGAGGGCATCGACACCAGCGCGGTGAACCTCACCCACCACCGGGTCCGGGTGAGCTGGGACCCGCAGCGGGTCAAGCTGTCGCGGATCCTCGCCGAGATGGCCGCGATCGGCTATCAGGCCCAGCCCTACGAGCCCGACGAGGCCCAGAGCCGCCTGCAGCGGGAAGAGCGCATGAACGTGCGCCGGCTGATCGTCGCCGCCGTGGGCATGGCCCAGGTGATGATGTTCTCGATCCCCATCTACGTGTCCGCGCCCGGCGAGATCAGTGACGACTTCCTCGCCCTCTTCCACTGGCTCTCCTTCGCCCTGGCCACCCCGGTGGTGTTCTTCTCGGCGCGTCCCTTCTTCCGCAATGCCGCGCGCGACCTGCGCACCCGGGTGCTCGGCATGGACGTGCCGGTGTCGATCGCCATCGGCGGCGCCTACCTCGCCAGCGGCTATGCGGTGCTCTCCGGCACCGGCGAGGTGTACTTCGATTCGGTGGCCATGTTCACCTGTTTCCTGCTCTTCGGCCGCTACGTGGAGGCCCGCGCCCGGCGCCGCAGCGGCCACAGCGGCAATGCCATGTCCGGCGCCCTGCCGCTCTCGGCGATTCGCCTCACCGACGGGGGCGAGGAGCGCATCCTGCCGGCCAGCGAGCTCGCCCCCGGCGACCGGGTACTGGTCAAGCCCGGCCATGGTGTGCCCGCCGACGGCGTGATCGAGGACGGCGAGTCGAGCCTCGACGAATCGATGCTCACCGGCGAGTACCTGCCGGTGACGCGCCGCCCGGGGGAGACCGTCACCGGCGGTAGCCAGAACATCGAGAGCCCGCTGGTGGTACGCGTCACCCACGCCGGGCGCGAGACCCGAGTCGCCGGCATCGTCGACCTCACCGACCGCGCCTTCGCCAGCCGTCCACGGCTCGCCCAGATGGCCGCCCGCATGTCGCACCTCTTCGTGCTGCGGCTGCTGCTGGTGACCGCCGGTGTCGCCACCGTCTGGTGGTTCATCGATCCGTCGCGGATGCTCTGGGTCACGCTCTCGGTGCTGGTGGTGACCTGTCCATGCGCCCTGGCGCTCGCCACCCCCACGGCGCTGACCGCCGGCCACGGCCAGCTGCGCCGCCGCGGTGTGCTGGTGACCCGCGCCAATGCCATCGAGGCGCTCTCCCAACTCGACCGGGTGATCCTCGACAAGACCGGCACCCTGACCACCGGCCGCATGGCGCTGGTGGAGACCCGCCCGCTCGGGGACCTCGACGAGGCACGCGCCCGGGCGCTGGCCGCGGCCCTGGAGGCGAGCTCGGAGCACCCTATCGCCCGCGCCTTCCATCCGCACCGCGACGCCACGGTGCGCGCCCGGAACGTGGTCAGCCGCACCGGCCAGGGCCTGGAGGGCGAGATCGAGGAACGCCCCTGGCGGCTCGGCAAACCCGATTTCGCCGCGCCGACACAGGCTCCGGGCCCGCCGGGCGAGGGGCAGTGGCTGCTGCTCGCCGAGGCGGGCGAGCCACGCGCCTGGTTCATGCTGCAGGATCACGTGCGCGAGGATGCGGCCGACACCGTCACCGCCCTTCAGGCGCTGGGGCTGCAGGTGGAGCTGCTCTCCGGCGATACCCCCGAGGCGGTGGGCCGGCTCGCCGCGCGGCTCGGCATCGCCACCTGGCAGGCCTCGGCCAGCCCGGAGGACAAGCTCGCGCGCATCCGCGCCCTGCAGGCCGGGGGCGAGCAGGTGGCCATGGTCGGCGACGGCATCAACGACGTGCCGGTGCTGGCCGGGGCCGACGTGGCCATCGCCATGAACGGCGCCACCGACCTGGCCCGCACCAGCGCCGACGCCGTCTTGCTCAGCCCGCGGCTGACGCGTATCGTCGAGGCGATCGAGATCAGTCGGGCCACCCGCCGGATCATGCGCCAGAACATGATCTGGTCGGTGTGCTACAACGTCTCGGCGCTGCCACTGGCGGCCATCGGCATCGTGCCGCCCTGGGTCGCCGCACTCGGCATGTCGGCCAGCTCCCTGGTGGTGGTGGGCAATGCCCTGCGACTCAACCGCTTCCGCTCGGCCGTCACGCCATTCGTCCCGACGCCCCGGCTGGTGAACGCATGAGCATCCTCTACCTGCTGATTCCACTGTCGCTGATCCTGCTGGGGCTGGCCGTGTGGGCCTTCTTCTGGGCGGTCAAGCATGACCAGTTCGAGGATCTCGAGGGCCCCGCCCATCGCATCCTCTTCGACGAGGACGAGAACGATCTTCTCCCCGAAGAACGCGAGCGCCGGCGACGGTCGCGTGGCGAGGTCGACGACGTTCCCGCTGACCGGGAGGAGCCGCCGCGCTGATGGATCCCACCGGCCTGGGTCTACCGCCCCTGCTGGCGGCCTTCGTCTTCGGCCTGCTCGGCGGCGCCCACTGCATCGGCATGTGCGGCGGTATCATGAGTGCCCTGACCTTCGCCGTCCCCCCCAGCATGCGCTCCCCGGCCCGACTCTCCGGGCTACTGCTCGGCTACAACCTCGGGCGCATCGCCAGCTACATGGTCGCCGGTGCACTGGCGGCCGGGCTCGGCACCCTGGTCGCGATCACCCCGGTCACCCGCCTGGTGCTGCAGGGGCTGGCCGCCGTGATGTTGATCCTGATGGCGCTCTATATCGCCGACTGGTGGAAGGGGCTGCTCAGGGTGGAGGCCGTGGGCAAGCGGCTGTGGCGCCACCTGGAACCCGTGGGGCGGCGGCTGATGCCGGTGGTGAGGGTCCCCCAGGCGGTGGCACTGGGGGCCGTCTGGGGCTGGCTGCCGTGCGGGCTGGTCTACTCGATGCTCGCCTGGAGCCTGGCGACCGCGGCCCCGCACCATGGCGCCCTGCTGATGGGCGCCTTCGGCCTGGGTACCCTGCCGGCGCTGCTGGCCACCGGGCTGGCGGCACGCCAGCTCGGCGGCCTGATCCGCCACCGCGCCACCCGCACCCTGGCCGCGGCATCGATCATCGCCTTCGCCCTGTGGCAGCTCTGGATGCTGCTGCCCGCTGGCGGCCACGCCTGACCCCGCCCGACGAATTCGCCCCCGCTTGACGCAGCTCAACACGGCCCCGGGCCGGCCCCACTACCATCGAAGCATATCCATCATCCGGAGTGTCGCCATGACCGCTCACGTGAAGCGCGAAGGCCCAGAGGATTCCGCCCGGCTCGCCTGGGACATGGCACTGCTGCGCCGCTACGACACCCGCGGCCCACGTTACACCTCCTACCCCACGGCTCGCGGCTTCCATGAGGGCTTCGGGCCCGACGACTTCAGCGCGGCTCTCGCGCGCAGCAACGACCAGGGCCAACCGCTGTCGCTCTACATTCATGTACCGTTCTGCCGCAACGGCTGTTTCTATTGCACCCGCAACAAGATCGTCACCAGGGACACACGGCGGGCCGAAGCCTATCTGTCGCGCCTCGATCGGGAGATGGTACTCAGCTCCCGCCACCTCGATGCCTCGCGGGAGATCCAGCAGCTGTACTGGGGCGGCGGCACCCCGACCTTCCTCGCCCTCGACCAGATGAGCGACCTCATCGACCGCCTCGATGCCCGCTTCGGGCTCTCGGGCTCGAGGGAGCGTGACTATGCCATCGAGATCGATCCACGGGAGGCCAATGTCTTCACCCTGCGCCATCTGCAGGCCCTTGGCTTCAACCGCCTGAGCCTCGGTGTCCAGGACCTGGACCTCAGGGTGCAGCGGGCCATCAACCGGGTTCAGCCCCGGGTGCTCACCGAATCGTTGATCGACGAAGCCGACCGTCTCGGCTTTCGCTCGCTCAACCTCGACCTGATCGTCGGCCTGCCGCTGCAGACCCGCGACAGCTTCGCCGAGACCCTGGCGCAGGTGATCGCCATGGCCCCGGCCCGACTCTCGGTCTTCAACTACGTCCACCGGCCCGAGCGCTTCACGTCCCAGCGCCGCATCCATGTCGAGGACCTGCCCGATTCCGAGGAGACGCTGGCGATGCTGCAAGCCACCCTCGAGATGCTGTCCTCGGCAGGCTATGTGCACATCGGCATGGACCACTTCGCCCGCCCCGACGACAGCCTGGCGATAGCCCAACGCCAGGGCACCCTCACGCGCACCTTCCAGGGCTACTCCAGCCATGCCCCGTGTGACCTGGTCGGACTCGGCGTCTCGGCGATCAGCCGGGTCGATGACGTCTATGCCCAGAATCCCGCGGCACTCGCCGCCTACGAGAGGGCGCTGGACGCCGGCCACCTGGCCACCGCCCGAGGGCGGCGCCTGACGTTCGACGACCGCCTCCGGCGACACGCCATCGAACGACTGGTGTGCGACATGGCGCTCGACCTCGAGGCACTGGGCCGCACCTTCGGGGTCGATGCCGAGACCTACCTGGCCGACACCTTGATCCGGCTCGAGGTGGCCGAACGCGACGGCCTGGTGACCCGGGTGGGCCCCCGGCTCCTCGTCACGCCGATCGGCCGGCTACTGATCCAGCACCTCGCCATGGCCTTCGACGCCCACGCGCCGCCGCCCCTGGCGACGAGCGACTCCCGTATCGCGTGAGGGACTACCTCCAATGGCGGGAGGCTACCTCCAAAGGGATGCTTTGCCGGCCTGGGGTAATCCTCCATAATGGCGACAGAGTCACCATCATGGAGGAGAGCATGCCTGATACCGCGACCGGCGGGCGGCGTTCCCTGCTGCACGAGACCCGCTGCCAGACCTGCAGCCTCAGCTCGCTCTGCCTGCCGCTGGCGCTCGAGCTCCAGGACATGGACCAGTTCGATGCCATCATCCGGCGCCGCGCCCCCCTGAAGAAGGGCGAGACACTGTTCCGCCAGGACAGCGCCTTCACCAGTGTCTACGCCGTGCGCTCGGGCAGCCTCAAGCAGGTCACCACCGAGGGCAGCGGCGAGGACCAGCTGACCAACTTCTACCTGCCCAGCGAACTGGTGGGCCTCGATGGCATCGACGAGGAGCGCTATCCCGGCACGGTGGTGGCGCTCGAGACCACCACCGTGTGCGAGATTCCCTTCGACCGCCTCGACGCCCTCTCCGAGGAGCTTCCGGAGCTGCGCGCCCAGCTCTACCGCAGCATGAGCAAGGAGATGCGCGACGATCGCCGCATGATGCGGCTGCTGTCGCGCAAGACCGCCGACCAGCGACTGGCGACCTTCTTCGCCGGCCTCTCGGATCGTTTCCGCCGCCGCGGCTATTCGCCCTACAGCTTCCGACTCTCCATGTCCCGGGCCGACATCGGCAACTACCTGGGGCTGGCGGTGGAGACGGTGAGCCGCATCCTCGGCCGCTTCCAGACGCAGGGCCTGGTGGCCGTCTCCGGCCGCGAGGTCAATATCCTCGACCTGGCGGCGCTGACCAAGGTCGCCGAGGAGGAAGGCGCCCGCTAGCGCCGAGCCATAAGCAGCCCCCCCCGCTGGAATACCACATCCAGCGGAGGTTTCTGTTGGACAGCAGGGGCAAAGAGTCGCGGCTTACCCGGCGACAGGCCTGCGCGGAGGCGCTGTGAACCCTTCCCTGGGCGCTACATTTGCCCTGCTGCGCTCTCGCATCCTGCTCCGCTTGCAGGACCGGTGTTGGCCATCCATGGCCAACCCGTTCGGCGGGAAGAACATCCACTGGATGTTCTTCGTATTTCCGCCTCACCCCTGGCAAATGACCTCCGCGTCGGCCTGTCCCCGGCGCCGCTCGCGTGGTGGGAACGGGTCCGCCATCCCTTCTTTCGGCACCTACAACTCGTTGAGGATATCGATGCGGTCGGCCTGCCGCCGGGCCTGTTTCTCCTCCAGGCCGGCGAAGTCGAACAGCTCGCGGTCGGCGAGCTGCGAGGGCGCCACGTTGGTCACCGCCTTGAACATGCTCTCGAGCCGGCCGGAGTGCCTGGCCTCCCATTCGGCGAGCATCTCCTTGACCACCTGGCGCTGCAGGTTGGGCTGCGAGCCGCAGAGATTGCAGGGGATGATCGGGAAGTCCATCAGCCGCGCGAACTCGGCGATGTCCGCCTCCCGGCAATAGGCCAGCGGACGGATGACGATGTTCCGGCCATCGTCGGAGAGCAGCTTGGGCGGCATCGCCTTGAGGCTGCCGCCGAAGAACAGGTTGAGGAACAGCGTCTCGAGGATGTCCTCGCGATGGTGGCCCAGGGCGATCTTGGTGGCACCGATCTCCTCGGCGAAGCCGTAGAGCGAGCCGCGACGCAGCCGCGAACAGAGCGCACAGGTGGTCTTGCCCTCGGGGGTCTTCTCCTTGACCACCGAATAGGTGTCGCGCTCGAGGATGTGGTACTCCACCCCGATGCCGTCCAGGTACTCGGGCAATACATGCTCGGGAAAACCGGGTTGCTTCTGGTCGAGGTTGACCGCCACCAGCGAGAAGTTGACCGGGGCATTGCGCTGCAGGCTGCGCAGGACCTCGAGCATGGTGTAGCTGTCCTTGCCGCCGGACAGGCAGACCATCACCCGATCGCCTTCGCGGATCATCTCGAAATCGATGATGGCATTGCCCACCTGGCGTCGCAGGCGCTTCTGCAGCTTGTTGAACTCGCGCTTGCCCTTCCCATCGAGGGGTGTGGCGTCGTCTTCCGTGACAGGAACGTCAGCGGGGCTAGGGTCGAAGATCACGGCATCTTGCATGGTCGGGGCACTGCCAGAGCGGCTGGAAATGACGGGTGCCTATCCTACCACCGCCGCCGCCAGCTGGCGACGGGACGGTATGGCGTCGACGGCCCGGGGGAAGCACATACCCTGGGTGACCCTGGAAACGAGCCGGCCTCACGAGCTCCGCTTCGCCAGCATGGCACCCCGCTCCAGGCGCAGGTACATGAGTGCCGTGGTCACCGCATCGCCCAGGGCGGTGTGGCGCCCCATCACCGGCACCCCCAGGGCGCCGGCCACCTGCTCGAAGCGCAGGCCGGGCTCGATCTCGGGGTGGCTGCGGCGTAGCTGCCGGACATAGGTATGCGCCACGTCGATGCCGGCATTGGGCAGGTCGAAACCGAAGCGTGGTCGCAGCTCCCGGTTGATGATCGACAGGTCGAAGTCCAGGCACCAGCCCACCAGCGGCCGGTTGCCGATGAATTCCAGGAAGCGGCTCAGCGCCGTCTCGATGCTCTCGCCACCTTCCAGGTCGATGCCACGCAGGCCATGGATGCATATCGAGTCTCCGCTCAACGAGGCGGGACGCTGCAGGCGCAGGTCCAGCGATTCGCTGGCCAGCACCCGGTCGCCGCGGATCTTCACCGCGGCCAGCGATACCAGCTCGGCACTGCGGGTATCGAGCCCGGTGGTCTCGCTGTCGATGGCCACCAGCTCGTCACCGGTGTAGGGCTGGAACAGCCAGGCGTAGTAGCCGTCGGCCTGGCGGCGCCGATCGGCGGCCCGGCGCAGTACCTTGAGCATGGGTTGACCTCCTGTAGGTAGTGTCGATCCCTGAAAGAACGCCCCGTATCACGAATATTCCAGGTGAAAGCGGTGCGACAGACGCTGCTTGAAATCCTTGACGATATGCAGCGCCTCGCGAAGCAGGTCGCGCTCCAGCGACGAGAGCTCCTGGACCACCACCCGGTCGGGCTTCTTGCCCTTGTCGCCCTCACCGCCCAGGCGTGCCAGTTGCTGCTCGAGGCGCAACTGGGTGAACAGCGACAGCGCCTCGCCCAGGTCCTCGGCGAAGCGAGCCTCCAGGCGGCCGTCCTCGGCCAGCGCCTCCAGGCGCTCCAGGGTCGAGGTGACGTGGATGCCTCGTTCCAGCGCCATGGCGCGCACCCCGTGGACGATGGGAAAGATGCCGCCCTTCTTGATGTCGATGCCGTGCTGGGGCTTCTTCAACGAGCCGAACAGGGTCAGCGGGGTGGAGAAACGCAACGCCGGGCGGGCAAAGTAGGAGAGCAGGATCTCGTCCCGGGAGCAGCGTTCGAACAACTCCTCGCGGACCTGTTCGAGCAACACCGGATTGCCCGCCACCGCGTGGGAGTCGAGCATGATGGCGAGCTTCATCAGGCTGTCGCCATCACGACTGGTCGCCCAACGGGCGATGCGGCCGCGCCACTGGGTCACGCTGCCGACCCACTCCGGGTTGGAGACCATGATATTGCCCGGGCAGGGCGGATAGCCGAGCTCGATCAGGGTCTCGGTGAACCGCTGCATCTGCTCGGCGCAGTCGGGCCAATCGAGGTCATCGGCCAGGATCAGGCCATTGTCCTGGTCGGTCTTGAGAATCTGCTCCCCGCGCCCCTCGCTGCCCATCACCATCAGGCAGCTGTCGCGGCGATGGGGCTCGTCGATCAAAAAGCCCCAGGCCTTGTTCATGATGCGACCGTTCAGGGCCGCCAGCAGGCCCATGGCGAAGCGCAGCTTGACCCCCTGGGCCATCAGCGCCCTCACCAGCTCCGGGGTGCGCCGGCTGGCCGCGGCCAACGCCTCGAGGCTGTCCGCCTGTTCCACCTGCAGGCTGACGACATAGCTGCGGCTGGAGAAGTAGCTGAGCACGTCGGTCAGCTCCACCACGCCGCAGGGCACGTCCTGCTCCATGACGACCACCCGCTCGACCTGGTGGCGGGTCATCACCACCAGCACCTCGAACAGGTACTGGTCAGGGGTCACCGTCACCAGCTCGAAGTGGGCGACCGCCTGCACCGGACTGTCCTGCGCGCGACCTTCCAGCACCAGGGCGTTGAGCAGATCGGTCTTGGTGACCATGCCCGCCCCCTGGTCGCCGTTGACCAGCAGGCTGTCGGCGTGACTGTCATGCAGGGTGGCCACCGCCTCGGCGATGGTCGAGGCCGGCCCCACGCAGAGCGGCTCGCGCATGCACTCGCTGACCCTGGCCAGCATGAAGCCGGCCATGGTCACGCCGCCCTCGGCGCGCTGCTCGGTCAACAGGCGAGCCTTGTGGGCCAGGGTCTGGCGAAAGAACTCGGCGAACGGCGGGTAGTCGTCGCACAGTTGCAGGAACAGCGCCTTCGGCAGCAGGTAACAGAGGCTCTCCTGCTCGGCACGGAAGCGATAGCGGCTCTTGCCGTTGAGGATGCTGATGGCGCCGAACAGGTCGCCTTGGGTGTAGTGGCCGATGCGCTCACGCGCGCTGGGGAGGGTCGTGTCCAGTTCCGCGACCTCGCCCTTGTGGATGATGAAGACGAACTCTCCGGGCTGACCGGTTTCGAGAATGATCTCGTCACGGTCGAAGTAGGCCAGGTCGACGCCACTGCGAACGCGCTCGCGTCCTTCATCATCCAGAAAGGTGAATGGCGGTTGAGAGAGATCGACATCGACCATGGGGCTGTCCTCGTTAGGCGGCTGTCTCACCCCGCAGGTTCATAAGCACATGACAGCCACGGTGGCTTCAAGATAGCAAAGTGGCGATTCAAGAAAGAACCTAGACAATCGTCCTATCCTTACCGACTTAGACCAACGTCATAACGGACACATGATTAGACTATCGTCCCATGCATGACCGGCTAGACCATCGTCCTATGCTCGCCTTGCGGGATTCGAAAACAACAGAGCGATTACAACGTAACTACTTGTTTTATAATTAAAAAAAACGACACCCTTCCATCGGTATTTTTTCATGATACCAAAGTCTGGGATTTATTTTTCCCACTCATTGCCCAGTATCAACCATGAGTCATGCAGGGTAATCGCACGTCGACAATCCTTGCCGTCCACAGGCAGGCAACGTCCTCGCACGGGACAACCTTCCGATGGATAGTCGTTGTATACGTGCGATTGACCTGATGGGTCTTGGGATCGATCGGTGCAACTTCTCACCCCCCAATAACAAGTGGAGAGCAACACCATGGCAGATGAGAAATCCAATGCCGCGACTTACTGGAAGGCGAATGTCCGCCTGATTACCGGTTGCCTGATTGTCTGGGCGCTGGTGTCCTACGGCTTCGCGATCCTGCTGCGCCCCCTGTTGTCGGGCATCCCCATCGGTGGTACGGACCTGGGGTTCTGGTTCGCCCAGCAGGGATCCATCCTGACCTTCATCGGCCTCATTTTCTTCTATGCCTGGAGAATGAACCGGCTGGATAAACAGTTTGGCCTCGGGGAGTAAGCCAGCATGAGTCAGTTTGCCATCAACCTGCTGTTCGTGGGCGCCTCCTTCGCCCTCTATATCGGTATCGCGGTCTGGGCCCGTGCCGGTTCGACCAAGGACTTCTACGTCGCCGGTGGCGGCGTGCACCCGATCACCAACGGCATGGCGACCGCCGCTGACTGGATGTCCGCGGCCTCCTTCATCTCCATGGCGGGCCTGCTCGCCTCGGGTGGTTACGCCAACTCCTCCTTCCTCATGGGTTGGACGGGCGGCTACGTCATCCTGGCGATGCTGCTGGCACCCTACCTGCGCAAGTTCGGCAAGTTCACCGTGCCCGACTTCATCGGTGACCGCTTCTACAGCAATACCGCCCGCCTGGTGGCCGTGGTCTGCCTGGTGGTGGCCTCCGTCACCTACGTCATCGGCCAGATGACCGGCGCCGGCGTGGCCTTCTCCCGCTTCCTGGAAGTCAGCAACACCTGGGGCATCTGGATCGCCGCCTTCATCGTCTTCCTCTACGCGGTATTCGGTGGCATGAAGGGCATCACCTACACCCAGGTGGCCCAGTACGTGGTGCTGATCATCGCCTACACCATCCCCGCCGTCTTCATCGCCCTGCAGCTGACCGGCAACCCCATCCCCATGTTCGGCATGTTCAGCGTGCACAACGAATCCGGCATGCCGCTGCTGGCCAAGCTCAGTGAAGTGCTGGTCGAACTGGGCTTCCGGGACTACGCCGCCGACGTGGACAACAAGCTCAACATGGTGCTGTTCACCCTGTCGCTGATGGTGGGTACCGCGGGCCTGCCCCACGTGATCATCCGCTTCTTCACCGTGCCCCGGGTGGCCGATGCGCGCTGGTCCGCCGGCTGGGCCCTGGTGTTCATCGCCCTGCTCTACCTGACCGCGCCGGCGGTGGCCTCCATGGCACGCCTGAACCTGCTGACCACCGTCTATCCGGAGGCGAGTGGCCAGGTGGAGAACTACGAGGAGGCGATGGGCGACGCCCTGCTCTACGCGGAGCGGCCCGAGTGGGTGCGGACCTGGGAAGAGACCGGGCTGATCACCTTCGACGACCTCAACGACGACGGCCGCATCCAGCTCTACAACGACGGCAACGAGGCCTTCGCGCCAACCGCCGCAGAGCGTGGCTGGGAAGGCAACGAACTGACCGTCAACAACGACATCCTGGTATTGGCCAATCCGGAAATCGCCAACCTGCCCGGATGGGTCATCGGCCTGATCGCCGCCGGGGGCATCGCCGCGGCACTCTCCACCGCTGCGGGGCTGTTGCTGGCGATCTCCTCGGCCATCAGCCATGACCTGATCAAGACCACCATCAACCCCAACATCACCGAGAAGGGCGAGATGCTGGCGGCCCGCATCTCCATGGGCGGGGCCATCCTGCTGGCCACCTACCTGGGCCTGAACCCGCCCGGCTTCGCGGCCCAGACGGTGGCCCTGGCCTTCGGTATCGCGGGTGCCTCGCTGTTCCCGGCCCTGATGATGGGTATCTTCTCCAAGCGGGTGAACAACAAGGGCGCGGTTGCCGGCATGCTGGCCGGCCTGATCGCCACCCTGCTGTATATCTTCACCTACCTTGGCTGGTTGTTCATTCCCGACACCAACATGCTGCCGAACACGCCGGACAACTGGATCCTCGGCATCTCGCCGCTCTCCTTCGGTGCGATCGGCGCGATGATCAACTTCGCCGTGGCCTTCGCCGTCTCCAGTGCGACCGAAGAACCTCCGCAGGAGATCCAGGACCTGGTCGAGAGCGTTCGCTTCCCGAAAGGCGCTGGCGCTGCGATTGACCACTAAGCCATAATGGGTTCCTGACGCAGCGAGCCTGCGTCATGGAACCAAACCGGATCGGGCTTCCATGGGGAAGCCCGATTTCTTTGAGGAAGGTCGATTTATGTTATGGCATTTGATTGGCGCGATCTTTGCTGGTTTGGGCGCTGCGGGGATCGGCCTGATATTACGCTTCATCAGCGGCAAGCGACTGCCGCGCTGGATCATTCCCGTCTGTGCCGGCCTCGGCATGCTGGGGTACCAGATCCACTACGAGTACTCCTGGTTCAGCCAGAAACAGGGCCAGCTGCCCGAGTCGGCCCGGGTCGTCTCCATCGAGAAGGGCGGGGCCTTCTGGCGGCCCTGGACCTACGCCTTCCCCATGACCACGGCGTTCAGTGTCGTGGACCGGGACAACCTGGTGCCGAGGCAGGTGGAAGACCACCGACTGGTCGAATTCATCCTCTATCGCTTCGAGAGACAGTACGTGGACCAGGTGACACACCAGGCCTGGCTGATGAACTGCACCACCCGGTCCCAACTGCCCCTGGTCGGTGAGGAGCGCCGGCCACGCTTCGCCGAACTGAGCAGCGTCGACGCCGACGCCCCGCTGTTCCAGGCGGTATGCGCCGACGCCTGATGCCGGCCCCTCACCGTTTCGGCTGCCGAGCGGAGACTACGCTTAGCCACCGCTAGCCATGCGGCTTGGGGCTCCAGCAGCTCCCGGCTGCCCTCCCGGGCGGCATTGCCCTAGAATGGGCGCACAGAGAGGGGAGAGTGCGCATGTTCGCTGGCTGGCTGCTGATCGCCGTTTCGTTGCTCTATATCGCCGTGCTGTTCGCCATCGCCTGGCGGGGCGATCGGCATGCCCGCGAGCACGGCGCCAGCCGGCGCCGCCCGGTAGTCTACAGCCTGGCGCTGGCCATCTACTGCACCTCCTGGACCTTCTACGGCGCCGTCGGCCAGGCGGCCACCGCCGGCTGGTCCTTCGCCAGCATCTACGTCGGGCCGATCCTGACGTTCCTGCTGTTCTGGCCGGTGCTGGCCAAGATGATCCGCGTCGCCAAGCACCAGAACGTCACCTCGATCGCCGACTTCATCGCCTCGCGCTACGGCAAGACCCAATCCCTGGCGGCCTTCGCCAGCCTGGTGGCGCTGATCGGCACCCTGCCCTACATCGCCCTGCAGTTGAAGGCGGTATCCACCTCCTTCGCCGTGCTCACCGATGCCGCCGACATCACCCGCACCCCGCTGTTCGGTGACACCGCCTTCTACGTAGCGCTGGTGATGGCGGCCTTCGCCATCCTCTTCGGCACTCGCCACACCGATGCCACCGAGCACCACGAGGGGCTGATCCACGCCGTGGCCTTCGAGTCGCTGGTCAAGCTGATCGCCTTCCTGGTGCTCGGGGCCTACGTCACCTGGGGCATGTTCGATGGCCTCGGCGACCTGCTGGGACGGGCCGAGACCCAACTCGAGCTGCAGCGTCAGCTCGCCCAGCAGGACTTCGGCCAGAGCTTCTGGGCCCAGACCCTGCTCGCCATGCTGGCCATCCTCTGCCTGCCCCGCCAGTTCCACGTGGCGGTGGTGGAGAATACCCACCGCGACGATGCCACCAAGGCGCGCTGGCTCTTCCCGCTCTACCTGGTGGCCTTCGCCTTCTTCGTGTTGCCGCTGGCCGCCGCCGGCCTGACGATGTTCGCCGACAGCGGCATCGAGCCGGATACCTATGTACTGGCGCTGCCCATGGCCGCCAACAACGAGTGGCTGACCCTGCTCACCTTCATCGGCGGCTTCTCGGCGGCCACCGGCATGGTGATCGTCGCCGCCGTGGCGGTGTCGATCATGATCTCCAACGAGATCGTGATCCCGGCGCTGTTCCGTCTGCGCTGGTTCGACACCAAGGCACGCGACTACGGCCGCCTGGTGCTGCGCGCGCGGCGCATCACCATCGCCGCGATCCTGGCCATGGCCTACGGCTTCTACCAGTTGATCGGCGAATTCACCTCGCTCGCCTCCATCGGCATGCTCTCGTTCGCGGCTGCCGCCCAGTTCGCCCCGGCGCTGATCGGCGGGCTCTACTGGAAGCGCGGCAACCGCCTCGGGGTGATCGTCGGCATGAACGTCGGCTTCGCCATCTGGGCCTACAGCCTGCTGATGCCGGCGATGATCTCCGCCGGCGTGCTGCCGGCGCACTGGCTCGCCGGCGGACCGCTCGGCATCGCCTGGCTCACGCCCACCTCGCTGTTCGGCCTCAACGTCGGCGACAGCTTCACCCACGGCGTCATGCTCTCGCTCGGCATCAACCTGTTCTGCTACATCTTCGTCTCGCAGATGACGCCCCAGCGGGTAGTCGAGCGCATCCAGGCCTCGCTGTTCGTCGACAGCGTCGAGACCCGCCAGACCTCGGTGAATCGCCCCTGGACCGGCGCCACCACCGTCGGCGACCTCAAGGTGCTGTGCGAGCGCTTTCTCGGGGCCGGCCAGGTGAGCCGTGCCTTCGACGACTACGCCCGGCGCACCGGCAAGACGCTGGACGACAGCACCCGCGCCTCCATCGACGTGATCCAGTTCACCGAGCGCTTCCTGGCCTCGGTGCTCGGTGCCTCCTCGGCGCGCATCGTGGTCAACTCGGCGCTGCAGGGCCGCGGCATCGGCATCTCGGACGTGATCTCCATCGTCGACGAGGCCTCCCAGGTACTGGAGTTCAACCGCGCCCTGCTGCAGGCCACCATCGAGAACATCAATCAGGGCATCAGCGTGGTCGACCAGAACCTGCGGCTGGTGGTGTGGAACCAGCGTTACCTGGAGCTGTTCCGCTTCCCCGACCACCTGATCCGGGTCGGCGCCCCCATCGACCGTATCTTTCGCTACAACGCCCACAACGGCGAGTACGGCCCCGGCGACCCGGAGGAGCACGTGCAGCTGTTGCTCGACAACATCCGCGAGGGCCAGCCCCATCGCTACGTGCGCTATCGCCAGGACGGCAGCGTGCTCGAGGTCCAGGGTAACCCCATGCCCGGTGGCGGCTTCGTCTATACCTACCAGGACATCACCCAGCAGAAGCGCATCGAGGAGGCGCTGATCCGCTCGGAGAACAACATCCGCATCTACACCGACAACGTGCCGGCGCTGATCGCCTACTTCGACAAGGAGTGCCGCTATCTCTTCACCAACCGCGCCTACGAGCAGGCCTTCGGCATCGACCGCAATGCGGTGATCGGCAAGCACATCGAGCAGGTGATCTCCCCGGAGATGGCCCGCGATCGGGCCCCCTGGATCGAACGCGCCCTGGCCGGCGAGCGGGTCAGTTTCGAGGTCTCGCTGGCCCTGCCCGAGGGAACCCGCCACATGCTGGTCACCTACACGCCGCACTTCGGCGACAGCGGCGCGATCCTCGGCTTCTTCTCGCTCTACCAGGACATCACCGAGCGGCGCCTCGCGGAGATCGCCCTCAAGGAGACCAACGAGACCCTGGAGGAGCGGGTCCGCGAGCGGACCCAGGCGCTCTCCGAGGCCAACGCCGCCCTGCGCCAGGAGAACCGGGTGCGCGCCGAGGCGGAGCTGGCCCTGCGCCAGGCCAAGCAGCTTGCCGAAGATGCCAACGCCTCCAAGACCCGCTTCCTGGCCGCTGCCAGCCACGACCTGCTGCAGCCGCTCAACGCCGCGCGGCTGTTCACCTCGGCGCTTTCCCAGGAGATGGATGCGGTGGACATGCGGCGCACCATCGGCCATATCGACAACTCGCTGCAGGCCGCCGAGGAGTTGCTCGGCACCCTGCTCGACATCTCCAAGCTCGACGCCGGGGCCCTGACGCCGCGGCGCAACCACTTCGCCCTGGCCGATGTCTTCCGCCCGCTGCGCGCCGAGTTCGAGGTGATGGCCGAGGAGCGTGGCCTCGACCTGGTGGTGGTACCGACCCGCGCCTGGGTCGACAGCGACCCCCAGATGCTGCGCCGCATCGTGCAGAACTTCCTCTCGAACGCCATCCGCTATACCCAGGAGGGGCGCGTGCTGCTGGGGTGTCGCCGCCACGCCGACCGCCTCGCCATCGAGGTGTGGGACTCGGGCCCGGGGATCCCCGAATCCAAGCAGGCCGAGATCTTCCAGGAGTTCCGCCGCCTCGACCAGGCCTCGCGACACAAGGAGAGCGAGAAGGGCCTCGGCCTGGGCCTCTCCATCGCCGACCGCATGAGCCGGGTACTCGACCACCCCATCAGGGTGCGCTCACGGGAAGGTGCCGGCACCATGTTCTCGGTCAGCGTGCCGGTGGTGGCGGCGCGCAGCGAGGCCGAGCAGGCCGAGGAGGCCACCCCCAGGCGCGCCGGCAACAAGCTCGCCGGTACCCGGGTGTTGTGCATCGACAACGAGTCGCTGATCCTCGAGGGCATGAAGGCGATGCTCTCGGGGTGGGGCTGCGAGGTGTTCACCGCCACCACCATCGGTGGCGCCAAGTCGGTGCTGCGCCATCTCGACGGCGACCCGGATGCCATTCTCGCCGACTACCACCTGGACAACGAGGTCACCGGCCTGATGGCCCTGGAGGCCCTGGGCGAGCGGCTGGAGGGTGCGATACCGGGCATCGTGATCACCGCCGACCGCACCGAGGAGGTGGCCGAGGAGATCAAGCGCAGCGGCTACCAGCTGCTGCTCAAGCCGGTGCGCCCCGCGGCCCTGCGCGCCCTGCTCACCCGCACCCTGCAGGCGAGCCGGGCGGCGAGGCAGGAGGGGTAGCGCGCTGCGCGCGAGCTGGGAGCTGGGAGCTGGGAGCTGGGAGCTGGGAGCCAAATGGTAGCGGGCGACGGCCGACGCAAGCGGCGCCGGGGACAGGCCGGAGCGGGGGTCATTCTTCATGGATGAAGAATGTAGCGCCCAGGGAGGGGTTCACAGCGCCCCCGCGAAGGCCTGTCGCCGGGGAAGCCGCGATTTCGGACTCCCCGACAAGAGGCCAGGCATTATGGTCTAACCGTGGGCTGCCACCATCAGGAGGCCTTCGGCCTCCATTCGCCCAGCAGAGCTGGGCTCCTACAGGCTGCCCGAAGTGCGGCTCAGGACTCGACCTTGGGCGGCTCGACCTCGAGCTTCTGGGCGGCGATCACTGCCTGGGTGCGGGAGTGCACCCCGAGCTTGCGCAGGATGGCGGTGACATGAGCCTTGATGGTCGCCTCGGAGACGTTGAGCTCATAGGCGATCTGCTTGTTGAGCAGGCCCTCGGTGAGCATGTTGAGCACCCGGAACTGCTGCGGGGTCAGCGAGGCGATCGCCTCGGCGAAGCGGGTCTCCTCCTCGTCGGACTCACCCATGGCCGCGGCGAGCTCCGCCGGCAACCACACCTCGCCGTCGAGGATCTCACCCACCGCTTCGGCGATCAGCGCAAGCGACGACGACTTGGGAATGAACCCCGAGGCGCCGTAGTCGATGGCACGGCGCACCACATGGGGCTCGTCGCTGCCGGAGACCACCGCCACCGGGATGTCCGGGGTCTGGCCGCGCAACTGAATGAGACCAGAAAACCCATGCGCCCCCGGCATATGCAGGTCGAGCAGGATCAGGTCGGCATCCGGATGACGGGTCACCACCTCGGTGGTGGCCTCCATGGTGTCCGACTCGACGATCTCGGCCTGGGGCGCCAGCTGCCGCAGTGCCTGGGTCAGGGCCGCACGGAACAGCGGATGGTCATCGGCGACGATGAATTTCTGGGCAAAGGCCATGGATTCTCCTCCGGTTCCTCGAGCAGCGGGCCGACGGCCGCCATACTGGGCTCTTCTATCGATGACGGCATGTTACCCCATGCGGGAAGGCTTTCCCAAGCGCTCGACGAGGGTTGTCGACAAACGGCGTCAACGAACACGAAAAAGCCGACCACGGGGGCCGGCAGAAAAGGGGCAGGCGGGGCGCCGATGGGCGAGGGGCGCCCCTGTCGACGGTCCCTGCCGTCAGCGATTGACGCGGTGCTCGATCAGCTCGTCGACCACCGACGGGTCGGCCAGGGTGCTGGTGTCACCCAGGCCATCGCACTCGTTGGCGGCGATCTTGCGCAGGATACGGCGCATGATCTTGCCCGAACGGGTCTTGGGCAGGCTCGGGGCCCACTGGATGACGTCCGGCGAGGCAATCGGCCCGATGTCCTTGCGTACCCACTGGGTCAGCTCCTTCTTGAGCGCGTCGGAGGGCTCCACGCCATCGGTCAGGGTGACGTAGATGTAGATGCCCTGGCCCTTGATATCGTGGGGGAAGCCGACCACCGCGGCCTCGGCCACGGCATCGTGCGCGACCAGCGAGGACTCGATCTCGGCGGTGCCCATGCGGTGGCCGGAGACGTTGAGCACGTCGTCGACGCGGCCGGTGATCCAGTAGTAGCCGTCCTCGTCGCGACGGCAGCCGTCGCCGGTGAAGTACATGCCCTGGTAGGTGGAGAAGTAGGTCTGGACGAAGCGCTCGTGGTCGCCCCAGATCGAGCGCGCCTGGCCGGGCCAGGAGTCCAGGATCACCAGGTTGCCCTCGGTGGCTCCCTTCAGCTCGTTACCCTCGCTGTCGACCAGCGCCGGCACCACGCCGAAGAACGGTAGGGTCGCCGAGCCCGGCTTGAGGTCCATGGCGCCCGGCAACGGCGAGATCATGATGCCGCCGGTCTCGGTCTGCCACCAGGTATCGACGATCGGGCACTGCGAGTTGCCGATCACCCGGTAGAACCACTCCCAGGCCTCGGGATTGATCGGCTCGCCCACCGAGCCGAGCAGGCGCAGGCTGTCGCGCCGGCTCGAGGCCATGACATCATCGCCATGGGCCATCAGCGCGCGGATGGCGGTCGGCGCGGTGTAGAGGGTATTGACCCTGTGCTTGTCGACGATCTCGCCCATGCGGCCATGGGTCGGATAGCTCGGCACCCCCTCGAACATCAGGGTGATGGCACCGTTCGCCAAGGGCCCGTAGACGATGTAGCTGTGGCCGGTGACCCAGCCCACGTCGGCGGTGCACCAGTAGACCTCGCCATCCTGATAGTCGAAGACGTACTGGTGGGTCAGGCTGGCGTAGGTGAGGTACCCCCCGGTGGTATGCTTGAGCCCCTTGGGCGCGCCGGTGGAGCCGGAGGTGTAGAGGATGAACAGCGGATCCTCGGCGTTCATCTCCTCGGCCGGGCAGTCGGTGGGCTGGCGATCGACCAGATCCTGATACCAGACGTCGCGGCCGTCCTGCCAGTCGATCTCGCCACCGGTGCGCTTGACCACCAGCACCTTCTCGCAGACCTCGGTGCCCGGGCGGGTCAGGGCCGCATCGACGTTATCCTTCAGCGGCACCTGCTTGCCGCCACGCACCGACTCGTCGGCGGTGATCACCAGCCTGGAATCGGCGCCGACGACACGTTGGGCCAGGGCATCCGGCGAGAAGCCGCCGAACACCACCGAGTGGACGGCGCCGATGCGCGCGCAGGCCAGCATGGCCACGGCCGCCTCGGGGATCATCGGCATATAGAGGGTCACCACGTCGCCCTTGCTGACACCCAGCTCCTTGAGGCCATTGGCCAGCTGACAGGTGTGCTCGTAGAGCTCGCGGTAGGTGACGTGCCGGGAATCGGCGGGGTCGTCGCCTTCCCAGATGATGGCGGTCTGGTCGCCGCGGGTCGCCAGGTGGCGGTCGAGACAGTTGGCACTAGCGTTGAGGGTGCCGTCCTCGAACCAGCGAATGTCCACGTTGTGCGAATCGAAGCTCGTATGCTTGATCTTCGTCGGCGCCTTGATCCAGTCGAGACGCTTCGCCTGCTCGGCCCAGAACCCTTCCGGATCATCCAGCGACTGCTGATACATGGCCTGGTACTTGGCCTTGTCGGCATGGGCATTGGCGGCGAAGTCGTCGCGTACCGGATGGACTTTCTGCTGTTCGGTCATGGAATTGCCTCTTCCGGGAGATGCACCCTGGTTAACGTCGCCGGCCGCATCGTCGGGCGAGCCGGCACCTGAAAGGTGACACCAGCATATACCGCTGGCCACGGCCTTCCCTTTAGACATTGGTAGCAACATTTTTCCTTTTTAGCACAACGACTTACGAACCATTTTCGGGCATGGCGAGGCCGTGATAGACCAAGGTCTGAGCACAGTGACGGCAGCGGTAGCGATGCCCCCGGCGGGCCAGGGCGTGGCGGCGGGCGGTGAAGCCATGCTCGCGACAAGCGCAGCGGTAGCGATGCGGTGCGGGACTCGCCCGGTGGGTGTCGAAGCGGTGGGTGGTGCGGGGCTCGAGGCCGAACAGCCGACGCATCACCGTCTGCCACTCGCGGCCATGGGGCCGGGCCAGGTGACCATCGTCGAGGTGCTGCACCAGCCAGTGGGCCATCTCGTGGGGCACCACCTCGACCAGGAAGGCCTCGCGGTTCTCGGCCAGCAGCACCGGGTTGAAACGCAGCCCGCCGCGGCCGAAATGGGCCTGGCCGGCGGATTTGCCGCGCAGGTCGCACCATACCCGGGGGCGCGGCAGCCCGGGGTGCACCTCACGGCACAGCCGCCAGGCGGCCTCGACCCGTTGGTGCAGGGCGGCCAGCAGCGCCTCGTCGTCGAGGGCGGCCAGCCGGTCGGGGTCGGGATGGGGCAGCACGGGGGTCTTCATGGGATGCTAGAATGACGCGCCAGCCACGGGGCGGCAAGCCACGCGACACCCCTGCCACACAGCGAGATGCCCGATGTCCGATACTCCCCAGCCTCAGCCGCTGCTCGATGACGACGACCTCGACCTGCTCGACGACTTCCTCGATTCGGAACGCGTCGACGCCGAGGCCCTGGACCTGATCGGTGCCCACGGCTTCCTGGTGGCACTGGCCGTGGCGCCCAGCGACGTGCCCCCCGCCAGTTGGGTCGCCGAGCTCTTCCACGGCGAGCCGGCCTTCGCCGACGACGCCGAGCGCGAGACCATCCTCGGACTGCTGGAAGCGCTCAGGCGCAACGCCATTGCCGCCCTGGAGCAGGGCCTGCTGCCGGAACTGCCCTTCGAGCTCGTTCTCGACGGCCTGGCACCCGAGGAGACGCCGATCGGCGACTGGTGTGCCGGCTTCATGGAAGGGGTCTTCCTCGACGAGGCGGCCTGGTTCGAGGAGGACGAGGAGACTGCCGCCACCCTGCTGCTGCCCTTCATGGCACTGTCGGGTCTGTTCGACGAGGAGCCGGACATGGCCGAGTTCACCGCCGACACCGCGCGGCTCGAGGCCCTGGTCGCCCAGTTGCCGGAGCTGGTGCTGGATCTCTATCTGCACTACCGCGTGCCGCCGGAAACCCCCAAGCCTACCCCGCGCAAGAAGAAGCCCGTCGGTCGCGGCGGCAAACGCAAGCGGTAAGCTGCTGGCCCGGCGAAGCCGGGCTACCTCAGTCGCGTCAGCAGCCCGTCCAGGCTGCCGAACAGCCACTCCTTGAGGCGCTGCCAGCGGGGGCGCCGGGACCACTCCTCCCGGCGGATCTCGCGGCTGGTGGCGAAGTTGCGCTCGAACAGTTCGGCCACTTCCTCGGCGAAGCGGCGGTCATCCACCTCCTGGTTGGCCTCCAGGTTCCAGTGCAGGCTCCAGTGATCGAAATTGCACGAGCCGATGCTCGCCCAGTGATCGGCGAGCGAGAACTTGGCGTGGATGAAGGTGGGCTGGAACTCGTAGATGCGCACCCCGGCCTTGAGCAGGCGACCGTAGAAGCGCTGGCCGGCGTAGCGGATGCCGGGATGGTCGTGCAGCTCGCCGGGCAACAACAGGCGCACGTCGACCCCGCGGCGGGCCGCCCGCGCCAGCCGCAGGCGCAGGCTGAAGGTGGGCACGAAATAGGGCGTGCAGATCCATATGCGCCGCCGTGCCGACGACACCTGGCGTTGCAGCGAATGGCGGATCGCCTGGTAGCGATAGCCCTGGCCCCAGACCACCCGCCCGCGCATGCCCCGGTAGTCCTCGTGGGGCGACACGTCCAGGCGCAGGTTGTGCACCAGATCAGGCTGGCCGCTGCCCCGGGTCAGCGGCGAATCCCACAGACGGCAGAACAACCGTACCCAGTCGGCCACCACCGGCCCCTCGATGCGCACCGCCACCTCGTACCAGGCGTCGAGGAACTCGTCGACCGCACCGAAGCCGCCGGTATAGGCTACCCGACCGTCCACCACCAGCAGCTTGCGGTGGTCGCGGGTCAGGTTGCGGGTCAGCGAATGGAAGCCCAGGGGGTTGAAGAAGCGCAGCGCCACCCCGCCCGCCTCGAGGCGCGCCCGGTCGTCACCGGAGAGCCCCATGGCGCCGTAGCCGTCGAGCATCAGCATCACCGTCACGCCGCGCTCGGTGGCCTTGAGCAGGGCATCGACCAAGGCCGAGGCCAGGCGGCCGGATTCCATCAGGTAGAGCTCGATCAGTATCGACTCGCGCGCCCCCTGAACCGCCTCGAACATGGCCGGCAGGAAGTGCGCCGATTCCGGCAGCAGCTGGAAGTGATTGCCGTCTCTCCACATGCCGTGCATGGCCGCGTCCCTGTGCGATTCTCCACCGCATTGACGCACGTTTGCCGGACCAGGAAAAGCCGCAGCCCTGACCGACCGGTCCGTGATGGCTATACTGGCCACCTCGTCTCATCAGCCAAGGCAATCGGATGGCCTTCATACGCACGCTGTTGTCCCCCTTGCGCGCGCCGCTGCGACGGCTGATCGCCGGTTGGGTGGAGCTGCGCCTGATCGAGCCCGCCACCGATGAGCTCGACCTGGACCCGACGCTGCCGGTGCTCTATGTCCTGCCCCATCCGGCCCTCTCGGATGCCCTGCTGCTCGAGTCGCTCTGTCGCGCCCACGGCCTGCCCTCGGCCGCCGGCCGGCGCCACGTGGGCGAGATCACCCTGCCGGCCTGCCTCGCCCTGCCCTCTCCCGGCCGGCGCCTGTGGCGACGCACCTCACGGCTCGAGGCCCCCTTCCTGGGGTTGCTCGAGCAGCGTCGCGAGCACCCCGAGCACGAAGTGCAACTGGTACCGGTCAGCATCTTCTGGGGCCGGGCCCCGGGCAAACGGTTCGGTTTCTGGAAGATGCTGGCCGCCGACAGCTGGCAGTTCACCGGCCGCCTGCGCCGGGCGCTCTCGGTGCTGGTCAACGGCAAGAACGTGGAGCTGCACTTCGGCGCCCCGCTCAAGCTCGGCGACCTGCTCGACGCGCGCGGTGCGACCCTCGCCAACCGCAAGACGGCCAGGCTGCTGCGCGTGCACTTCCGCCGCCTGCGTACCCGGGTACTGGGGCCGGATCTCTCCCACCGTCGTATCCTGATCGAAGGCGTGTCGCGCAGCCCCGAAGTGTGCCAGGTGATCGCCGAGCAGGCCGCGAGCGAGCACCGCTCGCCCGCCCGCCTGCAGCAGCGTGCCCGGCGCTACGGGCGCGAGATCGCCTCGAACATGGCCTACCCGGTACTGCGCTTCATGGACGGCCTGCTCAAGCGGCTCTGGAACCGGCTCTACGCCGGCGTGGACGTCCACGGCCTGGAACGGGTCAAGGCGCTGGCCGGCGACCATACCCTGGTCTACGTACCCTGCCACCGCAGCCATATCGACTACCTGCTGCTCTCCTACGTGCTCTACCGGGATGGCCTGATGCCACCGCACATCGCCGCCGGCCGCAACCTCGACATGCCGCTGATCGGCCCGCTGCTGCGCCGTGGCGGCGCCTTCTTCCTGCGCCGCAGCTTCCGCGACAACCGACTCTATGCGGCGGTGTTCAACGAATACCTGCACCGGCTGCTCTCCCGCGGCCACCCGCTGGAATACTTCATCGAGGGCGGGCGCTCGCGCAGCGGGCGCATGCTCGCCGCCCGCCCCGGCATGCTGGCCATGACCCTGCGCTCCTATCTGCGCAGCGCCGCCGGCAGCGGCCAGCAGCGGCTCGCCTTCGTGCCGGTCTATATCGGCTACGAGCGGATCATCGAGAATGCCAGTTACCAGCGCGAGCTGCGCGGCGGCAAGAAGCGCAAGGAGAGCCCGCTGGCGCTGCTACGCGTGCTCGGCCAGCTGCGCCAGCCCTTCGGCCGGGTGACGGTGAACGTCGGCGAGCCCCTCACCCTGGCCGCCTATCTGGACCGGGAAGTCGGCGACTGGCGTCAGGCCCTGGGCGAGGAGCGCCCCGCCTGGCTCACGCCGCTGATACCCCGGCTCGGCGAGGAGCTGTGTCGGCGCATCAACGCCGCCGCGGCCCTCAACCCGGTCAACCTGGTGGCCCTGGTGCTGCTGGCCACCCCCCACCATGCCATCGAGGTCAGCCTGCTCGAGCGCCAGCTCGCCCTGCTCGCCGACCTGCAGCGGCGCCGTCCCGGCGGCGTCCATGCCAGCCTCCCGGCGGGCACTCCCAGCGACTGGATCGACCAGGTGGTGGCCCTCGGCATGGTCGAACGGCGCCCCCATCCCCAGGGCGACCTCCTGCTCGCCGATGCCGGCCAGGCCGGCCTGCTGGCCTGGTATCGCAACAATGTGATGCACCTCTTCGCCCTGGCCGGGCTCGTCGCCTTCGCCTTTCGCCACCGGCCGACCCACCGCCTGGAAGCCCTGGAGGCACTGCTCGCCCCCTGCTGGCCGATACTGGCCCGGGAGCTGGTCGTCGAGCCACCGGCCTCGCTGCGTGAAGGAGTGACCGAGATGCTCGACCTGCTGGTCGACCAGGGACTGCTGGAACGCACCGAGGAGGGGTGGCATTGCCCCGAGGAACCCCTCGAGGCCGGCGAACGGCTGCGTCTGCTCGGCCAGCTGATGCAGCCCTCGCTGGAACGCGGCTACCTGCTGCTGGCGGTACTGCTCGACGCCGGCCCGGGCGAGCTGGTCGCCGAGGCGCTGGCCGAGCGCAGCCGTCAGCTGGCCGAGCGGCTGGCCCTGCTCTCGGGACTCGATGCCCCGGAGTTCTTCGATACCCGGCTGTTCGCCAGCCTGGTGGAGAGCCTGGAGCGAGAGGGCTGGCTGTGGCGCGAGGGGGAGCGGCTGATGTTCGACGAGCGGCTGCGACGGGCCGCCCAGCGCTCGCGCGAGCTGTTCGACCCGGCGCTGCGCCACCGGCTGCAGCTGATCACCCGCCGCCCCAGCGAGTGACTCAGGCGGCGGTCAAGGCCCGATGGACATAGAGATCGTAGCGACTGGTCTTGCCCTCGATGACGTGCCGGGGAGCGGGCCCCGCGATGGGCGGCGCCTTGCGCGGTCGCTTGACCACCACCCGGTGCGTGGCCACGTCCAGCGCCGCCTCCAGCAGCCGTGGGGCGTCGCTGTCGTCGCCGGCCAGCACCCTGAAGAGCCGCATCTCCTTCTTGACCAGGGACGACTTGTCGCGGTGGGGAAACATCGGATCGAGGTGGACCACCTGGGGGGCCACGCCACTGGTCGCCACCAGGGCATCGAGCTCCCGCGTGGCGTCGCCGCGGGCCAGTTGCATGCGGGCGGCGACCTCGGCGGTCTCGGGGTCCGCCAGGGCGCGGGCCACGCCATCCTCGAGCAGGGCGAAGATCGCCGCCACCCGCTCCACCAGCAGCACCTCGGCCCCGAGGCTCGCCAGCACGAAGGCGTCCCGCCCCAGTCCCGCGGTGGCATCCACCACCGACGGCGTCACGCCCTTGCCCAGGCCGCAGGCTCGCGCGATCAGCTGGCCACGTCCGCCGCCGAAGCGACGCCGATGGGCCGCCCGGCCGGCGACGAAGTCCACCGCCAGCGGGTTGCCGTAGCGCCGGGGATCGCCGGCCAAGACCAGGCGTCCGTCGCGAATCTCCAGGGACAATTCGGCCTCCCCCGCCTCGCCCAGGGGCAGCCCGAGCCGGGCCGCCAGTTCCGCCAGGCCCGCGCCGCCCACCACCAGGGGCGGACGCTCGTTCATCGCGCCTTCTTCCAGGCCACTTGGTCACGCAGATAGACCGGCTGGACCTCGTGAGGCGGGCGGGCCTCGCCGTCCTCGAAGGCCCGCGCCGCCAGCAGCACCATGTCGGCGGCGTCGGCCTCCACGTCGGGCAGGTGCTGACCGATACCGGCCTGTACCTCGGCGGGCATGGCGTCCCACAGCCCCCAGCCGGACCCGACCCCCACCCAATCGTGATCCGCGTGGCCCGCCGGCAGGCGCAGCCGCGCCGGCGGCATCACCGCCTCCTCGGCGAGCGGCTCGGGGACACCGTCTCGGCACTGCCAGGCGGCCACGTAGATCTCCCCCATGCGGGCGTCCAGGGCGGTGACCAGGTAGCGGAAGTGGTGGCGACGATGGCCACCCAGGGCCAGGGCGGCGAGCGTCGAGACGCCGATCAACGGGCGATCGAGGCCATAGGCCAGCCCCTGGGCGGCACCGGCGGCGATACGCAGCCCGGTGAAGGAGCCGGGGCCATGGCCGTAGGCCACGGCATCCAGCGCCGACGGCGCGAGGCCGGCCTCGGCGAGCACCTCGTCGACCAGGGGCAGCAACCGCCGGGTGTGCTCCCGGGGGGCCAGTTCGAAGCGGGAGAGGAGTTCGTCATCGGCCCCCTCGCGACGGCGCAGCAGGGCGACGGAACAGGCGCTCGAGGAGGCATCCAGGGCCAGCAGGATCGACATGGGGCTCGGCCATCACAGCGAAATGGGCAGCCATTATACGTGGCCTGGCCAGAAACGACGATGGCCCGCTTAAGCGGGCCATCGAGCGTGACAGGGCGTGAAAGGTATCAGCCCTCCAGGGCCTCGAGCACCTGACTGGTGATGGCGTCGACGCTGCCGACGCCCTCGACGCGGTGGTAGGCCGGGGCGGCCTCCGGGTCCTGCTCCGCCCAGGCCTGGTAGTAGTCCACCAGCGGTGCGGTCTGCTCGTGGTAGACCGCCAGGCGGTTGCGCACGGTGGACTCGCGATCGTCGTCGCGCTGGATCAGCGGCTCGCCGGTGACGTCGTCCTTGCCGGGCTCCTTGGGCGGATTGTACTCGACGTGGTAGACGCGGCCGGAGCCCGGGTGCACGCGACGACCGGCCAGGCGCTTGACGATCTCCTCGTCCTCGACGGCGATCTCCAGCACATGGTCGAGCTTGACGCCCGCGTCCTTCATGGCGTCGGCCTGGGGGATGGTGCGCGGGAAACCGTCGAACAGGAAGCCGTTCTCGCAGTCCGGCTGGGCGATGCGCTCCTTGACCAGGGCGATGATGATGTCGTCGGACACCAGGCCACCACTGGTCATGATCTCCTTGACCTTGAGCCCCAGCTCACTGCCTTCCTTGACCGCGGCACGCAGCATGTCGCCGGTGGAGATCTGCGGAATCTTGAACCGCTCGCAGATGAACTGGGCCTGGGTGCCCTTTCCGGCACCCGGGGCGCCCAACAGGATCAAACGCATGTTCTTGTACCTCGGTAGGTAAGTGGTCGTCACAAGCGAAAAAATGGATGGGAAGGAACGATAACCGTGGCATCGTCCGTAGACAAGCGACGCGACCCGAATGTTGTAGAAAAAGAAGCGAAAACCGGTTGCAGATCAATCCACTGTCAGCCGAATAACACTTTGGTCTTCCCTGCGTCATCGTGCCCGTTCGGCGCTACAAACAACGACGGCGCCTCATGGCGCCGTCGTCGATCCACCGCCCGGGAATTACAGCAGCAGGCGGCGGATATCGGTCAGTAGCTGACCGAGCAGGGCGGTGAAGCGCGCCGCATCGGCGCCATTGACCGCCCGGTGGTCGTAGGAGAGGCACAGCGGCATCATCAGCCGCGGCTCGAAGGCCTTGCCGTCCCACACCGGCTTCATCTGCGCCTTGGAGATGCCGAGGATGGCGACCTCCGGGGCGTTGACGATCGGGGTGAAGGCGGTGCCGCCGATGGAGCCCAGGCTGGAGATGGTGAAGCAGCCGCCGGTCATCTCCTCGCGCTTGAGCTTCTTCGACTGGGCCTTCTTGGCCAGTTCCACGGACTCCTTGGCCAGCTCGATCAGCGACTTCCTGTCGGCGTCGCGGATCACCGGCACCATCAGGCCGTCCGGGGTGTCCACGGCAATGCCGATGTGGACGTACTTCTTGTGCACCACCGTCTCGCCATCGCTCTTCAGGCTGACGTTGAACTGCGGGTACTGGCGCAGGGCGAAGGCGCACGCCTTGATCAGGAAGGGCAGCGGCGTGAGCTTGGCGCCCTGGGCCTCGGCCTCGGCCTTCATCGACTTGCGGAAGGCCTCGAGCTCGGTGATGTCCGCCTCGTCGAACTGGGTGACGTGGGGCAAGTTGACCCAGCTGCGATGCAGGTTGGTGGCGCCCATCTTCATCAGGCGGCCCATGGGCTTCTCTTCCACCTCACCGAACTGGCTGAAGTCCTGGTCCGGGATCGGCGGGATGCCGGAACCGCCGGCGGCCGCCGGGGCAGCGGCAGACGTCTGGGCCTTGCCGGCGATCACCTGCTTGACGTAGGCGTGGACGTCCTCCTTCAGCACCCGCTCCTTCGGGCCGCTGGGCCTGACCAGCCCCAGGTCAACACCCAGCTCGCGGGCCAGCATGCGCACCGCCGGGCCGGCATGGACCAGCTTGCCGTCGCGGGGTTTGTGGGCCGCCATCTGGGCTTCCGGGCTCGGCGTGCCGGCCGGGGTCGGTGCCGGCTTGTCGGCCTTCGGCGCCTCGGCCTTCTGCTCCGTCTTCTTGGCAGCCGCCTTGGGCGCAGGCTTGCTGCCCGCCACCTCGATATAGCCGATCAGGTCGCCCTCGGAGACGGTGTCGCCCTCCTTGACGGTCAGCTCGACCAACTTGCCCTTGTAGGGGCTCGGCACGTCCATGGAGGCCTTGTCGGACTCCAGGGTGATCAGCGGATCTTCCTCGTCGACCTCGTCGCCCACGGTCGCGGCGATCTCGATCACCGGCACGTCACTGGAGCCGGAGAGGTCCGGTATGCGGATCTCCTTGCGCTCGGGCTCGCCGCCGGCGACCTCCTCTTCCTCGGCCGGAGCTTCCTCGGGCTCGGCGGCCTGGGCCGGCTCGGCGGGCGCCTCGGCGTCATCGCCGCCCTCTCCGGCGACCTCCATGGTACCGATGACATCGCCCTCGGAGACCGTATCGCCCTCCTTGACGGTCAGGCTGACCAGCTTGCCGGCATGGGGGCTGGGCACGTCCATGGAGGCCTTGTCGGACTCCAGGGTGATCAGGGTGTCCTCTTCGGCGACCTCGTCGCCCTCGGCCACCGCCACCTCGATGATCTCCACGTCGGAGGAACCACCCAGGTCGGGTACCTTGATCTCCACGGTGCGTTTGCCGCCACCGCTCGCCGGCTTCGCCGGGGGCTTCTCCGCGGCGGGTTCGGGCGCCTTCTCGGGGGCCGGTGACGCCGGCTCCTCGGCCGCACCACCATCGGCACCCGCCGGCTCCAGCTCGACGATGTCGTCGCCCTCGGAGACGGTATCGCCCTCCTTGACCAACACCTTGATGACCTTGCCACCCTTCGGCGCCGGCACATCCATGGAGGCCTTGTCGGACTCCAGGGTGATCAGGGTATCCTCGGCGTCGATCACGTCGCCTTCCGACACCGCGATCTCGATGATTTCCACATCGGTATCGCCACCGATGTCGGGAACTTTGATGATTTCGCTACTCAAGGTCGCGCTCCTTCCAAATCGTGCCTGGAACAGGCGGGCCGGGGGCCCGCCAGCCACCTGATCAACTGGTCAGCGGATTGGGCTTGTTGGGATCGATGCCGTACTTCGTGAACGCCTCGCCCACCACCTTGCGGTCGAGTTCACCGCGGTCGGCCAGTGCCTTGAGCGCGGCCACGGTGACGAAGTAGCGATCGACCTCGAAGAAGTAACGCAGCTTCTCGCGGGTGTCGGAGCGGCCGTAACCGTCGGTCCCCAGTACATGGTAGTCGGTCGGCACCCAGGCTCGAACCTGGTCGGCGAACAGACGCATGTAGTCGGTGGACGCGATGGCCGGCCCCTGGCGGCCCTCCAGGCAGCGGGTGACATGCGGCTTGGCCGGCTCGGCGTCCGGATTCAGGAACGCCTCACGCTCCAGACCCAGCGCCTCGCGACGCAGCTCGTTGAAGCTGGTCACGCTCCAGATGTCGGCGCCAACCCCCCAGTCGGCGGCGAGCAACTCGGCGGCCGCTTCGACCTCGCGCAGGATGGTGCCGGAGCCCATCAGCTGGACGCGCCCCTTGTCGCCCCGGGTCTCGCGCAGCAGGTACATGCCCTTGATGATGTCCTCGGCGGGCACCGTCTCGAGCACGGGATGCTCGTAGTTCTCGTTCATCACCGCCAGGTAGTAGAAGCAGTTCTCCTTGTCGGCGAACATGCGCTTCAGGCCGTCCTGGACGATCACGGCGACCTCGTGGGCATAGGTCGGGTCGTAGCTGCGGCAGTTGGGGATGGTCGACGCCTGGATGTGGCTGTGGCCATCCTGGTGCTGCAGGCCCTCGCCGTTGAGGGTGGTGCGACCGGCGGTGCCGCCGACCAGGAAGCCCCTCGCCTGCAGGTCGCCGGCGGCCCAGGCCAGGTCGCCGATACGCTGGAAGCCGAACATCGAGTAGTAGATGTAGAACGGCAACAGCGTCAGGTTGTTGTTGCTGTAGGAGGTGGCCGCGGCGATCCACGCCGACATGGCACCCGCCTCGGAGATGCCCTCCTCGAGGATCTGGCCCTGCTTGTCCTCGCGGTAGAACATGATCTGGCCCTTGTCGACGGGCTCGTACTTCTGGCCTTCCGAGGTGTAGATCCCCAACTGACGGAACATGCCCTCCATGCCGAAGGTGCGGGCCTCGTCGGGGATGATCGGCACCACCTGCTTGCCGATCTTCTTGTCCTTGACCAGGCCGTTGAGGATACGCACGAAGGCCATGGTGGTGGAAACCTCGCGCCCCTTGGAACCGCCGGTCTGGGAGGCGAAGATCTTGTCGTCGAGGTCGGGGATCGGCAGCGCCTCGAAGTCGCTGCGGCGCTGGGGCAGGTAGCCGCCCAGGCGCTCGCGCTGCAGGTGCATGTACTTGAGCTCCGGGGAGTCGTCCTCGGGCTTGTAGTACGGCACCTCCTTGAGCTGCTCGTCGGTCAGCGGAATGCCGAAGCGGTCGCGGAACTTGCGCAGCGCCTCGTATTCCATGGTCTTGACCTGGTGGGCCTCGTTGGCCGCCTCACCGTCACCGCCGCCCATGCCGTAGCCCTTGACGGTGTGCGCCAGGATCACGGTGGGCTTGCCGTTGCTGGTGTTGACCGCCTGCTGGTAGGCCGCATAGACCTTGAACGGGTCGTGTCCGCCGCGGTTCAGCTTCCAGATGTCCTCGTCGGACATGTCCTTGACCAGCTCGGCGGTTTCCGGGTACTTGCCGAAGAAGTGCTCCCGGGTATAGGCGCCGCCGTTGGCCTTGTAGTTCTGGTATTCGCCGTCGACCGCCTCGTCCATGCGCTTCTGCAGGATGCCCTTCTTGTCCTTCTCGAACAGCGGGTCCCACAGGCGGCCCCAGACCACCTTGAGCACGTTCCAGCCGGCACCGCGGAACACGCCCTCGAGCTCGTCCATGATGCGCGAGTTGCCGCGTACCGGACCGTCGAGGCGCTGCAGGTTGCAGTTGATGACGAAGATCAGGTTGTCGAGGTTCTCGCGGCCGGCCAGCGAGATGGCGCCCAGGGATTCCGGCTCGTCGCATTCGCCGTCGCCCATGAAGCACCAGATCTTGCGGTCCTGCATGTCCTTGAGCTCGCGGGAGTCAAGGTACTTCATCACGTGGGCCTGGTAGATCGCCTGGATGGGGCCGAGGCCCATGGAGACGGTGGGGAACTGCCAGAAGTCCGGCATCAGCCAGGGGTGCGGATAGGACGAGAGACCATCGCCGTCGACTTCCTGGCGATACTTGTCCATCTGCTGCTCGGTCAGGCGACCTTCCAGGTAGGCACGGGCATAGACGCCCGGCGCCACATGGCCCTGGATATAGACCAGGTCACCCTCGAAATCGCCGTTCGGGGCCCGGAAGAAGTGGTTGAAGCCCACGTCGTAGAGGGTGGCCGCCGACATGAAGCTGGCGATATGACCACCGAGACCGGGGTTGGCCCGGTTGTTGCGAATCACCTGGGCGATGGCGTTGTAGCGGATCAGCGAGCGGATGCGCCGCTCCATGAAGAGATCGCCCGGCATCGGCGCCTCGCGATGCACCGGAATGGTGTTGCGATGCGGGGTGGTCACCGAGAAGGGCACCTGCATGCCATCCCGGCGCAGGCGGTCGGCCAGGCGGGTCAGCAGGTACTGGGCACGTTCCTCGCCCTCGCGATCCAGCACCGATTCCAGGGAATCCAACCATTCCGCGGACTCGATCGGATCGAGATCCTCTCTTGTCTCCAGACTCATAGACGTCTCTCCGAATGACGATGGGGGGTGTCGGTTGCCCCGCAACGCTGGGGCAGGGGTGCAATCTCTTTTGGAGATGCCGTGCACGCCGCATGTCGGGTGATGTAGTAGTTTTACAAGACGGCTCGGCATACCCGCCGCTGGTGCGGGAGAAGATACCGTAATCGTCCCGCCCTGCCAATTCAAGAAGAAATGGAAATATTTTTCACAAAATGATCATTGCGCCGTAACACAAGGGATTACGTACGCGTCATGGCCACGAACTCGACCAAGGTCAAGGGCTTGTAACCGAACTACCGTATGAATCAAGCGTGCCATTCAGCGTGATCGCTCACGTCCATCTTCCGCCCCGAACTGCGTAGTCTTTCCAACATTGCGAGCCCAGCAGTTGGCGAAAGTAGGCCCAGTCGAAGGCCGGGCCCGGATCGCTCTTGCGTAGCGGCGCCACCCGGGCATGGCTGGTGATGCGTCGTCCGGTCAGTGCCGGATAGGTGGTCAGCAGCGCGGCGGTGGTCGCCGCCAGTGCCCGGTACTGGGCGAGCGTATAGGGCGTGATCTCGTCGCCCTCCAGTTCGATGCCGATGGAGAAGTCGTTGAGGGCGGTTCGCGGCCAGCCCTCGTCGCACCAGTGCGACCGGCCGGCGTGCCAGGCCCGCGCCTCGAAGGGCACGAACTGCACGCACTCGCCGTCACGCCGGATCAGCAGGTGCGCCGAAACGCGCAGGTCGACGATGGCGGCGAAGTAGGGGTGCGCCTCGGGGTCGAGGCGATTGGTGAACAGGCGTTCGATGTGCTCGCCGCCGAACTGCCCTGGCGGCAGGCTGATGGAGTGCAGCACCAGCAGCGAGACCTCGCCCTCGGGGCGTGCATCCTGGTTGGGCGACGGCACCCGCCGCGCGCCTGACAGCCATCCCGCATCGATCGGCATCGCCTTCCCCTGACGTCTTCCGTGTGGATTCTCTATAATGGACGCCTCGAACGCTCATCGCACCCCCTGGAGAGTGACAGGCCCGCCATGCATAATCAGGACGCCCCTCTTTATCACCAAAAGCTCGGCGAAGAGATCCGCGACGCCGCCGCCCGGCTGCTGGCCGAGGATGTCGGCCCCGGTGATATCACCGCCGAGCTGATCCCCGACCGCCAGCGGGCGACGGCCCGGGTCATTACCCGCGAGACCGCCGTGCTGTGTGGCGTCGCCTGGGTCGATGAGCTGTTCCGACGCCTCGATGCCAGCGTCACGCTGCGCTGGAATGCCGCCGACGGCGACCGGCTCGAGGCAGGCCAGGCCTTTCTCGAACTCGAGGGCCCGGCCCGCAGCCTGCTGACCGGCGAACGCGCGGCGCTCAACCTGCTGCAGACCCTCTCGGCCACGGCCACCCGCACCCGCCACTATGTGGACCTGCTCGCCGGCACCGGGGTGCGCCTGCTGGATACCCGCAAGACCCTGCCCGGCCTGCGCCTGGCACAGAAGTATGCGGTGACCTGCGGTGGTGGCCACAACCACCGCATCGGCCTCTATGACGCCTTCCTGATCAAGGAAAACCATATCGCCGCCTGCGGCGGCATCGCCGCGGCGGTGCGGGAAGCCCGCAACATCGCTCGCGACCTGCCGGTGGAAGTCGAGGTGGAGACCTTCGACGAGCTCGATCAGGCCCTCGCGGCCGGCGCCGACATCGTGATGCTCGACAACTTCTCGCTCGACGACATGCGCGAGGCGGTGAAGCGCAATGCGGGGCGCGCCACGCTGGAGGCCTCCGGCAACGTCGACGAGACCACCCTGCGCACGATCGCCGAGACCGGCGTCGACTGCATCTCCAGCGGCGCCCTGACCAAGGACCTCAAGGCCATCGACCTGTCAATGCGGCTGATCGAGCAAGGCAACGCCGGCTGACCTCAGGTCTCCACGGCGACCAGGGATTTCTCCAGGCGGTGACGGCACAGCCGCTCACCGCCGCGCTCCACCCACTCCTCACCGAGATCCCGCCAGCCCCGGCGCATCAATCCGCCGACCAGTACCAGGCTGGCGTCGATGCGGGCCCGCCCCACCCCGTGCTCGAGCAGCAACCGCTCGGCATGCACCAGCAGGGTCGAGCCGATGCCGCGACGGGCCAGCGACGGCCAGACATAGAGCGTCACGATGCGCCCCCGGGGAATATCGAGCTCGAGAAACCCGACGCAACGACCGTCGCAGGTCGCCACCAGAGTGGTGAAGAGCGCCTGGCGTGCCGCCCAGGCGCAGGCTTCCCGGGGCAATGCCGCCGCCCAGGCCTCGCGCTCGGCCAACCCGTAGTGGGCCGTGGCTCCCTGCATCACGGCGTGATGGAAGACCTCGGCCTGGTCGGCGGCGTCCTTGGCCAGGGCGCCACGGTAGAGGATCCGCGGTGCCCGCGGTGCCTGCCCGGCACCCGCTGCCCCGTGCTCGGTGGTGATCTGGCTCATCGGTGTCTGCCCTGCGATGGGTCGGGGATCGAAAGTGGCACGCCCGGTGCCGAGCCGCAGCCTACACAAGCCGGGCCTCGCGGCCAATCCCCCTCGCCCCGACGCCGGCGAGCGGGCATAATCCCGACATGATCGCGACGCCCTCCTCCCCCGCTGCCCCCGGCTTCGCGATGACCCCGATCGGCGTCATCGAGAGCGACTACCCGGACAAGTTCGGCATTCCCCGCCAGCCGGGGCTGGCCCCGGCCGCGCGCGCCAGCCTGGCGCTGACGCCGCCCCACGACGACCCGCTGGCGGTGAGGGGGCTGGAAACGTTCAGCCACCTCTGGCTCACCTTCGTGTTTCATCAAAGTCCTGAGCGCTGGACGCCCCTGGTACGCCCCCCGCGGCTCGGCGGCAACGCCAGGGTCGGGGTCTTCGCCAGCCGCAGCACCCACCGCCCCAACCGCCTGGGGCTCTCGCTGGTGGAGCTGGTCGAGATCGACACCCGCCGCGGGGTACGCCTGGTGCTGGGCGGGTGCGACCTGGTCAGCGGCACCCCGGTGCTCGACATCAAGCCCTACCTGCCGTGGGCGGAAGCCCGCCCCGAGGCCCGCGCCGGCTTCGCCCCCGAGGCCCCGCCCCTGCTGCCGGTGACCTTCGCGCCCGAGGTCGAGGCGACCCTGGCGAAGCGCGCCGACGGCGCTTCGCTGCGCGCCCTGATCCACCAGGTGCTGGCCCAGGACCCCCGCCCCGCCTATCACCGGCGCACGCTCGGTGGCGATGACGCCCGGGTCTATGGCGTGCGGCTGCGCGACGTGGATGTGCGCTTTCGTGCCGAGGCCGATCCGGCGGGGGACGTCCGACTGCGGGTCGTGGAGATCGTCCCGGCATGAACCGCGCCAAAACGACGAAGGGCCCGGCTGGGGCCCTTCGCGTCGAGACGAGAGACGATATCAGCCAAAATCGACACCGATGCGCCGCCCCACCTCCTCGTAAGCCTCGATCACCCCGCCCAGGCCCTGGCGGAAGCGATCCTTGTCGAGCTTCTCGCGGGTCGCGGCGTCCCACAGGCGACAGCCGTCCGGCGAGAACTCGTCGCCGAGCACGATCTCGCCCTTGAACAGGCCGAATTCCAGCTTGTAGTCGACGAGCAGCAGGCCACCCTCGGCGAACAGCGCCTTGAGCACCTCGTTGACCCTGAAGGTCAGCGCCTTCATCTCGGCCAGCTGCTCGGGCGTGGCCCAGCCGAAGGTCTCGGCCAGCGACTCGTTGATCATCGGGTCGTGGAGGGCATCGTTCTTGAGGAACAGCTCGAAGGTGGGCGGGGTGAGCTCACTGCCCTCCTCCACGCCGAGGCGCTTGACCAGGCCGCCGGCGGCGATGTTGCGCACCACGCACTCCACCGGGATCATCTCGAGCTTCTTGACCAGGCTCTCGGTGTCGGAGAGCAGGCCGTCGAAATGGGTGGGAATGCCGGCCGCCTGGAGCTTGGCCATGATGAAGGCATTGAACCGGTTGTTGACCATCCCCTTGCGCGCCAGCGACTCCATGCGTTCGCCGTCGAAGGCGCTGGTGTCGTCGCGGAAGTGCAGGACCAGACGGTCCGGGTCGTCGGTGGCGAAGACCGACTTGGCCTTGCCGGCATAGAGTTCTTGACGCTTTTCCATGGGAGCCTCCACAGGCTGCGAATACGAGAGAGTATGGGAAATCAACCGATGGCCTGCCACGCCAGGCCGGTGTCCTGGGCGGCGATCATCAGCCGTGATTCGTCGCCATCGAGCAGCGGCACCAGGGCCTCCAGCGCCAGCTCGGGGCGGTTGTTGTGTTCGGAGAGGTGCGAGCAGACGATGCGCTGCAGGCGATCGAGCCCCAGCCGCGCCAGCAGTGCCGCTGCCTGGGCGTTGGCCAGGTGGCCCCAGTCGCCGCCCACCCGCCGCTTGAGTCGCGGCGGGTAGGGGCCCTCGGCGAGCATGCGCACATCGTGGTTGCACTCCAGCACCAGGGCGTCGCAGCCGGCGAAGGCCCTGGCCACATGGTCGGTGGGGTGACCCAGGTCGGTGAGCACGCCGAGGCTACGCCCCCCGGCATGGAAACGGAACTGCACCGGTTCGCGGGCGTCGTGGGGCACGGTGACCGGGTCGATGGTGAGTCCCTTGATGGCAAAGCGGGCCTGGGGGGTGACCCAGTGATGGCCGGGCAACTCGCCGAGGCGCCCCGAACTCCAGGTACCGGGGGTCAGGTACACCGGCACCCCGTGGCGGCGAGCCAGGGGGCCGACCCCGCGCACGTGGTCACCATGCTCGTGGGTCACCAGCACCGCGTCGAGCTGGCGCGGATGCAGGCCGAAGCCGGCCAGCCGGCGCTCGGTCTCGCGCAGCCCGAAGCCGCAATCGACCAGCAGGTGGGTCTCGCCGTCGCTGACCAGGGTCGCGTTGCCCTTGCTGCCGCTGCCCAGGGAGGCGAAGCGCAGCGTACCGACGGGTGGGCGTGACTCGGCCACCCGGGTCACCATCAGCGCAGCAGGCCCGACACCCGCTCGAGCAGCTCGCGCTGGTCCTCGGGGGTGAAGGCGCGCTCGCTGGCGTTCTCGGCCCGCAGCACGGTCCGGTCGGGGCCCGCGGACTCCAGCACCAGGCGGATCTGCTGGGACATCTGGCGCACGTCGGGGCTGAAGACGATCTGCAGCGGGTTACGATTGCGCTCGGCTTGGGTCATGTAGCTGATCAGGAAGTCGTGGGCGGCGGGATCGCTGTCGAGCAGCTCACGGCGCTCCTCCACGGTGAAGTCCAGCTGCAGCTGGTGGCTGAGCTCGGCCCAGGTGCGATCGATATCCAGCGGAATGGCCACCACCCAGTCGTCGCCCCGCTGCTCGAGGCGCAGGCGCTCCTCACCGGCCAGGCGCTGGGCGGCCAGCGACGACGAGCTTGCCGAGGCGCTGCGTGCGCCGAAGTACTGCTCCATCTCCTCGAGACAGGCCGCCACCGGATTCCCGCCCTGGTCGCAACGCACCTCGCTGTCACCTGCGCGCAATCCCTGACGCACGCTGAGGCGCGCCCGGGAGGTCTCGAGCACGCCGCGCGAGGAGTCGCTGGCGGTCACCTGCAGGCCACGGGTACGGGCGAAGTCCTCGAGCTGGGGCCAGACCGTACCGGGATCGGCACCGACCACCAGCCAGCTGTCGCGGCCGATGCTGCGACGCTCGACGAAGTCACGCTCGGTGGCACGCCCGGCCGCCAGCGGCTGCGGGCTCGGGGCCTCGAAGCCATCGCCAGGTGCCCGAAAGTCGCTTGCCGCTTCGGGTACCGGCATGGCATCACGATAGCGGTTGGGGTTGCGGGTGTCAGGCAGGATCAGCGGCGAGCTGCCGCTGGCATCCGCGTAGTCGATGTTGCGGTCGTGGTAGTAGCCTTCACGGGCGCAACCGGCCGTGGCCAGGGCGATGGCCGCCACCAGCGGCATCCATTTCAGCGCAGAGTTCATGCGTCCACCTTGCATCAGGTTGTCCAGGTTCCGGCGCCCGAGCACCGGTCAGTCGTCGATCAGGCCGGCCAGCTGCAGGGCCTCGCCGATGGTGGAGTGATACTTCTCGGACAGCCATGTCAGTGGCAGACGAATGCCGGGCTCGATCAGGCCCATGCGGTGCAGCGCCCACTTGACGGGGATGGGGTTCGACTCGATGCCGAGGTTGGTGTGCAGGGGCATCAGCCGGGTGTTGATCTGGTGCGCCTTGTCGGCGTCACCGGCCACGGCCGCGGCGCACAGCTCGTGCATCGCCCGGGGCGCGACGTTGGCGGTCACCGAGATGTCGCCATGGCCCCCCATCAGCATGAAGTCGCAGGCCGTCCCGTCGTCGCCGGAGTAGAGCATGAAGTCGCTGCCCTTGAGGCGGGCGATCAGGTCCTCGGCCCGTTCCAGGTTGCCGGTGGCATCCTTGAGCCCGATGATGTTGTCGACCTCGGCCAGGCGCAGCACCGTCTCGTTGTAGAGATCGGAGCAGGTACGTCCCGGCACGTTGTAGAGAATCACCGGTAACTTGCTGCCCTCGGCCACCGCCTTGAAGTGCTGGTAGAGGCCTTCCTGGGTCGGCTTGTTGTAGTAGGGACACACCGACAGGCAGTAGTCGGCTCCCACCTCGCCAGCGTAGCGGGCCAGCTCGACGGCCTCGGAGGTGGCGTTGGCCCCGGTGCCGGCGATCACCGGTATGCGCCCGTCGACCTCCTCCACCACGGCACGAATCACATCGAAGTGCTCGGCGAAGGACATGGTGGTGGGCTCGCCGGTAGTGCCGGCGGCGACGATGCCGTCGGTACCGTTCTCGAGGTGGAAGTTCACCAGGCGGCGCAGCGCCTCCCAATCGATGTCGCCATTGACCTTCATCGGCGTCGCCAGGGCGACGATACTGCCAGTGATCATCCTCACATTCCTCTCGATGCTACTACGCGATACGACTGCTGCGTCTGCCCCTCGAATGCGGGGACACGCCTCGGACAATGGCACCAACGCCAGGGGGTAGATGGTACTCAGGCGATCAAAGCCTGTACAGCACGGGCAGGCGAGACTTTACAGCACGCCCGTGGTTGCGTGTAATCGGGAGCCCCCATCGGCAGAAGGAGCCTTCCATGAGCGTCAGCATCGGCCAGCCCGTGCCCGACTTCAGCGCCAGCGCCACCGGCGACACCCGCGTGAACCTCTCCGACCTACAAGGCCGGCAGGTGGTGGTCTACTTCTATCCCAAGGCCAGTACCCCCGGCTGTACCACCGAGGGCGGCGACTTCCGCGACCGCAAGGGCGCCTTCGATGCCGCCAACACCATGATCCTCGGCGTCTCCCGCGACGGCCTCCGCGCCCAGGAGAACTTCAAGGCCAAGCAGGGCTTCAACTTCGAGCTGATCTCCGACCAGGACGAAACCGTCTGCCGGCTGTTCGATGTCATCAAGCTCAAGAAGCTCTACGGCAAGGAACACCTCGGCATCGCGCGCAGCACCTTCCTGATCGATGCCGAGGGCAGGCTCGCCCGGGAGTGGCGCGGGGTCAAGGTACCCGGCCACGCCGAGGAGGTGCTCGACGCCGCCCGGGAGCTGAACGCCGCCTCCTGAGCCCTCTCTCACCGCCCGCACGCCGGGCGGTGGTGCTCACTCCTCGGCCAGGGATTCCACCGCCTCATTCTTCTGCCGCTTCTTGATGCCCCGCGGCCAGGCGTAGACTAGCGCCTTGAGCAGGGTCGCCAGCGGAATGGCGAAGAAGACCCCCCAGAAGCCCCAGATTCCGCCGAAGAAGAGTATCGCCAGGATGATCGACACCGGATGTATATTGACCGCCTCCGAGAACAGGATCGGCGACAGGACGTTGCCGTCCAGCGCCTGGATGACGCCGTAGGCGAGTACCACGTAGAGGAATTCGTCGGTCATGCCGAAGTGGAAGCCGGCCACCGCCGCCACCGGCAGGGTGGCCACGGCGGCACCGATATAGGGCACCAGCACCGAGAAGCCCACCATCACCGCCAGCAGCGCCGAATAGGGCAGCCCAAAGAAGGCGAAGGTCAGGAAGGCCACGGTGCCGACGATGATGATCTCGATGAACTTGCCACGTACGTAGTTGGCGATCTGGTCGTCCATCTCCTGCCAGATCCGCGTCATCAGGGTACGCTGCTGGGGCAGCAGCGACACCATGAAGGCCACCAGGGTGTCGCGATCCTTGAGCATGAAGAACACCAGGATCGGCACCAGGATAAGGTAGACGATCAGGGCGATGACATTGCCCAGCGAGGCCAGCGACAGCGTCAGCGCCCGCTGGCCGAACTGCGTCATCTCACGCCCGGCCACGCCGATCCAGCTCTGGATCTGGTCCGGCGTCACCAGGTTAGGATAGCGCTCCTGGAGGTCGTCCAGCAGCTGCTGGCCGCTGGCGAACATGCGCGGCGCCTCCTGCACCAGGCTGACGAGCTGGTTCCAGATCAGCGGCAGCAGGATGAAGGCCATCGCCATCAGCATGCCGAGGAAGCCGAGGAACACCAGGATCACCGCCAGCAGGTGCGGCACTCCACGACGCTCCAGCCAACTCACCGCCCCCTGCAGCAGGAAGGCGATCACCAGGGCGATGAAGAAGGGCGCCAGCATGCGCCCGAACCAGATCACCGCGGCGAACCCCAGCACCAGCACCACCAGCAGGATCACCGCCTCCTCGTCGGAGAAGTAGTGGTCGATCCAACTCTTGAAGACGGCGCGCAGGGTCATGCGGCAGGCTCCCCGCCCTTGCGAATCCAGTAGTGGAAGACGTCGCCGCGCTCTTCCCTGGCCGGCATTTCGTGGATGCTCTGCGCGATGAAGGTCTCGAAGTCACGCCAGGAGCCGGCATCGGTGGCCATCACCTCGAGCAGTTGGCCAGGCTCGAGGCGCGCCAGCGCCTGCTTGGCCTTGAGCAGTGGCAGGGGGCAGGGAAGACCGCGGGCGTCGAGCACGTCATCGGGTTGCACAGCCATGTTGTCTCCCGGGAGAATGCGTTCAGGGCATGCCGGGCACCAGGCAGGCGCCGCTCGACATGAAAACCCTTGAGATTTAAAGGCACTTTACAGGCCGAATCAATGTCGGAGGGAAACTCCCGCCGTCTGCCCTGCCGCAAAAGAGGATGGCCATGCCCCGGATTGCCACAACCTGCCTCGCCGCCTGTGCGCTGAGCCTGGCGCTGGCTCAGCCGACCTCCGCTCAGTGGATCGATGACCAGTCGAGCGGCGACTACGGCCTGCCCAGCCTGACCAGCAGCGACAGCCAGGCGATCAGCGGCGAGGAGACACGGCTGGGCCGCGCCTGGCTCAGACAGTTCCGCGCCCGGGCACCCGGCTGGGACGACCCCATCGCCCAGGAGTACGTGGAGGGGCTGGTCACCCAACTGCTGCCCCACAGCGGCCTGGTGGACACCAATACCCTCGTCACCCTGGTCGATAGCCGCATGCTCAACGCCTTCGCCGTGCCGGGCGGCGTGGTCGGCGTCAATGCCGGCCTGTTCGCCTTCGCCGACGAGGAGGCCGCGCTGATCTCGGTACTGGCCCACGAGCTCGGCCACCTCTCGCAGCGCCACTATGCACGTGGCCAGGCCCGCGCCGAGCAGACCCAGATCCCGGCCATGGCCGCCATGCTGGCCGGCATGCTGATCGCCGCCAGCGGTGGAGGCGATGCCGGCATCGGCGTGGCGATGGGCTCGCAGGCGGCCTTCATCCAGGACCAGCTCGCCTACTCCCGACGCTTCGAACGGGAGGCCGACCGCATCGGCCTGCAGGCCATGGCCCAGGCCGGTTACGACCCCCAGGCCATGGTGCGCATGTTCCGCGCCATGCAACGCATGGCCAACTTGCAGGGTGGCAACCCGCCGGAATTCCTGATGACCCACCCGGTGACCGAGTCTCGCCTCAGCGATACCCAGGATCGCGCCAGCCAACTCCGGGTCGACAGGCCCCGCGACGAGGACCTCCAGTACTCGCTGGTCAGGGCCAGGGCGCTGCTGACGATTCACCAACGCGACCCGCAGCAGGCCGCCACACGCCTCGCCCAGGGAGAGACTCCCGAGAGTGCCCGGCGCTACCTGGCGGCGCTGATCGACGCCGAGCGGGGCAACGTGGATACCGCCCTGCGCGAGCTGGATGCCCTGGCCCGGGAGTGGCCCGACCTGGCGCTACTCCCCGCCTCGGCCGCCGAGGTGGCTTTCAAGGCCGGCCGCTACGATGACGCCATCGAGCGCAGCCGGCGCCAGTTGCGCTTGATGCCCGGCCATGTGCCCACGACCCGGCTGCTCGGCGAAGCGCTGTTGCAGCGCGACCCCGATGAGGCGTGGCGGGTGCTGCGCGAGCTGTCCGAGCGCCGCCCCGAGGATCCCCAGGTATTCACCCTGCTGGCCGAGGCCGCCGGGCGCAGTGATCGCGAGGCCTGGGGGCACCTGGCCCGCGCCGAGCAAATGCAGCTCACCGGGCGCATCGACAGCGCCATCCGCCAGCTCGGCGTGGCCAAGGGGGTCGCCGAACGCGACGGCGACACCACCGCCGCCAGCCGCATCGAACAGCGCCGCAAGGACTTCCTCGGCTACCGGGAAACGCTGGAGAAGTTCTGACAGCTGGAAGCTGGAAGCTGGAAGCTGGAAGCTGGAAGCTGGAAGCTGGAAGTCAGGATGGTCGCGCGTTAGCCACGCCAAGGGGCAGGCAAGCGATTCAGCCGGGACGCCGACGCAAGCGAGCCGTGCCTGCGCCGAGCGTAACGCCGGGGCGTGACTTACTTCTTGAAATTGAGCATCCGCTCCAGCGGCTTGAGCGCGGCCCGACGCAGCTCGTCGTCGACGACGATCTCGCCGCTGCCATGGCGCAGGGCGCCGGCCAGGTTGTCCAGGGCGTTCATCGCCATCCACGGGCAGTGCGCGCAGCTCTTGCAGGTCGCGCCGTTGCCGGCAGTGGGCGCCTCGAACAGGGTCTTGCCCGGCACCGCCTGCTGCATCTTGAAGAAGATGCCGCGGTCGGTGGCCACGATCAGCTTGTCGTTGGGCAGCTCCTTCGCCGCCTTGATCAGCTGCGAGGTGGAACCCGCCACGTCGGCCAGGCCGACCACCGCCGCCGGCGACTCGGGATGCACCAGCACCGCGGCCTCCGGATAGAGCGCCTTGAGGTCCTCGACGCCCTTGGCCTTGAACTCCTCATGGACGATACAGGCACCGTCCCACAGCAGCATGTCGGCGCCGGTCTTGTGCTGGATGTAGCCGCCCAGGTGCTTGTCGGGGGCCCACAGGATCTTCTCGCCGCGGGACTGCAGGTGCTCGATCACCTCCACGGCGATCGACGAGGTCACCACCCAGTCGGCGCGGGCCTTCACCGCCGCCGAGGTGTTGGCATAGACCACCACGGTACGATCGGGATGGGCATCGCAGAAGGCGCCGAACTCGTCGGCCGGGCACCCCAGGTCCAGCGAGCAGGTCGCCTCCAGGGTCGGCATCAGCACGCGCTTCTCCGGCGAGAGGATCTTGGCCGTCTCGCCCATGAAGCGCACCCCGGCCACCACCAGGGTCTCGGCCTCGTGGCGGGCGCCGAAGCGGGCCATCTCCAGGGAATCGGCCACGCAGCCGCCGGTCTCCTCGGCCAGCTGTTGGATGGCATCGTCGGTGTAGTAGTGCGCCACCAGGACGGCATTGTTGGCCTCGAGGAGTCGCTTGATCTCGTCGACGCGGGCCTCGTCCTCGGCGGGAATCCGGGTGGGGCAGTAGGCGCGTGCCAGGTGCTCGCGCACCTCCACACGGGAAGTCATGATCGTCATCGTGTCTACCACTGCGACTGGCAGGGGCTCCCCCTGCGATTCACCAGGTACCGCCGCTCGCGCGCTCCGCGCGGGGCGATACGCCAGGGGCCGACCCTTGCGTCTTTCGCCACGGTCGACCCGAACCCTTATTCTAGACCAGAACGCTGGGGTATTGACCACCCCCGGCCAGAAAAGCGTCATGTAAACAGGATGGGGGCACCCACCGGCGGGATCAAGGGGCACTCCCCCCTTCCACGACTGCATTCAAGAAATGCAACTGTTGAGAGGAAAAATAGGCCTGCTGCATCACGCCGCCTGATTCACACAGCGACTTCCCCAACGGCAACGTCACTCGCTTCAGATGGGGCAGCAGCCGCACCAGTTCGTCCTCCGGCAATGGCGCCAGCAGCTGGCTCCCAGGGTCATCCTGTGGTGCCGACAACCCAAGCCCTCCCTTGTTCTCCAGCGGCGGGGGCTATGTGCGCCACCAAACGGATGACACTCTCGTTCTGCCTTATGCTGAGGGTGGCGGTCCGTCGTAGCCGCACCGCTCCCAAGGTAACTCCCGCTGCGAGCAGGACCTCTTAACCCGAGTGACACCACCATGAAACACATCAAACATCTAATACTCGGCACTGCCTTTTTCTTGGCACTGCTGTCACTCGCCGCCTGCTCCGGCATGTCGGCACAGGACAGGAGCACCGTGGTGGGTGCAGGCGTGGGGGCCGTTGGTGGCTCAGTACTCACCGGCGGCTCCGCTGTCGGCACCGTGGGAGGCGCGGCGGTGGGCGGCGTGATAGGCCACGAGGTCAGTAAACCGTGATCTTTCGCCAGGTGCGGTCAGCGAACAGCCACTGCAGCCCCCTGATGGGTTCTCCATGTCGCCGCGCGGGCAGTAGCGTTGGCGGCATCGGTGGCGTCAGTGTGTTAACGCACCGACGGCGGCCTGGCGGTCCGCTAGAGTCGTGCTACCGATGCTTCACGACAGCGTGAAGGCCGGACAGTGACACGAGGTCGCCATGCCATCCCCCATCCAGTACGCCAACCCTCCCACGACTGCATTCAAAAACTTCACGCGCCTGCCCGACCGCGAGCCGGGCAAACAGCAGCACGGCTATCCCTTCAAGCCGGAACGCTTGCCCGAAGCACCACTTGCGACACTTCCCGGCGAGGGGCTCGACGAGCCGGCCAGGCGCACCGCCGGAGGCGACGATGACCTGATGAGCCAGGACATCAACGCGATCGGCCCCGAGATGCCGTCATGACGTCCCGGCTGGCGCGGCCTTCCCAGGGCGCACCAGCCGATTTCATGGTGCCTCCCCTTCGATGATGACCCGACGGTAGATGCGTCGGTCGGAGACATAGCAGCCACAAGAGGCCTCGATCAGACCCGCCCGGTCCAGCACCGTGATGTCCCCACGGTGATAGCGGATCAACCGGCGCGTCTGAAGCGCCATGGCGGCCAGGGTAATGCCGGCACGGCGCACCCCCAGCATCATGGCCAGGAACTCGTGGGTGAGATGCAGCTGATCCGAGTGCGCACGATCCTGGGTCATCAACAGCCAGCGAGCCAGACGGGCCTCGACCTGATGAAAGTGGGTACATGCCGCCACCCGGGACAGCTGGTGCATCAGCACATAGAGATAGCGCCTCAGCAGCGCCTGAAGCGCAGGGCTCTGCTCCAGGTGACGGCCAAAGGCAGCCGCCGGCATGCGCAGTGCCGGCCCGGCGCCCTGCACCAGGGCGTGCCAGGGCGACTCATCGAGCCCCAGGATCAAGGGCATCCCGTACATGCCTTCACTGCCGACCATCGCCACTTCCAGCCGGTCCCCGTCACTCAGGTTGGCAATCAGGGAAATGAAGCTGTTGAGGGGAAAATAGACATGCGAGATCCGCCCGCCGGACTCGGCGAGCACCTCACCGAACACCAGCTCGACGGCCTCGCAGTCGGTAAGGAAAGATGCCCTGTCCTGACGCGGCAAGCTGTCGATAAGGTGGTTGGTCACCGGGCCGGGAGTAGAAGGCTTCATGTGCACGCTCCTGGTGGAAAACCGGCAGTCGGCACATGGCAAGAAATCACTAGGCTCCGACGTCGACGGCAGCCAGGGGATGATCGGGCAATCACCGATAAGCCGCTAAGCGAATACTGGCATGTCCATCATTATGCCGTCGGTGCGCCAGGATACACACCCAGGACACGCCCTGCTCGAGAACCCTACCGGTCCGCGCGGGAAATGGTCCCTTCACCCGGGGCGATGATAGCTCAGCAGGCGATCGTACTCCTTCTTGACGACCGCATAGCATTCACAGACCCGCGCTTCCAGGCCAGGCCTGTCCAGGATGCTGATATGCCCGCGATGGTAGGCAATCAGGCCGGCCCTCTGCAGCTTGCCGGCCGACTCGGTGACGCCCTCGCGACGAACGCCAAGCATATTGGCGATCAGTTCCTGGGTCATGACCAGCTCGTTGGTCGGCAAGCGATCCAGACTCAGCAACAGCCAGCGACACAGCTGCTGATCCAGGCTGTGATGCCGGTTGCATACCGCCGTCTGGGCCATCTGGGTGATCAGGGCCTGGGTGTAACGCAATAACAAGTGCTGAAGCGTTGACGCGCGATCGAATTCGTCCTTCAGCAGCTGCCCCTTGAGGCGATAGGCGCTGCCAGCACTCTGCACGATAGCACGGCTCGGTGTGGTTTCGCCGCCCATGAACAGCGAGATACCGACGATACCCTCGGCACCGACAACGGCAATTTCTGTCGAATCACCATCTTCCATGACGCACAGTAGCGATACGATGGAATCCGTCGGGAAATAGACATGGCGCATTACCTTTCCCGACTCGACCAGCGAATCCCCCAGCGTCAGCTCGACCCGCTCGAGGTGGGGCGCCAAGCGCTGGTATTCATCCTTCGGCAGGGCCGCCAGCAAGTGATTCTGACGAGGGTCATGTTGCAGGGCCATGACTGACACTCCCATATCGAGCAAGCCACCCCCGACCACAGGGTACGAAGAGCGGACTCATCCGGAGGTTCTCGCCGGACTCCCCCACCCACCGACACAGGCGCAGGAACCGAAGCACATGCTGTGTACGCTAGCGCACGGAAGCGACGCCGTCACGCCACTACGCTCGCGGGATACCGACCAAGCCCCAGGGCTCAGGTCAGGCAGTGCCGTCCCACCGGGGCTCACGCGCAGGCGGAACAGGAAACCGACTCATGGAAGTGCCAACGTTTCTGATGATCGCGTCTCCTGTCTCAGCGACGCGAGCGCCGCAGCGGGCCACGCCGCTCTTGCCCCACCCCTGGGCGTGCGGCCCATGGGTAATGCGCGTTCCCGGGCCGAGTGCATGAAAGACGATGCGATGCTGCAGGGCAGCGCCTGGACGCCGCTCCCTTCCGCCTCCTTATGCAGCGAGGAGCCGGTGCGGCAAGATCACACCCAGATCCACGCCACGAGACGGGACGTCGCAGCCGCCCTGGATGCCGAGACGGCATGGGCTCGGGTGGCCCTCAACGCCATTGGCGATGCCGTCCTGACCATCGACCTCCACGGTACGATCACCTACATGAACCGAGTGGCTGAAACCCTGACAGGCTGGTCGGAACCGGAGGCGATCGGCAAGCCACTGTCCCGCGTGTTCCATCGTGTCGATGGCAAGACACATAACACGACCATCACCCCAGGGCAGCGCGCCATCGAGGAGAACAAAACGGTAGGCCTCGCCCTGGATTGCGTGCTCGTCCGCAAGGATGGCAGCAGGCTCGAGATCGAGGATTCAGCGACGCCCATCCATGACCGGGAAGGTCGAGTCACCGGCGCCGTGATCGTGTTCCACGACGCCTCTCGGTCACAGGTCATGCTGGAGAGGATGGCCTACCTGGCGCAGCATGATGCGCTCACCGGCCTGCCCAATCGTGCCCTGCTGACGGAACGGCTCTCGCGAGCCATTGGCCTGGCCCGACGACACCGACACCTGGTCGCCCTGCTCTATCTCGACCTTGATGCCTTCAAGCCCATCAATGATTCGCTCGGCCATGCCTTGGGTGACAGCCTGCTCCAGGCGGTTGCGAGCCGTCTTCAGGACTGCATGCGCGACATCGACACCGTCTGCCGTCAGGGTGGCGACGAATTCGTGATCCTGCTTGCCGAGATCAGGCAAGCCGAAGATGCCACCAGGGTCGCGGAAAAACTGCTTGCCGTCCTGGGCAGACCGTACCGTATCCATGGTCATGAACTCCTCATCACGCTCAGCATCGGCATCAGCCTCTACCCGGATGATGCCGACGATGTCGACACCCTCATGCACAACGCCGACACGGCCATGTACCACACCAAGCGAAATGGCCGAAATGGGCATCAGTGCTTCACGGTCGAGATGAACACCCTGCCCATTCAACGAAGGCGGATCGAACCAGGCCTGTATCGGCCCCTCCGGCCGTCGCAATTCTTTTTCGACTTCTAGCCGAAGATCGTTCCACCAGGCATCAGGACGTGAGGGCCATGTACGCCAGCGCACAGATGGGAGGCCACCCATGGCATATCCTCAACATGGGTGTGGCAAGGGAACGGCCGTTACAGGGAGTTACACCACGCGTCGCACGGACTGCGACGCCATCATGACACGAACCATCCCGCAGCATCCTGAACAGGATAATGCGCCGCAGAGGAAAGCTTCATGAACAACATCGTCTATATCGTCGGCGCAATTGTCATCGTGTTGGTGATTCTCTCCGTTCTCGGTCTTCGTTGAGACAGGCGACGAGAGAAGTGGATTGGCAAGACAGCACGGTGAAGCCGGCAGGCCGAAGACCCCGTTCACTGGAGACGCCCCCGTGACCATCATCAAGGGATTCGTGTTCCTGCTCGTTCTGTTCGGTCACATCGCGCTGGCCGGTGCCGATTACCGCTACACCGACGCCCTGCAGAGCTACGAGCGGCAGGAGCACCGCCAGGCCTTGCAGATGTTCGATCGGCTTGCCACCACCGGCGACGCCGACGCCCAGTACATGCTGGGGCAAATGCACGAAGCCGGCCAAGGGACGCCCCAGGACTTCGTGGAGGCGCACAAGTGGTACAACCTGGCCGCGGCTCGCGGCCACCGCCATGCCGCCGCGGCGCGCGATGCAGTGGCGGCGCGGATGACCGCGCAACAGATCAGCGAGGCCCAACAGACAGCCCGTACCTGGCAGCCGAGGGCGACACCGTCAGGGGTAGCGCCCGAACCATCGCCTCCCGTCGAGAGTCTGTCCGGCCGACAGCTGGTGGCCGAAGTCCAGCGTGAACTCAACCGGCTCGGCTACGAAGCCGGCCCGGTGGATGGCCTGATGGGAACTCGCAGCCGAAATGCGATTCGCGATTACCAGGGCACGGTGGGCCTGGCCCAGGATGGTCAACCGACGACGGCACTGCTGGCTCGATTACGGCAGACGGGCCGGGAGCCGGCGGCCACGGTGCCCCCCGAACCGGAGCCGACACCGGCAGGACGGGTCGCCCTGGACGACGCCTTCAGCGACGGCGATTTCCGTCGCAACCCACCCTGGACCGTGCTCAGCGGACGCTTCGACATCGATGATGGCGGGTTGCGCAGCATCGTGGAGAAACCGCAGGTGACCACCCCCGCCTCACCGTCGCTTCGCCCGGAGCGACCGGAGGAGATCGGCCTGGCGATGCTCCAGTTGATCCTCGAGCAGGCCGGCGGGCTGACGCCAGACGCGGCATCGCCGGAGGCGGCGGAGGTCGAGTTCGGGGACGCGGCCCGGATTTTCGTCCATGCTCCGGTCGACAACGCCTTCAGACTGGAGCTGGAACTGGCCTCCTACCAGCGGCCGGGCAGCCTGGAACTGGGGCTGTTCCAGGGCAACCAGCCCGGTGGAGGCTACCGCCTGGTCTACAACCCCGGCTCACGGCCCGGGCTCAGCCTGGTACGGGTGACGGCCGATGGGGGCGAGGTGATCGCCAGCAGCGAGGGCACGCTCGACCTCGAGGATGGCCGTTTCCATATGCTGAACTGGACCCGCGACGAGAGCGGGAACATGCAAGTCTGGGTGGATGGCCGGCGTGTGCTGCAGGCACACGACCTGCGCCTGCGCCAAGGCTTCCAGGGCTTCGTGCTGGTGAATCATGGTGGCGATTACAACCTGCGCCGGGTACGGCTGGAACATTAGGGAAACAATCAACCGGCCCCATAACGACAAAGCGCCCTCGCTTTTTGAAGCGAGGGCGCTTTGTTGGCAATCTGGTGGGTCGTGTAGGATTCGAACCTACGACCAATTGGTTAAAAGCCAACTGCTCTACCAACTGAGCTAACGACCCGGTGCTTGCGGACAAGCATACAGGTTCGGATGGTGGGTCGTGTAGGATTCGAACCTACGACCAATTGGTTAAAAGCCAACTGCTCTACCAACTGAGCTAACGACCCGCCCGAACGGGTGCAGATACTACTCACCCAGCCCCCTGAAAGCAAGCGCTTTTTTGCCTTTGGTCGCAGGTATCGCCCTCAGCGGCTGCGGTGGCCCTTCGGCTTGCGCATCGCCTGTACCGGCCGGCGCTTGTGCTTGTCGCGGCTCCAGCGATTCTTCTCGTCCGGGGTCAGCTCCGGCACCTTGCGCGGCGCCAGGCCGGCCTGAACCGCCAGGTCGTCGATCTCGTCCTGGGTCAGCTCCGTCCACTCGCCGGCCTTGGCCCGCTTGTCGAGGAAGATGTTGCCATAGCGCACCCGCTTGAGGCGGCTGACGGTGAGCCCCTGGGACTCCCACAGGCGACGCACCTCGCGATTGCGGCCCTCCATGATCACCACATGGAACCAGGTATTGATGCCCTCGCCACCGAACTCCTGGACGTCGGTGAAGCGTGCCGGACCGTCGTCGAGCATCACCCCCTCGACCATGGCCACGATCTGCTCCCTGCCCACCTCGCCCATGACGCGCACGGCGTATTCGCGCTCCACCTGGGTGGAGGGGTGCATCAGCCGGTTGGCCAGCTCGCCATCGGTGGTGAACAGCAGCAGGCCACTGGTGTTGATGTCGAGACGGCCGATGGCGATCCAACGTTCGCCCTTGAGGCGCGGCAGGCGGTCGAAGACAGTACGCCGTCCTTCCGGGTCCTTGCGGGTACAGAGCTCGCCCTCGGGCTTGTTGTACATGATCACCCGGCGCGGCACCTCCTCGGCGCCTCGCAGGGTCACCGGGCGGTCGTCGACGCTGACCCGGTCGCGCATCTCGATACGATCGCCCAGGGTCGCGACCTTGCCGTTGACCTTGACCCGGCCATCGGCGATGGCGGTCTCCATCTCGCGGCGCGAGCCCAGCCCGGCGCGGGCCAGGACCTTCTGCAGTTTTTCGCTGGTGTTGCTCATCGGTCGTCTGTCTCACTGGATGTGGATTCCGTGCCCGGGGCAGCGTCATCATCGACGCGGCCCCGGGCACGATCGGACAGGCGGGCCTCGAGATCGGCGAAGCTCAACCCGGTCCGCTCTGACGCCGTCCCGGCGTGGTCATCGTCGGCCGTCCCGGCCGTCGGTTCGACGGCCTCGGCGGCGGCATCGGCCGCCTCGAGGCCCTCGTGATTCGTGTCGTCATCCGCCGCATGCCCCTCGCCCTCGTCGAGGGGGGCATCGGCCTGGGCCAACAACGCCTCCTGGGGCGGCGGCGGCGTGTCCTCCTCCAGGACCGGCTCGTCGAACTCCTTGAGCTCGTGCATCGGTGGCAGCTCGTCGAGGGTCTTGAGGCCGAAGTCGTCGAGGAAGCTGCGGGTGGTGGCATAGACCGCCGGCCGCCCCGGCACGTCGCGGTGCCCCACCACGCGGATCCAGCCGCGCTCGAGCAGAGTGCGCATGATCGAGCCGCTCACCGTGACCCCGCGCACCTCCTCGATGTCGCCGCGGGTCACCGGCTGGCGGTAGGCGATCAGCGCCAGGGTCTCGAGCAGCGCCCGGGAATAGCGCTGGGGCCGCTCGTCCCACAGCCGCGACACCCACGCCGAGAGCCGTGGGCGGATACGCAGCTGGTAGCCCGAGGCGGTCTCGATCAGTTCCATGGCGCCGCGTTCGTGGCGAATGCCGAGCCGCTCCAGCGCCTCGCGCAGGGCGCGTCGCGGCGGGCGCTCGTGATCGTCGAAGAGTGCCTCCAGCCGGTCGAGGCCCAGCGGCTCCCCGGCGGCCAGCAGCGCCGCCTCGAGGATCTCGTCCAGGGCATCGGGAAATTCCATGGCGGTCATGCCGGCGCGCCCCCGTCATCGTCCACGAAGGGGCTCTCGCCGCCCGCGTCATCCTCCGCCGCGAAGACGTCCTCCTCGTCCGCCGCCAGCGCCGCCCGGGCCCGCACATGGATCGGTGACAGCGGAGCGTTCTGCACGATCTCGATCATCGCCTCCTTGGCCAGCTCGAGGATCGCCATGAAGGTCACCACCACCCCGGCCCGGCCCTCCTCCAGGGTGAACAGCGCCTCGAAAGGGGTGAAGTGCTCGTGGTTCAGCCGCTCCATGATCCGCAGCATCCGCTCGCGGGTCGAGAGCACCTCGCGGCTGATCTGGTGCGCCTGGTTGAGCTCGGCACGACGCAGGATGCCGGCCAGCGCGCCGAGCAGCTCGTCGAGGGCGACATCGGGGTGGATCACCCGGGCCTCCAGCGGCGGCAGCACGGCCCGCGCCGGGAACCAGTCGCGTCCCAGGCGCGGCAGCTCGGCCAGCGCCTCGGCGGCGTTCTTGAGCTGTTCGTACTCCTGCAGGCGGCGGATCAGCTCGGCGCGCGGGTCCTCCTCGTCGTCGTCGCCGCCCTCCTTCGGCGGGCGCGGCAACAGGGTGCGCGACTTGATCTCGGCGAGCATCGCCGCCATCAGCAGGTACTCCCCGGCCAGTTCGATCTCCATCGCCTTCATCAGCTCCACGTACTCGATGTACTGGCGGGTGATGGCGGCCACGTCGATGGCCAGGATGTCGAGGTTCTGGCGGCGGATCAGGTAGAGCAGCAGGTCGAGCGGCCCCTCGAAGGCCTCGAGGAAGACCCGCAGCGCCTCCGGCGGAATGTAGAGGTCCTCCGGCAGCTCGGTGATCGGCTCGTCGAACAGCCGTCCCAGCGCCACGGCCTGCTCGGCGGCCGGCGGCGCGGCACTCTGGGGCGCTGCTGTCTGGGACGTTTCGCTCACGCGGGGCCTGGCCTCTCGACGAATCGGCGGATGATCGATCCGTCAGTTTATCAACTCCTCGCCATCGGGGGTAATTCAGCCGGCCTCGGCCGCTCTTCTATGGCGACCGGTGTAGTCGAAGAGCTTCTCGCGCACCTGCCAGTGGCGGCCCACCTGGCGGCCCACCACGAAGTCCGGGGCACGCAGCCGCCGCTCCCCCTCGATCACCGCCTCGGCCGTGGTGGGCTGCCAGCGCGAACCCGGCGCATGCAGGTGCTCGCGCAGGAAGACCGCGGCGAAGGCGCGCCGCTGGGCCGGCGTCTCGAGGGCGAACCACTCGGCGAGCGTGGCGCCGTCCTCGTCGTGATAGGTCACCTTCAGGCGGGGCAGGCCGCGGCCGTTGGTGGTCGCCTCGAGCTGCATGCCGCTGACCCGCAGCACTCGGGCGTCCTTCAGGCGCAGCGCCTCCCGCAGCTTGTCGTCGGCGTCGACCAGCAGCGTCTGGCAGCCGTGGCAGCGTCGGGCGGCGATATCGTTCTCGGCGCCGCACTGGTCACAGACCTTGAAGCGGTAGCGAAAGTCGCACTGGTGCGTTTTACAGGCGCCCGACGCGTCGTCAACGAGTCCCTGGCAGCGGCGGCCGAAGTGCTCGATGACGAGCTCCCCCTCGCGTCGCCCCCAGAACAGGTTGGCGTGGCCGCAGGTGGGGCACGCGACCTGCACCGGCTCGGTGTCGCCGTCGGGCCTGGGGCCGCCCACCTCGGGGGCGTAGAGGTCCCAGGGGTTGCCGGCATAGTCGAGGATCAGGCAGTCGGTCTTGCCCGGGGCGAGGCGCAGGCCACGGCCGATGATCTGCTGGTAGAGGCTCACCGACTCGGTGGGCCGCAGGATGGCGATCAGGTCCACATGGGGGGCGTCGAAGCCGGTGGTCAACACCGCCACGTTGACAAGGTACTTGAGCCGCTGTGCCTTGAAGGCGGCGATCAGTGCCTCGCGCTCGGCGGAGGGCGTCGCCCCGGTGACCAGCGCCGCCTCGTGCTCTGGCAGGTAGCCGAGGACCTCCTCGGCGTGAGCCACGGTGGCGGCGAACAGCATCACGCCCCGGCGCTCGCGGGCACGCTCGACCACCTCGGCGATGATGCCCGGCGTGGCACGGTGGCCCGCCACCACCCGGTTGAGCTCCTCCTCGCGGAACAGTCCGCCGTCGGACGAGGGCACGAGCCGCGAGAAGTCGTAGCGCATCTCTTGTCCGTCCTTGAAAAGGGCGGCATCGATACGCGTCGGTGTCGCCAGGTAGCCCTGCTTGACCATCAGCCGCAGCGGTTGCTCGAAGACGCAGTCGCGGAAGAAGCAATCGTCGTCGCCCCGTACCATGCCGTGGTGGTGGCGATGGTAGATGAAGCCCTGGCCCAGCCGATAGGGCGTCGCGGTCAACCCCAGCACCTTGAGGCGCGGATTGCAGGCGTGCAGGTGGTCGATCACCCGACGGTAGCTCGCGTCCTGGTCCAGGGCGACCCGATGACACTCGTCGATCACCAGCAGGGTGAAATCCCTGTCGTCGAAGCGCTCCAGATTGCGCACCACCGACTGCACCGAGCCGAACACCACCTGGCGGGCCGCCTCCTTGCGGCCCAGGCCGGCGCTGAAGATATCGGCCTCGAGCCCGTAGGCCAGGTACTTGGCGTGGTTCTGTTCGACCAGCTCGCGCACGTGGGCCAGTACCAGCACCCGGCCCCGGGCCAGGCGCGCCAGCTCGGCGATCACCAGCGACTTGCCGCTGCCGGTGGGCAGCACCACCACCGCCGGGTCGTCGGAGCCGCGGAAGTGCGCCACCACCCGTCCGACCGCCTCCCGTTGGTAGGGACGCAAGGCGGGCGGCGACGGGGGCGTGGCGACGGACTCGGCGGGCATGGCGGAACCGGGATAGCGAGGAAACGCCGCCATCTTACCCGCCACCACCGCCCCCGTCAGGGGGCAGACGCGTGGCCGACGGCCGGCAGCATTCCTGTCTCGCTGATGAAGGGCCTTCGCCTTGAAGAACTTTCATCTGGAAACCCCGGCACCTGGACTATAGTGAGCTGACCGCCAGGTATCAGACCAATGTCTAGGCGTGATGGTGATACTCATCACGTGAGCCTGATACTTCTCATCACATAGGTATGAGATCGCCGATCAACCGGACGTTGATCGCCGACGGGCATCACCCACCGGCCGGTCGCCCTTGTTCCGCATGCGGCTGTCGGAAGACTCGATGTCACTCCTTCCTGCGAGAGGACACCGCCATGCCGACGATATCCACCCGAAGTCCCACGCCTCCCCCGCTATCCACCTGCCGCAACATCTGGCGTGTCGATCAGCTGCTGGCCCTTGCCGGCACCCACGAGCTGGCCGAGCTCACTCGCTACCGCCGCCTCGCCTTCAGCTTCCTGACCTTCAACACCGCGATCAGCCGCGTCTTGGCTGGCCTGGGTATCGAATGCGAGATGCGCCTGAAGGAGCTGGCTCACATCGCCCAGCGGCTGGAACTGCTGTACCCGCTATCGAGCAGCGACCGCTATTACGCCATGCTGCACGCCCAGTTGAGAAAGAAGGACACCGATCCCTACCATTTCATCGGCAGCGAGGGCATGGCCATCGAAGCCCTGTCCCAGGCAATGATGGACGCCGAGGCGTCACGCCGCTTCTATGAGCAGTTGCTCGGGGCCAGCCCCGCCACCCTTCACTCCCTGCTGGCCACCATCGTCCAGCAGAAACAGGCCGAGCTTGGCGTACTCAGCGAGAGATTGACCGACGGCGATGGCCTCACCCAGCCCGCCGCGCTGTGTTAGCCCCAGAGCTCCCCTGAACGACAAACGACAAGAGGCGACCCAGGGTCGCCTCTTGTCGTTCAGGCTATCACTGCTGCCGAAGGATCACCCCAGCCAGACCCGGGCGTTGCGGAACAACCGCACCCAGGCCCCATCCCGGGTCCACTCCGCCGGTCGCCAGGAGTTGGTCACCGCACGTACCACCCGTTCCGGGTGGGGCATCATGATGGTCACCCGCCCATCCGGCGTGGTCAGGCCGGTGATGCCGGAGGGCGAGCCATTGGGGTTGGCCGGATAGCGAGTGGTCACCTGGCCGTAGTTGTCGACGTAGCGCAGGGCCACCTGGCCACTGCCCTGCATGCTGCGCAGGTGGGCACTGTCGCGGAACTCGGCGCGCCCCTCGCCGTGGGCCACGGCGATGGGCAGGCGTGAGCCCTCCATCCCGGCCAGCAGGATCGACGGGCTCTCCTCTACCTGCACCATGGCCACGCGGGCCTCGAACTGCTCGGACTCGTTGCGCACGAAGCGCGGCCAGCTCTCGGCGCCGGGGATCAGCTCCTTGAGCTGGGCGAGCATCTGGCAACCGTTGCATACGCCGAGCGCGAAGCTGTCGTCGCGGCCGAAGAAGGCCGCGAACTGCTCCCGGGCCCGGGCGTTGAACAGTACCGACTTGGCCCAGCCGCCGCCGGCCCCCAGCACATCGCCGTAGGAGAAACCGCCACAGGCCACCAGCCCCTGGAAGCGCGCCAGCGACACCCGCCCCTCCAGGATGTCGCTCATGTGCACGTCGACCGCCTCGAAGCCGGCGTGGTCGAAGGCCCAGGCCATCTCGAGCTGGCCGTTGACGCCCTGCTCGCGCAGCACCGCCACCGTCGGGCGGGTACGGTTGACGAACGGCGCGGCGATATCCTCGTCCACCTCGAAGGTCGGGCTCGCCGAGAGGCCGGGGTCGCGGTCGTCGAGCAAGCCGTCGAACTCGCTCTTGGCACAATCGGCATTGTCACGCAGCGCCTGCATCCGGTAGCTGGTCTCGGCCCAGGTGCGCTGGGTGAGCAGCCGGGTGGTCTCGAGCAGCGGCTCCTCGAACAGGGTCACGCGTACCTGGTCGTCGTAACGCGGGCGGGCGATGACGCCGCAGGTCTCGATACCCGCCGCGGCGAACTGGGCCAGCACCTCCTCGGTGTGCCGGCGGTTGGCCTGGATCACCGCCCCGAGCTCCTCGGCGAACAGCGCATCGACCGCCTCGTAAGGTTCGTCGATCAACCAGTCGAGCTTGATCTCGAGGCCGGCGTGAGCGGCGAAGGCCATCTCCAGCAGGGTCACCAGCAGGCCGCCGTCACTGCGGTCGTGGTAGGCGAGCAGCTTGCCCTCGGCGTTGAGGCCCTGGATCACGGCGAAGAACGCCTTGAGGTCCTCCGGGTCGTCCAGGTCGGGGCACTCGTTGCCCACCTGGCCATAGACCTGGGCCAGGGCCGAACCGCCCAGGCGGTTGCGGCCACCACCGAGGTCGATCAGGATCAGGTCGGACTCATCCTGCTCCAGGTTGATCTGCGGGGTCAGGGTCTGGAGCGCATCGGTCACCGGGGCGAAGCCGGTCACCACCAGCGACAGCGGCGAGGTGACGCTCTTCTCATCGGCCTCGCCCGCCCCGTCGCCAGAGCCCTTCCGCTCCCGCCAGGCGGTGCGCATCGACATGGAGTCCTTGCCCACCGGAATGGCAATCCCGAGCGCCGGACAAAGCTCCATGCCCACCGCATGCACGGCGTCATAGAGGGCCTGGTTCTCGCCCGGATGATCGGCTGCGCTCATCCAGTTGGCGGAGAGCTTGATGTCGCCGAGCTTGTCGATGGGAGCCGCGGCCAGGTTGGTGATCGCCTCGGCCACCGCCAGCCGAGCGCTGGCAGCGGGGTCGATCAATGCCACCGGCGGGCGCTCGCCCATCGCCATGGCCTCGCCGGCGTGGGTGTCGAAGCTGGCCGTGGTCACGGCGACGTCGGCCACCGGCACCTGCCAGGGGCCGACCATCTGGTCGCGTGCCACCTGGCCGGTGATCGAGCGGTCGCCGATCGTGATCAGGAACCCCTTCGACGCCACGGCGGGCAGTCGCAGCACCCGGTCCATGGCCTCGCGCAGGTCGAGGTTGTCGAGCATCACCCCCGGCAACTCGTTCGCTTCGCGGGTGAACTCCCGCTGCATCTTCGGCGGCTTGCCGAACAGCACGCTCATCGGCAAGTCGACGGGCTTGCTGTCGAAGTGGCCGTCGCGCACTTCGAGACGGTGCGCCTCGAGCGCCTCGCCGACCACCGCATAGGGGCACCGCTCGCGGCGGCACAGCGCATCGAAGGTCTCGAGATCCTCCGGCGCCACCGCCAGCACATAGCGCTCCTGGGCCTCGTTGCACCAGATCTCCAGCGGGCTCATGCCCGGCTCGGCGTTGGGCACGGCGCGCAGCTCGAACCGTCCGCCGCGCTCGCCGTCCTTGACCAGTTCCGGCAGGGCGTTGGAGAGCCCGCCGGCGCCCACGTCGTGGATGAAGCGGATCGGGTTGGCCTCGCCCAGCGACCAGCAGCGGTCGATCACCTCCTGGGCGCGCCGCTCGATCTCGGGGTTGCCGCGCTGCACCGAGGCAAAGTCAAGATCGGCACTCGACGTCCCCGAGGCCATGGAGGAGGCCGCCCCGCCGCCCAGGCCGATCAGCATCGCCGGCCCACCCATCACGATCAGCTTGCCGCCCACCGGGATCTCGCCCTTCTGCACATGGCCGTCGCGAATGTTGCCGTAGCCGCCGGCGATCATGATCGGCTTGTGGAAGCCGCGGCGCTCGATGCCGTCCGCCCCCAGGGCGTCCTGCTCGTAGCTACGGAAGTAGCCGGCGAGGTTGGGTCGGCCGAACTCGTTGTTGAAGGCGGCTCCGCCGATGGGGCCATCGAGCATGATCGCCAGTGCCGACTGCATGCGCTCCGGCTTGCCGTAGTCGAAGGCTTCCCAGGGCTGCACGAACTCGGGAATGCGCAGGTTGGAGACGGTGAAGCCGGTCAGGCCCGCCTTGGGCTTGCCGCCGATGCCGGTGGCACCCTCGTCGCGGATCTCGCCGCCGGCACCGGTGGCCGCCCCGGGGTGAGGCGCGATGGCGGTGGGATGGTTGTGGGTCTCGACCTTCATCAGGATCTGGATCGACTCCTGCGAGGTACCGTAGACGGCCTTCTCGGCGGCCTTGCCGGTGAGCGGTGCGGCGAAGAAGCGCCCCGCTTCACAGCCCCGGATCACCGCAGCATTGTCGCTGTAGGCCGAGAGAATGTTCTCGGGCGAGGCCTGGTGGGTGTTCTTGATCATCTTGAACAGCGAGTGGCTCTGCGCCTCGCCGTCGATCACCCAGTCGGCGTTGAAGATCTTGTGGCGACAGTGCTCGGAGTTGGCCTGGGCGAACATCATCAGCTCGACGTCCGCGGGGTTGCGGCCGAGATCCCGGAAGGCATCGACCAGGTAGTCGATCTCGTCCTCGGCCAGCGCCAGGCCGAGCTCGACATTGGCGGTTGCCAGCGCTTCCCGCCCCCCTTCGAGGATGTCGACGCTGCCCAACGGTGCCGGCTCATGGTGAGCGAAGAGGCGGGCGGCATCGGAGGCGTCGACCAGCACCGTCTCGGTCATGCGATCGTGCAGGGTGGCCACGATCCGGTCGAAGACCTTCTCCGACAACATGCCCTTGAGCCTGACCCGGTAGGCGATACCACGCTCGATCCGTCGGATCTGGGCCAGACCGCAGTTGTGGGCGATGTCGGTGGCCTTGGAAGACCAGGGCGACTGGGTGCCGATGCGCGGTACCACCAGGAACAGCTGCCCATCCCGGTGAGCATCGGAACCGACGACCGGCGGCTCGACACTGGCGCCCTCGTCCCTGGCCCCGTAGTCCAGCAACCGCTCCAGCACGGCCAGGTCGTCGCCGGCCAGTTCACCGTCGTGGTCGACGAAATGCACATAGTCGGCGTGCAGCGACTCGACGTCGGCAACGGTGTCGCGCAGGGCGGCCAGCAGCTTGGCATGACGGAAAGCGGAGAGGGCGGGCGCGCCTCGCAGTTCGAGCATGTCTTGGAGCCTCTGAAACGGATATCTATCGGGGGGCCGCGGCCTGCGGCAACGAGCGCACATGATACTGGAAAGCGAGGGTGGCGAGAAATCGCACGGATGACAGCGTGTCCCCTGCTGGTTATGGTAACGGGTCCCCCGTCGTCATCCAGCATCCGCATGCCTGCAGCCCTGTTCGACCACTTCCGACGCTTCCGGCGCGGCTACGCCGCCCTGGTCATCGCGCTGACCCTGGGTCTCCTGCCGGAGCACCCCGGAGTCCCCGATGGCCGGCATCTGGACGAGATACTGGCGCGCGACTTCCTCAGCGTGCACACCCGCAACACCCCGACCACCTACTACGAGGGGCGACAGGGCCCTACCGGCTTCGAGTACGAGCTGATGCGACGCTTCGTCGATCACCTCGGCGTCAGCCTGACCCTGGATGCCAGTCACAACATCCCGGAGGTGCTCGAGACGGTCCGGCGTGACGGCGATCTGGGGGCCGCCGCCCTGCCGCTGGACCCGACCCTGGACGGCGTGATCTTCAGCCGGCCGATCCTCGACCTGCAGCCACTGCTGGTCTACCGCCGGGGACTGCCGCCGGTGAAGCGCCTCGACGATCTGGATGGCCTGGCGATCGCCACCCTGGGCGGTTCCGGTACCGACCTGGTGCTTCGCGAACTGCAGGCCGAGCACCCCGGGCTGAGTTGGCGGGAATCCATCGACCTGGAGGTGGCCGAACTGCTCGGCCTGGTCGAGAACGGCACCCTGGACGCCGCGGTGGTATTCGACCACCAGTTCCGTCTCAACCGGCTGTTCTTCCCCGGCGTGGAGCGGGGCTTCGAACTCGGCGAGCCGCTCTCCATGGCCTGGACCTTCCCCGCCGGACGCGGCCTGGGGCTGGTCGAGAAGGCCAACCGCTTCCTCGAGACACTGCGGATGGAGGGCGAGCTGGATCAGCTGGTGGCCCGCTACTTCGGTCACGACGACTATCTGGAGTACGTCGGCGCCCGCACCTTCATCACCCATGTGAACGAGCGCCTGCCGGGGTACGCCGAGCTGTTCCGCGACGCTGCGAGGGACACTCACTTCGACTGGAAGCTGCTGGCCGCGCTGGGCTATCAGGAGTCCCACTGGGACCCGGAGGCCACCTCCCCCACCGGGGTGCGCGGCTTGATGATGCTGACCCTGCCCACCGCCGGCGAGCTGGACGTCGACGACCGCCTCGACCCGGAGCAGAGCATCGCCGGCGGGGCCCGCTACCTGCGCAGCCTGAAGGACCGCCTGCCCGAGTCGATCACCGGCGACGACCGGCTGTTCATGGCCATGGCCGCCTACAACGTGGGGCTCGGGCATCTCTACGACGCCCGTGACATCGCCGAGCTGCGCGGCGGCGACCCGGATCGCTGGGCCGACGTCCGCGAGGCACTGCCGCTGCTGCAGGAACGGGAGTGGCACAGCAAGACCCGGCACGGCTATGCCCGCGGCGGCGAGCCGGTGATCTACGTGCGCAACATCCGTCGCTACCACGAGATTCTCGCCTACATGGACCGCAGCCAGCAGCAGTTCCATCGCCTCAATGCCCGGCTGCCCGACGCCCAGGAGAGCAGCATGTTCGAACTCGTCCCCCCGGTCATGTAGCGCGGATCAGCCGGCCTCCTCGCCTTCCCGCCGGGCAGCGAAGAACCCCCTGAGCAGCCGCGTGGCGCGTGCCGCCAGCACCCCGCCCTCCACCTCGACCCGGTGGTTGTGCCAGGGCTGGGCGAAGAGATTGGCCTTCGACTCGACCATGCCGGTGCGTGGCTCGGCGGCACCGTAGACCACCCGTGCCAGCCGCGCATGGATGATCGCCCCGGTGCACATCAGACAGGGCTCGAGGGTCACGTAGAGGGTGCAACCGTCGAGCCGGTAATTGCCGAGCCGCGCCCCTGCGTCGCGCAGGGCGCGGATCTCGGCGTGGGCACTGGGGTCATGGCCGGAGACCGGGGCATTGTAGCCGGCACCGACGATTTCGCCGGCGGCGTCCACCACCACCGCGCCCACCGGCACCTCCCCGGCGGCGAGCCCCGCGCGGGCCTGATCGAGAGCCCGGTGCATGTAGAATTCGTCACTGCGCATCGGCATCGACTCCGGTAGACTGAACGCCATGAAACGATCGTATGACAGCGCCGGCCTCATGCCATGCCGGCGGCTCCTGGAGGATAGCGACAATGTCTGACGCCCTGAATGCCCTGGTGGACCTGCTCGGCCTGGAGGCTCTCGAAGAGAACCTGTTCCGCGGCACCAGCCAGGATCTCGGCCTGCCCCAGCTGTTCGGCGGCCAGGTACTGGGGCAGGCCCTGTCGGCCGCCAGCCAGACCGTCGACCCGGCGCGGCGCGCCCACTCGCTGCACGGTTACTTCCTGCGCCCGGGCGACGCCCATCGCCCGGTAGTCTATCAGGTCGATGCAGTACGCGACGGCGGCAGCTTCACCACTCGCCGGGTCACCGCCATCCAGAAGGGGCGACCGATCTTCTTCTGCAGCGCCTCCTTTCATGGCGAGGAGGCAGGCTTCGCCCACCAGCCGACGATTCCCGAGGTACCCTTTCCCGAGTCACTGGAAAACTCCGATGCCCGGCTCGAACGCTTCCCCGGCCACCCCATCGAGTTCCTTCACCTCGGTGACGAGGCCGAACCGGGCCAGCCCGCCCGCAAGCGGCTCTGGTTCCGCCTGGCCGGCGAGCTGCCCGACGACCCGGCGCTCCATCGCTGCCTGCTCGCCTACAGTTCCGACTTCAATCTGCTGACCACGGCACTGGTGCCCCACGGGATCACCTTCGGTGATCCGGCGCTGCAGATCGCCAGCCTCGACCACGCCCTGTGGTTCCACCACGACGTCAAGCTCAACGACTGGCTGCTCTACGACATGGACAGCCCCTGGGCCGGCGGTGCCCGTGGCTTTGCCCGCGGCAGCATCTACGACCGCCGGGGTCGACTGGTCGCCTCCACGGCCCAGGAGGGGCTGACGCGGCGGCGTTGAGGCACTGTCCTCTTCCCGCCACTGGCAATGCCCCGGGGTTGTCACTATCATCGCCAACGAATGCCGGTGTAGCTCAGTCGGTAGAGCAACGCACTCGTAATGCGTAGGTCGTAGGTTCGACTCCTATCACCGGCACCAGAAGACACCACGAGACAGCCGCCCGGCAGATGCCGCGCGGCTGTCTTCGTCTGCACGGGGCGCGCTCAGGTCTCGATGCCCGGGGTGGCCGGCTCGCGGCGGCGTGGACGGGGGTCCGGCACATCGGTGGAGAGTTCGAGCTCGTGCTCCTCGCCTTCCTGCCAGTAGCGCAGCCGGGCATCCTCATCCTCGGGAGTGTCGCGAACCAGCTCGAGAAAGTGCATCGGGGACTCCGGCGTCTCGCCGTTCACCTCGAGCAGCATCGATCCCGGGGCCATGCCGCCTGCCTGAGCCGGGCCGCTGACGTCGCTGACCAGCAGGCCGGCCTCGTCCGGCAGCCCGAGGGCCTCGCGCAGGTCGTCGTCGAGAGGCGCGACCGTGATGCCCAGTGCCACCACCACCTGGTCGTCGAACCCTTCGTATTCGATCTCGCGTGCGGCTTCCAGCACCTGGGGGGCGACGTGGATGCTCGCCCCGGTGGTGAGGGCCAGGGCGATGGCATCGCTGGGCCGGCTGTCGATGCGCACCAGATCGTCACGCCCCGCCAGACGCAGCTCGAGCATGCCGAGGAAGGTGTTGTCGACGATGGCGTCGACATAGACCCGCTCCAGGCTCACCTCGATGCCAGCGAGCACGTCGCCGAGCAGCTCGTGGGTCATCGGTCGACGGGGCCGATCGCCGCTCAAGCCTCGCAGGATGGCGCCGGCCTCCACCGGGCCGATGAAGATCGGGATCACTTCCCGGGCACCCGGCTCGCGCAGCAACACCACCGGCACGCCACCGAACCCGGCAATGCCGACGGTGGCGACCTCCACCTCGACCATGGTGTCCGGTTCGGCGGCGAGTTCCCGTGCGGCCGCCTGCCCCCAGGCAACCAGCAGCACGACGAGCAACGACAGCACCAGGAGGCGCCGGAGCGACGGCAGAAAGGTGGGGGACATGGGCGCCTCGCAACCGCCGGCCCCGACGGTTGGGCAAGATCGTGCCGGCGGCAGAGTGAATGCCCTCTCAGCATGGCAGCCTCGTCGCCGCTGCGCCATTCGGGGGGCAGGCAGCGTCACGCCGGCCGCGGGACGGCCCGGAACGTCGCGGGTCGACCGCCCTGCCCCCGCACGCTGCTCAGCCGGTCTTGACCCTCATCAATTCGTCCCAGCGGGTGGTATAGCGCGGAGTGCGACGCTCGCAGCGCAGCGCCCAGGGGCTGTCCTGCCGGGGCAGGCCGAAGCGCACGGTATCGCGCCCCATCTCGCGGTTGAGGCGGTCCACCGTGGCCATCAGGCGCTGGCTACGGCCGCGTGCAGCCTCGCTCTGCGCCTCTTCCAGCAGCGAAAGCTGGCGCGCCTGCCCACTCACCAGGTCGAGCAGCATGACGCCACATTTCTGGTAGCGATACCCCTCGCGAAGGATCGCCGCGAGTCCACGGCCGGCGGCCTCGAGCAGGTCGCGGCTATCGGCGGAGGGCCGTGCCAGCGGCACCACCACGCTGTTGCGGTACTGGGGAGCGCCCACCGGGAAGGGGCTGGTGCGCAGGAACACCTGGACGGCCCGGGCCAGGCTCCCCTGGCGACGCAGCTTCTCGGCCGCCCGGGCGGCGTGCTGGCGCACCGCTGCCTGCAGGTCGCTCGGCTCGCCGGTCAGGCGCCCGAAGGAGCGCGACACCAGGATCCGCTGGCGCGGTTCGGCCAGATCCTCGATGTCGATGGCCGGATGGCCATGCAGCTCCCAGACCAGGCGTTCCATCACCACCGAGAAGGCGCGGCGAATGCGTCCGGGATCCGCCTGGCGTAGCTGCCAGGCCGTGTCGATGCCCATCAGCGCCAGCCGTTCACCGGTGCGGCGCGCCACGCCCCACAGCTCGTCCACCGGCAACCGTTCGAGGACCCGACGGGTCACGTCGCTGTCGGCCTCGAGCGGGCAGACGCCCTCGAAGGCCGGCTGCCGCTTGGCGAGTCGATTGGCCACCTTGGCCAGCACCCGGGTCGGCGCCACGCCCACGCAGACCGGCAAACCGGTGTCGCGGCGCACCGTCTCGCGCAGCCGCTGGCCATGGGCCTCGAGGGTAGCCGGCTCGACACCGGCGAAGTTCAGGAAGCTCTCGTCGATGGAATACACCTCCACGTCCGGCGAGAACTCGGCGAGGATCGCATTCACCCGCCGCGACATGTCGCCGTAGAGCGCGTAATTGCTCGAGAGCAGCACCGCCTGGCGCCGAATGGCCGGCGGCAGCAGGTGCCTCGGCGCCCCCATGGCAACGCCCAGCGCCTTGAGCTCCCGGGAGCGCGCCACCACGCAGCCATCGTTGTTGGAGAGCACCCCCACCGGCAGCCCCTCGAGGCGCGGGGCGAAGGCGCGTTCGCAGCTGACATAGAAATCGTTGACGTCGACCAGGGCGATCACGGCGCCGTCCCCGGCAGGGCGTGGACCACATGGGTCACCACGCCCCACACCTGGCACTCGCGCCCCTCCAGCGGGATCGGCGCGAACCGCGGATTGCTGGCCATCAGCACGGTGCGTGCCCCGAGGCGAGCCAGCCGCTTGACAGTGGGCTCGCCGTCCACGGCGATGACGACGACCCGCCCGGGCAGCGGCTCGAGGCTGCGGTCCACCACCAGCAGGTCACCGTCATGGATGCCGTCGCCGAGCATGGAGTCGCCCTCGGCGCGCACGAAGTAGGTCGAGGCCGGCCGGCGTACCACATGGGCATGCAGGTCGATCTCGACGTCCAGGTGGTCATCCGCGGGGCTGGGAAAGCCGGCTCGTACCCGGCAGCCCATCAGCGGCTGCGCCCCGCTACCGGCGGCGGAGGCGGCACAGCCGACAGCGAACACCCGAGAAGCGAACGACATGGGCACCTCCCCGATAACTGTAATTTCGTACAGTATTCAGCAGAACGCCCTCCGTGGCAAATCATGACCGGCCCGCCCCGGCAACGTTGAAGAGCAGGAATACACCCTCCATGCTGGAGAGACTGCCGCTCTCCCGGGCATCGGGAACCGACACCCCATGGACGACGTCGCCAGCCAGTTCATCACCGCCAACGAGACCGCCCTCCGACTGGCGGTGGCGCTGCTGCTGGGGGCGCTGATCGGCCTCGAGCGGGGCTGGGTGGCACGGGAACAGAAGTCCGGCGAACGCATCGCCGGCATCCGTACCCATGCCCTGGTGGGGCTACTCGGCGGCATCGCCGCGCTGCTCGCCGAACGGCTCATCGCCTGGGCCTTCCCGCTGCTGTTCCTGGCCGTGGCGGCCATCGGCCTGGTGGCCTGGCGGGCCCGGGTGAGCGAATACCGCGACTACAGCATCACCGGCCTGATCGGGCTGCTGCTCACCTTCTGCTTCGGTGCCATCGCGGTGGCCATCGACCTGACCCTGGCCACCGCCTGTGCCGTGATCACCGCGGTGATCCTCGACAACAAGCGCGAGATCCACGGCCTGCTGGGCAAGCTGCAGGCCCACGAGCTCGACGCCGGCCTCAAGCTGCTGCTGATCACCGTGGTGATGCTGCCGCTACTGCCCAACCAGGGGATGGGGCCGGGCGAGGCCCTCAATCCCTACCAGATCTGGTGGATGGTGGTGCTGATCGCCTCGATCTCCTTCGTCGGTTACTTCGCCATTCGCGTCGGCGGCCCCGAGAAGGGCATCCTCTTCACCGGCCTGTTCGCCGGGCTCAGCTCCTCCACCGCCCTGACCCTGCACTTCGCCCGCCAGTCGCGCCACAACCAGGAGGTCCAGGCGATGCTGGCCGCCGGCATCCTGCTCGCCTGCGGCACCATGTTCCCGCGCATCCTGATCTACGCCGCGGTGGTCAGCCCCGGCCTGTTGCCTCGACTGCTGCTGCCGGTCACGGTGATGGGTGTGCTGCTCTATGCCCCGGCGCTCTACCTCTGGCGCACCCGGCATCGAGTACTCAAGCTCGACCGACCGGCGCTGATCCAGAACCCGCTGGAGCTGCGCACGGCACTGCTGTTCGGCGCCCTGCTGGCGCTGATCATGCTGCTCGGCGAGTGGCTCAGGGAGTGGCTGGGCGAGGCCGGCATCTACCTGCTGGCCGCCACCTCCGGGTTGGCCGACGTCGACGCCATCACCCTGTCGCTGACCCGCATGTCGCTGGGCCGCATCGACCCCTCCACCGCGGTGCTGGGCATCGTCATCGCCGCCGCGGTGAACAACCTGGTGAAGGCCGGCCTCGCGGCCGGTTTCGGCACCCGCCGGCTCGGCCAGCGGGTCGCCCTGCCGATGCTCGCCTCAATGCTGGCGGGGCTGGTACTGGCCTGGCTGGTCTGAGCCGGCGAGCGAGCTCAATCCCGCAGGCGTTCGATCTCGGCCAGACGCCGCTCGAGGAAGCGCCGCTCCGCCGTCTGGGTCACCAGGCCCAGGGCCTCGCGGTACTGCGCGGCGGCCTCGCCGTATCGGCCCAGCCGACGCAGCAGGTCGGCCCGGGTCGCCGGCAGCAGGTGATAGCCGGGCAGGTGGATCTGCTCGAGCAGGCCAAGGCCCGTCTCCAGGCCGTCCGCCATGGCGATGGCCACGGCGCGGTTGAGCGCCACCACCGGGGTGGGCTGGAGGCCGTGGAGCAGGCTGTAGAGTGCCGCGATGCGTCGCCAGTCGGTCTCGGCCGCCGTGGGCGCCTGGGCATGCAGGGCGGCGATCGCCGCCTGGACCGTGTAAGGCCCGGCCAGCAGGGAACGCGCGTCCGGCGCGCGACCGCGCAGGGCCAGCTCGACCTGGGCGACGCCCTCGTCGATCGCCTCCCGGTCCCAGCGCACGCGGTCCTGGTCCTCGAGCAGCACGATGTCACCGGCGGCATCGGTACGCGTCTCGCGCCGGGCGTCATGCAGCAGCATCAGCGCCAGCAGCCCACGGGCCTCGCGTTCGGCGGGCAGCAGGCCGACCAGCAGGCGGCCGAGGCGAATCGCCTCATGGCACAGCTCGACGCGTATCAGTCGGTGGCCGTAGCTGGCGACATAGCCCTCGTTGAAGATCAGGTAGATCACCGCCAGCACCGCCTCCAGGCGCTCGGCCAGGTCGCCGTCGCCCGGTACCTCGAAGGGAATGCCCGCGTCGCGGATCTTGGCCTTGGCACGCACCAGCCGCTGGGCCAGGGTGGGCACCGGCACCATGAAGGCCCGGGCGATCTCTTCGGTGGTGAGCCCGCCCAGGGTACGCAGCGTCAGCGCCACCTGGGCGGGCCGGGACAGGGCGGGATGGCAGCAGGTGAAGATCAGCCGCAGGCTGTCCAGCGGCTCGGGATCGTCGGTATCCGCCGCCGACTCGAGCAGCAGCGCCAGGTGGGTCGTGAGCTCGCCCTGCTTGCGCTCGCGCATCTGCCGGTGGCGCAGCTGGTCGACGGCCTTGTGGCGGGCGGTGGCCGCCAGCCAGGAGACCGGGGTCGGCGGCACGCCTTCGGCCGGCCACTGCACCATGGCGGCCTCGAAAGCCGCCTGCAGGGCATCCTCGGCCAGCGCGAAATCGCCGAAGCGGCGGATCAGGCCGGCGAGCAGGCGGCCATACTCACGCCGATAGAGGGCGGCCAGGTCCAGCTGCGCGCCCATCACATGCGATAGGCCGGGTCCACCGGCCGCACTTCGACCGCGCCCCCCACCCGCAGCGGGGGAATGCGCCGGGCCAGGGCCAGGGCCTCGTCCAGGTCTCGACACTCCACCACGTGGAAGCCCCCCAGCTGTTCGCGGGCCTCGGCGAAGGGGCCGTCGAGGGTCACCACCTTGCCGTCCTGCTCGCGCAGGGTGGTGGAGGTGGCCACCGACTGCAGCCGTGCCCCGCCCCGATAGTGGCCGCTGGTGACCATCTCCTGGATCAGCGCATGGTAGTCGTCCATCACCTCATCGCGTGATGCCTCGGGCAGCGCCTCCCACAGTGCCTCGTCGATACAGCACATCAGCATGTATTGCATGTCGAAATCTCCTTGGTTGCCAAGCAGCCTAGGCGCTGCCTGCTCAAGGGTCGAGCGACTGCCGTGCGAATCGACAGCGCATCGAGGGCGCGGATGATGTCGATGGCCGCCCCGTTCGCTCGATCCATGGGGGCACCCCCTTTTTTACCAGCCACCCCTGAGGAGATACCACATGCGCTTCATGATCATCGTCAAGGCCAACCAGGACACCGAAGCCGGTGCCATGCCCGAGGAGAGCATGGTCGCCGCCATGGCCGACTACCACGAGGAGCTGGCCCGGGCCGGCGCCCTGATCGACGCCTCCGGGCTCCACCCCAGCACCAGGGGCTGGCGCATCCGCTACCGGGGCGACCAGCGGCTCGTCACCGACGGCCCCTTCGCCGAGGCGAAGGAGCTGATCGCCGGCTATACCCTGATCCAGGCCACCTCGCGGGAAGAGGCCCTCGAGTGGACGAAGCGCTTCCCCAATCCCGCCGGCCCCGGTGGCGATGCCGAGATCGAGGTGCGCCAGCTGTTCGAGCTGGAGGACTTCCCGCCCGGGGAGGCGATCCAGCGCTTCCGCCAGTTGGGCACGGTCTAGCCCGAACGGCCAAGCACCGCATCACCCACGGCTGGTCCCGAGCAGCCGCACATCGAGCCACCGGGCGAGCCCGGTGGCACCGTCCTGCATCACGGCATGATGGTTCCAGGCGAACAGCGGCCCCGCGACGGGGGCCACCAGGGCCATCCAGCGCCGGACGGGACGCACCCGCCATTCGTATCGCACCCGGGTGACGCGCCCCTCCTCGGTCAACTGCCAGCGGCCGCTACCCTGCACGTCGCCACTGGCGATTCCCTCGATCGACCGGCCCGGCCGGACGCGGGTGACGCGGATCTCGAAGCGCAGGCGATAGCCCAGGCGACTCTTCCAGGTGTAGCGATACCGCCGGCCGATGCCGCTGGCATCACCCGGCGCCAGCTCCTCCACCGAGCAGAGGCTCTCCCACCAGGCCGGCCAGCACGGCGAGTCGCTGATGGCCCGATACACCGCGTCGATCGGCGCCTCGAACCGCCAGGTGGTGACGAACCGGAATTCCGCCATGCTCGGGGTCCTTGCGTGCGCTCACGACCAGCGCTCAGGGCGAGAAGAAGGTCTCCGGCAGGTCGGGGTCGATGACGAGCTCCTCCAGCCGCACCCTCTCGATCACGCTCCCCAGCCGGTCGAAGCTGATGACCTTGAGCGGGAACAGGGTCTCGTCGTCGAGCCACAGCTCGTAACGGGCGACCTCGCCCACCCGATGCCCCTCCTCGCCCTGCACGACCAGATGCTGGCTGCGGCGACCATCGACCACGGCACCGCCCAGGTGATGCAGTTCCCCCTGCTGCTGCAGTCGCTGCACGTTGCGCAGCAGGGTGCCCACGTCCGACTCGTCCACCCGGTGTCCACGGGCGCTGCGTACCAGGGGGTTGAGAGGGCTGAGGGACAGGCCGGCACGCCGCTCGGGGGAGCCGAAGGGCCAGAGCCGGACCCGCCGGGTCTCGGGACTGTAGATCAGCACGGCCCCGCTGTAGGGCGTGACCATATCCATGCGGATGAACCCGGGGCGGCGATAGGTGTAGCGGATGACCTCCTCGCCACGCCGCCCCTCGCTGCGCACGGTCACCTGGTAGGCAGGCACCCGCTCGAAATGCGACAGGGCCACCGACAAGGGATCGGACTCCAGGCCGAGCGCGACCACCATCAACAGTTCCGGCAACATACCTCCCCTCCACCTGGCCAGGCGCTGACTCGCCTGCTCTCAGCTTAGCAGCACGCAGCCCCGCGGCATCGTCACGGGCTAGATGAGCCCGGCCGCAACCAGCACGTCGGCCACCGGCTGGAAGGTGTCGTCGGGGATCGCCTCGCCGTTGGCGGCGCGCCTGGCGATCCTCGCCGCCAGTTCGCGCTCGTCGGCCACCGGCACGCCGTGCCTGGCGGCGTCCTCGAGCATCGCCGTGGACTGCTCCGGATCCGCCTGGCAGGCCACCACGGGCACCGGCGTTTCCCCGCTCACGTAGCGCAGGCCCACCAGCCAGTCGCCGGCGCCGCCGAGCATGATCGATGCATGCTGTACGCCCGTGCGGGCAGAGCCGGCCTGCATGTCGCGGCGCCGCTTCTGACGCGCCCGGCGGATTTCCGGGTCGCCCTCCATGTCCTTGCGCTCGCGCTTGTACTCGGTCCGGGTCATGCGCTGATCGCGCCGGAACAGCCAGCGCTGCATCTGCACGTCGATCAAGCCGACGATGAGAAAGGCAACCAACGCGGTGATGATCAATGGCCGGAGCAGCGCCACGAGGATCCCCTCCACGCAGCCGAAGCCACAGCGGGGCGAATCCATCAGCGCCTGCAGCCCCAGCCGATAGACGACCACGAAGGCCACGGCCAGCGAGCCCATCTTGATCAGCGACTTGATGAATTCGATGATGCCGCGGGCCGAGAAGATGCGCTTGGCGCCTTCGGCCGGGTTGATGCGTTCGAATTTCGGCTTGACCGGATCGGCCGAGAACAGCATGCCGCGCATGATGACGATGTTGGTCAACACGACCGCCACGATGGTGATGACGATCAGCGGCAATACCGCGCGCACCACGATCTCCGAGCCCAGCTCCAGCAGGCGCGGCCACAGCGTGTCGAAGGGTTCGTGGTAGAGCCGGGTCGTGGTATTGATCAGGTTGCGCACCCGGTCCTCGATGTCACCGGCGGCGCTGGCGAGATAGAGCGTGCAGCCGAGCATGACCATGGCGGTGACCATGTCGGAGCTCTTGTCCACCTGCCCCTTCCGGCGCGCATCGCGCAGTTTCTTCTCGGATGGCGGCAGCGATTTCTCTTCGCTGGGCTTGTCGCTCATGACGGATGCCTCCTTTGTGCCGGGGGATCACGACCTCGTACGGATCAGCGCTTCGAGGCGCTGATAGTCGTCGCCCAACGCCCCCAGCTCTTCGAACATCAGCGGCACCAGGAACACGATGTAGAGCAGCATCAGAAAGGTGAACAGCAGGTTCTTGATCGCCAGCGACAGCGAGAATACGTGAAGGTTGGGTGCCATCCGCGCCAGGTAGGCAAGCATCAGATCGGCGACCAGGAGGGCGATGACCAGGGGCGCGACCATCAGCACCCCGACTCGCATCACCTGGTCCAGCAGGCCGAGCACGGCCAGCGCGGCCCGGGTTTCCAGCACCGGGACGAAGGTCTCCACCGGCCATAGCGCATAGCTGCGGTAGAAGCCATCGAGCATGACCATGAAGCCACCGGTCACGAAGAACAGCGCCACCAGCGTGACGACCAGCAGCGTGCTGGTGACGCCGGATTCGGTGCTGCCCATCGGATCGAGCAGTTGCCCCATGGTCGAGGCACGCTGCAGGTCGACCAGTTCGCCGGCGACCTCCGCCGCCCAGAACGGGATGCCGAACACCAGGCCGATGATCACGCCGATCAGCAGTTCCTTGATCAGGAGGGCGGCGATGGTGAAACTCGACGGAGAGTCCATCGACGATAGCGTGGCGAAGATCGGCACCATCATCGGCAGCGAGATGGTCACGGCGACGGCAGTGCGGATCAGGCCGGTCAGGCCGAGACGGTTGAACGCCGGGGTGATCAGGATCACGCCCATCGCCCGGGCCATGCCGATGGCCGCGGCGGCGAGCAGCGGATAGACCAGCTCGGTGAGAAAACGGACGATCTCGTCGAACACCATGCCGAACCTAACGCGACCAGACGGCGAAGTTGTCCAGCACCTGGTCGGTCAGGTTGACCAACTGGCCGGCCAGCAGCGGGCCCGCCACGATCAGCACCAGAAACACGACGATGACCTTGATCGACTGCGGCAGGGACTGGTCCTGGATCTGTGTCAGCGCCTGCAGCAGGCCGATGCCGAAGCCGATCACGATCGCCGCCAACAGCGCCGGTGCCGACAGCAGCAGCACCGTCCACAGGGCGTTGTTCATCAACGTGAGAAAGATGTCATCCGTCATCGGCTACTGCTACCCCCCATAGCTGAGAATCAGGCCATGCATCAGCCGCGACCAGCCGTCGACGGCGACGAACAGCAAGATCTTCAACGGCACCGAGATCAGCGGGGGGGCCACCATCACCATGCCCATCGCCATCAGCACATTGGCCACGATCAGGTCGATGACCAGAAACGGGATGTAGATGAGGAAGCCGATCTCGAAGGCGCGAGCGAGCTCGGAGGTGACGAAGGCCGGCATCAGTACCACCAGGTCGTCGCTCGCGAGGTTCTCGCGCGCCTGTTCCGACCAGATGTTCTGGGTGGCATCGATGAAGAAGGCGCGCTCGCGTTCGTTGGCATAGAGCGAGAGATAGTCCTGCAGCGGTTCGCCCAGCAACGCGCCGGTTGCCCGTATGTCCTCCACGTTCTCCAGCTCGCCGGTGTGACTCTCGAACTGGTAGACCATCTCGCCGACCAGGGGGGTGGTGATGTACACGGTCAGCACCAGGGCGATGCCGTACAGCACCAGGTTGGGCGGCGTCTGCTGGATGCCCAGCGCGTTGCGGATCAGAAACAGCACCACGGCGATCTTGAGGAACGAGGTCATGGTGACGACCGCCAGTGGCAACAGGCCCAGCGAGGCGACAACGATGATCATCCCGATCAGGTTGGGCTCGAAGTCACTCATCGCTGGACAGCCTCACGATCTGCACGCCCAGGCTGTCGCCGATCTCCACCAGCCGGCCGCGCCCCATGTGCCGGCCGTTGACCACGATATCCACGGCATTCTCCGCCGGCCGCGACAGCGGCAGCACGCTGCCCTGGTCCAGTTCGCGGAACTCGCCGAGGGAGAGTTCCAGGCGCCCCAGCTCGCACACCAGGCGTACCGGCAGGCGGTCCAGAGTCGCCCCATCCAGACGTGGCGGTGCCGGTTTCCGAGAGTCGTCTTCCATGTCGTCACTCCTCCTCTGGGGGTTGTCGTTGTTCGCGGGCACCGGAGACGTGTCGAGGACGCCGTCGTGCCAGGCGGCCGGCGGCACGGCCAGGTGAAGGCCACCGCGCTTCTCGGCCACCCGGATCATCAGGCGACCGGCAACCGCCAGCGTCGACTCCGGCCGCTCGAGCAGCACCACGTCGCCGGGCGCGAGGCTGCGCAGCTCGGCCAGCGTCAGGTCCTGATAGCCGGCGATCCATTGCAGCGGCAGCGGCAGCGCCGAGCAGGACTTCGGTGTGCCCGGGCAGTGCTCATCGAGCAGCGGCAATAGCGTCCGGGCGGTGGCGACACCCAGCGACAGCGACAGGCGACAGGTCTGGCCGTCGACCTCCAGGCGCAGCGGCAGACGAATGGGCAGCCCGGCCTCGGACTCGGGGGCATCGCCGAGCAACTGGATCGGCTGGCCCAGATGCCCCTCCAGGGGCTCGATCCACTCCAGCAGGGCGTACTCCAGCCACAGCGCCCGCTGGGCAGGCGTGCACTCCGACAGCGAGCGGTGCAGCGCCAGATGTGCCGTCAGCACCGCCAGGCTCTCGTGAGCAACGTGCAGCACGGCTGGCGCTTCACCGATGCTTGCCGCGATCGCCAGGGATGCCGGCTCAGCCCCCTTGTCGAGTCGCACCAGCACCTCACGCTCGCCAAGGGGCAGCGTTACCGCCACGCGAGGGCGATTCAGGGCGTTCAGCGTGTCGACGAGCTCCGGGTCCAGGCTCGGCAGCCGCAGGGGCACGGCGCCTGCCGGGAAATCCGCTGGGACATGCTGCCGCTCATCGCCGCGCGGCACCTCGAGCTCCACCATCAATGTCCTCCCCGGGGTGCGTCGTCCTCGATATCCAGTTCGTGGCGCCCTTCCGCGGCGATGTGGTCGGCACGGCGGTGGCGCTCCAGCAGGGAGCCAAGGGCTTGCCTGGCACGGGTCCGGCGGACCCACTCGCTGGCGCACCGCTCGCGTTCGGCGAGTTGCCGGCGATGCTCGAGGTCGGCGGCGCGTCGGGCCTCGGTCAATTCGGCCTGGCGCCGGTAGTGATCGTCGATGGCCTGCCGCGCCTGCTCCAGCTCCTGTGCCGACAGGGTCGTGCCCTGCATGGCGTCGAACCACTCGCGCTCGAGGCGATCGAAGTCGCTGCGCTCCCGGGCCAGGTCGCCGTCCAGGCTGTCGATGCACCGCGCCTCGGCCTGACAGCGGTGGTGCTGTTCCTGCAGGGCGGCCTGGGCCAGGCGTTCGCGCCGCTCGCGCAGCGTCATCAGTCGTTCGAGGCGCTGGCGGTCGCTCATGACAGGATCTCGCTCATGCGTCGCTGGGTCTCCTCGAAATCGCTGTGCTCCGTGCCGTCCTGGCGCAGGAAGGCTTCGATGGCGGCGCGCTTGCTGACCGCTTCGTCGGTGCGGGCATCGCTGCCTTCGCGGTATTCGCCGACCTGCAGCAACAGCTCGACGTCGCGGTAGCGCGCCAGCAGGTCGCGTATCCGGCTGGCTTGCTGGCGCTGTTCGCTCGAGGTGACGGTATCCATCAGACGGCTACGGCTGGCGAGCACGTCGATGGCCGGGAAGTGGTCGCGTCGGGCCAGGTCGGCGCTGAGCATGATGTGGCCGTCGAGGATGGCGCGGGTCTCCTCGGCCACCGGGTCGAGGGTGCCGTCACCCTCGGTGAGCACGGCATAGAGCGCCGTGATGCTGCCGGTGGCACCCGGCCCCGCGCGTTCGAGCAGGCGCGGCAGGGCAGCGAAGAACGAGGGCGGGTAGCCCCGCCGGGTCGGCGGCTCGCCGGCGGCCAGGCCGATCTCGCGCTGGGCGCGGGCAAAGCGGGTGATGCTGTCGACCAGCAGCAGGACGTCGCGCCCCTGGTCGCGAAAGTATTCCGCCACGCTGGTAGCGACCATGGCGGCCCGGGCCCGTTCGATGGCCGGGCGGTCGGAAGTGGCCACCACACAGACCGTGCGCTGCCGTGCCTTGGCATCCAGTTGCACGTCCAGCAGCTCGCGCACTTCGCGGCCACGCTCACCGATCAGCCCCAGCACGATGACATCCGCCTCGCTACCGCACACGATGGCGGACAGCAGCGACGACTTGCCGACCCCCGGTTCACCGAAGATCCCGACGCGCTGGCCCTTGGCCACGGTCATCAGTCCATCGATGGCGCGAATGCCCAACGCCAACGGGTGCTGGATCAATTGTCGCGACAACGGCATGGGCGGCTCGGCATGGACGGGATAGGCACTCAAGGCGCCGACGTCGACTCCCGGGGCGGCATCGACGAACGCCCCCAGCGGGCTGATCACCCGGCCGAGCAGCGCTTCCCCCACGGGCACCCCCTGGGGGCCGCCGGTGGCGATGACCTCGGCGCGAGTCGACATGCCCTGCAGATCGCCGATCGGCGACAGGATGGCGTCCTCGTCCTCGAAGCCGATCACCTCGGCGGCCACATGGCGGCCGCTCAGCGGGTCGCGCAGGTAGCACAGCTCGCCGATGCCGGTGCCACCGACGCTGGCATGCACCAGCAAGCCGCGGATGCGGCGTACGCGACCGTGCACCGGGCGCAGTTCGGCCTCGGCCAGGCGCTCGCCCAGGCGCGGCAGCAGCGAGTCGAAATCGATCTCGGGGGCGCTCATCGACGCGGCTCCGTCCTGGTCATCAGCGCACGGCGCAGGGCCGTCAACTGTGAGTCGAGCCCGACATCGACCACCGCGACCGGGCTGACCAGCAGGCACTGCCCGGGGCCTAACTGGGCGTCGCCCTCGACCCGATAGGCCGGGTCATCGGGCGCGTCCGGCACGGCGGCCAGCAGCGCTTCGACATCCGCCACCCGCTCGGCGGCGACGCGGACGGTCACGTTCATGTCATGGCGATACTCGCGCAGCGCCTGGCGCACGCAGCGGCCGATCAGTTCGGCATCGTCGAACTCGCCCAGGATGCGGCGCACCATCTGCAGGCAGAGCTCGGCCATCGATCGGTCGAGGCCGCCCAGGTAGCGCGTCACACGCTGCGTGGTCTGTGCCAGCAGTTCGGCCGCCTGGGCTTCGCCCTCGCGGCGCCCCTCCTCGAAACCATCGGCATAGGCAGTGGCCGTGGTACGGCGCGTCTCTACGTCGATCTCGCTGGCACGCGCCCTGGCGCGTTCGAGGAAGGCGTAGCCGTCTATCCATGCCTGCGCTTCGCCGTTACGCAGAATCGTCTTGCTCGGACGTGTCGGTAGCTCGTTCATGATGTGATTCCCTGGGCTCGATATCGGCGAGGATGGCCGCGGCACGGCGGGTAATGAGGACGCCCTGTGCATGAATTTCCGGCGGCATGCCGGCGTCACTCGTTTCCAGGTCGCAGGCCAGTCCCAGGCGTAGCCAGGCGATGAGCGCTGCCGGCTGGCTCGACAGCCATGCCGTGAAACAGGCCGAGCCATCGCGACGGACGGCATGGGCGAGCGCATCATCGTCGGCGAAGGTGGCGCCGGAGATCGCCAACTCCCGATTGGCCAGTGCGGCGGCAAAGGCGGCCTCGCCGAAACGCTCCTTGAGGGCCACCACCCGCGGTGCACGTATCTCGCGAACGAAGGCCATGGCGTGGCAGATCATGCCGCAGTAGTGCACCAAGGTGTCGCCGGCATCGGATGGCAGCCGCAGCAGTGTCAGATCGGACTCCCCTGGCGCGGGCAGCGACTCGGGAGGCGGCAAGTCATGCTGTCGGATCAACAACTGCATCAAGCGCCGCTGGAAGCGGGGATGACCTGCCAGGCTGTCCATGGTGGCGTCGTCGGCGATATCGCCCAGGCAGTCGCGCAGCCATCGCGGTGCGATGCAGTGTGCCGGTGAGTCGAGGAAGGCCGGCCGTCGGGGGCTGCTGCCGGCGGCTCGCTCAGGGTGCAAGAGACGAGAAGGGGAGCTCATGGCGGGGTTTCCAGTTCATAGGTATCCCGTCGGCGTCTTTGCCAGGCCATCCAGCCCAGGGCACCGGCCAGTCCCAGCACCAGTACGATGAGGATGCCGAAGATCCATCCGGCACGCCCCACACTCTTGGCCGGCATGGCGATGCCCAGAAAGGAGCTCGTCGACGGAGCGACGTCGATCCGGGATTCCAGCCTCATGGCGGCGACCGGCACCACCGAGACATTGTCGTAGGCGAGCCCGGAGATGCCATTGGCGACCAGCGTCTTGATCCGCGGGATCAAGGGGCCGACGTCGAGTTCCGGTGCATGACGAACGAACACCGATGCCGACGACGGCGTGCTGTTCTGGCGCATCAGGTCGTTCTCGGGCAATACCACGTGCACCCGGGCCGAGAGCACACCGTCGACCTGGGAGACCGTATGCGACAGCTCCTCGCTGAGCGCATAGATCATCTGGGCACGTTCCTGCACCGGTGATGACACCAGGCTGTTGTTCTCGAAGACCTCACCGAGGTTGGTGAACGTCTCCTCGGGCAGGCCGAGGCGGTCGAGGATCTCGACCGCCTCGGCGAAGCTGTCCTCGTCGACGGTGACGGTCATGCGCCCCTCATCCTCGGCCACCCGCTTGGCAGGAATGCCATGCCGCGCCAGGGTCGCCACCATGACGTTGGCCTCACGTTCGCTCAGGCCGGTATAGAGTTCGGCATCGCATGCCTGCAGCAGCAGGGCAGCGACGATGATCAGCAGCAGCCTGGCGGCCTGGGCGCGTGGCGCCCGGATCCGATCAGTAGAGAACAAGGCTCATTGTCCCCGCAGCAAGGTCGTGCAGGCTCCTGACACCTGGGAAGCACAGGACGAGATCAGTCGCGTCTCGACCGCATGATCGAACATCGCGCCGAACGATTCGATCATGCGTTCGAACTGGGGGTCCCCCAAGCCGCTGGCCTCCTCGCTGCGCACGCCTTCGCCATCGGCAATGGACGATGGTGCACCGGCGTCTCCGCCGACCCTGTCGGTGAAGTTCTGTATCCGTTCGATCGTGCCTTCCAGCTTGCTCATGAGGTTGCCGCCCAGCTCGGCAGGGGTCACGGCCTGCAGCGTCGAGCCGGAGGTGCTCGCCATGTGTTCGAACAGATTCTGCGAGGCCAGGGCCCCGAGATCGGGGCCACTGGCCGACGCCGGCATCGGGCCTGCGCCAATCGCTGTCGTGGGGGTCATCTCGCTCCCTCCCTCGCTGCCATCATGGAAAGTGCGGCGTCACCCGCTGGTTCTCACCGCACGCGGCCAGGCGACAATTCAGCCTTCGTCCTTGAGCATGTCGCCGGCGTAGTCCAACAGGTGCGATGCCGCCAAGGAGCCAACGGCCTCGCCGACGATCTCCGTCGCCCTGGCATTGTCGACCGCCGCATCGAAGGCCTGCTGATCGGCCCCCGAGGCGTCGTTGGGCCCCGGAGCACCGGTGGGTTCGATAGTCGCCATGTCAATCCTCCTTATGCAGTTCACTCATTCGGCGACCGAGGTTTCCGTCGCCGTTCCTCCCCGAAATACCCGGACCCCTGAAGGGCCTCTCGGAGCCGGTTGCCTCAGCCGCTCGACGTGGCGTGCCACACTGTCGATCCAGGGCTCGGGTCCCCAGGCCTGCAGCGTCGAGTCGCCGTTTATCAATCTTGCTCTCAGTGGGTTACCGATACGGGCGCGGTCGATCTCGTCCATCAGGCGCTGCGAATCGACACCCTCCAGGTCGAAGCGACGCTGGGTCATCTCCTGGCGGGTGGTGACATGCAACACACCGCCATCGAAGAACCAGGCCAGACCATTGGCGGCACTGATCTGCTCGAGAAATTCCTCGACACTTCCGGTGCGGATATCACCATGCACGCGCCCTCTTACCTCACGAGAAATCTCCACCGGCATGGACAGGTTGTGGCCCAGCTCCTTCAATACATCGCGAACATCCTGATCGATGATGACATAGCGATATTCACGCTCCTGCCACTCGTCACCGAGCCATCCCGTGTCATCGCTGGCTAACGCATCCGTTGGCCAGACGAAACTGCCGATGGCTGTCAGGATGATAAAACCGATGAGGCACCGCCATCTTTCGAGACGCCTGGGTGGCATCACGCCGGCCCAGGGAGCGCCCAAACCAGGCTCGGAATGAATACTGGATAACCGTCGCCCTACCGACCCATTTCCGATCCCGATATTTTCATCACCCGATGTATCAAGGAGAGAAACTTTCGCATAATATCGCGATGAATCATCACGCCATTGCTGCAGCCACCTCGCTGCATCATGCGCCGAACCTCTTGACGCAGCACAGGCATACCCGACTCGTCCTTGCCAGTGATTCCAAGGACCCCGAAGAGCCCGGAAGAAGGAGAACCCGACTGTGATACGCCCCCATTTACGCCTTTCTCTCCTGCTGTCCTGCGCGGCATTGGCTGCCTGCACGACCACCGGTCCGCGGGGAGAGGAAGCCCGGTTGCTCGGCCTGGCAGACGACATCAACCAGCGCGGCGACCATGCGACTGCCGCCGCCATGTACGAGCGAGCCCTGGAAATGTCGGATGACTCCCCCGACATCCACGTTCGGCTCGGCAAGGCACGACTCGCCGCCGGTAATGCGCAGGCCGCCAAGGCCGCGTTCCGTACTGCGCTCACTCTCGACATCGAGAACCCGGAGGCGCTGCTGGGACTGGGCACGACCCAACTCCAGCTCGGCGAAGTCGAGGGCGCAGCACGCAACCTGCAGAGGGCAGCTCCCGAACTCGATACCCGACAGGCATGGAGCCGACTGGGCGTCGCCCACGCCTTGCTGGGCCAGGGAGAGGCCGCGCAGCATGCCTTTTCGCGGGCCGTGGCCCTGGCCCCCCGGGATCCCGACACCCTCACCAACCTGGCACTGGCACACTCACTGACGGGCGACAGTGCCGAAGCCATCGCGTTGATGCAGCGGGTCAGTGATTCGCCACTGGCCGAGCAGCGCCACTTCCGCAACCTGATCCTGGTGCTGGTGCTGGCCCAGGACCTGGAGCTTGCGGCAAGCGCCACGATCCCCGACATGCCCGACGCGCTCCGCCAGTCGCTGATCGAGCGTGCCCAGCGCATCGGTGAAATCCCCGACCCTGTCGAGCGTGCCCGCGCCATGGGGCTGGCGATGGCCGAGTGACCCTCGCCGCCGGCGCCATCGGCGCCGGCCCCCAGGTGGCAGAGGCCCCAGGCGCTCACAGATCCCCCGAGGTGGCACTTCCGCCGGTGGCGCTGCGCGCCTCCGACTCGAGCTGATAGCGGCGACTGTTGGCCTGCTCACGCCCGCCCAGCCGTTCGCGGGCCGCCGCAGCGACCGGCGCCGCCGAGGCGGGGCCCATCTCGCGCCCCTGCAGCAGATCGTCGGGACGCTCGACCATGCGTTGCAGATTGAGATCGTTGGCACAACCGGATGGCAGGGTGACGATGCCGGTCTGGTCGGGTTGCACTCGACAGGTATTGGGGACGATCGCCAGGCGCTGGGCTGCGTCGCCATCCGCGGGATCCTCCGCGACCTGCCGGTAGCCCGTCTCCCAGGAGATCGGACCGAGCGACGATGCGCAGCCGCCTAGCAGCATCGACAGGGGGATGAGTCGCCACCAGGCCGTACGGCATGCATGCTTCATGTTCTTCACTCCCCCATTCATTGCAGATGAAACCCGAAGGGGTCGTCCCGCTCCACCTGGTAGGTGGTGCGAGTGTCGAGTCGGCCGTCGTCACCGGTGACCCTTGCCTGGTCCAGCGGCGTACGCGGTGTCGGCGCCGAGCTCGGCTCGACGATGTAGGGCGTGATCAGGATCACCAGTTCGGTTTCGTTGCGCTGGAAGCGCCGCGAGCGAAACAGGTTGCCGAGGATCGGGATGTCCCCCAGCCCGGGAATGCGTTCGACATTGTTGAAGGTGTCACGCTGGAACAGGCCGGCGATGGCGAAGGTCTGGCCGCTCCCCACCTCGACCAGGGTGTCGGCGCGGCGCACCTGCAGACCCGGCACGCTGAGGCCGCCGATCTCGACGCTGCTGCCGGTCAGGCTGCTCACCTCGGGACGTACCTGCAGGGAGATGCGGTCGTTGGGCAGCAGTGCCGGCGTGAACAGCAGCGAGACGCCAAATTGCTTGTACTCGATGCCGACCAGGTCGCGGCTGACCGGCACCGGGATGGGGATCTCGCCACCGGCCAGGAAACTGGCCGTCTCACCGGTGACGGCGGTGATATTGGGCTCGGCCAGGATCTGCAGCAGGTCGTTCTCCTGCAGCGCCTGGAGCAGGCCGTCGACGCTGTCGGCTCCCGCCCCGAGGGTGCCGAAGGTGTTGCCGGCCTGGGAGCCGGGGAAGACGCCGAGCGAAAAGGAACCGTTGTTGATCAGCGCGCTCCAGCTGACGCCATATTGCAGCAGTTCCTCGCGAGACACCTCGGCAAAGCGCACACGAAGGTTGATCTGGGTGCCACCCTCGTAGGTGGTATTGTCCAGTGTCCCGCCCTCCTCCGGTGCGTGACTCTCGAGGGTGGACTGCGTGGCGATGGCACTGGAGACATCCTGGCCCTCGCCTTCTGCCACCAGTTGATTGCCGGCCATGCGCAGGCGGATCGGGGCATCGGCACCCGCCCCGCGCAGCGCCTGCTGGGCAACCCGGGCACCGTCGCGCACCTGCAGACGCATCGAGGCCTGGGTGCGATCGTCGTCACTCAGCACGATCAGGTTGGTATCGCCCTGACTCTTGCCGAACAGGTAGAGGACGCCCTGCGACACGACCTGCACGTCGGCCACCTCGGGATCGGCCACGAAGACCGAGGCCGCCGCTTCGCGGAACCGCAAGATACGCCCCTGCCCGGTTTCCAGGGTCAGGCCCTGCTCGTCACCGGTATCGACATCCGTCTGGGCATGGCCGGGCAACGCCAGCAGCATCAGGAGGGGCGCCAGCAGCAGTGCCGCCAGGTGCGAGAGATGACGCTCCAGCGCCGCGTAGCCGAAAAGCGCTCTGGATATCGAGAAGGTTGCTGCCGTCACAGGGGCTGCTCCATGCACAGGGGGTGGATTGTCATTGATCGACACGCTCATTCGGCCTTGCCTTTGGGGGAACTCGTCGCTTCATTGGTGCCGGTGCGTGACGGCGCCTGCGGCAACCGCACCTGTGCCAGTGACTGCAGGTTGAATTCGGGCGCCACTTCCGGCCAGGCGATGACCGGCAGGTCCAGCTCATGGCGCTTCGACAATTGCTGCAGCGCCGGCCGTACGTCGGCGGAGGCGATCACGACGGGGGCCAAGTCATCGTCCAGCTTGTCCAGTCGCTGCTGAAACCACTGGCTCAGCGAGCGGGACAGCGTCACCGGGAGCCCCCCGCTCCGGGGGATGCCATCACCATCGCGTTGTGATGCGCGGATGGCCTCCTCGAGCTGGCGGGTCACCACCCAGGCCGGCAGCACACGATCCGCTCGCGCGAAACGATGGCAGATCTGACGAGCCAGGGCGGTACGGATGCGCTCGGCCAGGCGCGGCACGCTCTGCTCCTGCGGCCCCCAGGTCACCATCGCCTCCAGGATGGTGCGCAGTGCGCGCAGGGGGATGCCTTCATCCACCAGGCGACGCAGGATGTCCGACATCTTCTGCAGCGACACCACGCGTACCGCCTCCCCCACCAGTTCCGCATAGTCCTGCTCCATGCCTGACAGCAGGGCACGTGTCTCCTGGATGCCGATGAACTCGCCGGCGTAGCGGGCCAGGATGCGCTCCAGGCAGTGGCACAGCACCTGGTCGACCGTCCGGTAGCCGATGCCGGCCTCATCGAGGCGCTCGAGTTCCCGGCTGGCGACCCAGTGCCCGGGGCGGCGGCTCAACAGCGGCGCGTGACTGACAGATTCGACCCCGAGCAGCTCCAGGTGTACGGGATCGTCGTCGAGCAGGGTACGGTCGACGGGTATCTCGCCCTTCATGATCGGCACTTCGTCGAGCTCGATGCCGAAGTGATGCGCTTCCAGCGCCGCATCGACACGCAGGCCGACGCTCGGCATGTCGATGCCCAGGTCGTCACCCGCTCGGCGTCGTGCCTCGTCGAGCCCCTGGCGGAGAGTATCGAGTGCCAGCGCCTCGGCCAGCGACGTGGCCAGCGACAGCACCACCCGGTGCCGGGTCGCCGGGGCAGCCTCCGAAGTGGTACCGAGCTCCGATGATGCCGCCGCCGAGGGAGAAGAAGGCGTCTCTACCGTCGACTCCACCATCGAGGCGGTGTCCGGCATCATGTCCCCTGCGAGCCGGCGTTCACGACGACGAATCACCCAGGCGGCAAACCCGAGCCCTGCCGCCAGGCTCAGGAATACCGTGGAGGTGAACCCCGGGATGAAGGCGACGAAGAACAGGATCACGGCGGTCAATCCCAGTGCCCGTGAGTTCCTGCCGAGCTGGCCGACGATCTCGCTGCCGAGGTCGCCGCTGTGGTCGGAACTGACCCGCGTCACCACCGTGCCGGCGCCGACGGCGATCAACAGTGCCGGGATCTGGGCGATGAGCCCGTCCCCGACGGTCAGTAGCGAATAGGTGTTCACCGCCTCGCCAAACGACATGTCACGCTTGACCATGCCGATCGAAAGCCCGCCGACCAGGTTGACGCACAGGATCACCAGGCCCGCGATGGCATCGCCCTTGACGAACTTCATGGCGCCGTCCATGGCCCCGTATAGCTGGCTTTCCTGTTCCAGGCGCCTGCGCTTGGCATGCGCCTGAGCCTGGTCGATGTCGCCATTGCGCAGATCATTGTCGATGCTCATCTGCTTGCCCGGCATGGCGTCCAGGATGAAGCGGGCGGCCACCTCGGCGACGCGTTCCGCGCCCTTGGTGATCACCAGGAACTGGGCCACGGTGATGATCAGGAAGACCACCAGGCCGATCACCACCTCACCGGCAATGACGAAGTTGCCGAACGCCGCGACGATCTGACCCGCATCCCCCTCGAGCAGGATCAGCCGCGTGGTGGTGATCGACAGCGCCAGGCGAAACAGCGTAGCCAGCAGGATGATCGGTGGCAGCGACGAGTATTCGACCGGATGGGTGATATAGAACGCCACGATCAGGATCAGCAGGCTGAAACCGATGTTGAGGCCGATCAGGGCATCCACCAGGGCGGTCGGTAACGGGATGATCATCATGATGACCGCCAGCACGATGAAGATGGCGATCACCACGTCGCTGCGTTGCGCAGCACGTTGGGCGATGACGTTGAGCTTGGTGAAGGCGCCGTTCATGTGTCGCCCCGGCGCTGCAGGTACTCACGAAAGCAGTGCCGGGCATCGTCCTCGCGCCCCTCGGACCAGAGTGCCCGGCTCTGCAGCAGCATCAGCGTGGGCGAGGGACCTTGCAGTTGCTCGAGGCGGTCGATCGCATTGAGCGCACGCCGCGCGTCACCGACAGCGATGAAGGCCCGGGTCAGCGTATGCAGAATGCCCGGGTGGACAGGAGCGATGTGCGCGGCCAGCAGCAGCAACACGAGCCCACGCTTGTGGTCGCCACTCTTGGCATAGAGGTGCCCCAGCATATGCAGCAGATCTGCGGCATTACGATCGCTATCGTTCATCAATGGCTTCCCCCGGCCTCGGCATGGCGCTCCGCCCACTCCAGCCGCTGGGTGATCTCCTCGGTGAGTACCTGGGCGGCCATCTCGGCGATGTCGACGTCAGTGTCCATCCGTGGCAGTACGTTATCGACGACGTGCTGCAGCAGTTCGATGCTGCGTTCGTTGCTGTAGAGCGATGGATCGCTGGCGGTAGGCAGCGTCAACCGCTCGATCTGCTCGAGCAGCGAGCCGTGGTGCTGGCGGCGTGCCTGGCTGCTCTCCACGGCTCGAGCGAAATCGGCCTGGCGTTGCGGGTCGACGGGGCGGTTGCCACCGGTGTCATCGGCCCGCGCCACCGACTCCGGGCTCCCGCGGAGCCGGTGAGCGTCATTGGTCCGATCGGCAGTGACTTTCATCGAATCCATCCCGCTAGAGCGTCAGGGAAAATTCATCGTCGCCACGGCGCACCGTGACACGGTCGTCGCCGATCTCGGCGAGCACCCAACCCTCCTGCAGCGCGGCCCCTGGATAGAGTCGCTCCCCCCGGGCGTCGATGACGTAGGGGTTGTCACCGAACCACACCGCCTGGAACTGAAGGGCCGGGGCGTCGAGCGCCAGACCCGGCCGGGCATCGCTGATCAATACCTGGTGGCTGCCGTGGTGCTCGTCGAACCAGCGTTGCACGTCCCGCCAGGCATCGTATCTGTCCGGGGCGAACTCACCGGAAACGACCAGGTGGCTGCCGGCATCCCGCACCTGCAGGCTGTCGAGACCGGCCTCGGCCAGCCGTTGACTCAGTGCCTCGCCGGGAGACATGGAGGGTGTCATGAGCAACCGCGCGGCCTCGGCCGCCTGTGGGTGCAGGATGGCGGCGGAGTGCAGGGCATTGGGAGAAATGCTGGCGCCGGCCTTGCCGACACCGACGAATTGATAAATGCCGATGAGTGCCACCGCCATGCATAACGCCGTGACGGCCGCACTACGCTTGACGAAGGTACCAGGCACAGGGCGACGGCGAGGCATCAGGCGTTCACGCCAGCGCTTCGGAACCGGAATCTTGCTCCCCTGTTCGCGGATCCACAGGGATGCTGGAGCCAGACACCTACCGAGCCGGCGGACACCGGGGGAGACGAACCGCCTCACCCCCAGGAAAAGCGGGGAAAGCGCCCGATGAATGGCGCAAAGGCCGGGGGCAGCGAACCCGCCGATGGCTTGGAGCGCGGGGGGAACCCTCTGCCTGGCCACTTGCAGCACACCAGCGGCGGACTCTCCCGTGGCTTGGTAGCCACGTGTAGCGATTTCCTGGATGGCTTGCACGGCCGGCGGCAGGGACAGTTCCGGCCGGGAAAGCTGCAGCCTCGCCTCACCGATATCGAGCGTCACCGGCAGCGCGGTTCGCCAGCCGGTCCCCTGGGGGAGCCGCTTGCCATTGACCTCGATGTCATCCCCCACGGCCTCGATGGCGACCATGCGGGCATGGAAGCGCAGGGTGGCATGTTCGGCGACAACGGCATCGTCACTCAGCATCACGTCGGCATGCCGCGAGGACCCGATCCGACAGACCGGCTGTTCGATGGGAATGGCGACACCACGGTGGAGACCACGCGTGACCTCCAGTGTCGAGAAGACGTCGGTCGTCGGCAACAGGAAGGCGCTTATGGATGTCATGAATGCGGAGGCCATGGGACACCTGCCATCAGGAACTCATGCCGCCCACCCCCAAGGGCGAGTGGCCAGTGATAAAAGTATCTTGCGACCCTCGCCTGGGGTGTCGATGGTTGCCAACACCCCAGGCGTGATGAGGCGGGCGGTGACACCACCGCCCGCCCTGACAACGTCAGTTATTCGGCCGCGCCGACCTGGCGGTGTCGACCTCTGTGTTCCCCTCGGTCTTGGTCTTGCTGACCTCCATGGACTTCTTGGCGGCGTCTTCAAAGACTTTCTTCAGTTCGTTGACATCGATGCCGCCACCGCCGGCACCGTCCACCCCCTCTGCACCGTTTTCCTTCCTGGGCATCAGCTTGAAAAGGGCCATGGCATATCTCCTTTACTGGCCTGTGGAATTGGAATGGAAAATTATTCTGAATCTCTTGCCCCTATTCACAGACATTACAGCGACATCAGATCGCAGTTTCGCCAGCGGGGTTACCAACCTACGAGTTAATCATAGATAAGTAAAATGACAGTGCAATTTCCGCAGAAGAAAAACCCAGATAAAAATGTTACAAACAGAAACGCCTGGTTTTATATTGTTATTTGAGCACATCACTCATCACGCAGCGTTATGTAAAAACCCACCCATAACGCTCTCCAATAAATACAATCAGCCATCACCATCGTCACTATAACCCACTCCCATGCCGCTGCTGATTTTTAAACTTATCAGGCATGCCCTTTTCATGGACGCTTGGCCGGAGCTGGTCGGGAGATTTTTAAGGTAGCGGGCTCATTTCCCCTAGGCGTCGCTTGAAAACCAGGCATCGGCTCCGTGACGTTCGGCAAACGGAATTGCCACGCCACGGAGCAAGCGATCCTTCATCTCCGGCACCGACAGGGCGGTGACAACGATGTAAACATCGTGGCAGGCCCGAACCTTGAGGTTGCTGGGCCACCGGACATGACCATCATCGCCGACATGCCCACTGCTCAGCACCCTACACCGGTGCAGAGAAGACATGGCGGTGACCAGACCGCGCATACGGATGAAGTGAACATAATGGCCGGGAGGCAGGGCACCCTGGTTCGACGCCCTGTTCAAGGCCTTGATATCACCAAGATGATAGAGATGTGCACACCCCTCGGGAGGCACCATTGTTACCCGCGATATCAGGTTACTTGATCGTTGCTTCACTCCGTCATCGCCTGGCGTCTCGCGAGACTTTTCCTGGACCAGGGCAAAGAAATTGAAGTAGTCCTCCCCCAGTAGCCCCAAGGCCCTGCTGCGCTCCCGGGTATCGGCTTCCATCGCCAGAGCCTCCCTTAATCCGTTCGCCTCCAGAAAAGCGGGTTGCGTATATAGGCCCTTCGGGGCAGATGTCGTGGAAACGGGCTTCAGCCCGACACGCTCCCCGACTTTCGACAGCACGACAGGATCGACGTGAGATGTCATATCGACCGCACCGGGATATCGATACCCGATATTCAAGGGGTACTGCTCCCAGTCAAAGACGGTATAAGGTGCTTGCCTGATGACGCCCGGCCGTCCGTAGTCGAAAGTCAGCACATAGCCCTCATCGAGGGCCACCCCGAGCTCACGCATCCAATGCATGGCCCTGGCATTGACCGTCAACCGCTCGCCATCAGGCTGTGCAGCGATGGGGAACAGCTTGTTCAGGTCCAGGAGCACGGCGGCGAGAGCCGGACTCGGCGACCGCTCCTCTTCGCCGAAGTCCCCGTGGGAATCGACGGTGACGTAAATCTCCCTGATCTCGCCATCCCGAACCACGGCACGGTGCACCGGAAAGGCATCGGGGAGTTCGTTGGACAGCAACACGCCTCGTACCTTCCACAACGGCAGGCTGTCTGCGTTTGCGTGGACCCAGCGAACCCGTTTCCTTCCCGCCAGGGCTTCCCGCTGACGCATGATCAAAGCCCGGCTGCACTCCACGATCGTATAGCGAAGCGCGCCATGAAGCTCGACGTGGTCGGCCTGTAAGGTTTCGATGATATCGTGAGCCAGCGTACCATTGCCCGCCCCCATCTCGACCACATCGAAGCGCCGGGGATAGCCCATCGCCGCATGCATATCGACCAGCGCTTTCGCGATCGTACGGCCAAAGTAACGACTTCGCTCCGGTGCCGTGAGGAAATCGTCGCCACTGGTATTGCCGATCGAGACGACTCCCGAATTGTAATATCCCCCCTCCCCATCAAGTCCATAGAGAGAGCGGTCCATGAACTCGGCAAAGGGAATGCCCCCCCTCGTCCGGACATACTCGACCAGCGCACCGACAAACCGGGGGTCGAGCCGCAAGCCCAGTGCCGGATAGGGATTCGTTTCACGCCTGGCAACTCGTGAGTTCATCCGCCGAGCTTCCCGTCGATCTCGACAGCGCTACGCCAGTTCCCGCTTTGGCAGATAGACCCGGTCCCCCGGTTGCAGAGCACCGGGATCACCGATATGGCCCAGGTTGAGCTCCACCACTTCCGCGACATCGTGTCCCCGGCTGATGGCGATGCCTCCCAGCGACAGGTGTGACTCAACCTCGACCCAGTCATGGCCTCGGTGCTCAAGCTCCAGATTGAAACGGGCTCTCTCATTGCCACCAAGAGGTTCTAACATAGGGCCTTCATCTTCGTGGCCATTTTCATCATCACTCGGAGGCCCTACCATGGGTGCCTCATCCACTTCCTGGTCATTCTCTTCATCATTCGGAGGTTCTACCGTAGGTGCCTCATCCACTTCCTGATCATTCTCATCATCATTCGAAGGATCTACCGTAGGTGCCTCATCCACTTCTTGGTCATTCTCATCATCACTCGGAGGTTCTACCGTAGGAGCTTCATCCACATCAGGGTCATCTTCTTTTTCGTTTCTTGAGTTGCTCCAAGCCACTGCAGCAGATGACGCTGCAAAAAAACCTAATCCAATTCCGTAGGTAAGGGGCGTGGTAAGAGTTGGCTTCAGCTTCGACTCACTTTTCTGTGATGATGCTTCAGACTCACCATTCATCCTAGGCAATGTCGAATTTTCTTGAGGAAGTTTCGTCGAAGACGACGTTACTGGCCAAAGCTTCGTGATAATTGGCTTGACACCTTTCTGCCATGTAGCACTCCCCTGCACCCACAAGAGTGCCGACCCAGCAACAAACAGGCCTCCTCCAGCAGCTCCCGTGGCATCAACGAATGCACCATGATCTCCCCCCCTGAGGCTCGATGCTGTATAGGGAACACTTCCAGCGAAATATAACGGGAGTGCGACATCATCCGCGTAGGGTGCAAATGGCCTCCCTGTCGTAGCCTCAACGTAATTTTTAATTATATATGCCAAATGACCCGCGCTATAGGGAAGATTTATATCGACATTACTACCCTGCATCACTGCGTTCGCAGAGCCAGGAAGATTCACCGACAGCGTACAGAACTCCAGCCCACGAAGCACGCGACCCCAGAATTGATCCACCTTAGTGTGATTGGGAAGGCGCGATCTCGCAATCAAGCTGGCACCACGCGCCGCGAAGGCGATGGCATCCGCGAGCGGATGAGTGGAAAGGGAAGCACCCGCAGCACCAGCAACACCAAGAATTGAGCCGATAACCTTCTCAGATCGACTTTTCCTTTGAGGTGTCTCACTACTTCCTTGCGACCGATACTGCTGACTTTCAATAGTTGCTGGTGGCACTTGTTGTTCGGATGTGTTCTTCTGGGTCGTCTCCGAAAACTGTGTGATATGACTGGGCTTCTCGGCCGTTGGCGGTGACTGTGGATTATGCGCCGACAGTTTCGACGCCATACTCCATAGACCTTTGCCACTATAGAGGGCGAAGGGCAGGCCCTCGCCTCTGCGGAAGCGCTCGCGGATCTGGCTAGCCGACAACTCGCTGACCACCGCGTGGATCCGGCCATGGCGGTTGGCGACATTGACCTCCCGGCCGGCCGGCCACCGGAAGTGACCGCCATCGTCCACCACTCCACTACGAGGCACCGTCCCACGCTGCAGCGTGAAGGTACCGGTATCCAACTCGGGGGTGCGAATCAGGTGAACGTAATGCCCCGGCGGCAACGCGCCATCGTTCGATGCCCGATTCAGTGCCTCGATGTCCTCGAGGCGATAGACACGAGCACGGCCTTCGGTTTCCGGCGATAGCGACCGAACGCGCGGTGCCGCCTGGGTCGAGGATGCCTCGGTCAGCCGCTGCTGTGTCTCGACGGCGTGATCGGCCATTCGCGTCTGGGTGTCAATCGCCGGTCTGGCAAGCCGGGCCGCGATGGCTTCGATATGCTGAGGATTGATGCCGTCTCCTTGATCGGGCACGTGGCCTTCCGCGGCACCGCGGATCCACGGCATGAGCACCCTTTCGTCGGTTTCCGGGTCGCGGATCAGGATATGCGTCTTGTCCGCCACAACCGAAGAGTCGCCGCGCTCCGCCTGAGCCCCCTCCGGTTGCACGTAGATATGTTCTTCGGACTCGGGATAGGCCCCGTATACCCGATCCGCGATCGTCTCGCCCGTCGCTTCGCTGAAGTAGCGGCGAGGCCGGGCAGCCGGCACCGGAGAGGCACTGATCTCCCCGAAAGCGGGATTGCGCACGAACTCGCCGACGAAGTTGCCCTTTGGGTCCACCTGACGCCAGCCCAGCACCTCGTTCCATGAGATGCTGCCGTCGACGGCCATTTCGTTCTCTTGCCTTATGTGGTCGCTGACGGGATGCCCCAGGGCCTCGATTTCTCCGGGAACGTGGAGGCGCTTGTTACTCGGATTGAGGATGTAGACGAACGTGTGCCTCTGATCCTTCGCCGCCTTGGACACCTGCGAGACAAAGGCCTTGACGCCCTCGACCGAACCGCTGGTGCCGACGAAGCGGCCACGCGTATTGGCAAGCACATAGTTGCTTAGGCTGATGCCCTTGGGATCATCCACCCAGATCCCCGTCGGCTCACGGGGATGGAAGCCGCCCGCGGCCTCGATATCCTGTGGAGAGCGCGTATCCGCCCGGAAGACGTAGGGGCCCATATTGCCTCGCGACCTGCCGCCGTGAGGGGGATGGTTGGCCGCGGTAGGCGTGGGGGACTCCCCTCCTAAACTGGCCTGCAACGCTGCGGTATCGATGGCCTCCGAGCCGGCACGCATGTGCGCCGTCGGATAAAGCCTGGTCGTCGTGGAAAACTCCCCGGACGTACTCCAAGGGGTAGAAGTGCGGTTGAGTTCCGGTAAGGCGGGGGGCGCTTGCTCCCTCGCCCCCCCCTGATTCGGCCACGACGCCCGCAGCCCCTGGTACCCCATCCCGGTCCCGAAGATACCGCTGGCCACCCCCATGACTGCATCGTGCCGCTCGAGGCTCGACATCTCCTCCCAATGCGCAGCGATATTGTAGCTGGAGTAGCCCAGCAGCGGTGCACCGATCCCCATCGCCCCCACGTCCGCCCAGCGGGCCGCCGAGAAAGCCCCCCCCGGCTGCGAGAGCATCTGTGATGCCTGGTGGTATTCCGGCGCGTAGCGGGCATGATTCGGATCCAGTCGACGGGCGTTAAACGCCCCGATGCTGGTGCGTGCCGCCACCGTGCTGTCCACCCCGCGCGCCGTCATCGCGGCGAAGCGCAGCCCGCTCGACACCATCGGCAATACGGAAGTCGCCAGCATGGCGCCTTCCATCACGCCTTCCCCACTCGCCCAGGAGCGGCCATGCCGTTGCATGCTGGCCAGATTATCGATGCTGCGTGCGGCAAAGTAAGCCCCCCCTGCGAAGGCGATGGGAGCAGCGACCGGCGCCAGCAGCGGCACGAAGGCGGCTACCGTCGCGATGCTGGTGCCGATGCCGACTATCGGGTCCAGCCACTCTTCGGTGAAGCTCTTCTCGCGGGCCTGTTGCCATTCGTATTGGATGTCGCCGCTGATATCGGCGATCTCCGCGAGATTCTCCGGCACATAGACCTGGCCGTCCTCGGACAGGTAGTTGTTGTATTGGAAATCGGCGAAGTTGTGGTACCGGCTGCCGCTGTCATCGATGAGCCAGGGGTGGGTATCGTCTTCGCCCATCCGGAACAGGGCCGTGTCGTGGTAGGCACCATCTTCCTGGTACAGAATGGGGATGATCTCGACCTCATCTCCATCGTCACCGAGGTCCCGTATCTGATCGGCCACCGGGTCGATCAGCTCGGCATCATCCGTGCCGAACACTTCGCCCAGGCTCTCCTCCAGCTTCTCATCGATGGCGATGATGCGCCCTTCCGACAGATTTTCGGACGTGGCCTCGACACGCGCATCATCGGCCTCCTGATCCTTGAATACCGTGACGATCTCGGGCCAGTTATCCGGATCGAGGCGATGCGTCTCCTCCTGTTCCAGCAGGTGCGCGTTGAACCGACTGGCTCTCTCGATATTTCGCCGATGGTCGGCATTCGCCTCCAGGGCGTCCCGCAGATCAGTCCCCTCATCTTCCAGGGCAGCCAGCTCATCGGATAGCTCCAGTTCCGGATGCCTTTCCGACCAGCCGGGATCATTCTCCATCGAAGAGATGCCCGCTTCCCCGAGGCCAATCTGGGTAAGCAGGCGTGCCTCACGACTGTCGGTGAGGGCCTGCTGGGCCTGGAGATAACCACCCTCCAGCTCGAGGTAGGCGTCCTCCCACTGCCAGGATGCCGCCGGCCCCGGTCCTTCTGATGCCGGTGCGGCCGAGGTGCCGCCGTCGAGCAGTTGCCAGGTCGACGGCTGGGCGGCACGATAGGCTTCCATTCGGGCGTGCCACTCACTCGCCTCGAGAGAGTCGCGCTGCTCCTCGAGCAGCACCAACTCCTCCTGTGCCGCGGCCACTTCGGGATGCACCCAGCGCATCCCCTCCCCCATCTCATCATCGATGATCGGCACCAGCACCGGGTCCACGTCATCGGGCAGGGAATCGGTGAGTTGCTCCGTCCCGCCACGGCCGTACTCCTCGACGGTATCGTCATAGGAAGTCTGGGCTTCCTCCTTGGCCGTCGTGGCCTCTTCCAGGCTGCCTCCGGCGGCCCAGTCCGCCCACTCCTGGTCGAGCCGTTGCTGCGTCTCGCTACGTTCCATTCCCTCGGGGACGTCACCCGGCGCATAGGTCAGCGGGGTTTCCAGGGTGTGGTTCTCGTAGATGATCGTCAGATGGAGCTGGCCGTCTTGCACAGTGACATTGACGTCGTTCTCGCTGAACCGCCCGGCAGACTGCATGCGTCCTTCTCCCCGAGGGTCGCGGCTCGCATCATAGTAGCGATAGTTGTCGCCGAAACGATCCGGGTGCTGTTCCCGATAGGCCTCGAGTACCGCCTCCTCGAGACGCGAATACTCCGCGAGCCGCTCCTCGGCGTCGTTCAATACCTCGTGGGCCGCCGCCACCTCCGGGTGCACATACCAGGTCTCACCGTCGTCTCGCTCGATCGGTACCGTGGCCTCACCGTCAGACACCAGCGAGCCTTCCCCGAGCCGCTCCTCCAGATCGTCAAGGGCCTGCTGGGCGGTGGCGATCTCGCCATCCTCGCCCTCGAGCCCCGCTCGCTGCTCCGCGAACTGCTCGGCGAGCATCTCCTGGTAGGCTTCCCTCGCCTCGTTATAGCTCTCCGTGACATCGATCAGGCCATCTTCCGAGCTGTCCCGATCCGCTTTCCAGCGCGCCCAGTCCTCATCAACCTGTTGTTGTGCGTCAGTACGACCGCCTCCCCCTGGGCCATGGGTCAGTTGGATTTCTACCTCCTCGGAGGCATAGGTATTCACCAGATAAAGCTGCCCGTCCCGCTCGATGACGTCCTGTTCCAATAACTCCCCGGTATTCTTGTCTCGGGTGGTTCGTCCCCCTCGCCCTTGGGACGTCACTTCATATTCGTATCCCTCCGCCTCGAAATAGTGCGGATTCTCTTCACGTTCGGCATCGAGGGCGCTTTGCCGGATATCATTCAGCTCGAGGGGGTCGCCGCCGCGCATCAGGCTTTCCCACTCCTGGTCGAGATCCCGCGCGGCTTCCTGGCGTCCCCTCGGCGCATCGCCCGGGGCGTAGGTGAGCTGGACCTCCTCCTCCTCGTCCATGTTCTCGTAGGTGTTGACCAGGTAGAGCTGCCCGTCCCGCTCGATGATCTCCTGGTTCTCCAGCTCCCCCGTATGCTCCGTCTTCGAGCCTGCCCGACCACGACTCACGGTATACTCATAGCCATCTTCATCGAAATACCGTGAGTACTCCTCGTCTTCCTCGTAGAGCGCGAGAAGGCGTTCCTCGATATCCTCCGCTTCTTCCTGAAGCGCCTGCCATTCCCGCTCCGCGTCGAGATAATCGATCCAGGAATTGACGTCCTCCAGCCGCTCTTGCGTCTCTTCCAGTGAGTCCTCAGGCTCCGGCAGTTCCCAGCGGACGCCATGAGCCTCGCCCGCGGCGTTGAGGCGCTCGAGAGCAGCGCTCCAGGCGTCCTTGTGCTCCGGCTCGAGGGCGTAGACATCCAGCTGCAACTGCCGTTGCATGACGGCCGCCAGTGCCTCGTCACGGGCGCGACGTGCGGCCTCCTCCGCCTCGACCGCCTCGACCAGCTCGGCGTCTACCCAGACCCACACCCCGTTGCGCCGCACGGCCTCCCAGTCACCGCCGGAAGGAGCCTCTTCATCGGGTGGCGTACCCGGGTCGTCGCCGGACGCATCGGAGGCGGGCTTGATGACGTCGTCCTCGTCGCCCTCGTCGCCCTCGTCCCCGATGATCTCGTCGATGGCGGCTTGCGTCTCCTCCTCCAATCCGGCGAGCTCGTCTTCCAGCTCCTCGATGCGGGACAGCTCCTCGCTACCCAGCAGGATACTTTCGAGAATTCCCTGGAGAGCCTGTTTTTCATCCGAATCGCCGTCCAGCCCCATCAGCAGCTCGGTGAGCGATTCCTCCTGGGTCGCGGGTTCGATGTCGACTTCCAGGCCATCCTCATCACGCCGCAGTGTCATGCTCCCATCCGGCGAGGTGGTCAGGGTATAGCCATTGTCGGTCACCTCGACCGTGGTCTGCGTGGCACCCTCGATGACCACCGTTTCGCCTTCGTGGATGACATTGGGGTCGCGAGGCGAATCGAAGAGTTCGGGGTTACTCTCCTCGAGTTCCTCCAGTGTCACACCGTGGCGTTCGGCAATGGCGATCAGATAGTCGCCATCCTGAACTTCATACTCGATGGCCTCTCCATTGTTCTCCGCCACCGTGGTCGTCCTGGTTTCACGCCCATCGGCGTCGATCACGGTTTCGATCACCGTGCCGTTGCCATATTCGGTCCGGTTGACCTCGTTGCCCTCGGCGTCGATATAGATCGAAGAGGTTCCGGTACCTCGCCCGGAGCTGTAACTCGCGATCACCTCCTCATCATCTTCTGCATCGACGATGCTGGTGGTGTATTGCTCCCCGCCATTGGCCAGCTCATCGGTCTCGAACTCGACCTCATAGCCGGCCGCCGCGAGCTGGGCGATCACCTGCTCGCGAGTGAGCCCCCGCTCCTCGGCAATCTGGTCGAGGCCCTTGCCCTCGGCGACGTCCTCGGCGATCCCGTCGATCCCCTCCCGGGTCGTCTCCTGGCCCTCTTCCAACGTCGTGCGATTGCCCTCGTCATCGACGACGACCGTGAGGGTGTCACCGTTCGCATCGGTGAACTCTTCGACCACCACACCACTCGGCAGCTCGGTCACCTCATACTCGGCCAGGGGGTCGTCGGTTTCCGGGTCGGTGATGGTCGTGATGCGTCCCGCCTCTCCGTCGGCCTCCGTCGTCTCGACCTCCAGCCCGGCGGCTTCCAGCTGTTCGATCAGTTCCTGCCGACTCAGCCCCTGCTCCTCGGCGATCTCATCGATGCTTTGACCGTCGGCGACCCCTTCGACGATCTCCTCTGCCGCCTCCGCGGCGGCATCCTCGTCGGCCTCGATATTGTCCACTGGCTCGGCCGTATGCACGCGCTGGTAGAGGGGCTCATTGCCATCCGGGGCGTAGCTATCGGGAATGAGATAGGGATCGTCCTGGTTCAGGCTCAGGTCCAGGTCCAGGTCCAGGTCCAGGTTCATCATCTCCAGATATTCCGGCGAATAGACGCCATAGCCCGGTAAAGGCGTGCTGTTCGTGGCCTGAACTGGATGGAAGGTCGTATTGCCGCCGTTCCACTGCACCGGGGTCGTCACTTGCGGCGAGGAGTATTGGGGTGGGTTCGGCGGAGGCGGGGGTGGCTTGGCGACAGCCCTTGCGACGGCCTTGGCGAAAAAGGCCGCGTTGCCGGCGAGGGCGAGTTTCGGGCTCAAGCGCAATATCGCGGGTATTCTGGCCATGGCTCTCTCCGTGCCTTACCGATATCTCCCTGATGGCCCGTTCCCTCGATACCCTCGCCACAGGAAGAGATCACCGAATCGATGCGAACCGATATTCATCGACGATGCGGCACTACCCGGCCACATCATGCGCGGCAGTATGTTCACCCAGCGTTGCTGTTTTCCTGCCCTTGTCGAACAGCGCCAAGCCATTCGACCGATCCAAGTCAGACGCTCGAATCTGCCTCTCGAGGCACCGGAACACAACAAGAACAATGTGGCAGCTTACCGATACTCATTACCCGATAAGATCATGATAGTTGCGCAGAGAGAAAGTGCAACTCACCTGAAATAAAAACCGGAGGAGAAATGTTACACAACACAGAATTAAGGTTTTATATTGTGACCGCCAGCCATCACTCATAATGAAACGTTATGATGCAGCACTTATGAACGATCGCTATCGAAATAGCAATATTGCAGAAATAATTTTAACCAACGATACGATCAATGGCACACTTATATCCATCGGAATCTCATTCTCTTATCCCAACCGATTTTCGGCTTCTGAAAGATACTCGACAGCACTCATCCACTGGTGCTAAGCCAACTCACTCTTGGGCAGATATACTCGATCCCCAGGGTGAAGAGTACCGGGATCACTGATATGTCCCAGGTTAAGCTCCACCACTTCCGCGATATCGCGTCCCCGGCGGATGGCGATGCCGCCCAGTGACAGGTGTGACTCAGCCTCGACCCAGTCATGCCCTTGATCCTCAAGTGCAGGGTTAGTACGCCGCCCCCCTGCCTCAACATTCTCAGAACTGGAGTAGTGCTCGAAACTGCCTGAGGACAATGCAGAAACTTGAGGATAAAGTCCTTCCCAACTCGATTCTAGCTGATCTGGCAACGGTGAAGGCGACAGAGTAGACTCCGGTGTCGAAGACGGTGAAGCCTCGGCGGGCTCGGGAGTTGGTCTCGGCGAAGGGCTCGGCTCTACTGACGGCAGTGGAGATTGGATACTGCCAGATTCCGACTCCTCGTCCTCCGTCTCATCCGATCCGGAATTGGACTGATCTGCGGAGTCGCTTATCAAGCGTTCTAACACGGGCAAACTAGAGTAGGCAGTCATCATCGGAACACCAAAGAAGAGTGCGAAGTCACGATCCGCCGTCGAGGGGAATTTCAATCGCTTCCACAATGGCAACTGATCCCAATTTAACACTTCATCCAACACTCTCGCGTCCATTTCTCTAATTCCATGAGTCAATCTATTTTTTATTTTCTCCTTAACCAATTTAGCCATATGAGCATCTCTAAGCAAGAGAAGCGACCCGAGTGTAAACATCCCTCCGCCGACTACCCCTAGCAGGTTATTGAAGTCTGTAAGGGTTGCCATTATTTCTCTGATGCCTTGCGAGTCATTAAAAACCGACTGTGTTGCGAGGCCACTACTAACCGCATAAAGGGGAAGCCCTAGATCATCCACCTTAAGCATATCATATTGTTTCTTATGCTTTGCCTCCCACGCGGCAATAACACCTTTCCCCGTAATTGCCTCAAATCCAGCATTCCCCATATATAAAAGATAGGCAATTGTGGTCGGCCAGGTGACCCACCCGCTTTCTCCACCAAGTGCTTTTTCAGCAGTAGGAATTAGATTCATCACAGTGGTGGCAACCTCCAATATTCGAAGGTTCCTACCTAGAGTGGTATCTGCCGCAGTCCTGATCGGGGCTAGCGATCTTCCGAAGAAGCTGGCCCCCCGCAAAAAGGAGGCCGAATAATTCGCCCCCTGGGATATCACCTCCGGGACTATTGAAATGCTCTCCGGCAGCATGAGAGCACTGCCGCCAGCACTCGCAATCGCAATCGTGAGCGCCGTTTTCATCATCGCTTTTGAGTTTCGAGACACATCGGGTGCAGGGGGAGACTCCCTATGGACTTGTATTTCTATTATTTCCGATTGCTCAGGGAGGAGTGCCTCGGCCTTCGGATCCAAAAAGCCTAGATCTCGCAACCGGCCACTATCGATGCTGAATTTCGCCGTAGATTCCGTCCCATCTGAACTCTCAGTAATTCTGGCTGTTCTCTTCATCCTAAGGAAAAGCAAGTCCCAAGACGACTGCCGCCGCAGCTCGTCGAACCCCCTACGTTCCACACCGTGAAGTTGGAAGATAGGACCTTGAGACCCCACCGAGAGTTTAGTGATCGTCCCTTTTCGATCTGCTTCTTTCAGAGCTTTCTGCGTCGCGTACTGCTGGAGTAATGAAGTGTCTATCTGATCGAGCTGGGGTTTCCTGAGAGCATTCCACTGGGCATCCGTGAACGCTGCCAACTTATCAGACGGTAGTTGCCCGAACAGCTTGGGGTCGGCTTGAGCCAGTTCTGAAGGAGAAATACTTTTCAGTTGGGGCTCGGACAGGCTGGGAAGCTGATCAATACCCGGAGTCGTATTCTCAGTCGCTGCGGAAGCCTCCGACTTTTGAGACATTGATGTCGGTTGCGACTCAGGCAATGCTCTGGGCGCCGTATCCGGCGTCGTGCCGTCCACCTTCGGTGAGTTAGACGTTTCCATCGGCTGACGCGGCTGAGTCTGTTGCCATGTATGGAGTGGTGTAACTGAATCGCCATCTTGCGGTGTCGGCTTGTCATTTGACGCCGACGGATTGCGAGTGGAATCGTTCAGCGTTAGGCCATCAGCCCCCCGAAGGGATGTCACGGGGCGATATTCATCAAAAGGCAGCCCTCCTTGGGCCTTTCGTATATCGGCTGCTGTCAGTGTCGTTACAACTGCATAGACATCTTGGTTGGATTGGACATGGTGGATCCGTTTCCCATCTTTGCCTTCATTACGAATCTCGACGACTTGCCGGCCCTCAGCATTGAGCGTCGTTACAGAGATATCATCGGCCTGCCCAGTTCGACCTGCCGGCCATCGAATCTTTCCATCATCTTGTACAACCCCGCTGTACGGCACCTTACCGCCACCCAGAGCGATACCTTCAGCGGATCCTTGTAAACGCACGAAGTGAATGTTGTGTCCAACGGGTACCTGGCCGTCAACTATGGCTTGGCGCAGAGCATCCAGATCACCCAGACGATACAGGTGAGTACGTGGTTTTGCGGCTTGTCCTTCACTATGGGGCCGAATGGTGAAGGTCCCGGGTTCAGGCATGCCCCCCTGCTCCAAAGGAGGGAAGCGCCACGGAACAGGGGGCATTGCTCCGCTCGGAGTATTATCCCCCGGAGCCGCGGCCGAAAGCGATTGAGGGGGAGTTCGCTCCTGCTGGCGACGAACCTGCTCCGTGAACTCTCTCACTACCCTATCTTCGGTAGCGCGCCTCTCGGCGAATTGCTGAGCCGTACTGGTAGTCTCAGACTCGTCGGTAATCGCCCTCCCCGCCTCGACACTGACGTCCTCCGCCACTCGCTCGGCCTGGGGTGTCGAAGGCTCAGGTGTGGGTACATTGTCGTTCGCTCCAGGTGTCGGATCGCGAGGAGCCACTGGAGACTCTCCCATCCTGCCTCCGAGAACATCACCGCCAGCGATTTCGGGGGCAAGAGATGACTGGCGTGACGCTCTCTGACGCACGACTGATTCGGCAAGCCCGATATGGTGATCAATCAATTTTATTAGAGAACTTGGTGTGCTAATCGGTCGAATTACTGAAAAATCATGCAACCATACGCTACCATCGGCATGAATCAAGAACTGGGGATCATCGACTTCGATACCTGACCTGGAATAAAAGTCTCTCATCGCTCGTAGACTTCTCAGACTATTCTCATTGAGAAGGCTGACATCGGTGAGGGATCCAACAGTTCTATTATTACTTCCATAGGACCGGCTTACTATCGTGCGATCATGCGTTGCATAAAAGTCCATCACTCTGGCATCATGAGAAAACTCTCGACTCACACCATTGACATTTACAGCATAAAAAATATCTATCTTCTCATGTACAGGAGCAACATACGGAGCCCCTTTTTCGATAAGTTCCTTGGTGACTTTTTCTTGTTTGTCTATATCATTAAAAATATCTGCTCCCTCTTCATAGGATATAGATCCCGGCAATTGACTTTCATCCGCATACTTGACTACGATGACTTTATCGAACCAGCGGAAAGCCACGCTTGTCGCTCCCATTCCCAACACTTGCCCAAAGTCGTTAACGTCTGGCTCAATGACGCTACGCTCAACCCCCTGCGTCAAGATCCAATCTCCGCTATCCGATAGTGAAACAGATCCCGCCCGATGCTCGGCCAAACCATGTTTAGGGAGAAAAACTTGCCATTTCGATGTGGCATCGAAACTCGGCACGACAACGGGCTTACTTAAAACATCAGACAACCTTTGCGACAACGACATATCCATAGATCTAGTATCTCGGACATCTAGCACAACAGGAACATCTGGCCCTATATCTCCTTCCTCTATATATCCAGAGAGTATAAATTCGTGTGGTGTAAGCTCTTTACCGTCGACCCTAAAGTGGCCATCTCTAATCGCCTCAATTGAGATATCCGCATACGCATAATTATCAAGGTCATTCTGATTAACAATCACACTCTCAAGCGCGTCTTCATAGGTATCGAAACGCTGTTGAGGGATTTCGGATAACTGTGCAGAAATTTCTTGGGGAGATCTGGAAGGAAAGACTTCAGAGATCGTGGGATGCGCCGTACCGGTAAGGCTCAGTGGCGAGTCGCTGGCGATATCGGGAAGCTCCCGCTGTGGGCTGGACCTACGAACGCCTTCAGGAAGCTGTGAAGGTCGCTCGGGATAGGGTGTACCTTCTGGGTGGTAAGCGGCAGAAAGCGGGTCGGGGGCGCCGTTCTGCCCGTCGCGTCGAGAAGCATAGTAGCCGTCATCCGCCTGGCCCTCTGTGGTTCCCTCTTCACCTGGGTTGGATAACTGCAACCCTCTAATACTCATGCCGGAGCCATAAACCCCGATGGCAAGGTTCGTCATCGCCTCTGTAAACTCACGACCCGCCATTTGGTGATGATTACGATGTAAATAGGCCGCAGAGTAGAAAGTTTGAGGGACGTCGACGGCCAAAGAGGCAACATCCCACCTCCGCGCCCACCTACCGCCCTGTTTAAGGCTCTCTACGGCGTGCTGGTACACTGGATTATAGCTGAGGGGATTGACCGCGCCGATGCTAGTGCGCGCCGCCGCGGTCATGTTCACACCTTGACCGACCATACCGGTGAAACGCAGGGAGCTCGCTACCATGGGCAACGCAGCCGAGGCAATCGAGGCGTAATTCATCAACGATTCCGTATCGTACCAGTCGCCGCCATGCCCAATATGGTGCCACTGGTTGTAAGCAGAACGTGCACCGATATAGATTCCTCCAACAATTGCCAGGGGAACCGCAATCGGAGCAGCACCAGGGATAAAAGAAGCCCCTGTGGCTGCCATGGTGGTGTAGTTGACCGCATAGTCGAGCGTCGTATCGGGGCCCCGCACATCCACCACCTTGAGAGGAATGGAACCATCTCGGCCCGGTGTCATCTCGAGGTCGGCTGGCGCCACCAACCTGCCATTTCCGTTGAGCTGCCGGTTGTGCTTGCGGAAATCCTCGAGATCTCTGAAGTCCCTGCCGGTGGCATCGACATAGCGCGTATCGCCATCACCATCCTTGACCGCCACCAGGGTGATTGTCGCCATACTCCCATCCAGGCCCACGTAGGAGAGCGGCACGGCCCTGACCTCGGGATTGTCACCTCCGTGATCGCGGATCTGCTCCAGCACCTGATCGAGATTTTCGACCCGCCCCCCTGACACGCCAAGCGCTTGCCTCGTCCAGCCCCCCAGCTCACTCTCACCCAACCGCGCGAATTCAGCATTGAAAATGGGACCGTCGAGAAACTCCCGGAAGCGGGGTTGGTAGACATTATCCAAAGTACGCTGCTGATATTCTTCTCCCAAGGCGTCATATCTCGCTCGCTGCCTATACTCCTCCTCCGATTCCCCCAGCTGCCTTGCAGGCTGAGAGGCCTCCTCGGCATACCACTGCGCAGTGCTTTCAGCAACTGCGAGTTGCTCCTCGAGATCCTGCTGTTCTAGATAGGTGTACGCATCTCCCGAGCTCTCAACCCACTGCCACTGCGGGCGGCCCAGTAGATCCCCCTCACCATCGGCCATGACTCTGACCGGCAGGTCAAACTCTCTCAGCGCCTCTATTCCAACCTGCTCATAGCGTTCAGCGACGGGCCCCGGGACCTGAACTCTACCGTCGATCTCGACAAGCTCGTGCTCGGGTAGCGCACCATCCGGCGCTTCGATGCTGAGTGGCCCAAACTCTCCTTCCTGCTCTTCCAACCCGCGAATATCCTTACGCAGTTCTTCTATTCGAGCTTCGCTATGCTCCTCGCCAACTTCGCCCGCGGCCCATTTAGCCTCAACCAAGCGACTTCGCGCATCATGCCACTGTCCAATAAGCTCACCATTGCGATTTTCCTCCCACCAAGCATCCATCTCAGCGCGAGGTGGAGCAACATTCACCGTCTTGGTCGTATTTTCATAGTGGATATCGATCCAAATACTACCATCCGCCGCACTCCACGAATTGTTGAACGAATATCCTTTATACTCTCCCGAGTGCTGGCCGAGCACTCCATCATATCTATAAAAAGTTCCGTCCTCATCCACATACTCCTCTATATACTCATCTATAATATGCTCGCGCACTTCCGCAGCTTCCCGCTTAGCCACATCAACATCATACTGGGCCTCAACTCTTCCCAGGTTCTCCTCGGCATCATCACTTCTGCTTCTCGCCTCCTTTAGGTATCTATTTATATCGTCGATATCGACCCCTTCATAAGCATCTGGATTTCTTTCCACATCCCCTTTAATTAATTCAAGATCAGCAACTTTGAATTCGGCAAGAAATCTAGCTCCTCTAGCACCATGCACATCCGCGCTGGAGAACGTTTCGTTGACCCGAGTATGAGCCACACTATTGTCACCATCAAATTCTCCCGGAGATAAACGCTGGCTAATATCCTCTTGCTCAGAGTTTGCCTCTCCCAGGAGGCGTTCGGATTCCTGAAGCTCTGTTTTTGCTTTACGGGCAAGTTCCAGAACAGCCTCCAGCTCTTCTAACCGTTCCCTGGCTTCATCAGGGCTAAGCTGTGAAACCGGCTGACTCCATCCCCACCCATGGGAGTTCAGTATTTCGTTGATCCTGGCCATACTGCTACGCATGGCCTCTTCGGAGTCAGGGTCAACCGCGTAAAACTCCAGGGTAGCCCGGCGCACCAAGGAAGCATAGATAGCTTCCTGCCATATGATATAAGCCAGGTCACTCGCAAGAACTGCCTCTCGTGCCGCTTCTTGTGCTTCCTTTGAGTCATCCCCTTCCGCAATGATTTCCTCCCACTCTCTTTCACGAGCTCTATATTCCTCCTCCAGTTCATCTGCGCGACTTTTCTCATCTTCATCGCCTCCAAATAACCATGAATCTCTATTAAGCCAAGCGTCTATGAATATTTGAAAAATCTCCCCATCTTCCCCATCCAGATCCGCTGCTTGTATCGCCTCGATCATGGCTTCATCTATATCATCATTTACATCTCCGCTGACCTCTCCATCTTCTATCGCTATCTCATCCCCACTCTCATCATCACGCAGCGTGACATTCCCATCATCATCGGCAATCACGGTACGATCATTACGCGATACTTCCCGCGTCGTTTCTCCATTATCTATGGTCGTTCTTGTTGTCACCCCTTCTTCATCAACAATAATTGTAATGTCTAGCCCACCATCTACCAGAGGCCCCTCTGGACGGGTTGAGTATCTCTCTACTTCCCTACCTTGTGAATTAACAAAATAAGAATGGTGACCATTCCCCCCATTCTCACGACCACGAGGGCCATAGTTGGAAACTGTGCTTTTCCGATCATCGTAGGAAGCTATTATCTCTCCACCACCTCCATCGTCTCCATGCGAATATATTGCCCGATACCGACCGTCCTTTGCTTCACTGTCAGTCACTTTAAATCCAGCCGCCAACAGCTGGGCTATCAGTTGTTCTTCGGTAACTCCCAGTTCATTAGCTATCGCTTCGAGCTCCTTGCCTTCAGAAAATCTCCTGGCAATCTCGTCTACACTTTCCCGGGTCGTGTCCTGGCTCGGATCCAGTTCCGTGCGATTACCATCTTCATCGATGACCGTCGTCGTAGTCTCACCGTCGGCATCGGTGACTTCTTCGACTGTTACGCCATTCGGATCGGTCACAACGGATGTGCTTGTACCACCGGGGTCCGCCTCGTGACTGACGACAAGTTCGCCACTCTCCTCATCGGTGATCCTGGTGGTATTGCTGTAATTCGGCCCTTGCCCTTCCGGTCCCGACTCGACTTCGAAACCGGCCGCCTCGAGCTGGGCAACCACCTGATCAGGGTCCAGTCCCTGCTCGCGGGCGATCTCATCGATGCTTTGGCCGTCGGCCACACCTTCGACGATCTCTTCGACGCCTTCGCGGGTCGTCTCCTGCTCGGGATCGAGCTCGGTGCGGTTACCTTGCTCGTCGATCACCGTCGTCGTGGTTTCACCATCGGCATTCGTGCTCTCCTCGACCACTACGCCATCCGGCTGTTCGGTGAACCTGTATTCGACGACGGTCTCATCCGTTTCGCCATCGACGATTTCGATCGTGCTCTCACTGCCGTCATCGGATTGGGTGGCCTCGACCTCCAAGCCACCCGCCTCGAGCCGGTCGAGAACATCCTGGGGGCTGATGCGGTATTCCTCGGCGACCTGGGCGATGCTCTTGCCCTCGGCGACGTCGTCGACGATGTCCTCTGCCGTGGCCTCCTCGGTCTCGATATTGTCCACCGGATCGACCGTAGGCACGTCCTGGAGGGGATCCTCGCTTCCCGCCGGGGCGTAGCTATCGGGAATGAGATAGGGGTCGTCCTGGTTCACGCTCAGGTCCAGGCTCATCGCCTCCAGATATTCCGACGAATAGACGCCATAACCCGGGAAAGGCGTGCTGTTCGTGGCCTGAACCGGATGGAAGGTCGTATTGCCGCCGTTCCACTGCACCGGGGTCGTCACTTGTGGCGAGGAGTATTGGGGTGGGTTCGGCGGAGGCGGGGGGGGCTTGGCGGCAGCCCTTGCGACGGCCTTGGCAAAAAAGGCCGTATTGCCGGCGAGGGCGAGTTTCGGGCTCAAGCGCAATATCGCGGGTATTCTGGCCATGGCTATCTCCGTGCCTTACCGATCTCTCCCTGATGGCCCTCTCACTCGACATCCTCGCCACAGGAAGAGATCACCGTATCGATACACGCCGATATTCATCGACGATGCGGCCCTTCCCGGCCACATCGTGCTCGGCAGTGTGTTCAACCAGCATTGCTGTTTTCCTGCCCTCAGGTTCTGTACGAAAAGTCAGCACGAACGCTCAGGCCGGCTCGGCCACTTGGGAAACCACCAGGTGCTCGGCAATGCTGTCCGCCAGTGCCGCCAACACTGCCTGGTCGCCGGCCGGGCTGGTCATGAGCATGAACTCTGCATCGGGCAAGGCGGGGAGACCATGCTCCGACGTCAAGGCCACCAACCCCGGGGTCAGTTGACTGGCCGGCATGGGGGCCAGGGCGAAGCCGCTCTCGGCCGCCGCCCTCAGGCTGGCACCACTCATGCACAGCATGGCCGTGCGCTGGGCAATCCCCGACAGCGCCAGCTTCGTCAGGGCGGCCTCCCGATAGGGACACGGCTCGGGAAACAGGGCCAGAGGCAGGGGGGCCGACAAACGGACCGGAGCCCGCTCGGCCCAGGCCCATACCAGGGGTTCGCGCCACAGCAACCGCCCCGGTTCGTGCGTGCCGCACTGGGCCCCCAGGACCAGGTCCACGTCTCCCCGCTTCATCGCCGTGACCATATCGCCGGGGATGCCGACGCGAACCCCGATATCGACCCCGGGGTTGTCATCCATGAAACCCTTCAGTGTCTGCAGCAGCAGCGGATGCGCGCAGTCCTCGGCGACCCCCAGGCGTACGTTGCCCTGATACGTCGATCGCGAGAGTTGCGTCATGGCATCCCGGTTCAGGGCGAGAATCGCGCGAGCATACCCTGCCAGGCATTCACCATCCGGCGTCACTTCGAAGGCCCGCGTGGTGCGCTGCAGTAGCGGCTTGCCGACCTGAGCTTCCAGTCGCCGCAGATGGCCGCTGATCGCCGGCTGGGTCAAGTGCAGACGCTGGGCGGCCCGAGTGAAGCTCCCTTCGTCGATGACGGCGACAAAGCTCCTCAGCAATAGTAGATCGAGCATGGGCATATCATTCCGTGATAAATATTGTCACGCCATCTTATATATCGTTCAGGCAGCTCCGGTATGTGCCACCCACTTTTCCGATCTTCTGGAGAATAGCAGAAGCTCGGAAAGTTACACATATGGCTTCATTATCAATACCATCATGTAACTCAATTTATATTTTCTTATGCGACATGTTGGCATATGGTGTCCCCATACAGGAGTCACGACCCATGACCACCATCCTGCATATCGAGTCTTCCCCGCGCAAGCAGCGCTCCGCATCCTTGGAGGTTGCCCGCGAGTTCATCTTTCACTATCGGCAATGCCATCCGTCAACAGTGGTCAAGAGCCTGGACCTCTGGAGTGCGAGCCTGCCTGAATTCGATGCAGATGCCATGGCAGCAAAATACGCCGGCCTCAGCGGCGCCACCCTGACCGCGCCCCAGGAGCATGCCTGGAATCAGCTACGCTCCCAGGCGGCGCCCCTGCATGAGGCGGACATCCTGGTCTTCTCCGTTCCCCTCTGGAATTTCAGCATTCCCTATAAACTCAAGCACTTCATCGACCTGGTATCGCAGAAGGACATCCTCTTCTCGTTCGACCCCGAAAAAGGATTCGGCGGGCTGCTGGAGAACAAGAAGGCGGTCGTCGTCTACGCGAGAGGCCTCAACTATATGAAGGGCTCCTTCACGCCCGCACCAGAGTTCGACTTTCAGAAACCCTACGTCGAGGCATGGCTGAAGTTCATCGGCATCACCGATGTCTCCTCCTTGATCGTCGAGAAGACACTGTTCGGCCCTGACATCGATACGGAAGCCAGGGCGTTGGCCAACCGCCAGGCCCAGCAACTCGCCGCCACCCTTGCGTCCCCCCAGCACACCAAGCCATCGCCTTCGCTCACCTGACCCCTGAGCGGCCGTCCCGGGCTCGAACGTGTCTCGAGCCCGGGACGATAACCTCCGCACCTGGCCACGTGCTACCGAGCAGCGTCGGCAAACGCTCTCCATGGCGCTAGGCTGCCAGCGGCGGTTGCGCACTTGCCTCCTCCCGGGCCCTGATCGGGTGCTGGGCCCCGGCTCATCATCGCCGCCTCCCATGGCCCTGCAACGCGGGTCGTGATTCACGGGGGCGTGGCAATGGCTCAACAGCGTGGTGATTAGTCAATCCCGCCATCAATCCGGCAAGCACATATGAAATTCAGCCGAAAAAAACCCACCAAGGGCATTATTTTTATCGGGCAATTGATCCTCTGCGCTCTTCTGGCATATCGTTGCCCGTTCTGCACGGCATTAGAAACCGGATTAAATAACAACACTCGATGTTATTCATCATGGAATGATATATGTTAAACCCACTGCTGCTTAGAAGCTTCGTCGCCGTCATCGACGAGGGCAGTTTCACTCGGGCCGCCCAGCGTCTTCACTTGACCCAGCCGGCGATCAGTGGACATATCCGGCGTCTCGAAGCACAAGTCGGCAAGCCACTGTTGCGACGCACCACTCGCTCGTTCGAGGTGACGCCGGACGGCGAATGGCTGATGGGTTATGCGCGTGCCATTCTCTCGCTGGCCCGGGATGCCATGGCCCAGCTCTCACGCTCCTCCTTTCAGGGCAGAGTGCGCATCGGCATTACCGAGGACTTCGCACACTCCCACCTGCTGGGCATGCTGCAGGCGTTCATGTGGGACAATCCGGACATCGGGATCGAGGTGCAGGTCGGGATTCCCGGCGGCCTGATCAAGGCCATGAGACAGGGGTATGTGGACCTGGTCCTTGGCGCACACGGGGGAGCACATGAAACGGGCCGGCTGCTCTGGCGCGAGCCGCTGGTATGGGCGTGGAAAGAGCGAGACGAGCATCACCTGCCCTCGCCGCTACCCCTGGCCCTGTTTCCCGAGCCCTGCCCCTACCGGGAAGCCGCCCTGACGAGGCTGGCGCTATGGGGCTTCACTCAGCGTACCGCCATGCTGTGCCTGAGCAACGCAAGCCTGCACGCCGCAGCCGCGACAGGCTTCGCCATCGCGCCGATGCCGGCCAGTCAACTGGCCCCCGGGCTGGTGGCCCTCACCTCTGACCATGGCCTGCCACCACTGCCGGACACCGAGTTCATGGTGACCATCAACCCGGGGGGCGATCAACCTGTCCTGGCCGCGCTCGCCGATAGCCTGGTCGAGAGTTTCGCCTTGCCCTCCTCGCCGGTCACCGTGCCCGCCTGAGGCACGGCCGGCTCGCAGTAGCCGCATCGGCATGCCACAGGTGCATCACCGCATAGGCGCGCCAGGGCCGCCAGGCCTCGGCTCGCGCCAGCAGGCCCCGCGCGGTCGGGCGCCGGCCGTCGACCACCAGCGCACGCTGCAGCGCCACGTCCGAGGCCAGGAAGGCGTCGTTCTCCTGCAAGGCACGCATGGCGATGTAGTGCGCCGTCCAGTCGCCGACCCCCGGCAGGTCACGCAGCCGGGAGATGGTCTCCGCGAGATCGTGGCACCGATCGAACAGCCGTGGCTCGGCCCGATACGCCGACGCCAGCTGCACCAGGGCCGCCGCCCGGGCGCCGGGCATGCCGATGGCCGCGATGGTCTCCAGCGCGAAGCGTTCGGGCAGGGGAAACAGCCGGTCCAGCCCGGGCACCCCCGCGTCCTCCGGCAACCGATCGCCCAGGCGATCGACGAGACGTTCGGCCAGGCGCGTGGCCGCCCCGACGGTGACCTGCTGGCCGAGGATCCCGCGCACCGCGACCTCGAAGGCATCCCAGCCGCCCGGCACTCGCAGCCCGGGGCGTGCCTGGACCAGCGGCGCCAGTGCCTCGTCGCGGCTAAGCGCCCGCCGGATCGCCTCGGGGTCGGCCTGCAGGTCGAACAGCCGCCGTACCCGGGCGATGATCCCCGGCAGCGCGTCGAGGCGAGGAAAGCGGATGGACACCCGCAACACCGCCTCCTCCGGCACATGGGTCACCGCGATCTCGCCGATCTCGGCCCCGAGGCGAATGGTGCGGCGATAACGGTTGCCGTCGACCGCTTCGAGGCCCCGGATCGCTCGCACGCCGAGAAAACCCAGCATCGCCTGCCAGTCGTAGGGCGGCCGATACGGCAGCAGCAGGGAGATGTCCGGCCTGGTTGGCGCCCGATCGGCACCGCGCCGGCCCCGCAGCGTGCCGGGAGCGCGGCCGTAGAGCCGCCGGAAAGTCTCGTTGAAGCGCCGCACGCTGCCGAAACCGCTGGCCAGCGCCACCTCGGTGATCGGCAGCTCGGTCTGGTGCAGCAACTGCTTCGCCAGCAGCAACCGACGGGTCTGGGCGACCACCACCGGTGCGGCGCCGACATGCCGCAGGAACAGCCGCCGCAACTGCCGGGCGCCCAGACCCAGCCGATCCGCCAGGGCTTCGACACTGCCGCCATCCAGCGCGCCCTCCTCGATCAGCCGCAGCGCGCGCGTCACCGTCGTCGAGGTGCCGGCCCAGGCGGCGGAATCCGGCGCGCTTTCCGGGCGGCAGCGCAGGCAGGGCCGGAAGCCGGCGGCCTGGGCCGCTGCGGCCGAGGCCACGAAGGTGCAGTGCTCGAACTTCGGCGGCGGCGCCGGACAGAGGGGCCGGCAGTAGATGCGCGTGCTCTTCACGCAGGTGAAGAAACGCCCGTCGTAACGGGGGTCGCGCGCCAGCAGCGCCCGATAACAGGTATCCGGAGTCAGGTTCATGGGGTCAAGTCTAGCCGCGCCTGCCGGCTGTACCGGCGGCTTTCGGACCCGGTTGTCAGTTGCGAGTCGGGCCGCTTCACTGCAGCCCGGCCACCAGTTCGGCCAGGCTGGCCTCGACCGACGCCCCGGGCGTGCGCGCCTCGTCGCCCTGTCGATACTTGCCGGTCCGGACCAGCGCACCGCCCATGCCGATATTCATGGCCGCCGCCACATCGGCTTCGGCATCATCGCCGATCATCAGCGCCTCCTTCGCGCCGACGCCGACATCCTCGAGCACGGCCCGGAAGAAGCCCGCCGCCGGCTTGCCCAGCACCACGGCCTCGGTGTCGGCGGCATATTCGAGTGCCTTGACGAAGGGGCCAACGTCCAGGTGCAGGCCGCCGTGCTGGCGGAAATAGCGGTTGGTGCCCACCGCCAACAGCGGCGCACCCTGCTGGAGCACCTGGAAGGCCTCATCGAGATGCCGATAGTCCAGTCGATGCTCGGCATCGCACAGCACCACCGCATCGGGGTCGACGAGGTTCAACCCGTCGAACTCCGGCTCGAGGGCCTCATGAACCAGCAGGTAGGGGCGCAACCGGTGCCGCTCGAGATAGCGCCGGACGGCGGCCGGCGCCGTGAAGACCTGTTGCCGCTCCAGCTCGAAGCCCATCCCCAGCAGCTCGGCATAGACAGTAGCGCTGGTCTTGCGGGAGGTATTGGTCACGAAGCGCAGCGCCAGGCGGGAAGCCTGCAGCCGCGCCACCGCCTCCACGGCACCGGGCAGTGGTACCCCGTCCTCGTGCAGCACCCCGCTGATATCGAGCAGAACCGCCTGCAGCATCTTCCTCCCCCCTTCTTCCCTGCCCCCTCTCCAGCCTAGCAGGCAGCGGTGGAGAAGCGTGCCCTGACAGTCGCCGACCGCTGCTGCCTGTCGGGTGCCTCGTCGCGACGTCGCGAGGGTACCGACAAGGAAAGCCGGCCGATAAGGTCCTATCCTGAAACCGAGGCAGAGGACCCGAATGATCGCCAGGAGACCGTCATGCTAGACACGGATTTCCGAATGCTCGCGATGGGGCTACCCGGCGCGGTGGAGCACGCCCACATGAACCATCCCGACTTTCGGGTCAGCGGCAAGATCTTCGCCTCCCTGGGCTACCCCGACGGCGCCTGGGGCACCGTCATGTTGACGCCGGAGGAACAGCAGCACTTCATCGCGGAGAACCCCGAAGGGTTCCAGCCCGCCCCGGGGAGCTGGGGTGAACAGGGCTGTACCAGCGCGCACCTGGCCTCGGTGGATCATCACCAGGTGCGCGCCGCCTTGATCGCCGCCTGGCGCGACAAGGCCCCCAGGCGCATGACAGAACACTTCCAGGAATAGGTCCGAACCGGGCACGCCCGGGCCGCTGCCCCGTCGCGCGGCGACCCCGGCGGGCCATCGTACCGGGGCTGGCGCCACCCGGGCGAGCTGGCGTGCGCTCGAACAACGACTCTCTCGAACGACTCGAAGTGAATAGGCAACGCCCTGTCATCGACACGGTGAATCCATGGAACCGTGACAAACCGGATTCTTGGCCATGTGGGCTGGAGCCTGGGCTAATCAAGTGTGATTTCAAACTCGCATACTTCAACCTGCCGTCTACCACAACACCCTACCGCAGGTGGGGATCATGTCGCTGCATGTTGCAGGCACTTGAATAGCAGGAGTGAAGTATGGAAACGCGATTCGACGAAATCATCACCTCACGGGTGCGGCTTCGAGAAGTGATCCAGGAACCCAGCCGCAAGGTCAGCCACAAGGTAATCGACCACATCGACGATATCTGCGCACGCTTCATCGCCGCCTCACCGTTTGTCGTCGTGGCGACACGCGGACTGGAGAATCGGCTGGACCTCTCGCCCAAAGGCGACCCCGCCGGGTTTGTCGCCGTCCTCGATGCAAATACGTTAGCGATCCCGGATCGACTCGGCAATAACCGGGTCGACAGCTTCGAGAATCTGCTCGTGCATCCCCAGATCGGGTTGATCTTCATGATCCCAGGGGTTGGCGATACCCTGCGTGTCAGGGGCAAGGCGCGCCTCGTCCGCGACAAGGCGCTACAGGAACGATTGGCGGTGGCGGGAAAGGCACCCAACCTGGTGCTTGTCGTGACCGTCGAGGCGGCTTTCATGCACTGCCCCAAGTGCATCGTACGCTCGCACCTGTGGAGCCCGGCACATTGGCCCGACACCCGGAAGGTACCGTCGCTTGCCGAAGCGATGGTGGCGCACGGGGCTCTCGACGACAGCGTGCCTCAAATGCAAGCGATCATCGACCATGACGGACGGCAACGGCTGTATTGATGATGCGGGCCGGGCTACTCCTCCTCGGTGGGCCGATAGGCCTGCATCAGCCGGCGCTGGACGGGCTCGGGGGCCGGCTCATAGTGGCTGAACTGCAGGGTGTAGCTGCCGGCACCTCCGGTCAATGCATTGAGCCGATTGGAGTAGTCGGCGATCTCCGCCAGCGGCACGACCGCCTGGATGCTGACCTGATCGCCATGGTTGCTTGTGTCCTGGATGCGCCCGCGACTCGCGGCGAGATCCGCGGTGAGATCGCCCATGGCGCTGCTCGGCCCCTCGACCACCAGCTCCGCCACCGGCTCGAGAACCACCGGGCTCGCCTTGCGCACCGCGTCGAGGAACGCCTTGCGACCGGCGATGACGAAGGCGATCTCCTTGGAGTCCACCGGGTGGGTCTTGCCGTCGTGCACGGTGACCCGGATGTCCTGCAGCGGGTAGCCGGCCACCGCCCCGCTGGCCATGGCCTGGCGTACGCCCTTCTCCACCGCCGGCAGCAGCGAGCCCGGGATCACTCCGCCGCGGATGGTATCCACAAACTCGAAGCCGGCCCCGCGCGGCAGCGGCTCGACGCGCAGGAACACCTCGCCGAACTGCCCGGCCCCGCCGGTCTGCTTCTTGTGCCGGCAGTGCCCCTCGGCGGGGGCACCGATGGACTCCCGATAGGCGATGGAGGGCGTGCTGGTCTCGACCTCCAGCCGGAAGCGCTCGCGCAGCCGCTCCAGGGCGGTGCGCAGGTGCAGCTCGCCCAGGCCGCGCAGCACGATCTCCTGGGTGGTGGCGTCCTGCTCCACCTCGAGTCCCCGATCCTCCTCGACCATCCTGGCCAGGGCTTCCCAGAGCTTCTGTTCGTCACCATGGCGGGACGCCTGGATCGCCAGGCCGAACACCGGAGCGGGCAACGCCACCGGGCGCAGGTGGATATGGTCCTCGTCATGGGAGTCGTGCAGCACGCTGTCGAAGGTCACCTCATCGACCTTGGTCAGGGCACCGATCTCGCCGGGGCCCAGGCGCTCGGCGTCGAGATGCTCGCCGCCCTGCAGGCGAAACAGGGTGCCGACCCGGAACGGCTTGCGGGCCTCGCCGGCAAACAGCCGGGTGTCGCGGGTGACAATGCCCTGGTGGACACGAAACACCGCCATCTTGCCGAGAAAGGGGTCGTGTTCGATCTTGACCACGTGGGCCAAGACATGAGCATCCGGGTCGGGGCGGGCCCGATACTCCCGGGTGCCCTGCGCGTCGTCGCGCAGGAAAGGGGGAGGATTGCCCTCCAGGGGATTGGGCATCAGCCGCGCGAAGACGTCCAGGAGTTCGCGGACCCCGGCGCCGCTGGTCGCCGAGGTGAAACAGACGGGCACCAGATGTCCGTCGCGCAGGGCGGCCTCGAAAGGGTCGTGGAGCTGCGCGGGGTCGAGCTCCTCGCCCTGCTCGAGATAGAGCGCCATCAGCTCCTCGTCGAGTTCCACCACCTGGTCGACCAGCATCTCGTGAGCCTCGGCCACGGAGGAGAAGTCTGCCTCGCCAGCGGGGGTGAAGAAGCAATCCACCACCGCCCGGGCCCCCTGCGACGGCAGATTGAGCGGCAGGCACTCGGCACCGAAGGTGGCACGGATCTCCTCGAGCAGGGCGGGCAGTGCGGCGGGCTCGGCATCGATCTGGTTGACGACGATCAGCCGGCACAGCCCCCGCTCGCCGGCCCACTGCATCATCCGCCGGGCGCTGGCCTCGATGCCGCGGCCGGCGCTCACCACCACCGCGACGGTCTCGACGGCCGGCAGGATGGAGAGCGCCGCCCCCTGGAAGTCGGCCAGGCCGGGAGTATCGACCAGGTTGATCCAGGTCTTTCGCCACTCGATACCCAGTACCGAGGCGGTGACCGAGTGCTGCAACGCCTTTTCCTGTGCCGAGGTATCGCTGAGCGTGGAGCCCTTCTCCACGCTGCCCGCACCGTCGACCGTCCCGGCCGCCGCCAGCAGCGCCTCGGCCAGGGTGGTCTTGCCGGTACCGGACGGGCCGGTCAGGGCGACATTGCGGATACGTTCAGGGGGTCGCTCGGGCATCGCCATACCCTCCATGCCGGCCCATATCATGATGAATGCACGATCTCCCTAGAAGGGTAGCAGCCGGCGGGGGAAACGGCGGTTCGCACCGTCGCTACTGCATGCTCCGTCCGCGGAAGTGATGGCGCTCGATGCCCCCGCGAATGGGCGCTCGCCGCTGGAAGTGCCGGTGTTCGAAGCCGCGGCGAATCGCCTCCCGCCGCTGGATGCCCTGATGCTCGATGCCGATGCGAATGGGCGCACGCCGCTGGAAGTGTCGGGGCTCGATGCCGCGGTGGGACGGTGCAAACCGCTCGCGTTCGAACCGGCGTGGGCCGAAGTCGACCGTCGGCGAGTGAATCCGGCCGGGGGTCCCGAACTTCACGTCGTCGGGCCGTCGAATCGGATGCCGGATAACGCGGCCGGGACGTTCGAACCGACGGGGGGCGATGTCGACCGCCGGCGAGTGAATCCGGCCGGGGGTCCCGAACTTCACGTCGTCATGTCGCCGTGTCCGATGCCGAATGCCTCGGTCGGAATGCCGCGGCACGTGACGCCAACGGTGGCCATCGTGGTGCCGCACCCGATGCCGCGGAGTGATCACGACCGCCCCCGGCGGATGCCGATGCATATGCGTCACCCCATGGCGGGGGTGCCGGTCGACGGTGCCGAAGGCGAACTGCGTCGACACCAGAACCCCGGGACGCCACAGGATGTCGACATGCACCCGAGAGCTCGCCACCGGCAGGGAGCGAGACGGCAACGTCTCGGGATGGAGCGCGCTCGAGTGCAATACCGGTGACGCTTCCGCTGCAGACGGGGCCTGGGCAGACAGGGGCGATACCGCCATGAACAGGAGCAGCCAGGGGGCGAGTACCAGCCTGGCAAGGACACCCATGGGTCATACCTCCTCGGCGGGCAGGCCTGATCAGGAAGGACCACACGGCTCGTTCCCGCGTCAAGCGCGCACACCGCTTTCCGGCGCCCGGACGTGGGCAGCGCAGGTGTGTGGCGCTCCCGCGGCGGGGGCTCGGTGTCGACTAGATAGGACCTCCGTCGCCCCCGCATCGTTCCCCTGGCAGTCACGCCGGGCGGGGAGCCCGCGCCTCGGAGGAGAGCGACCGATAGCCGGGGCCGCGCCGCAGCTGCTGCGTCGCCTGCCACTGCTCGGCGGCAGTCAGCACCGCCAGGCAGTGGACCTCGCCGTTGTGCAGTACCGCCTCCGGCACACCGTCTCGGTAGCGCAGGCGGTTGCCCGCCACCGCCGGCAGGCGCGAACCGGGGGTGAGAATCCCCACCAGGTTGAGTGGGTCGGCGGCCGACACCACGACGCGGGTCTCATCCGGTTCGCGCTTGCGCATCGCCTTGAGCGCGCCCACCGCCTCCGGCAGCGCGAACTGCTCGCCGGCGAACTGCTGCACGAAACGCCCACCGCGGATCTCGCCGCGCGCCTCCAGGCGGCGATAGACATACAGCAGCTCGCGCCACGGCGGCAGCGCCGGCTCGCGTTCCAGGACCCGCCGGAACACCACGCCGTAGCGGCCGAGCAGCACCCAGGCGATATGCTCCAGGCTCTCCATATCGGTATTGATGCGACGCTTCTCGGCGGCCGGTTCCCGCTCCGGTGCCGGTAACCAGGACCAGCGCCCCGCGGCGTCCACCCCCGGTGCCTGGTGGCGACGCCGTCGGCCGCGCGCGGCGATCGGCGGCCGCTTGCTGGCCGGCGCGATCAGCGCGCGCACCCCGGTGAAGCTATCGGACGTGACCAACCCCCAGGCGGCCAGTTCGCCCAGCGCTTCCTCCACCTGGGTGCGCAGCATCCGCGTGGGGGCGGGCAGGTCGGCGAAGAACATCGCCCCGCCGGCCTGCAGCGCCTCGAGCACCCGGCGGGCGCCGCCGGACAGCGGCAGCGCCGCGGGATCGGGCCCTGGGGCGGCGGCACGCCAGTCGCCCAGCGCCTGCCGCTCGACCAGGGCGATCGGCGTGTTGCGCAGCGGTCCCGGGCGGTGACGCTCGTCGTCCGCCGCCACCCGCGGCGCCACCAGGCGCAGCCACACGAAACGCCCGCTGGCGAGCAACTGATCGAGCAGGTGGGGGGCATAGTCCGCGATCCGCGCCGGCAGCACGTCCTGCTCCCAGGCGCCCGCCGCCATCGGGAACCCCTCCAGGCGCTCCACCGCCGCGGCCAGGGCGTCCACGCCCTCTGGCCGCTCCGTCAGGCCGTGCCAGTCGAACAGGAAGCGCAGGTAGTGCTGGACGCTGACCGGTTCGATCTCGGCACGCTTGAGATCGACGGCGTAGCGATGCATCCGCGCCAGCAGCCGCCGTTCGCACCATTCGACCTCGCCGGCGCCCCCGGTGAAGCTGCCCTGGAGCACGAAGCCCTCGGCCTCGAGCCTGGCCAGCGCCGCCGTTACCCGCGCCAGCGGCATGTCCAGCGGGGCGGCAAGCGTCGCGGCCGTCACCGGCCCCAGCGCCTCCAGCCGCGAGCGCAGCACCTCGATCAGCGCCTCGTCGGCACTCTCGGGAACCGGCCCCACCGCCTCGATGGCCGGGTCGAGCCGCGCCTCCGGCTGGATCCCGAGCAACTCGCCGAGCCGTTCCGCGGCGACCCATAGCATCTCGCCGCCAGCGATGGACACGGCCGTGGCCCGTCGTGACTCGATCAAGCCGGCGAGCCAGGCCCACCATTCGCGACCCTCGGCTTCCGTTGCGGTCAGGAAACCGCATAGCACCAGGGCATCGTGGAGTTCGTCCGCGTCCCGCGGGTCCGGCCAGGCCTCGTCGCGTACACGGCGGATGACCTCGGGGTCGTAGCGTGCCGAGGCCGCGGCTTCCGCCACATCCAACGCCCCGCCGGTGCGCACGCTCAGGGTGCGGCGTTCCTCCTGGGCACCGTCGTCGAGGAAAGCATAGGGCCGCGCATTGACCACTTCCTCCGCCAATGGTGACGGCACGGCGAGGTCGCGTCCGCTCACCGCGATCTCCCCCCGCTCCAGCCGCGCCAGCAGCCGTTCCAGCCCCTCCACGTCCATCGCCTCGGTCAAGCAGTCGCGCAGGGTCTGGGCGACCAGTGGGTGGTCGGGAATCTCGCGGGCACCGGCCAGGTTCTCGGCGCAGGCCAACTGGTCGGGAAAGACCACCGACAACAGGTCCTCGGCGTCCTGGCGCTGCAGCTGGGGCGGACGCCGCCGGCCGTTGCGGGTGCGCGGTACCGCCAGGCCGATCGAGGCGTTCCAGCGCCAGCGCAGGCCGAACATCGGCGCGTCGAGCAGCGCCTGGACGAGCACCTCGCGCACCGTCCCGGCGTTCAGGTAGTGCCAGACCTCGTCGAGCGGGAAGCTGTGGGTGGGGCCGAGCGACAGCACGATGCTGTCCTCCAGTGCCGCCGCCTGCAGCTCGAAGTTGAACTTGCGACAGAAACGCTTGCGCAGCGCCAGCCCCCAGGCACGATTGAGCCGCGAGCCGAACGGTGCGTGCAGCACCAGGTGCATGTCGCCGGCCTCGTCGAAGAAGCGCTCGAGCACCAGGTGGTGTTGGCTGGGCACCACCCCCAGTGCCGCCCGCGCCACGGCGAGATAGGCCGTCAGTTGTTCGGCGGCGGCGGGCGACAGGCCGTAGGCGGTTTCCAGCCACGGCTGGGCCTCGTGGCCCTCGGCCAGTTGGTTATCCACGCCCTGTCGCAGCCGCGACACCGCCATCGACAGCTCCGCGCTGCGCCCCGGCGCCTCACCGAGCCAGAAGGGAATGCTCGGCGGTGCGCCCCTGGCGTCCTCGACGAACACCCGTCCGGTCGCCACCTTGAGGATGCGGTAGCCCTGGTTGCCGAGCTGGAAGACATCGCCCGGCATGCTCTCGAAGGCGAAGTCCTCGTTGACCGTGCCGACGCGGAGCTCTTCCGGCTGCAGCACCACGTCGTAGTCGAACTGGTCGGGAATCGCCCCGCCGTTGGTCAGGGCCACCAGACGCGCGCTCCGCCGCGGCCGCAGGCGGCCGTTGACCCGGTCGCGGTGCAGGTAGGCGCCACGCCGCCCGCGGCGGGTGGTGTAGCCGTCGGCGAGCATCTGCAGTACGTCGTCGAAGCGCTCCCGGGGCAGCGCCCGATAGGGCCAGGCCGCGGTCAGGCGGCGGTACAGCGCCGCCTCGCCGCACTCCTCCGCGCCGGCCACCTCGGCGACGATCTGCTGGGCCAGCACGTCGAGCGGTCCCTCCGGAATCTGCAGGCGATCCAGCTCCCCCTCCTTCACAGCGCCCAGCAGGGCCGTGCACTCCAGCAGGTCGTCGCGGGTCAGCGGGAACAACCGCCCCTTGGGCAGCCGGCCGACGCCGTGGCCGGAGCGCCCCACCCGCTGCAGCAGGGCGGAGATGGAGCGCGGCGAGCCGAGCTGGCACACCAGGTCGACCTCGCCGATATCGATGCCCAGTTCCAGCGAGGCGGTGGCCACCAGGGCGCGCAACTCGCCCCCCTTGAGGCGTCGTTCGGCATCCAGGCGGTGCTCGCGGGCCAGGCTGCCGTGGTGCGAGGTCACCGCCGCCTCACCCAGGCGATCGGCCAGGTGGCGCGCCACCCGCTCGCAGACGCGCCGGGTGTTGGCGAAGATCAGCGTGGTGCGGTGCTCCGACACCAACGCCGCCAGGCGCTCGTAGACCTCCTCCCACACCTCATTGGCCATCACCGCGGCGAGCGGCGAGCCGGGCACCTCGAGCCCAAGGTCGCGCTCGCGCCCATGGCCGATGTCGAGCACCGTGCACGCGGCGCCGCCGGTGAGAAAGGCGGCGACCTCCTCCACCGGCTTCTGGGTGGCCGAGAGACCGATGCGCTGGGGCGGTGCGTCGGTCAGGGCGGCCAGCCGCTCCAGCGACAGCGCCAGGTGCGAGCCGCGCTTGCTGGCGGCGACGGCATGGATCTCGTCGACGATCACCGAGCGCACGGTGGCCAGCATCCGCCGGCCCGACGCCGAGGTGAGCAGGATGTAGAGCGACTCCGGGGTGGTCACCACGATATGCGGCGGCCGCTTGCGCATCCGCTCGCGGTCGCCGGTCGACGTGTCGCCGGTGCGCACCCAGGCACGGATCTCCGGCGTCGGCAGGCCCTCTGCCGCCAGTTCCTCGGCAATCCCCGCCAGCGGCGCCTGCAGGTTGCGCTGGATGTCGTTGGACAGCGCGCGCAGTGGTGACACGTAGAGCACCACCGTCTCGTCGGGCAGACCCACTTCCAGCCCACGGCGCACCAGGGCATCGATGGCCGCCAGGAAGGCCGCCAGGGTCTTGCCCGAGCCGGTGGGCGCGGCGATCAGCGCGTGGCCACCTGCGCCGATCGCCGGCCAGGCGCGAGCCTGGACCTCGGTGGGCGCGCCGAGGTCACGCTCGAACCAGGCCGCGACGGCGGGATGGAAGGCATTGAGCGGCATCGTTCCACCCAAGGAAGCATCAAAGGAATACCTCTCCTGCCTCCTGATGATGACGCCTCATTAGAGCTTGGTCCAATCAATCGCCTTGTAAAACCTCACTGACGGAACCATGGTCAAAGTAGAGCTTGATTGCCTATGGAGAGTCCATGACACAGTGGAACGATAGGCGGCCGGAGAAGCGGCAAGGCCAAACAGGGCAAGGTAATGGCCCGCCGGGCTTGAACGAGGAGTTTCGGAACAGATTCCGGCAACAGTGGCTGCTGTTCGTGTGGCTGTCGCTGGGGATCGTGCTCCTCTTCTACTATCTCGACTCCCAGCAACAGCCAACACAGGCCAAACTCACTTACTCCGAATTCGTGGAAGCCGTGGAAGAGGGCTACGTAAGTGAGGTTACCCTGCATGGTCAGCAGGTCGATGGCACCTTGACCGACGATGGCCGCAGGAACCTGGATGTCGGTGATGCTCAGGCATTCGAGACCGTACGCCCGGATACCGATGCCCAACCGCTTCTCGACCGGCTCGAGCAACATGGGGTCAACATCACCGCCCTGTCGACCGAGCCCCCCTGGTGGCAGCGGATCCTGGCAGGAATGCTCCCTTTGATCCTGATCCTCGGTCTGCTGTTCTGGTTCTGGTATCGCATGCAGCAAAAGGCGATGTCCGGAGGCGGGCTTTTCGGCATCGGCCAGTCGAAGGCCAAGAGGATCCAACGTGAAGACAGCCACGTCCGCATGAGTGACGTGGCCGGCTCGGACAACGTCAAACGGGAAATCACCGAAGTGGTGGAATTTCTCAAGAATCCCGAACGCTTCCGCCAACTCGGCGCCAAGATCCCACGCGGCATCCTGATGATGGGGCCGCCAGGCATCGGCAAGACCTTGATGGCACGTGCCGTGGCCGGTGAGGCCAATGTGCCGTTCTTCAGTATTAGCGGATCCGAGTTCATCGAGATGTTTGTCGGTGTCGGCGCTTCCCGGGTACGCGATCTCTTCAAGCAGGCCAAGGAAGCAGCCCCCTCGGTAATCTTCATCGATGAACTCGACTCCGTGGGCCGCACCCGCGGCGCCGGCATGGGCGGCGGTCACGACGAGCGCGAGCAGACGCTGAACCAGATCCTCTCCGAAATGGATGGCTTCGAGGTAGAAGAATCGGTGGTGGTGCTAGCCGCCACCAACCGCCCCGACGTCCTCGACCCGGCATTGCTGCGTCCCGGTCGCTTCGACCGCAAGATCACCATGGAACGTCCGCACAGGGAGGCGCGTCATGCGATCCTCCAGGTCCATACGAAGAATATTCCCTTGGCCGAAGACGTCTCTCTGGAGCGTTTGGCCCAAATAACCACTGGTTTTTCCGGTGCCGACCTTGCCAACCTGGCGAACGAGGCCGCTCTGTTCGCCGGGCGTCGCGAACAACAAGAGGTCGACTGGGCCTGTTTCGCCGATGCACGCGACCGCATTTTGCTCGGCGAAGTACGGGAAGCCGCACTTTCCGAGCGAGAACGACATATCGTGGCCTATCACGAGTCCGGCCACGCGCTATTGGCCTACCTGCTACCCAATGCAGACCCGCTGGAGAAAGTCACGGTCATCCCGCGCGGACAAGCATTGGGAGTGACCGCTCAGGTTCCCGAGGAAGAGCGCTACAACTACAACGAATCCTACCTGCGAGATCGCATCACCGTGATGTTCGGCGGTCGCCTGGCCGAATCCATCGTCTTTGGCGAAGTCAGCAGTGGCGCGGAGAACGATCTTCAGCAAGCGACCCAACTCGCCAGGCGCATGGTGGCGCACTGGGGCATGAACGAACGCATCGGGCCCGCCGCCTTCCCCCAGAGTCAGGAGCATGTCTTCCTCGGCAAGGAACTCGCCCAGGGGCGCGAACACAGTGACGCCACGGCCGCCATGATCGACGACGAGGTTCGCCGGCTGCTGACGGAGATCGAGTCCCATGGCCGCGAGTTGCTCGAGCAGAACCGTGACCGCCTGGATGCCCTTGCCAGCGCCCTGGAGCAGTATGAAACCCTGGAGGTCGAGGAGATTCGTCGTATTCTCGAAACACCGGAAGAAAGCCAACGCTCGCGGGATCCCCAACCCAAGTGACGGAACGATTGACAACCGAAAGCCCCTGCCCTAAGCCTGAATTAACTCGCAGCACCCTCGGAGCAACGGTTCTGTTCCGTTCACCACCTGGAGGGGCGTCTCATGCCTCAACAGAAACGCCTATGCCGGCTGAGTCTCGCAGCAACCGTCACGCTATTGATGGCCGGGACTGCCTTGGCCGGACCAGAGAACATCGAGTTTCCGGAAAACTACGCCAGCACCTTCGTGCGCTACACCACGGTGGACAAACCGGAGCGCGATCCGCCCATCGTGCGCTTCATGTACGTCAATGCCGATGCTTTGGCTGCAGCGCAGCCGAACGAACCATTGCCGCACGGCACCATCGTGGTCATGGAGGACCACAAGGCCGAACTGGCGAACAACGGTGAGCCGACACATGACGCAAGCGGACGTTTCATCCCCACGGATGAGATCAGCAACGTGTTCGTGCAGCAGAAGGAGCAAGGCTGGGGAGAGGAGTATCCCGAAGAGAAGCGCAATGGCGAATGGGAGTACGCCTGGTTCCAGCCCGACGGCACCCGACAGGACAGGAGCATGGATTCCTGCTTCGAGTGCCACCAGCAGGTCGCGGATCAGGATTTCACCTTCACGACCTGGCCATTCGTCATGCACATCAAGAGCGAGTAACCCCCGCCGCGCATGACGCTGTCCCCCCGCTGGCGGCAAGGGTGCCGGGCGCGGACCCGGCAATTTGACTCCTACTTTCCACGAGCATTATTATGCATTCGATTCTGTTTTCCTAGGGCCCCTTATGCTCAACCGAGTTTCCACGTCTCTCTCCTCTGTTGCGCTATGTTTTTCGCTTCTCGTCGCCACGCCCTCAGCCTCCGCGTTCACTTTGTCGGAGGGCAAGGGACGTTTCTGGTATTCCCTGCCGAGCAGCGATCAGCGACTCGAGGTCTATACCTATCTACCGGACAACGTAGATTCGGCATCACCCATCGTGATGGTGATGACCGGTAGCTCACGCAATGCCGTTCTTAATCGCGATATATGGGCCACTAAGGCCGACGAATACGGCTTCATCATCGTCGTGCCGCACTTCGACAAGGAGGATTATCCCGGAGCAAGGAGCTACAACCGGGGAAACCTGGTCGACAGAAAAACCCAGCGGCTCAACCCCCCGGAGGAGTGGTCATACAGCGTTATCGAGCCACTATTCGAGGAAGTGGCGGAGACGCTGGGCTCGACCCGAGAGGAGTACTACCTTTTCGGTCATAGTGCCGGCTGCCAAGTGGCTCATCGACTACTGACCTTCGACATCACCAACAAGGTAGAAGCATTGGTATGCAGCGCACCAGGCGTATGGACGTTTCCAGATGACGACATGCCATGGCACTTTGGATTAAAGGATGATCCCCTGGATGTGGAGACGGCGGATCTGGCCGACTATTTCGCCATGCCGGTGCTGATCATGGTGGGTGAGAATGACGACAACCCCAATCACTCCAAGCTTGCAAACTCCTCAAGAGCGATGGCCCTAGGTGCGAACCGCGTAGAACGCGCCGTCAATTACTTCGAAACTGCGGAAGAGCAGGCCCACCGGCTTGACGTGCCGTTCCACTGGAATTTCTACCTCGTGCCCGACGTCAACCACAGCACTCGCAAGACGGCCGAATTCGCCGCAGGGCAGATTGCTCGCTTCGAACGCGGCGAGGGTTTCGTCGATATGGAGCCCTGACTCGCTGAACTGGAACCGGGCCTGACAGAGCTAGCAGGGCTCGCCTTTCTCTACCGATGGCCCATGGACTTCCCCACCTAGCGCGCCGACATGGCGCAGGCTGATGATGGAGACCACCGCCTGCTCGCCCAGTTTCGCTGCGACCTGGCAGCCGCCCCCCGAGGACCTGGCCATGCAGGAGCTGATCGAAGCGCTTGCCAAGCGATCGCCGGACTTTCGCCGTTGGTGGGAGCAACCCAATCATGAGGGGTACCGCTACGGTATCGGCACGATTCTCGATACCGCATCGAACCCGAGAGAGTACGAACATGCCACGCTGCTGGTAGACGAGTACCGGCATCTCAGAATGGTGGTTTATTTATCTTCCTCCGTCTCATCCGGATAAACGAACAACGTCAACATATTGCCATCGCCAGCACAAGCACAAGCTGTCTAAAAGCCAGCGCTATATTGAGGCCGATAACGGTCTTGTTTCAGGAGTGCATGGAATTTCCCCAATGCTCGAGAAGCATATCGATAAACAACTGGGCTGTACTGGAGATACTGTGCGAACTACTTCTGACCAGGCCAATGGTTCGCTGTATGCGGGGTTCGGGAAGCTCACGTGCGCAGAGCGTGTCATGGTCCGGGCCGGGCATCGTCATCTTGGGCAAGATCGCCACGCCCAACCCGGATTCGACCAAGCCAAGTGAGGTGGAAAGGTGTTGAACTTCGTAAAAGCTGTTCAGCCGGATGCCTTCGGGAGAAAGTGCATTGTCCAGTAAGGTACGATTTCCACTATCGCGACTGACGGTAATCAATCTGACCTGCTCGAGATCCGCCCATTCGATACTCTCCTTTGCCGCCAACGGATGGTCGGATCTCAGAGCCAGTACGAAGGGATCTCGTAATAGTGGTGTAAAGGAAACCTCCGGGCTTTGTGCGCTGAACATGTTGATGCCGAAGTCGGCCTCGCCATTGATGACCCGCTGCAGTCCCTCGTTGGCGCTGACGTCGAGGATGCGGATGCGGATACCCGGCCAAGCCTCGCTGAAACCACGAATCACGCTTGGCAGGAAGTAAAAAGCGGCGGTGGGCAGGCAGGCGATCGTGACAGTGCCCTTCTGGTGCGTCGCCAGCTCTCGTATGTTCAGAATCGACGACTCGTATTCCTCGATCATACGCCTGGCACGTGGCAGGAAATCCGCCCCGATAGGCGTCAGCTGTGTCCTTCGAGTGGTTCGTTCAAGCAACTCGATTTCCAAAAGCTCCTCGAGCTTCTGAATGCGTCGCGATAGAGCCGGCTGAGAAAGATGGAGACGTTGCGCAGCCTCATGGAATGAACCCAGCTCTGCGACCAGTATAAAAGCTTGAAGATCAAGGAATTCCAGGCGATGTAGCATGGATGCACTCGTGCATGACGTGATAGACATTGATAAGCATAGCACATTAATCCGATATACGAATCAATCACGCCATTTATTTGCATTTGAAGCATCAGTTGTCCACTGACATGCTCACATCACGACTTCCAAACGCGATGTGGCATGACGATGATAAACAGCATTCCCTGCATGATCATGCGCGGCGGCACCTCCCGAGGCCCCTTCCTGCGCATGAGCGACCTTCCCAGCGGCCAGGACGCCCAAGCCGAGATCCTGCTTAGCCTGATGGGCTCGGGCCACGCCCTGCAGATCGATGGCATCGGCGGTGGGGACCCCCTGACCAGCAAGATTGCCATCGTGGAGCGCTCTTCCCATGCCAACGCCGATGTCGATTACCTGTTTGCCCAGGTCGATATCCTCAATCGACGTGTCGACTTCACCCCGAACTGCGGCAACATGCTCTCGGCGGTCGGCCCCTATGCGATCGAGACGGGCCTGGTGGAACCCCAGGACGGCAAGACCGTCGTGCGGGTGCGCAACCTCAACACCCAGCGCCTGATTGAATGTCACGTACCAACGCCGGGCCGCCAGGTCAGCTATGAGGGCAATACGTCCATCAGCGGCGTGCCCGGAAGTGCCGCCGGCATTCAACTCAGCTTCCTGGATATCGTTGGCGCCAAGACCGGCGCGTTGCTGCCGACCGGAAAGGCGTGCGACTCGATCGAAGGTGTCGATGTCACCTGTCTCGACGCTGCGACGCCGATCATCATGCTCGACGCTACGGACCTCGGCCTGAGCGGCGATGAGTCCCCCGCCGAACTGGACGGCCATAGCGCCCTTCTAGAGCGTCTCGAAAGCATTCGCCGTAAGGCAGGACGGAGCATGGGACTGGGCGACGTCAGCAACAGTGTCTTGCCCAAGCCGGTGCTGGTCTCCGCAGCGCGTGACAGCGCCATCACCCTGTGCACGCGGTACTTCGTACCCCACCGCTGCCACAAGGCCATCGCCGTCACGGGTGCCATTGCCGTCGCCTCAGCGGTCAGTGTTCCCGGTACCATCGCCCACCGCATCGCAGTGGAAAGCGGGCGCATATCCGCGGGAGAGTGCCTGGCGCAGGTGAGACTGGCGCATCCGTCCGGCTTCATCGACCTCGACGTCGAGCACCGCCAAGGCAATGCCTGCGATATCGCGCGCGTGTCACTGGTTCGTACCGCCAGGAAGATCATGAGTGGCACGATCTTCTACACCGCTTCCACGCCACCCGGTGAGACAATGCCTGCATTGCAGGCCAATTGATCATCGCTACCCTCGGGTGTCTTGCCACCCGCTAACGACAACAACCAGGAGCATGCCATGACCCTCCACAAGACCACGACAGCTCGCACTTCGCTCGGTCGCCTGAAAAAAGTCGCCGCCCTTGGCCTGGCAATCGCCGGGCTCGGTCTGACGGCCTCCGCATCCGTACAGGCACAGAACGTGGATGTGCCAGGAACCATCAAGTGGACCGTTCCCTTTGGCGTCGGTGGTGGTACCGATGTCTGGGCCCGATTCTTCGCGCCCTGGCTGAGCGAGCACATTCCCGGCCAGCCCAACATCATGATCGACAACGTGCCGGGTGGTGGCTCCATCAACGGCTCCAACCTCTTTGCCATGCGCGCCAAAAGCGACGGTAGCGATTGGCTGGGCGCCTCCGCTTCGACCCAGTATCCCGCCATGCTGGGAGACAAGCGGGTACGCTACGACTACTCCGCCTGGACACCGATCCTGGCGACCCCAACCGGTGGCGTCGTCTACGCCCAGGCCAGCCTGGGTGAGGACAGCGAGAGCGCGCTTGCCAGCCTGCTGGAACAGCCGGTCAAGCTGGCGGTCCAGAGCCATACCGGACTCGAGCTGCCGGTCCTGATCGCCCTTGACATGCTGGGTGTCGAGGTTCAGGCCGTCTCCGGCATGCAGAGCCGCGGCGAAGGCCGCTTGGCCTTCGAGCGTGGCGAAGCGGACATCGATTTCCAGACCACATCCGCCTATCTGAGTAGTGTGGCCCCCCTGGTGGAGTCGGGCCGCGCCGTCCCGCTCTTCTCGCTCGGCGTGATGAATGACGCCGGGGAGATCGTGCGCGACCCAGCCTTTCCCGACCTTCCCACCTTTAGCGAGGTTTATGAAGAGGTGCATGGCGAGGCCCCGAGCGGTACCGCCAACGACGCCTACGAGAAGTTCTTCGCCTCGGGCTTCACGCTCCAGAAGTTGATCATGGTGCCCAATGACACGCCCGAGGCACTCGTCGAGACCTACCGGGAAGCGGCCCTCAAGTTCATCGACACCGAGGAGTTCAAGCAGGAGGCCGACGCCCAACTGGGTCCCTACACCCCGATCGTTGGCGATACCGTCCAGCAACATCTCGAGGACGCCATGTCCCTGGATGACGCTACCCGCGAGTGGCTGGTGGACTGGTTGTCATCGAAGCACGGCGCCAGTATCTGACGCGTGACATCGGGCATTGGTCCTTGGGCCCCAGGGTTTAGGCCAATGCCCCGGGCTCCCCTCATCGAATAACACGAGAGCCGCATTCATGTTCGATATCCTTCTCTCCAGTCTGGGGCAGCTGTTCACCCTGCATCATCTGCTCTACATGGTCCTTGGCGTGCTGGTCGGTCTGGTGGTCGGGATCATTCCCGGCCTCGGTGGCATCGCGGGAATGGCGTTGCTGCTGCCCTTCCTCTACGGCATGGAACCGAGCGTAGCCCTCGGCATGCTGATGGGCCTGGTTGCCGTGATACCCACTGGCGATACCTTCGCCTCGGTGCTGCTGGGCATTCCCGGCTCCAGCGCCTCCCAGGCCACCGTCATCGACGGCTTCTCCCTGGCCAAGCGCGGCCAGGCCGCACGGGCCCTGTCCAGTGCCTTCCTCGCCTCGATGATCGGCGGACTGATCGGCGCCGCCGTGCTGACGGGATTCATTCTGATCGCCCGGCCGGTGGTGCTGTCGTTCTCCTCCTCCGAGCTCTTCATGCTGACCCTGCTCGGGCTGTCGATGGTAGCGGTACTCTCCGGACGCGACCTTCTCAAGGGACTCGCCGCCTGCGGCCTCGGCCTGCTGGTCGGGACCATCGGCATGGCGCCCGCCACCGGAGAGTTCCGTCTCAACTTCGATATCGACTATCTCTACGATGGCATACCGCTGGTGGTCATCGGCCTGGGGATCTTCGCACTCCCCGAGATCATCGATCTGCTGGTCAAGCGCGGCGCCATCGCCGGGGAGCCCGCTCGGCTCGGTAAGGGCTGGCGGCAAGGCATCAAGGATGTCGGCCAGCATCGTGGATTAGTGGCGCGCTGTGCGGGCATCGGTAGCCTGCTGGGCACGATTCCTGGCCTCGCCGGCTCGGTGGTGGACTGGATGACCTATGGCCATGCCGTGCAGAGCGCCAAGGACAAGTCCCAGTTTGGCCAGGGCGACATCCGCGGCGTCATCGCACCGGAATCCGCCAACAATGCCTGCGCCTGTGGCGCCATGGTGCCCACCCTGCTGTTCGGCGTGCCTGGCTCGGGCACCGCCGCCGTCTTTCTCGGTGGCCTGCTGCTGCTCGGCCTGCAGCCCGGTGTCAGCATGATCGAGACCAATCTCGACCTGACCTACACCATCATCTGGTCGCTGGCCCTGGCCAACATCCTCGGTGCGGCGCTCTGCCTGGGCCTGGCCCGACCGGTCGCCAGTCTGACCCGTGTGCCCTTCGTCATTCTGGCGCCCCTGATCACGGTACTGATCATGTTCGCGGCCTTCCAGGCCACGCGCTCCCCGGGAGACCTGCTGGCCCTTGGTGCGGTCGGGCTCCTCGGTGTCCTGTTCAAGCAGGCCGGCTGGTCACGTCCCGCTTTCCTGATCGGCTTCGTCCTGGCCCCTGGCGCTGAAGCCTACTTCTATCAGGCCGTACAGTTCCAGGGCAGCGATGCCTTCCTGCGCCCAGGTGTGCTGATCATCGGCGCCTTGATCCTCGCCGCCCTGCTCATGCCCATGCTGCGTCCGCTGTGGCGCAAGCTCCGGTCGGTCGATCCCGAGGAAGCGGCTCCAGAAAGCCCCAAGCCCCCTGTCCCGATGGGCGCCATCGACCTGGTACTCTTCGTCGCCCTGGTGGGAACGGCCATCTTTGGCTGGTTCAACCTCGCCGACCTCAGCCTGCTCGGCGGCCTCATGCCACGCCTGGCCCTTGCGATCATGGGCATCGCCTGTCTACTGGAAATCCTGCGCAGCCTGATTCATCGGCCGACGTGGCAACGCCACCCCCTCGGTCAACAAGTCGTCTGGCTGGTAGGCTTCTTCGTCCTGGTCGGCACGATCCTGACGCTCGGCTTCATCACCACCGCAACGCTGTTCTGCCTGGCCTTTCTGATGATCATCGCGCGTCTCAAGCCCTGGGTGACCATCGGCATGTCTGCCGGGGTGGCGGTCTTCCTGGTAAGCATGGCGAAAGTGCTGACCCTGACCTACCCGAGCGGACTACTCGATCCCTGGCTGTTCGGCTGAGGGGAACTGGAAATCTGCTCACGAACGAACCGCCGCTCCAGGAGCGGCGGTACGTCCTTTGTCCAGAGCGCGGACATCTGCGCGAGCGAGGGGATCCCCGGCGCTACTCCAGCGCGGCCTGTTTCCTGCGCCACTGCCCCAGCGCCCAGCCCATGGCCGGCAGCACGAGCATCGCCGAGGCCCAGGCACAGACGGCAAAGCCGTAGTGCGTGAAGATCGGCCGGTAGAGCAGCGCCCCGGCGAAGACGCACAGATAGGTGATCGCGCTATAGAGGCCCATGATGGCACCGCGCTGCGCCGGGTCGAGTTCGCTGAGTTGCCGCATGAGCAGGTTCAGGCCCAGGTGATTGCCCACGCCCCAGGCCAGACAGAGCAGCAGCAATACCAGAGGGAGTGCCGCCGCCGTCATCAGTCCCAGATAGACGAGCATCAGGCCGGCGAAGGTCAAACACGCCACCGTGCTCATCTCGTGACGATCGATCCAGCGCCCCAGCGGCGCGGCAACGCCGAAGCCCAGGCCATAGACGGCAATCGCCAGCCCCGCGAAGGAAGCGGGCAGCTGCAGGACCTCGCCCAGATGCGGGCCGAGATAGGTATACAGGCCGTAGAAGGCCGTCATGAAGGCGGCGACGTTCAGCAGCACCGAGCGAATGCCGGGGATGCGCAGGGCTGTCAGTGAGGAACTCGACTTCTCACCCCCCATTCTCGTCCCCCAGCCCTCGCGCCGGGAGATTGCCAGGGCCAGGCCGACTCCTGCCATCGCCAGCACCGAGAAGACGGCGCGCCAGTGCAGCAGATCGGCCAACAGCGCCGACAGGCCGACTCCGACCACCAGGCTGAGGGTCCACCCCGTCAGTACGATGCCCAGCGTCTCGCTCTCACGCCCTTTCTCGGCGACCTGCGCCGTCAAGGTATAGATCGCCGGCAGCGCCACGCCCGCCGCGAGGCCCGCAAGCGCCTGAGCGATGATCAGGATCATCAGCGACGGCGCGCTTCCCGCCAACACCAACGACGCCGCCAACACCAACAGGGCTCGCACCAGCGCGCGCTCGGCCCCGATGCGGTCGGCCATCGAGGCCAGGAAGAGTGCACTGCCAGCCGTGGCCAAGCCGTAGAGGGCCGCGGCCGTCATCACATCGGCAGCGCTGCGACCCGGGAACGATGCCGCCACCGTAGCAGCGATGGGGCTCAGCGCCAGTGAGTTGGCGCCGATCACGGCAATGGCTGCGGTTAGTAAAAGAACACGAAGAGTAAGCACGGCTCGCTCCATATGAAATTCGACACTAACATTGAAGAAAGGAATGTCATTCGGAGCAATCGCAAGAATGCCGAACCCTGAAAAAACAGAAATCGTTCGGGACAAGAGCCAGGAGGCCCGCCCTCTGGATGCCTTCGACCGAAGAATATTAGGCGAGCTCGCCGCGGACGCCGGACTCAGCTACGCCGAGCTGGGCCATCGTGTCGGGCTCTCGGCGCCGGCCGTGCACGAACGGGTGAAACGGCTGCGGGCCTCGGGGCGCATCCGCGGCACGGTGGCGGTGCTCGACGGTCCCGCCACGGGCAAGCCCTTCCTGGCCTTCGTGCACGTCGACTCCACGGGTTGGGGCAAGACCAGGGAGCTACTGGCGCTCTCGGCGCTGCCCGAAGTCGAGGAGATCCACTCGGTGGCCGGCGACGCCTGCATGCTGCTCAAGGTGCGCTGCACCAGCAGCCGCGCACTGGAAGGCCTGCTCGCCCGGCTCTATGCCCTGCCGAGCGTCAAGGCCACGCGCAGCTATGTGGTGCTCTCCACCTACCTGGAGCGCACGCCTCAGGCAGGCATCACCGAGGCGTTGGAGGAGGAATAACGTTCGCGCTCGAGCAAGGCGCGCTTTCTCTCCACGCCCCAGCGATAGCCCGAGAGCGCCCCGTCGCTACGCACGACCCGGTGGCAGGGAATGGCAAGCGCAATGGTATTGGAAGCGCAGGCCCTGGCCACGGCGCGTACCGCCTTGGGAGAGCCGATCCGCTCCGCCAACTCTGCATAGCTGATCGTGGTGCCCACGGGAATCTCGGTCAGCGCATGCCAGACCCGCTGCTGAAAAGCGGTACCACGAATGTCCAGCGGCAGTGACAGCCCAACACCAGGCGCCTCGACGAAGCCCACCACCCGGGCCACCCAGGCGTCGAAATCCTTTCCCCCCGGGACCAGGTTGGCGTTCGCGAAGCGCTCCTGGAACTCCTGCAACAGCCGCTCCGGATCGCTCCCTAGGGAAATGGCACAAATGCCCTTTTCACTGGTCGCCACCAGTATCGTGCCCAACGAACATTCGCCCAGGGCGAAGCGGATCTCCATGCCCTTCCCTCCCGAACGGTAACGCTTCGGCGTCATGCCGAGCATGCGATTGGAACCGGCATAGAAGCGCCCGCTGGAATTGAAGCCCGCCTCATAGATCGCCTCGGTCACCGTCTCGCTGTCCAGCAGTTCGGCCCGCACCCGTTCGGCACGCCGTGCCACGGCGTAGGCCCTGGGCGTCAGCCCCGTGACCGACTTGAAGACACGATGGAAGTGGAAACGACTCAGCCCTGCGGCTTGTGCCAATTCGTCGAGCGAGGGGAGTTCGTCGGATGTCTCGATGAGACGGCAGGCCTTGGCGACGCTCTGGGCGTGCCGCTGGGTCAACGATGGCTCCTGGGGGCGACAGCGCTGGCACGGCCGGTAGCCGGCCCGCTCGGCTGCCGCCGCATCGGCATGGAACTCGGCATTTTCGCGCCGCGGCCGGCGCGATGCGCAGGTGGGACGACAATAGACCCCGGTAGTACGCACCGCATAGACGAAAGCGTCGTCCGCCGCGGCATCGCGGGCCAGTACCGCCGCCCATTTCGCCTCATCGGAATCGAAGGTGGCAAGTGAATCGGTGGATGTCTCGATCATGGCGGGCTCCCGCTGTGGATTCGGCGTTCTCCGTGAGTTCAGGATGAGCCCTGGGCCCGCCGGGCACACTCCGTCCCTTGCTTTCAAAGTGAGCCCGCCGCTTCGCAACATCTGCAGCATAGCACCATCGAGTCGCCAGGTTGTTTGACGGCAAGAAGCGGAGTGAGGGCTTAGCCGGACGCCGGCAGGGTAAGCATGGGGCCGCAAACGCCCCCCTTATCCACCCATGGAGAATACCGCTATGAACCGACTTACCGGCAAGATCGCCATCGTCACCGGGGCCAGCTCAGGAATCGGTCATGCCACCGCTCGTCTATTCGCCGGCGAAGGCGCCAACGTAATAGTGAGCGCCCGCCGTCAGGACGAATTGGATGCTCTGGTCGAAGCCATTGCACGCGACGGCGGCACTGCCGTCGCTGTAAGCGGAGACGTGTGCGACGAACGCTTGGCTCAGCGCCTGGTAGACACCGCACTCGAGCGCTTCGGTGGCCTCGATATCGCCTTCAACAACGCCGGGGCGACAGGTGCGATGGGGCCGGTGCCCGATATGGCACTGAGCGACTGGCACGAGACGCTCGACACCAATCTGACCAGTGCCTTCCTGGGCGCCAAGTACCAGATACCGGCGCTGCTGCAGCGCGGTGGCGGTAGCCTGCTGTTCACCTCGAGCTTCGTCGGCCATACGGTCGGCATGCCGGGCATGGCGGCCTACGGCGCAAGCAAGGCCGGCATCCTGGGCCTGGTGAAGTGCCTTGCCACCGAACTGGGACCCAACGGCATCCGCGCCAACGCGCTGCTGCCCGGCGGCACCGATACCCCGGCAAGCATCACCAATGCCCCCGATGCCGGGCCGGAAGTATTGGCTTTCGTCGAGAACCTGCACGCCCTCAAGCGCATGGCCACGCCGGAAGAGATCGCTCGAGCGGCGCTCTATCTGGCTTCCGACGATGCCAGCTTCATTACCGGCACGGCGATGCTGGTCGATGGCGGCGTCTCGATCAGCCGAACCTGAGCACTACCCGCCCCCGCCTCGGCATGCCGAGGCGGGGATAACGCCTAGTCGGATTCCGGCACCCCGGGCTGCCGGAACACCAGCACCAGCCCCAGCAGGATGGCCAGCATGCCCGCCAGGCTGAGCGCGGACAGCGCATTGCCCAGGAACAAGTAGTCCATCATGGCGGTGGCCGCGGGCACCAGATAGAACAGGCTGGTGACGTTGACCAGGTTCCCGGCCTGGATCAATCGATAAAGCAGCAGCTGCGCCACCACCGAGATGACCAAAGCCAGCCAGAGCAGCGGAACCAGAAACTCCCAGGTCGGCTCGAACACCACTGGCTGGGCCGCGGCAAAAGGCAGGCACAGCAGCAGGCTCGACACGTACTGCAGCGGCAGGATCTCAGCGGGCGACTGCCGGATGCGTTTCTGCATGATGGCGCCTGCCGTCATGCACCCCAGCGCGCCCAAGGCGAAGCCTACGCCTGCCAAGGAAAAGCGCACCAGGACGACGCTCTGATATACCACCAGTACCAACCCCATCAGCGCCACGCAGAGCCCCGCCATTCTCATCGGCGCGAAGCGTCGCTCCAGCAGCACCAGGGTAAGAATCGGCTGTATTCCCAGCAAGGTGGCCAATACCCCAGGCGTAATGCCTTGCTCCATGGCCAGGAAATAGCAGATCGCATAGGCACCGATCAGCAGCAGGCCGGTGCAGGCGACGCGCAGGCGCGTGCCGGGCGCGGGCAACCAGCGTCGTCGGTACAGCCCGATGGCCATCAGCACGGTCAGCGCCAGGGCGAAGCGCAGCACCAGGAAGGCGGAAGCGGAGGCGTGATCGAGCCCCCACTTGGTGAAGATCGCGCCGCTGCCCCACAGCAGCACGAAGAGCGCCGTGGAGCCGTAGACGGCCCAGGCAGTGTTGTGGAATGTCATGAGGAAAGTCACCTGTCGAGAGACGCACAGGCTCCAGCGGCCCTATCGGGCCAGCGCTGCGGAGAGGCAATCGACTGCTGGAGCCGCCTGGCGGGCTGGCGATCAGCCCAGGGCAGGCGCGGGCGGCGGGGAAACACCGGCCACGGCGATCCCCACCGGCGGCGAGACACCGACCGGCGGGGCAACAGATGACAGGGGGGGAGCAGTCGCGGCACGCACCACGGCGGCGACCGGCGTGGCCACCAGCGTGGAAAGAGGAGAGCGTGCAGAGGTGGTCATGAAGGGTTCCGCCTGGATGCGACTACGCATTAGAAAATAGCATGCCCAGCCGCGGCGTCAATCCACATCGCGTCGTGACGCCTGGCCAGGCAGCTGCCTACCCGGCAGCGGGGCTCGTTCCTCGGTTGCCACGCCGCCGCGGGCCTGGCGCTCGGCGAGTCCCTTGGTTAGCGGCCTTCCAGTTCGGCCTGCCGCTGCTTGACCGCCTCGACCGCTAAGGCCATGAAGGCGCGGATACGGGCACTGTGACGCAGGTCAGGATGGACCAGCAACCACAGGTCGGTCGCGACCTCCGGGCCGATCGCCAGCACGCACTCCAGCTCGCTCTCCTGGCGAGCCATGTAATGCGGCACCACGGCGAGCCCTACGCCGGCCCGAGCGGCCCCCAACGCCGCGACGACGCTGTTCGTGCGTAGCGCGAAGGCCTCCGGCGGCACCCGTTCGTCCAGCCATCGGCTGCTGGCGAGATGGCGGATCATCTCGTTGCCGCCGACGAAACGGTGTCCCTCCGGACACGCCGGATCCTCGAGCGCCGGACGTTCCCGCAAGTAGTCGCGCGCGCCGTACACCCCCCAGCGGATGGTGCCCAGCCGGCGTCCGATCAGGTTCTCCGGCGGCGCCTGCGTCGGGCGAATGGCGACATCCGCCTCGCGTCGGGCCAGGTCGAGAAAGGCACTGACGATCAGCAGCTCCAACTCGATGCCCGGGTAGCGCTCGACGAAGCCCTGGAACACAGGCGCGAGAAACGCATTGGCCAGGGTATCGGTGGTGGTGACGACGACCCGTCCCGACAGCCTCACGTCACGCCCCCCGAGCTCGCGCTCGATGGCCTGCGTCTCCTCCTCCACCCGTTCCGCGTGCTTGCGCAGCATCTCGCCCGCCGCCGTGGGCACATAGCCCTGCGGCAAGCGGTCGAACAGGCGCACCTCCAGGCCGGCCTCCAGCGCCTTGAGCCGCCGGAACACCGTCGAGTGGTTGACGCCAAGCGTGCGTGACGCCCCGGCCAGGCTGCCGGCGCGGGCGATCGCCAGGAAGAGGCGCAGATCGTCCCAATCGAAGTTCATGCCTTGCAACCCTGCAATGATCCTATGCAATTTTTGTCGATTTCATTGCTGATGCGCAAATCCTACGCTGATCGTCACGTTGCCGAGGCAACGGATTCACATCGCCGACACCCGGAGAACCAACATGAAGACGATCAACCGTGAAGAGCTTGCCGCCCGCCTCGAAGGCCGGGAGCACCCGATCCTGGTAGAAGCGCTGCCGGAGAAGTATTTCCGGCAGTGGCACCTGCCGAATGCCGTCAACATCAACCACGACCAGGTCAGGCAGCGGGCGCCTGAATTGTTGCCGAACAAGCACGCCGCGATCGTGGTGTACTGCGCCAGTGCGACCTGCCAGAACTCGGACATGGTGGCCAACCAGCTCGAGGCCATGGGCTATACCGACGTCGCCGTCTACAAGGGCGGCAAGGCGGAGTGGGAGGAGGCCCAGTTGCCCGTCGCCACCGCCTGACGAGCCTGTGCCCTCCGCTGGGGCCTGCCGTGCTTCGGTCCGGCGGGCCCCCTTCGTGGCGGCCTGGGCCCCATCCCCGCGACATGTCGCATCCCACCCGCGGCGCCGGTGTTCTCGGCACCGGACGGGGAGACCGGAAGCGTGATGTCCCTCAACTCTCCCAATGACTCGGCGGTACTCGCTGGAGGTGGAGGTGGCTGGCCAGGCGAATGGTGGGACGAATCAGGAACTGGAAACTGCCGATGATGAACAACCATACGGCGGTCCTTTCCATGCTGGGATAGAGAAACAGAATGCTGCCGGCCAGAAACCAGATGGCAATCAGAAAATCGTTGACGATGCTGAGCGTCTCGTAGCGACGCCGGATCACCAGCTCCTCCCGCCCGAGATGCAGGGTGAGCGGGCTATCGATTCGAGTATCGGGCACGCGGGTATCTCCTCCGCCGGGGTGCTTGAGCAGGCCATCATATTACGCTTTGTCTGAAAACTGCCTGCGCTCGGTCATACGGCGTTAAAAATCGGCTCAAAGTACTCATTTACACCGCGTAAACTCCGTCTTTTCGCCGATTTTTGCCTTGTCTGACCATCGCTCGACGACTTTTCGGACAAAGCTTAGACAATACCCTTTTTCTCTTGGCCCTCGCGCCTCGGATCCTCCACCCTTGACTCGTGCCCCGGCAAGTGCTTACTCACTTGCCACCATGAACGGCATACGAATCTTGTCTGACCAGCGAAAAGGAACGTCGCCATGGAGTTTCTCGTCAATCTCGATGTGGACGATCTCGAGCGCGCCATCGATTTCTACGTCACCGCCTTCGGGCTCGAGGTCGGCCGCCGGCTCGGCGACGACGGCGTCGAGCTGATCGGAGGCCCGGCGCCGCTCTACCTGTTGGCCAAGTGTGCCGACACCCCGGCCTGGAAGAACGCCGACCAGCACCGCCATTACGGCCGGCACTGGACGCCGGTGCACCTGGATGTGGTGGTCGAGGATATCGATGCCGCAGTGGCGCGGGCCATCGCGGCCGGTGCCGCCCAGGAGCAACCCACCGTCACGGACAACTGGGGCAAGCTCGCGCTGATGGCCGACCCCTTCGGCCACGGCTTCTGCTTCGTGCAGTTTCTGAACCGGGGCTACGATGAAATCGCGACCGCTTGATCACTCTTCCGGTGAGGCAATCGCCAGCCCGAATCCATGGGCCGAGGCGTGCGCGGCCCGCCCCACACCACATGAAAATCGGGAGATTCCCCCATGATCGCCGTGATCTTCGAAGTCATCCCCAAGCCCGGTCGCCGCAACCAGTACCTCGACATCGCCGCCAGCCTGCGCCCGCTACTCGATGGGATCGATGGCTTCATCTCCATCGAGCGCTTCGAGAGCCTGACCCAGCCGGGCAAGATCCTCTCGCTCTCCTTCTGGCGCGATGAGGACGCCGTGACCCAGTGGCGCCAGCTCGAGCGGCACCGCACCGCCCAGACCCAGGGCCGCGAGGTGGTGTTCGACGACTACCGGCTGCGCGTGGCCACGGTAATGCGCGACTACGGCATGCACGAACGCGAACAGGCGCCTGTAGACAGCCGCGAGCGACACGACCCCGAGTGACAGGCATCCCGCCCCGGTAAGCCCTTACTTACCGGGTAGCCACAACCATTCCTAAAGCAGGCGAAGTCGGCCTATCTGCCAAGGGTGCCCTCAGTGCTGTACGTGATGGGGCAACCGATGAAGTCGCCGGGGCATCGCCCGATCCTAGCGTGCCCGGCGACACTCGACTGCCTCAGCGCGTGCCAGGCCTAGGCGGCCAGGCGCGGCTCGAGCTCCTGCAGGGTGACATGCCCCTTGAAGTGCCCCCGCCCCGTCGGCCAATCGCCGCGTTCGATGGCCTCCGCGAAGTGTACCGCCGGGTCGTCCTGCAGCTTGCGCACATGGCGGGCCAGGTGCGGATACCCCTCCTCCAGATCAAACAATCGGTGGTAGCGGACCCAGCGGATCAGCCCTGCCAGATAGGCATCGGCCAGGCTGCGCCGCTCGCCCAGCAGCCACTCTCGCTCGGCGAGCAGGCCGTCGAGATGGGCGCAGCCCTGCTCCACGGCCTCCCGCCCCAGCTGGCGCAACAGCTCCTGCTGCACACCGCCGAGCCCCTGCTTCTCGTAGAGGGTCCAGAGTGGGCCGAAGGCCGCGAAGAAGTCGGTGTTGAGGTAGGCCAGCATCTCGCTCAGGCGGTCGAACTCGCGACTGCCCTGCACGACGCCCAGCCCGGCGGCCCGACCGCGGGCCGCCAGATGCTGCAGGATCGCCTGACTCTCGGTCAGCGCCTCGCCGTCTTCCAGCAGCAGAGCCGGGGTCAGGAACAGTGGATTCACCTTGGCATAGAGCGGATCCCACAGCTGCTCCAGCATCTCGATGCGGCACAGGCGGTAGGGCTGGCCCAGCCACTCGAGCGCCACGAGCGAGCCGAACGAACAGCCGTGAGGGACGCCATAGAAGAGTACGGGTTCCATCGGATTCTCCTTGAAGTCGGGTCGGGCCAAGGCGGTCGTGCCCTGGCCGTAGCAACAAGGTAGTGGCTGAATAGGACAGAATCCGCCCTATTGGATCCACCAAAATGGCCAACCCCACCTCCCGCGTGCTGGCCCTGCTGGAACTGCTGCAGACCCACCGCCACTTGAGCGGCGGCGATCTGGCGAACCGGCTGGGCGTGGACCGCCGCACCCTGCGGCGCTATATCCACACCCTGGAGGAGCTCGGCATCCCCGTGACCACAGAGCGCGGGCGGCACGGCGGCTATCGACTGATGCCCGATTTCAAGCTGCCGCCGATGATGTTCACCGGCGAGGAGGCGCTGGCCGTTTCGCTGGGGCTGCTGGCCGCCCAGGGGCTGAGGGTGACAGAGGCGAGCCCGGCGGCGGAGAGTGCCCGGGCCAAGCTGGAGCGGGTAATGCCCGCCGACCTGAAGCAGCGAGCGCAGGCACTGCGCGAGAGCACGCGGCTGGAGCTGCCCCCGGCCAGGGCCCCGAGCGACGAGCGCCTGCTCGGGCTGCTCGCCACCGCCACCCAAGTACGCCAGCGGGTGCGTCTCGACTACCGGGACGACCGCGACCGATCCACCCGGCGGGTGCTCAACCCCTATGGCCTGGTCTATCGCGGCGGGCGCTGGTACGTCAGCGGCTGGTGCCACCTGAGACGCGACCTGCGCAGCTTTCGCCTCGACCGCATCGGCGAGGCCGTGCCCCTCGATGCCACCTTCGACCGGCCGGCGGACTTCGACCCGGCCGAGCACCTGACCCGCAGCATCGCCAGCCTGCCCCGCGCCATCGCCGTGGAGCTGCGGCTGCATACCGACCTGGCCACGGCCGCCGCCGAACTGGGCCGCAACATCGGCATGCTCTCCCCCGTGGAGGGCGGTGTGGCACTGCACGCCCGCACCGACAGTCTCGCCTGGTTCGCCCGCCAGTTGGCCCGCCTGCCGTTCGACTTCGAGGTCATCCAGCCCGCCGCACTGCGCGATGAACTACGACGGCAGGCAGCACGGCTGCTGACGCTGGCCGAGAAGGCCTGAGGGCCGGATCGACATATGCAGGAGATCGGCAGACATGCCGCTCATGTCACGAATCCGTTGCCTGAATCGTCATCACAGTGACGGCCTTACGGCCTTCACTATCAGCGTTTCAGGAGCCACACATGAACCAGAGCACTCTCTTCATCACCCACAAGGCACTGCCCGGCAAGCGCGACGAGGTACGGCGCGCCTGGGGACCCACCTGCTCCCCAGCATCGAGCCGCGCCAGTCCTTCATGCAAGGGCCGGCATATGATGCCTATATCGCCGCGGTATCGCCCCTGCTTGCCCATCCGCCCGAGATTCATGCCGCCACGGTGGCCTGGGCCAAGGGCATGACAGCCCCGGAAACCGAGACAGCGTGATGCCATCCGCCGGCCTGCCGCAAGCTCGTGTCCCGGGCGCGCGCCAACCTGCAGGCGGCCGAGGAGCGACACGCCCCGCCGCGCGAACGCCAGCAAGCGCTGCTGGAAGCGTTCCGGCTCGCCATCACCGAGGGTGCCACGGCGCGGCTTGCCGCCCTGCTGTCGGCCGAGATTCGCCTCAGCGCCGACGGCGGCGGCAAGGTACCCACCCTGCTCGAGCCGCTGCACGGCCAGGGGGAAGTGCTTGCCTTCCTGGCGAACCGGCTTCGCCAGTACTGGGCCGACTACCGATGGCGCGAAGCCGACATCAACGGTGGTCGTGGCATCGTCCTCTATCAACAGGACAACGTCGCGGCCGTGGTCACCTTCGGCTTCGACCCTACGGGCCGGGTCACGGACATCTTCATCGTGCGCAATCCCGACAAGCTGGCAAGGCTGACGTTATGAATCGCGCTCGATAATGGAACGGCAGGCATTCTCTCTCGACAGGGAGTCCAACAGTCCCATGATCCAGCCACGCACGGCGGCGATGGCCGGCTCCTCGAGTCGCTCGGGTGGGTAGACGAGCTGGAAGGGAGCAGCTTCTATCTCGGGACCGAACGGCTGAACCAGGCGTCCCTGGCGTAGCTCCTCCTCGATCAGGTACCGGCTCATCAGGGCCACGCCCTGGCCATCCAATGCGGCAGCGATGCCGTGGGTCTCGTCGGAGAACAACAATCTGGCGCTGACGTCGAGCCCCGGCACCTGGACCTGGCGCTGCCAGGCCGCCCAGTCCACCGGCGTGGGCGAAGAGAAGTGGAGCAGCGTATGACGCACCAGCTCGGCGGGCTCACGCAGCGCCAGTGAGGGGCTGCAGACGGGTACGAAGACGTTGTCGAACAGCTTCTCGGCGACCAGCCCGGGCCAGGGGCCCTCGCCATAGCGAATCGCCATATCGGCGACGACGCCATCCAGAGCAACCGCTTCGTGAGATACCTGAATACTCAGGTCGATCTGCGGGTGCGCATCGCGCAGCAGGCAAACCCAAGGCAGCAGCCAGCGTGCGGCGACGGCCGGCGTGGTGGAGAGCGTTACCGCCTGCCGCGCCGGCGGCCGGCGCAGCTTGGCCACCGTCTCGTCGATCGCATCGAAGGAGTCGCTCAGCACCGTGAGCAGCGCCTGACCCTGCGCCGTCAACAACAGCTGGCGCGGCCGGCGCACGAACAGGGCGACACCCAGGCTTTCCTCGAGTTGGCGGACCTGGTGGCTGATCGCCGTCGGCGTCACCGAGAGTTCCTCGGCAGCCCGCTTGGCACTGCGGTGTCGCGCCGCGGCCTCGAAGGCGCGCAGGGAGGAAAGGGAGGGCAATCGGCGCGGCATCATGGATGAGTTTTATTTTCTCTTATTGAAAAAGAATCATCGTTTGTCGCCCTGTAAGACCACAGGCTTATATGAAGCAAGCCGTCAAGCAAGGCTGAAACCAACTCATTCAAATGATCCTACACCCAGTAAAGGAGAAAGCCCATGACCCGCCTACTCCACCTCGATGCCAGCCCGCGCCCCGGACGCGCCGGCAGCCAGGTCCACGGTTCGCATACACGCCATCTGACCCACCACTTCGTGTCCCGCTGGCGCACTTTGGAACCGGATGTCGAAATCGTTTATCGCGATATCGGCGCCAACCCGCCTCAGTTGACCAGCGTCGAGTGGATCGAGGCTGAATTCACACCCGCTGAGCACAAGACGGAGTCAATGCAAGCAGTGCTTGCCGAGAGCAATGCCCTGGTCGACGAGGTCGAACGAGCCGACATCCTGGTGCTCGGCGTGCCCATGTACAACTTCGGCCCGCCGGCCGCCTTCAAGGCCTGGATCGACAATATCGTCCGCATCGGCCGTACTGTAGATTTCGACATGCAGCAGGGTGCCCACCCCTTCGTTCCGCTGGAACACTATGTGCCGCTGCTGGCCGACCGTCCGCGTCATGCAGTGCTGCTTTCCTCACGGGGTGGATTCGGCTTCGATCAACAGGACCCTCTGGCCGCCTTCAACCACCTGGAACCGAGCGTGCGCACTGCCCTGCAGTTCATCGGCATCGGCGCCTTCCACGACATCGCCATCGAGCACCAGGAAGAAGGTGGCGAGGCGCTGGCGGCATCGACCGAAAGCGCCCTGACGCGTATCGATCAGTTGGTCGAGCGTCTGCACAGCGAAATCGCAGCGCAGCATTTACCGCAGCCGGCCTGACAAGTTCTCGTCGAGATGGCCAAACACCGGGGCGCATGACGCCCCGGCCTCCTTTCTGTAGCCTCGACCGGGTAGCGCTTCGTCGTAAGGACACCGACATGCTGATCAAACGCGTACCCAGCACCGATGCACCTCTCGATCTCCTGCTGGAAGCAGACCCGTCGGTAGAGACGATCCGAGGCTATCTCGAGAATTCGAGCTGCTATGTCGCGACAATCGGGAATGAAACGGTCGGGGCTTATGTCATCCAGCCCATGGGAGACGGCGCTCATGAGCTGATGAACATCGCCGTCGCCCCGGCGCATCAGCGCAAGGGGATCGGCGTGAAATTACTTAACCACGCCATTACCATGGCGCGAGAGGTGGGAGCGCAGCGCCTCGAGCTGAGCACCGGCACCTTCGGTTACCAGCTCGCCTTCTACCAGCGCGCGGGATTCCGGGTCATCGCCGTGGAGCGGGATCATTTCCTGACCCACTACGACGCGCCGATCTACGAGAATGGCATTCAGCACAAGGACAGGTTGCGGCTGGCCCTCGAGTACTGAGGCGGGAAACCGCCTCCATCAGCGGTCGATGGGAGTATCCACGTAATTCACGATCAGCCTGCCATCGTCGAACAGCAGTACCCCATACCCTGGAGATTCCTCGCCACGTGTCAGGCGACTCGCCCGCATATCGAAAGCAAACTGCGTATTGGTGCTCTTCAGAGTCGCAAAGGGGTGGCCGCTCCATCGGCCGGATACGTTCCGGTGCACATGACCGCAGAAGAGATGCGTGGGCGCGCGCCGAGATTGCAGCAGCGCCCTCAACCCGTCGCTCTCCAGCAATCTGAGCTTGTCGAGTGCAGGCACGCCGATTTCCATCGGCGGGTGGTGCAGGAAAAGCAACACAGGACGCTCCGATGCTTCCTTCAGCTGCGCCGCCAGCCAGTCGAGCCGAAAGGAGCAGAGTTCACCATGGTGTCCCTGTGCTGCCTGGGTATCGAGATAGATCAGGCGCGTCTCACCGATATCGTCGCTTCCCTGAAGAAAGTCTCCGACTACAGAGATATCGGGAAACGCCTCGTGCAGTGCAGCGCGATCATCATGGTTGCCAACCAACAGCCGGTAAGGCATGGGTAGCCGTTCCAACTCCTCACGAAGCAATGCATATGCGCCTGGATTGTTCATGTGAACGAGATCGCCAGTGAGCACCAGTAGCTCCGCATCCGTATGCTCGCGGCGTATTTCGTCGAGGCAGAGCCTGAATCGCTGCCAGGCTTCGGTAGGAGCCTGCGACGTTGTCCAGTCGGGCTCGACGAGGTGAGGGTCCGTCAACCAGAGTACCTTGTGCATCGGCTCTACTCCGTCGTTTGCGCAACCGCTGCCTTGTCCGTTACCGGATCGGCCTGGGCGCCGGCCGCCTCGCGGCGCTCCGAGTAGCGGTCCACCAGCGCCTCATTATGGGGGCGCAGCAGCAGGGTGAAGCGCACCAACTCCTCCATCACGTCGACGATGCGGTCGTAGAGCGGCGAGGGGCGCATGCGGCCGGCCTCGTCGAACTCCTGGTACGCCTTGGGCACGCTGGACTGGTTGGGGATGGTGAACATGCGCATCCAGCGCCCCAGCAGGCGCAGGGTGTTCACCGCATTGAACGACTGCGAGCCGCCGCTGACCTGCATCACCGCCAGGGTACGCCCCTGGGTGGGCCGAACCGCCCCCATGCTCAGCGGCAGATGGTCGATCTGCGTTTTCATCACGCCGGTGATCTGGCCGTGTCGCTCGGGGCTGCACCACACCTGCCCCTCCGACCAGATGGCGAGCTCGCGCAGCTCGCGCACGGCGGGATGGTCGTCGCCCGCGACCTGGTCGGGCAGCGGCAGGTCGGAAGGGTCGAAGATCCTCGTGTCGGCGCCGAAATGACGCAGCAGCCGTGCCGCCTCCTCCACCGCCAGGCGCGAAAAGGAGCGTTCTCGCAGCGAACCGTAGAGCAGCAGGATCCGCGGCGGATGGCCGAGCGGGTCGGGCAGGCCCTGGCCTGGCCACTGCCGAGTGAAGCGCGCGTCGAGCGCCGGGAGATGGTCGGGGTCGGACAGTGTGCGAAGCCTCATATCGCCTCCTTCATGGCGTGGGTTTGCAAAGAGAGCAGCGCCACCAGGGCCGCCAGCCCCAGGGCGGAGGAAAACAGCAGCGCCTGGGTGCCGAAGCCCTCGATCAGCAGCGCGAAGGCCAGCGGCGCCAGCGCCTGACCAAAGCGTGCCGGCACCATCAGTACGCCCTGGCGCAGGCCATAACCATGGGGGCCGAAGATCGCCAGCGGCAGCGTCCCCTTGGCGATGGTCAGGATGCCGTTGCCGGCGCCATGCAACAGCACGAAGACGAACGCCAGCGGCGCCCCCAGCGTCATCACGCCGAGTGCCCCGAGCGGGTGGGCAACCACCGCCAGCTTTGCCGAGAGCAGTGGATGAAAGCGCTGCAGCAGCGAGAACTCGAGCAGACGCGCCGCCACCTGGGCCGGCCCCACCAGCGCGGCGGCGGCTATGGCGGCAGCCGGAGACAGGCCCGCGATCTGCAACAGCCAGGGCAGGTGCGCCGCCATGCCGGTGCTGATGAACCAGGTGACGGCGAAGACGAAGGCCAGCAGTGCCATGGGCAGCCAGGTCGACTCCGCGTCGTCGGATGTCACCTCGGCCTGGGGAGCGGGCGGCTGAATGCCGACAGGAATCAACAGGCGGTTGAGTGGCAGACCCAGCAACAGGTGCACCGCTGCCCAGGTAAAGCAGGCGTTCTGCCAGCCGAACTCGGCATCGAGCCAGCCGGTGATCGGCCAGCACACGGTGCTGGCGAATCCCGCCAGCAGGGTAATCCCGGTAATCGGGCCGCGCGCCTCGCGACCGTAGAGCCCGGCCAGGGTCGAGAAGGCCGATTCGTACAGCCCCATGCCCATGCCGATGCCGATCACCAGCCACCCCACCCACAGCATCATGGGCCCGGCGGCCAGCCCCAGCATCACCAGCCCCAGGGCGAACACCAGGCTGGAAACCGTCAGCACGTCTCGCCCGCCGCAGCGATCGATGCGCCGCCCCACCGCCGGCCCCAGCAACGCCGACACCACCAGCGCCGAGGAGAACGCCGCGAATACCGTGCCGGTGGACAGGCCAAGATCCCGCGCCATGGGCACGGCGAGTATCGCCGGCAAGTAGTAGGTCGAGCCCCAGGCCAGGGTCTGGGTGGTGCCCAGCACCGCGACGATGCGGGGTCGGAGCGTCATGTGCACCTCCCCATGGCCGCCGGGCTTGCCAGGACATCCACTCGCAAGGCATCCATCATCAAGGCATCGATCATCGAGGTATTAGGACCTGAAAAGAGCACTGAAAAGACACCCGGACACCACCTGATCATCACGTCTCCTCGCTCTCGGGGTCGGTCGACGCGGCGTCGGCCATCGCGCGGCTGGCCACGATGCACTCGGTGGCCTCCAGCCAGGCATCCACCGCCACCCGGAAGGCATGGCGGCCCTTGTCCGTCAGCGCGTAGACCTTGCGCGACCGGCCCTGGACGACCTGGGTATCGGAAGAGAGATAGCCCCCCGCCTCGAACTCGTTGAGCACCGGGTAGACCGTGCCCTCCGAGGGACTGCAGCACCCGTTGGTGGTCCGCTCCACCGCCTGCACCACTTCGTAGCCGTGCATCGGCTGGCGGTGCAGCACGCTGAGCACGAAGAACTTCGACAGCGACATCTTGATGGTGCCGCGCCAATACGAGGGGTCGCTGTAGTCCGGGACCTTGCGGCCGCCGGCGGGTGTCGGTCTGGGGGTAGTCATGGGTCGAAGCCTATACCTCGATGATCGAGGCGTCAATCGCCTCGCATGCTGCCGGCCCCCGGTGTCGATTCCGCCTCGCCCCGAGCGACTCTCTCCTGCAGGCCACAGGAGGACATGTCATGTCACCACACGATCTCACCCCCACAGGCATCGTCTCCCGCGACGAATGGCTCGTCGCCCGCCAGGAACTGCTGGCCAGGGAGAAGGAGCTCACCCGCCTGCGCGACGCGCTGAACGCCAAGCGCCGCGCCCTGCCATGGGTGAAAGTCGAGAAGGCGTATGCCTTCGATACGCTCGAGGGCCGCAGGACCCTCGCCGAGCTGTTCGACGGGCGCAGCCAGCTCATCGTCCATCATTTCATGTTCGGCCCCGGCTGGGGGGCGGGCTGCATCGGCTGCTCCTTCACGGCCGACCACATCGAAGGCACGCGGGTGCATCTCGAGCACCACGATGTCAGCCTGGTCCGGGTCTCGCGGGCGCCGCTCGCCGAGATCGACGCCTACCGCAAGCGCATGGGCTGGCAGGTGAAGTGGGTCTCCTCGCACGGCAGCGACTTCAACTACGACTACCGGGTCTCGTTCACTCCCGAGGAGATCGCCCGGGGCGCGGTCGCCTACAACTACGCCACGGCCAACGTCTCGATCGAGGACCTGTCCGGCCTCAGCGTGTTCTACCGGGACGCCAACGGCGAGGTGTTCCACACTTACTCGACCTACGGGCGCGGCGACGAACTCGTCGACAGCACCTACATGCTGCTCGACATGACGCCCCGGGGCCGCAACGAGACGGGACCCCACCACAACCTGATGGACTGGGTGAAACGCCACGACGAATACGCAGCGGCGAAATAACGCGCGCCCTGTCGAACCGACGGGCCCTCGCTCGACCAGAGAATGGACATCGATACGGAGGAATCCCTCATGCTGCTGAACACCTACCTCATCTTCAACGGCGACTGCCGCGCTGCCTTCGCGTTCTACCAGCGCTGCCTCGGCGGCGAGATCGCCGCGCTGCACCCCTACTCGGAGGCGCCGGAGGAGTGCGCCCAGGACGTGCCGCCGGAGCATCTCGACAAGATCATGCACGCCCGGCTGGTGGTGGACGGGCAGGTCCTGATGGGCTCCGACACCACCCCGGCATGCCCCGCCCCCTACGAAGGCATCAAGGGCGCCCATGTCTCGATCAGCGTCGACACCCCCGAGGAGGCCGAGCGAATCTTCCCCGCCCTGGCCGACAACGGCAGCGTCGTGATGCCCCTGGAGGAGACCTTCTGGGCCCTGCGTTTCGGCATGCTGGTCGACCGCTTCGGCGTGTCCTGGATGATCAACTGCGAACGGCAGGAGGCACCGTCATGATCCCATCGGGAGGCACCGCCATGCACGAACACGACCTGCCCCATCCCCCCATAGCCACCCGCGACGCCTGGCTGACCGCCCGCAGGGCCCTGCTCGCCGAGGAGAAGGCCCTGACGCACCAGAGGGACGCGGTGAACGCCGCACGCCGACGGCTGCCGATGGTGAAGCTCGACAAGGCCTACGTCTTCGACGGCCCGGCCGGCAAGACCCGGCTGCTCGACCTGTTCGAGGGGCGGCGCCAGCTCATCGTCTACCACTTCATGTTCGACCCGGAGTGGGAGAAGGGCTGCAGCGGCTGCACGGGGTTCGTCAACGCCCTGGGGGACCTCTCGCTGCTCCATGAGCGCGACACCAGCTTCGCGCTGGTCTCCCGGGCGCCGCTGGCCAGGCTCGAGGCCTACCAGGCCGAGCAGGGCTGGCACTGGCCCTGGGTGTCGTCGCTCGACAGCGACTTCAACTACGACTTCCACGTCACCCTCGACGCGGCAGTCGCGCCGCCCGAGTACAACTACCGCAGCCGGGAGGAACTCGAGGCACGCAGCGACGAGCCTCACTTCATGAGTGGCGAGTGCCACGGGCTGAGCGTGTTTTTCCGCCTGGGCGAGGAGCTCTTCCACAGCTATTCGGCCTACGCCCGGGGCTGCGAGAGCCTCACCGACGCCTACGCCCTGCTCGACACCACGCCCTACGGTCGGCAGGAGGACTTCGAGGTCTCGCCGCCGGGCTGGCCCCAGCGGCCGACCTACGGCTGAGCACCCCGCGGTGGGCCGCGACTATCGATAACGGCGCCGCACATGGTCGAGATAGCCGCCCGGGGTGACGCCGGTGACCGCCTTGAAGTCATGAATGAAGTGCGCCTGGTCGAAATATCCTGCCTCGTGGGCGGTATCGGTCAGCGATACCGCCGCCCCGCCCCGCTTGATCAGCTCGCGGCTGCGTGCGATGCGCAGCAGGCGGGCATAGCGCTTGGGCGAGAGCCCCACATGGTGCTTGAACAGCCGCTCCAGCCGGCGCTGGCCGATCGGCAATTCGTCGGCCAACGCCGCGATGGTGCCCGGGCCACCCCCTGCAGACAGCGCCGGCGCAGCCATTCGAGCGATGCCGGCAGCGCCGGATGCAGCGCCTCGGCATGGCGCAGCCGCTCCAGCAGGAAGCGCTCCAGCAGCGCGATGCGCCCGGCGAGATCGGGCGCCTGGCACAGCCTCTCGTGCAGCGCCTCGAGCGCCAGATAACGCAGAGCATCGCCCGGTACCAGCTCCATCCCGGCCAGCACGGACAGCGCCTCGCCGATGAACAGCGCCCCGTTTCCCGGCAAGAAGCGAACGCCGAGCAAGTCGAGATCCTCGCCCAGCGTCAGCCGCGCCGTGCACAGCTTGGGGCCGTCGACCCAGCAAGCACCGGAAACGTCTTCCCCGTTGCGGTTCAAGGCACCGCCGAAGTTGAACAGCAGCCCCATGCCGCCATCGGGGTGCAGCAACTCCACCGCATCCGCACCCGGCGCAGCAACTCCCTTGGCGCGCCAGAAGCACTGCACATGGGAGCTCAGCGCGGGACTGGGGGCGAACTGCTGCAGGCGAAGGCCGGTCGCGTGCACGACGCCGCCAGGTCGAAAATCTACAATGCCGCGCCCGACGCCCGGGCTAGGTTGGGACCTGTCATTTACCGTCAGGAGACCCTCCAATGCGCATGAACTACTTTTCTGCCAACCCCGCCGGCCTCAAGACCCTGGTCGACGTCCAACGCCATGTTTCCAAGGCCGCGGAAGACGGCGAACTGGGCGACGGCCTGCTGGGACTGATCTATACGCGCGTCTCGCAGATCAATGGCTGCGCCTACTGCATCGACATGCACACCAAGGATGCCCGACGCGCCGGCGAAAGCGAACAGCGGCTCTACGCCCTGAGCGCCTGGCGCGAGACACCCTTCTTCACCCCCCGCGAGCGCGCCGCCCTGGCCTGGGCCGAGGCCAATACGCTGATCGCCGGCCGCGGCATCGATGACGCCCTGTTCGACGCCACCCGGGCGCACTTCTCGGAGCAGGGGCTGGTCGACTTGACCCTGGCGATCTGCACCATCAACGCCTGGAACCGGCTATCGATCAGCTTCTCGGCGGACGCCGGCAGCTACCGCCCCGACTGACCCTCGTGCTTCAGGTGCCGAGTTGCTCGCCCTCGGACGACGCCCCGGCGAGCGACTCGGCACGCCGCAGCAGGATCGCCTCCTGTTCGGGCGAGAGCACCAGCCCGAACAGCTCGCGCAGCACGCCGGGCAGCGCTTCGGCACCGATCTGGCGCAGTTCCGGCGCCTCGCCGGGACGGAAGGTCTTCAGCTCCAGGTCGGTGAGGGCGTGACGAACCTCCGCGCCGTTGCGCTGGGCCACGATCCTCCGCACGAAGGGCGAGTCCGGGTGATGGGACACCTGGTAGTTGTGCTCCTCGTAATCGGCACGATAGTAGGGCTCGTCGCTGAACTGGTAGAGGTTGAACCAGCCGTCGTGGCGCCGGTAGCGCAGCAGCCAGTACCCCAGCGGCGAGCGCTCGAGGCGGTATTCCCAGCGGCCATGGCGCACCTCACCCCCCGCCTCGAGCGGGATCGGCTCACGCGGCCCGACGTTGCCGACGCCGACATCGACCAGCCACTGCTGCCCCTCCAGGGTGACATTGAGGATCGTATGCCCGATAGCGGTGAGCTTGCGCTCGTCGTCGCCCATCAGCATCCGCGCGCTGCGCCCCTCGACGGCGAAACCGAGCCGGTCCAGCACCGTGGCGAACAGGATGTTCTGCTCGTGGCAGTAGCCACCGCGGCGACGCCGTACCAGCTTGTCCTGCAGGCTCTCCAGATCGAGCCGGATCTCGCCGCCGGTGACGATCTCCAGGTTCTCGAAGGGCACCGCCGCAAGGTGCGCCCGCTGCAGATCGCGCAGCGTCGCCAGGCTGGGGGTCAGTGGCCCGCGGTAGTCGATGCGTTCCAGATAGGCCTCGAGATCGAGAAGCGGCGTTTCCCAATGGGCCGACGCGTGGGGTGGAAGCGGGGACACGGAGGCATTCATGGCTGGGATTCCTTCGCTGAGCGGCACCCTGCCGCGATGAGTGAGATGGCCGCCAAGGGCAACCGTTGCACCGCAGGCTAAGACCTCAAGTACGCTTGAGGTAAAGCACAAGATGTCCTATCGGCCCCATAGCCATCGCCAATGCCAGACCATCCCTTCCGCCCCACTACCAGCATATTTGGTGAGACACAGAATCTTCAGCGCGAACTGGCCGTGTCGAACGGCGGAAAGCGTCTCTGATACCATCCCATGGCATACCATTCCCAGCCGACCGCTACACGTTTCTGGCCCCGTGAGACGAGATGAAACTGATCCTCAGCCGCAAGGGCTTCGACTCCTCCGCCGGCGGTGTGCCAAGCCCCATCTTCCCGGATGGCCGGATGGTCGCCCTGCCCATCCCGGACGGAAACTCGATCATCCGCTACCGGGATATCGCCTATGACGGGGCCTCGCTCGGCGACCTGGTCGGCCAGCTCACCCGGGGCAGGGTGACGCCGGGCGACCGTGCCCATCTCGACCCCGACCTGATCCCCGACATGCTGCCCCGAGCGCCCGGCTGGCGACCGATCTTCGGGCAGGCCGGCCAGGCCCAGGGGCACCTGCGAAACCAGGAGGTCGGGCCGGGCGATCTGTTCCTGTTCTTCGGGCTCTTCCGGCGCATCGAGCCTCACCACGGGGCCTGGCACTGGGCCCTCGATTCGCGCCCCTGCCATGTCGTCTGGGGCTGGCTGCAGGTGGCGGAGGTGCTACCGATCGACGGCTCCCGGCCGTCGGGATACGAGTGGGCGGCCTATCACCCCCACTTCCGGCGGGGAGCCGTTGCCAATAACGTGGTCTATCTGGCGAGCCGGCGGCTACGCCTCGACGGGCTATTCGACGAGCCATACGAGGCGCTGCCGGGCGCCGGGGTCTTCCCGCGCTTCTCCCCGGACCGGCAGTTGACCGCGCCCCAGGCCCCCAACACCTCCGTCTGGCGGCTGCCTGCCTGGTGCTATCCGCAGGGCGACCGCACGCCCCTGACCTACCACGCGAACCCTCAACGGTGGCGAAAACGCGCGGATCACACGGAATTGACCGCGGCGGCACGGGGGCAGGAGTTCGTCCTCGACGGCGACGAGTACCCGGAGGCGCTGCCCTGGGCAGGCGACCTGATTCGCCACCGGGATCGGTAACCCGACACCACTGGTTTCGCCACGCTGAGTGCTGCGTCGGGTCAGCCGTGCATATTGCCGAACGCCTCGATCACATACCCCACCAGGGCCTCGCTGGCCTGGCCCACGCCGCTCCGCTTGACCAGCTCCAGCTGGTAGTCGCCGAGGGGCGGCAGCAGGTTCTTGTCGATCCGGCGCAGCGGCGGCCGGATCAGGGCCAGCGGGAAGGGCGAGACCGCCAGGTCGGCGAGCATGGCGGCCTCCTGTCCGGCGCAGTGTTCGCAGGTGTAGGCGATGCGGTAGCTCACCCCGGCCCGGTCGAGGGCATCGAGGGCCATCCCGCGCCAGGCACAGCCGTGGTGGGCCAGCGCCACCGGCAGCGGCGAGCGCTGGGCGGCGATCCCGCCTTCGCGCCCGGCCCACACCAGCGGCTCGCTGTGCACGATCTCGCCACGCACGCCTTGCCCCGGGTTGCCGGCGGTGACCAGCACCAGGTCGAGCTCGCCGGCATCCAGACGCGCCAGCATCCCCGCGCTGCTGCCCACCACCACGTCGACCTGGACCGCCGGGTGCGAGCGGGCGAACCGCGCCAGTACGCCGGGCAGGATGCGCGTGCCCACGTCGTCGGTGGTCCCGATGCCCACCCGCCCCTCCAGCGACGGCGCCAGGAACTGGGTCACCGCCTCCTCGTTGAGCTTGAGCAGCCGTCGCCCGTAGCCCAGCAGCACCTCGCCCTCCGGCGTGAGCCGTACCTGGCGCGCCTCGCGCACGAACAGCGGCTGGCCGAGGGTCTCTTCCAGGCGCTTGATCTGCATGCTCAGGGCCGACGGGGTGCGAAACACCTGCCGGGCGGCGCGGGTGAAGCTGCCGCTCTCGGCGATCGTCACGAAGGTGCGCAGCACGTCGCTATCCAGCAGCGGCAGCGTCGCGCTGCCGGTGGGTAAGGACAGTTGTGTCATGATCGCAACCTTTCAGAAATTCTTAAAGGTCAATGTAGACCTTTTCGTTTGATTGATCAAAGGGCCAGGACCATGCTGTCCCCAGAGGTCGCGACCCTCCACCCACCCGCAAGCAGACACCGGCAGCCGCCCGCCAGGCGGCCGCCTGGATGGAGGTGCGAGATGAGCCAGTACGAACCGATTCGCCGTCCGAGAGTCGTCGCCGACAAGCCGGTGCCACCGCCAGAACCGAACATCTATATGCCGGCCATGCCGCCCCTCGGGCTGATCGCTGCCGTCGAGCACCGGTGGCACGTCTACCGCCGCCGGCGGCAATTCCGGCAACGTTTCTTGCCGCTGCTCGCCCACGACGACCATATCCTCGAGGACATGGGCCACCACCGCGACGACATCCTGTGGGCATCGCGCCTGCCGCTGAAGGTCGATGCGCTGAAGGCCCTCGAGGAGTGCCGGGCGCTACGCAAGGCCCAGCAGGGCCCTTTCTCCCGGCTTGGTTGAGACCTCAGGGCCCCTGGCGAATCGTCGCCGGGGGCCTTGTCCGCGGCCGCGAACCGGCCGCTATTCCACTTCCAGGCCGTCGAGCAGCTTGCCGAGCAGCCTGCCCAGCGTCTCCTGCTCCTCCCGGCTCAGGGCGGAGAGCAGGCGCGCCTCGTTCTCGACATGCAGCGGGACGAGCCGGTTCATCATCTCCAGCCCCTGCTCCGTCAGCGAGACCAGGGTGCCGCGACGGTCCTCGGGGTTGGGGGTGCGTACGATCAACCCCGCCCGCTCCAGGCGATCCAGGCGGTTGGTCATGCCCCCGGACGAGACCATCAGGGTGCCGAACAGCTGGGTCGGCGTCAGCGCATAGGGCGCGCCGGCGCGGCGCAGGGTGGCCAGCACGTCGAACTCGCCCGCCTGCAGGCCATGGGTCTTGAAGAAGGCCTCCAGCTGGTTCCGGGTGATCAGCTGGCTGGTCTTCAGGTAGCCGACCACCTCCATCGGGAGCAGGTCGAGGCCGGGCATCTCGCGTTGCCACTGGGCGATCGCCGATTTCACTCTATTCATTGCCAACCATTTATCTCGATGCTAAGATATTTTTATCTTGATACAAAGATACTTTTCGAGAAGATACTTTCCACCAAGCTACGGGAGGATGGATGATGTCGAACGCAACGCCGTCGCGCAAGGGTATGGATCGGGCCGGGCTCTACGCCCTGGGCTGCCTGCTGCTGGTCGGCACCTTCCTGGCGCTGTCGCTGGTGGTCGCCAAGCTGGCCGATAGCGCGGGGGCGCCGCGGCTGACCTTCCTGATGACGGCCATGGCCGGGGCCGGGATCGTGCTGGGCACCATCGGGGCGCTGCAACATCGGTCGATGGCGCTCAACCGCCGTACCCTGGAGTACGCCGCCGTGGCCGGGGCGCTGTTCGCCGTGCCCAATGCCCTGGCCTTCCTCGCGGTACGCCATGTCGGCGCGGGCTTCATCTCGCTCAGCTTCGCCTTCCCGATCCTCCTCACCTGGTTGCTGGCCGTCTGGTTGAGCCTGGAACGCCTGCGCGCCCTGCGGCTGCTGGGCGTGCTACTGGGACTCTCCGGCGGGCTGGTGCTGGCCGCGGCCAAGGCCGGCGGCGCCGGCGGTGCCCAGGGGTGGGTCCTGCTGGTGCTGGCCATGCCGCTGGTGATCGCGCTCGGCAACATCTACCGCACGCTGCGCTGGCCCGACGGCACCGCGCCGGTGTTCCTGGCGGCGCTGATGATGTTCGGCGGCGCCGTGACGCTGCTGCCCTTCGTGCTGCTGCTCGAGCCCGGCCAGTCCCTGGCGCTGTTCACCACCGGGGCCGCCCTGCAGCTGCTGCTGGTGGAAGTCGCCGTGTTCTCGGTGCTCTACCTCTTCTACTTCGTGCTGCAGAAGCTCGCCGGCCCCGTCTACCTGAGCCAGATCGGCACGGTGGCGGCGCTGGTCGGCACGCTGATCGCGGTGCTGGCGCTCGGCGAGGCCCCGCCCCCTAACCTGGGCCTGGCCGCGCTGCTGGTGGCGCTCGGTACCGTGCTCTTCCATCGCGGCGCCCGCGCCGCGTCCGTCCCGAGTGGCGCCAGGACCACCTGATAGCGTCACCTTTCCCGACAAGGAGTCATCATGAGTCTCATCGAAGCCCTCAACTGGCGCTACGCCACCAAACGCATGAACGGCGAGCGAGTGCCCCGGACACAGGTCGACCGGATCCTGGAGGCGGTGCGCCTGGCGCCCTCCTCCTACGGCCTGCAGCCCTACTCCGTGCTGGTGATCGAGGATCGGGCGCTGCGCGAGCGGATCAGTCCGGTGGCCTTCGACCAGCCGCAGATCACCCAATCCTCGCACCTGCTGGTGTTCGCCGCCTGGGATCCCGTCGAGGAGGCCCACGTCGACGACCTGATCCGGCTCACCGCCGAGACACGCGGCCAACACCCGGACGACCTGGCGGCATATGGGAGCACCATCAAGGGAGCCGTCGGCGGCTTCGCGTCGATCCACGAGAAATTCCAGTGGGCGGCCAAGCAGGCCTACCTGGCGCTGGGAACGGCGCTCGCCGCGGCGGCCGCGGAGCGCGTGGACGCCTCGCCCATGGAGGGCTTCGACCCGGCGGGGCTGGATGACCTGCTGGGGCTCAGGGAGCAGAACCTGCGCAGCGTGGTGCTGATGGCGCTGGGCTATCGTGACGGCGAAGCCGACCGGCATGCCGGCCTCGAGAAGGTGCGCTGGCCCCGGGAGAAGCTGTTCATCCATATGAGCTAGACGTGATCTCTCGGCAGGTTGTTCATCCGGAGCCTACCCGGATCACAGGAGGCGCGCCCTCACTCGATCCTCCGGGAGGCCCGGATGCACAGCCGCCAGCCACCGGCTCACTCCACCACCTCCAGCACACCGGACATTCCCCTGTTGCGGTGGCTGGGCAGGAACCACAACTTCTTCCCGCAATAGAAGACCACCCGACCCGGTACCTGGGGGGTAAAGCGGATGACCTTCTCCTCACGCTCCAGCTCCTCCTCGATATCGAGCCCCAACGCCTCCGACTGGATCACCAGGTCATGCGGCGCAAGGCCGCGCTCCCGGCTGACCACCAGCTCCACCGGAACGCCTGCCTTGACCTGTATATGCTCGGGCTCGAAGAAATAACTGCCACCGACGAGGCGGATACGTTGCACACCGTCGTCGTCGGGCGTGGCCACATATGGCTCCGCATTGGCCCAGGCCTCGCTCGTGGCCAGGGTAATCAGCGCCGCCATCATCAGCATTCCCACCCGGATGATTTTCCCGTCTGTCTTGTTGTCGGCTACCATCATGTCTGCCTCTGGTTATACATCATCACCGCGGGAGTGAGCCCTCGCTGCGTCCCAATATCATGAAGGAGCGAGGATCTGTCACGTTTTTTCGGGTTACTCTTGGTCGCCCCGATCGGCACTAACTTACACTGTGCTTATGAACCGGGAGACCCCATCTATCCACTCCAGCATAGCGGGCCACGAGGTGGTCGATCGATATCGCCGGGACAGGGAAGCCTATACCGCGGCCAAGGGTGACTTCGTGCGTGCGATACTCCATGGCTCACCGCTTAGCGGGGCACGCGGCGACTGAGCGTCAGACACCAGAGGAGAAACCGATGAGCCAACCCCAGCACGACTACCGGGTGCGGGTCACCTGGACGGGTAACCAAGGTAGCGGCACCCGCCGCTACCGCGACTATTCGCGCGACCACGAGATCGAGGTGGCCGGCAAGGCCACGCTGCGGGGCTCTGCCGACCCCGCCTTCCTGGGCGACGCCGAGCGGCACAACCCCGAGGACATGCTGGTCGCCTCCCTCGCGGCCTGCCACATGCTGTGGTACCTGCACCTGTGTGCCGATGCCGGCGTCGTCGTCGAGCGCTACACCGACCAGGCCGAGGGCAGCATGGCCCTGATCGGCAACGGCGGCGGCCACTTCACCCGGGTGACGCTGCGCCCGCAGGTCGGTATCGCCGCCGGCAGCGACCCGGCGCTGGCCGAGCAGCTGCACGAGCGTGCCCACCGGCTCTGCTTCATCGCCAACTCGGTCAACTTCCCGGTGCACTGCGAGCCGACCATGGAGCGGGCGTCGGCGCCTTGAGCGGCTGATGGCGACCCGTCACGGTGCTATCGTAAGCTCACCCTTGAGCCGTGATGGAAGGAAACGCCGCATGAAATATCTCGGAGCCCACGTCAGTGCCGCCGGTGGCCCCGATCAGGCCGTGCTGCGCGCCGTGGAGATCGGCGCCGACGCCTTTGCGCTGTTCACCAAGAACCAGCGCCAGTGGCACGCCAAGCCGCTGACCGACGAGGCCATCGAGGCCTTCCGCACGGCCTGCCGCGAGCACGGCTTCGGCCCGGGGCAGATCCTTCCCCACGACAGCTACCTGATCAACCTCGGCCACCCGGATGCCGCCGGGCTCGAGAAGTCCCGCGCGGCCTTTCTCGACGAATTCCAGCGCTGCGAACAGCTCGGGCTCACGCTGCTCAACTTCCACCCCGGCAGCCACCTGAAGAAGATTAGCGAAAGCGAGTGCCTGACCCGCATCGCCGACTCGATCAACCATGTGCTCGCCGAGACCCGGGGCGTCACGGCGGTGATCGAGAACACCGCCGGCCAGGGCACCAACCTGGGCTGGCGCTTCGAGCACCTCGCCGAGATCATCGACCAGGTCGACGACGGGTCACGGGTCGGGGTGTGCATCGACACCTGCCACGCCTTCGCCGCCGGCTACGACCTGCGCACGCCGGAGGCCTGTACCGCGACGCTGGACGAATTCGATGCCGTGGTCGGCTTCGAGTATCTACGCGGCATGCACCTCAACGATGCCAAGAGCGAATTCGCCAGCCGCGTCGACCGCCACCACAGCCTGGGCCGGGGCAACATCGGGCTGGACGCCTTCACCACCCTCATGCGCGACCCGCGCATCGACGATATCCCCATGGTGCTGGAGACCATCGAGCCGGCGATCTGGGCCGAGGAGATCGCCTGGTTGCGCGCCCAACAGCTCGACGCCGCCTAGGCCTCCAGGCCTGACACCCCCTTCTACGCGTAGATGACCACCCAATGCTCAACCAGACGGTTGACAAGCCTTCATCGGCGATCTATCTAAACCATATGGTTGAACAACAAGCGATCGTCCTGGATCGGGTCTTCCACGCCCTGGCCGACCCGACCCGGCGGGCAATGCTCAAGAGCCTCGCCTCGGGCGAGCGCAGGATCGGCGAGTTGGCCTCGCCCTTCTCGATGTCGCTCGCGGCCGCCTCCAAGCATGTGCGCGTGCTGGAACAGGCAGGCCTGATCCGTCGCCGCGTGGAGGGTCGGGCCCACCTCTGCCGACTCAATCCGGACCCGCTCGCCGCGGCCGACGAGTGGCTGCACTTCTACGAGCGCTTCTGGCGCAAACGCCTCGATGCGCTGGAGGAGGCCCTGAAAGCCGAGGATGCCAGCGAAGGAGATCATCATGACGGACGATAATCATATCTCGGTCAGCATCAGCCGGGATTTCGCCGCGTCCCCCGAGCGGCTCTTCGACGCCTGGCTCGACACGGCGATGGTCCAACACTGGTTCGCCCCCGGGCTCGGCGAGATGGTGCACGTCGAGATCGACCCGTGCGTGGGTGGCACCTTCCGGCTCGACCAACAGCGCGGCGATGAACTCGCCCGGCACTGGGGCACCTATGTCGAGCTCGAGCGGCCCAGGCGGCTGGTCTTCACCTGGTGCGTCGACGGCGTGGATGGCGAGGATCTGGTGACGATCGATATCGCCCCCGTGGAAACGGGATCCCGTCTCACCATCACCCATCGCATGGAAGCCGACTTCGCCGAGTATGCCGACCTCACCCGGCAGGGCTGGAGCATGATGCTGGAAGGCATGGCCCGGGGCCTGGCCAGCCAGTCGCAGCACGGCCAGCTGTTCGCGCCGGACACCATCCGCTTCGAGCGGCTGTTGCCCGGCCCCATCGAGCGGGTCTGGGCCTACCTCACCGAATCCGACAAGCGTGCCCGATGGCTCGCCGCCGGCAGCATGGCGCCCCGGCCGGGCAGTACCTTCGCCCTGCACTTCGACCACGCCGGTCTCTCGCCTCACCAGTCGCCGATCCCTGAGCGCTTCCGCCAATTCGAGGGCGGCTGCACCACCCGGCACCAGATCCGCCGCTTCGAGCCGCCCCATGTGCTGGTGATGACCTGGGGTGGTGGTCACGAGGGCCCGTCCGAGGTGACCTTCGAGCTCAGCGAGGAAGGCGACCGGGTGCGGCTGGTGCTGACCCATCGCCGGCTGGGCGATGTCGACACCCTGGTCGACGTGGCCGGCGGCTGGCATACCCATCTCGCCATCCTGGTCGAGGTGCTGGAGGGCCGTACGCCACCGCCCTTCTGGCCATTGCTCGAAGAGTTGGAAGAATACTACCAGCAGCACATCACGTTGCAGCGCAACGGGAGGAACCAGCAGTGAACGATGCCCCCCATCCCCTGCCCCCCGTCGTCTCGATGGACGAGTGGCAGGCCGCGCTCGAGCGCCAGGTCGCCAGGGAAAAGGCGCTGACCCGGGAGCGCGACCGGTTGAACGCCGCGCGCCGCCGGCTGCCGATGGTCGAGGTGACGAAGGCGTACACCTTCGAGGGGCCGGCGGGCACCGCAAGCCTGCTCGACCTGTTCGAGGGACGTCGCCAGCTGATCGTGTACCATTTCATGTTCGGCCCCGACTGGGAGGCAGGCTGCGACGGCTGCTCCTGGGTCGTCGACGCCATGACCCACCCCGCCCACCTGCACGCCCGCGACACCTCGCTGGTGCTGGTGTCGCGCGCGCCCCTGGAACAGCTCGAGCGCTACCGGGCGCGCATGGGCTGGCGGCATTTGCCCTGGGTCTCCTCCCTGGGCAGCGACTTCAACCTCGACATGGGCGTGACGAGCCAGGACTGCTGCGCCCCGGACACCGACCGCGGCGAACGACACGGGGTCAGCGTCTTCCTGCGCGACGGCGAACGTATCTTCCGGACCTACTTCACCGGCAAGCGCGGCGTCGAATACCTGGGCAGTCACTGGACCTACCTGGACCTGACCCCCTACGGCCGCCAGGAGACCTGGGAGGACTCGCCCGCGGGCTGGCCTCAGACGCCGCCGTATGCGTGGAACCGTCGCCACGACGAGTACGGGTCGTGAACAAACGCCCCGAGCACTGCCCACGGCGACAACTTGATCTACCCTGAATGCCACCTCACCGGGGTTTGCCCGGGGATGAAGTGCCACGAACGGGGGTAGCACCGCATGCAACCGCGTATCACGCTGATCACGTTAGGCGTCGACGACCTGGAGCGCGCGCTGCGCTTCTATCGCGATGGCCTCGGCCTGGAAACGCCCGGCATCGTCGGCGAGGAGTTCGAGGAAGGCGACGGCGCCGTGGCGTTCTTCGAACTGCAGGGCGGGCTGAAACTCGGGCTCTGGCCGCGTCGCTGCATCGCCAATGACGCGAACCTGACGATGGGCGCGCCGAGCGCGACCGAGTTCACCCTGGCGCACAATGTCGCCTCCCGGGAAGAGGTCGATGGCGTCATGGAGCAGGCTACCAGCGCCGGCGCCACCATCACCAAGCCCGCTCACGAGACCTTCTGGGGCGGCTATGCCGGCTACTTCCAGGACCCCGACGGCCATCTGTGGGAAGTGGCCTGGAACCCTGTCTGGGAAATCGAGGAATGAGTGGGCCTGCGCGATTCACGCCGTGGCCAGCGGCCGCGTGCGTACGCCCGTCAGGATCATCAGGGCGGCCAGCAGCAGCACGGCGCCGCTGGCGGCAAAGACGTTGCCGGCGCCCCCCAGGTCGAAGATCACCCCACCCATGGCCGCACCGGTCGCGATCGCCAGGTTGATGGCCGCCACCAGCAGCCCGCTGGCACTCTCGGCTTCATCGGGCACCGTGCGGGTCAGCCAGGTCGACCACGCCACGGGAATGGCGCCGAAGGCCAGCCCCCACAAGGCCACCATCGCCGCATCCATCAACGCCACGTTCCCCATGGTGACGAGCCCCAGGCCGAGCACGCCCATCGTCAGCGGCGCCACGATCATGGTCAGGCGCAGGCTTCGCTCGATCAACCAGCCGCCCAGGTAGTTGCCGAGGAAGTTGGCCACGCCGAAGCCGAGCAGGATGCCGGCCACGCCACTCACGCCGACACCGGTCACGGTCTCGAGGAAGGGGCGGATATAGGTAAAGAAGGCGAAATGGCCCGTGAAGACCAGGGCGGCGGCCAGCATGGCGAGCCCGACCCGGGGGCGCATCAGCACATCGAACAGGGTACGCAGGCGGGTCAAGCCGCTCGGCGCCATTCGCGGCAGCGTCATGAACTGCACCGTCAGCGCCACGAGCCCCAGCAGCGCGGCCAGCCGGAACACATCGCGCCAGCCGACGATATCGCCCAGATAGCTGCCCAGAGGAGCGGCGGCGATGGTCGCCGCGGAAACCCCGCTGAACATGATTGACAGCGCCCTGGGCACCAGGGCCTCGGGCACGAGACGCATCATCGTCGCGATCGACATGGTCCAGAACCCGCCCAACGCCAGGCCGAGCAGGAGGCGCCCGAGCAGCAGGACCGTCAGGTTGGGCGCAAAGGCGACCAGCAGGTTCGAGGCGACCAGCAGCAGCGAGAAGCCCAGCAGCACATGGCGCCGATCGATGCGCCGCGTGGCGGTCGAGATCACGAGGCTCGTCATCAGCGCGACGGCGGCGGTCGCCGTCACGGCCTGACCCGCCATGCCCTCGGTGATCTCCAGATCCGCCGCCATGGGCGTCAGCAGGCTGGCGGGCAGAAATTCCGCCGTTACCAGCCCGAACACACCGAGGGCCATCGCAACGACTGCCCCCCAAGCGGGCTTGGCCCGCCGTGCCAACTCGTTCATGGTCGTTCTCCCTTGCTAGTGAAGCGTTCGTCAGGAACGAGCAGACTAGAGGGGCCACCTCGGACGTTCTATATTAAATGCTCTTGAATGCTTGATCATTCGTCCGAATCGGATGAAAACGCGAAGGGATGTGACGAACAGCGAGGAGGGCAAGATGCCAAAGCCGGAACTGGCCAGCGACCTGGTGAGCGAGCTACTGCTCGGCATGCGGCTGCGCGGTATCGCCTATCGCCGTATCCAACTCTCGCCGCCCCTGGGCGTCGAGTTCGGCACGGTGGCGGGCTGGGCCCAGTTCCACTTCGTGGCGCGCGGCCCCGTCTACCTGCGCAGCCCGAGCGGCAACATTCATACCCTCTCGACGGGCGATGCCCTGCTGCTGCCGCGCGGCGGCCCCCACGCCCTGCTCTCCACGCCCGACCAGCCGGCGCAGGACATCGCCGCCTTCGAGAGCGCCAGGCTCTGCGAGGCGGTCAGCGCGATCCGCGCCTGCCCGCAGGGCTGCACCCTCGATGGCGCCCTGACCTTCAGCGGCTGCATGGAGTTCGACCTGGGCAGCATGCATCCTCTCGTCGCGCTGATGCCCGAGGTGATGTACGTGGGCACCCTGCTGGAGCGGCATCCCGAGATCCTGCCCATGCTGGAAGCGATGGAGCGCGAGGCGAGAAGCGAGCGGGCGGGCTTCGCCGCCATCCTGGCGCGGCTGGCCGACGTGGTGTCCGCCTTCATCGTGCGCGGCTGGGTGGAGTGTGGCTGCGGCGATGCGACGGGCTGGATCGAGGCCCTGCGTGACCCGCGCCTGGGCCGCGTCATCGCCGCGCTGCATCGCGACCCGGGGCGGCACTGGACGGTGGCCGAACTCGCCGCCGAGATGGGCAGCTCGCGCTCGGTGTTCGCCGAGCGCTTCCTGGCGGTAACGGGCATGACGCCGCACCGCTACGTGACCGAGCTGCGCATGCACCTGGCGGCCCAGTGGATCGGCAAGGAGCGGCAGCCGATCGAGACCGTGGCCTATCGCCTGGGCTACGGCAGCGCGGCCGCCTTCAGCCGCGCCTTCAAGCGCATCCATGGCTACCCGCCCGGCGCCCTGCGCCAGCAGCGCGAAGCCGGCGCGGGTGCCCCGACACCCAGGAGCCCCGATGAACGAAGCCCAGTCGCTGCAGCAGGCCATTGATGAACCGGTGCGCCTGGCGGACTACGACCCCGCCTGGCCGGCACGCTTCGATACCGAGCGCGCCCGCCTGCTGGAACGGTTTCCCGCCGACCTGCTCGACGTGCAGCATATCGGCAGCACCGCCATTCCCGGCATGCCGGCCAAGCCCATCATCGACGTCATGGCCGGTGTCGCTTCCATGGCCGTCGCCGACGCCCTGTTCGAGCCGCTGCTCGATTTCGGCTACGTGACCTCGGTCGAGTTCAACGCCACTCTGAGCGACCGGCGCTGGTTCATGCGCCACGCCCACGGCCGGCGCACCCATCACCTGCACGTGGTGGTCCACGACGGCGACCTGTGGCGCCAGCGACTGGCCTTTCGCGACACCCTGCGTCGCGATGCGGCGCTGGCCGCGCGCTACGCCGCCCTCAAGCGCGAGCTGGCTGCCTGCCACCGGGGGGACCGCGAAGCCTACACCCGGGCCAAGGGGGATTTCGTGCGCTCGATCGTCGAGCCGGGCTGGGATCACGGCCGAGCAGTTCGATAGCGGCGAGGCCAGCGCCGCTCAGTAGAGATGTACCGCCTCGAAGTGCGCCACGGCGGCACCGGCCTCGTCCTTGAGGGTCAGCGCCTGGCCTTCGACCTGCCAGCTCGCTGCCGCCTCCAGCGCCGTGAGGAAGGCCTGCTCGGTCTCGGCTCCCTCCAGGCAGGCCATGCGCGTGGTGGCCAAGGGGCCGAAGCGGAGGGAGTCGTTCTCCAACCGGTAGCTGCCCGCCAGGCGATTGCATCCGGTGGAGCCCGCCACGCGGCTCTCCTCGACGTGCAGCACGAAATGCGCCTCGCGCTGGTTGTCCACCGCCTCGGCCGCGACATCGCCGACTCGGGTCAGCTTCCAGTAGGTGTTCTCCAGTGACTCATCATGCGTCATCGGACTCTCCATGCCGGCACAGCCCGCCAGGACGATGGCCAACGATCCCAGCAAGGTGGCGAAGCGCCTTTTCATTTCACATTCCCTCGACAAGCAATGTTCGATCCCGCCTCTGACGCAGCGGGCTCATGCGCCGTGACTGACTGGCTAATTATTCCGTGAAACCGTTCCGCGAGCCATGGTCCCTGTCATAACCACGGAGGTGGCTATAGCGCGCGACCTGCTCTGCGGTGAGTACCTGCTTCATCTCGAGGTGGTACGTCAGGTGCGTGGCGCGTAGTTCTCCCCGGAGGCGAGCGGCTTCGGTGGTCGCCCGCATGACGGATTGCGGCTCCGCCCGGCCATCGGCAAACAGCGCTTCGAGCGCACGCTCGCTGTCGATGAGGCGCTCGCCCAGCCTCACGGCCTCGGCCTGCATCTCCGCGAACAGCGCCTCGGTCTGGCGTTGCTGCGCCGGGGTCAGCTCCAGCCCCTCGGCCAGCTCCAGGACATGGCTGGGGCCGGGATAGCCGTTGAGCTCCGCCGGCAAGGCAAACGACATGCCCCGCCCGGCTCGCAAGTCGTCGAGCTGTTCGTCCGTCAGCGCCCCGAGCTCCTGCTGCTGCCTGCCCGCGTAGGGCGAATGCTCCCCGGGGTCGTGGCTCTGCGCCTCGGCGCTTGCCTGCATCGTCAGCGACAGGAACAGGAGTGTTGCAACTGCGATCTTCATACTGGGGTCCCCTTGAATTGCCGTTACGACTACGCTTTGTCTGAAAACTGCCTGCGCTCGTCCATACGGCGTTAAAAATCGGCTCAAAGACCTCATTTACAGCTCGTAAACTCCGTCCTTTCGTCGATTTTTGCCTTGTCTGATCATCGCTCGCCGATTTTTCAGACAAAGCTTAGACTGACCTCGCGGCGCCCTACTTCATATGATTGCGATCATACGGACACTCCATGACGACCATCGCCGAGATTCTCGAGGCGCTCGTGGCACGCCCCGGCGCCAGCCGGACTCTCGAGGCCGGCGAGCCCCTCTTCCGCGCCGGTGACCGGGTCACGGCGCTTTACGTCATCGTCGCCGGACGCTTGCGCCTGGTGCGGCCGGGCAGTGCCGGTGCCGAGGTGACCCTTCATCGCGCCGCCGCGGGGGAGGCCTTTGCCGAGCCGTCACTGTTCGCCGAACGCTATCACTGCGATGCCGTCGCCGAGACAGCGGCCCGGGTGCGGGCCTATCCGAAAGGCGCGATTCTCGCCGCCCTCGGCACCAGGCCCGAGCAGGCCTTGCGCTTCACCCGCCACCTCGCCGGCCAGGTGCAGACCGCCCGCTCGCGTGCCGAGATCCTCAGCCTGCACACCGCGGCCGACCGCGTCCTGGCCTACCTTCGCCTGCATCTGCCGAGCGGCAGCAATGCCCTTGATATCGACCAGAGCTGGAAACAGCTGGCATCGGAGCTCGGCCTGACCCACGAAGCCCTCTACCGCACCCTCGCGCGGCTCGAGCGGGAAGGCCGCATCCAGCGCAGCGGAAGACGGGTCAGCCTGATGCGGTAGGCCCTCGTCAGCCCAGGATATCGATGCCCCGGTGCCCCTCCGGCACGCCTTCCACCAGGATGACATCGCCCACGGCATTGGCGGTGCGCAACGGCAGGATGCGCCGATAGGCTTCGGAGCGATACCACGCCTGGGCCTGCGCCAGGTCGGGAAAGCCGAGCATGATGGTATCGCCCTGCCAGCTACCCTCCAGCACCTGGGTGGTACCGCCATGGATCAGGTAGTGGCCGCCGTAGGGGGCCAGGGTGGCATCGATCTTCTCGAGGTATTCGACGATCGCCGGTCCCATGGTGACGTCCTGCAGGCGGGCGATGGCGTAGGCGGCCATGGCGATGCTCCTGTGATGTGGTGTCACGCATAGCGTCGCCCGCCGCGCGCAGCCTGGCGATTACCTGCGAGGTAATAGCCAGCCATATTGCTTGACGCTAATCTAGGTCCATGACCACGAACGCCTCCACGACCGGGCAGCTGTTGAAGATGTGGCGACAGCGGCGACGGCTGAGCCAGCTCGCGCTCGCCACCGACGCCGACATCTCCCAGCGCCATTTGAGCTTCGTCGAATCCGGGCGCGCCGTGCCGAGCCGGGAGATGCTGCTGCACCTGACGGAACGGCTGGACGTTCCACTGCGCGAACGCAACCGGCTGCTGCTTGCCGCCGGGTTCGCCCCGGCCTTCGGCGAGCGCGGCATCGATGCGCCTGAACTCGAGACGGTGCGCGGCGTGATCGAGCGGCTGCTGGCGAGCCACGCCCCCTACCCGGCCCTGGCCGTCGACCGCCATTGGCACCTGCTGATGGCCAACCGCCCACTCGAGCTGCTGCTCGGTGGCATCGAGCCCGCGCTGCTGAAGCCGCCGATCAACGTGCTGCGGCTCACCCTGCATCCCCGGGGGCTCGCGTCACGCATCCGCAACTTCCGTGAATGGCGCGCCCACATACTCGAACGCCTGGCCCGCCAGGCCGACAGCGCCGCCGATCCGGCCCTTGTCGACCTCGCCGAGGAGCTCAAGGGCTTCCCGGTACCGACCGGGGCACGCCCCCACCTTGCCGCCGCGCGCCCGCCCCATGCCGGCCTCGCCGTGCCGCTGGAGCTGGCCCTGCCGGATGGCCGCGTGCTGTCGATGCTGAGTACCACCACGGTGTTCGGCACCCCGCTCGACATCACCCTGGAGGAGCTCGCCATCGAGTCGTTCTTTCCGGCGGATGCGGCCACCCAGGAAGCGCTGCAGCAGTTGGAGGATACCTAGCCGTAACGCCCGTCAGCAGCGTCGCCGCCCTCGTCGATATAGCCCCGCCGCGCCGGCGCCATCGCGACCCGGTCGATCCACGCATTCACCTGACGGTCGACCTGTTGCGGCGAAGTGCCCAAGGATTTCTTACAGCGGGCGAGGAAACACTGACAGCAACTTTATTGGTCGATAAAACCATCACCAACCTTACACAACATCTTATCCACCCCATAGGCCACAACGTTATTTATAATCCGAGAATCTTTGTAAGATACCCCCACCTCTCCCTACAAAGCCACATGGAACACACACTGTGCTCCTGACCATTATCCTCAACTGCAATGAAGTGGGAGGTGCATCATGATTTCCACGAACCTTATCAAGAAGCTTGGCATGCTCGGCGTTTCCATGGGCCTCATCGTCAGTCCGCTGGCGTTGTCCGATGAGGTGATACTGCCGGCGGTGGTCGTTATCGCCGAAGACGCGATCAGCCCCAGCTTCCGGAGCAACCCGATCAATGATCCTCGATACATCACCCAAGCGGCCTTTCGGGGTCAGATGACGACGAACGGTGTCGCTATGGAAGATCTCAGCCCCAGCTTCCGGAGCAATCCGATCAATGATCCCCGATATATAACCCAAGCGGCCTTTCGGGGTCCTGTGACGGCGAGCGGTCTCGCTACCGCAGACCTTAGCCCTAGCTTCCGGAGCAATCCGATCAATGATCCGTTCATGAATGGCTACGACTATTAACAACGACGCCATCTTGCTTGATGACCTCCCGAGCCCCTGCCTCTCGCAGGGGCTCTTTCATCGGGTGTTACCTGACCCGCACGCCGGGTGGCCAGTGCCGACGCGACGCCGCACATCACGCAGCAGCGCCGCGGCAGCGGCCAGGGGGCGAGGGGACGAGGGGACGAGAGCGATAAGAGTCGCATCCAGCGGAGTGGGCGTCGCGGGCGTGATGGTATTCACCTGACGGTCGACCGCTCTCGGCGAAGTGCCCAAGGATTTCATACGGCGAGTCAGAAAAACTGATACCAACTAATTAGTCAACAAAACCAGCACGAACCTTACATAACATTTCACCGAGCCCATAGAATAAAGCGGTATTTACAAACCGAAAATTTTTGCAATATTAACCCACTCTCCTCTACTAAGCTATTCAGGGAACACACACCGTGTTCCTGACTTTTTATGCTGAACTGCAACGCAGGGGAAGGTGCATCATGATTTCCACGAATCTTATCAAGAAGTTTGGCATGCTCGGCGTTTCCATGGGTCTCTTGATCAGTCCGCTGGCGTTGTCCGATGAGGTGGCCCTACCGACGGTGATCGTTATCGGCGGGGACTTGATTAGCCCCAGCTTCCGGAGCGATCCGGTCAATGATCCTCGATACATCACCCAAGCGGCCTTTCGGGGTCCTATGACGGCGAACGGTGCCGCTACGGAAGATCTTAGCCCCAGCTTCCGGAGCAATCCGGCCAATGATCCTCGATACATGATCCAATTGGGCCTTCGAGATCCTGTGATGGCGAACGGTTTGGCCACGGCAGACTATAGCCCAAGCTTCTGGAGCAATCCGACCCATGATCCGTTCATGACTGGCTACATCCATTAACAAAGACGCCATCCTGCTTGATGACCTTCAGAGCCCCTATCTCTCGCAGGGGCTCTTTCCTTGGGTATGTTCCACTCTCACGCGGGATCGCTTTCCATCGCTTCGCGTCATCATTATGCACCAGGTGTGAGCTCTCGGTAGGCTGTTCGTCCGCAGCCTACCCGGAAACCTGGAGACGCGACCCACCTCGAGGGCGACCAGCGTAGCATCCAGGATGGCTTCATTGCCGATCTGGACGGTTCGCCGCCGGACGGCTGGCGATACGCGATCCCTGTGCAGGAAGACGGCCCGCCAGCGCCTCGGCGACGAAGGCCATAAAGGCGCGGATACGCGCCACCCGACGCAGGTCGGGGTGGGTCAGCAGCCACAGCTCGGTGGCGAGCTCGGGGATCGGCTCGCCGAGGCGGGTCAGCGCCGGCTCGGCATCGGCCAGGTAGCAGGGCAGCACGGCGCGGCCCAGGCCATCGCGGGTGGCGGCCAGCATGCCGAGCAGGGTGTCGACGCGATAGCGGCAGTGGGCGTCGGCCCCCTTGTCGGCCATCCAGGCCTCCAGCGGCGCATAGCCCAGATGGCGATCCGGTCCGATCCAGGCGGCGGCGTCCCCCGCCCCGTCGCCCCGGGCATAGATCGCCTGGGCAATGCTGCCGACCCGCCGCCCCACCAGGTGCTCGGGCGACGACGACGAGGGCCGCACCGCCACGTCGGCGTCACGCTGGGAGAGATTGAACAGCGCATTGGAGACCGCCACCTCGAGCACGATCTCGGGATGGGCGCGCCGGAAGTCGGCGAGGATCGGCGACAGCAGCCCCATCAGCAGCGTGTCGGTGGTGGTCACCCGAATCACGCCGGAGAGGCGCAGGTCGCGCCCCACCAGGCGCCGTTCGGCACGCAGGACCTCGGCTTCCACCCGCGACGCCGTCGCCGCGAGTTCCTCCCCCGCCGCGGTGGGCGAATAGCCCGTCCGTGCCCGCTCGAACAGCCTGACCCCCAGGCGTTGCTCGATGGCGTTGAGGCGCCGGAACAGCGTGGCGTGGCTGGCCCCCAGCCGCCGCCCCGCCCCCGACAGCGTTCCCGTCTCGGCGATGGCCAGCACCACGCGCAGGTCGTCCCAGTGCAACGCTTGTTCATTCATGCAAGGTTCATTGTCACTCTTGGGGAATACCGGTTCGTCAGCGTACAGCATAGCCTGCAGGGACACACAGTACGCTTTCCCACCGGAGACCCGCCATGCATGCCCTGATCGTGTTCTGCCACCCCGAGCCCCGCTCCTTCAATGGCGCCCTGAAGGACGTGGCGGTGGAGACGCTCGGGCGCCGCGGCCACAGCGTCGAGGTCTCGGACCTCTACGCCGAGGGGTTCGACCCCGTCGAGCACCCGGCACACTTCGCCGAGCGCGCCGAGCCGGCGACGTTCCTGCCGCTGACCGAGCAGCGCCACGCCTTCAACGCCGGCACCCTGCCCGACGACGTGCGGCGCGAGATCGCCCGGCTGGAGCGTGCCGACCTGGTGATCCTGCAGTTTCCCCTCTGGTGGCACGGCCTGCCGGCGATGCTCAAGGGCTGGTTCGACCGGGTCTGCGTCTATGGCGGGGTCTACTCCGGGAGCATGCGCTACGACCGAGGGCGCTTGCGTGGCAAGCGTGCGCTCTGCTCGGTGACCACCGGTTCGCCGGCGCCGGCCTTCACGCGGCACGGCCGCGGCGGCGACATGGCGACCCTGATGTGGCCCATGCACTGCTCGCTCTACTACCTGGGCATGGACGTGCTGGCGCCACAGGCCACCTACGGCGTCCAGGGCGGCGGGCTGAGCTACCAGGCGGAAGCGGACTTCCACGCCCACCTCGAGACCGCGAAGGCGAACTGGGCCCGGCGGCTGGCCACCCTCGAGGGGGCATCCCCGATTCCCTTCAGCGGCTGGGGCGACTGGGACGAGCACGGCGTGCTCAGGGACGAGCATCCGGCCCGGTGGCGCCCCTGAGCGGACCGATCCGCCGGCGGCAACGCATGGCGTCAGGTATGCAGCCAGACCCAGGGAGAGGGCAGCAGCTGGGCCTGGTAGAACCGCTGCAGCTCCTCGAGGGTCAGGTCGGCGACGGCCTGCAGCAACTGCCGGGGCCGCTGGAAATCGGCGTCGCCCGTGGCCAGGTCGGCCCAGAACCGCGCCGCCTGCTGGGCGGGCTGGCGCTGCTGCGCCTGCAGGGTCTGCAGCAGGCCGTCGCGGTAGTGGGCAAAGCGCTCGGGGTCGAGCGTGGGGAGGGGGGCGTCGGGCGCCGTCAGGAAGTGGCGTATCTGCTCCTGCAGCTCGTCCACCGAGAGCGACGGCGACTGCACCAGCAGGATCAGTCCCGGCCGGTCGTGCAGGGGCAGGTAGCGGGCCAGCACCACATAGCCGAGCTGCCGTTCGATGCGCAGCCGGTGAAAGAAGGGGTCGTGGAGCAGCGCGGCCAGCAGACGGTAACGAGCCTCCTGCAGCGGCGAGGCGTCGGGCCCCGGCAGGTACAGGGCCACCGCGCTGTCGGGGTGGCTCGCCTCGAGCCGATAGTGGCAGGCCTCACCCGCCTGCAGCGGCACGATCGGCGGTCGGCGGCGTTCCACCGCTGGCGGGTCGCCGGCCAGCAGGCGCGTTTCCAGCACGTCGGCCAGCCGCTGTGCCTGGGCCCCATCCAGCGGCCCCGCCATCAGGCAGTCGATCCCCAGCGGGTGCAGCAGCGCGTGCCGAAACGCCTGCAACCGCTCCCGTCGCACCGTGGCCAGTTCGGCCAGGCGCTCCTCGTCGCCGAAGCCGTGGCCCAGCCGTGCCTCGGGCAGCTGCAGCAGGCGACGAAACGCAGGGTCGTGCTGCCGCTGGTACCAGCGCGCCTGCAGTCCCTGCCGGGCCTGGTCGAAGCGCGCCGCGGTGATCCGGGTTCGGGTCAGGCTGCTCGACAGCCGTTGCAGCAGCCTGTCGAGCTGCCCGGGAAAGCCGCCGGCCCTCAGCGTGATGCCCTGGTGATGGCGGCTCATTGCCACCTCCAGGCCCGCGGCCCGTGCCTGCTGCAACTCGGCGGCCAGCTCCCGTTCCAGCCAGGCAATCAGCAGCTCCGTCAGGACGGTGGCGCTCAGGGTGTGCGTGGGGCAAGCAGCCACCAGGTTCAGGTAGAGCGTGGTGTGCCCGCCCGGGGCCCGGGCGAGCGGCTTATACCAGACCCGGCTCTGCCCGCTGTCGCGCAGCAGGCGGGGCACGGGGGCACTCGCCTCCCCCGGCTTGGCATCGGGCATCGCCATGATGAAGGGATTGGGGGGCGGCAGCGTGAAATCGAGCGCCCCGTCCCACCGGGCGGCCCCGGGATCGGGCGCCGCCGCGATCCGGTAGGGCGCCGGGAACCAGGGGCTCGTGCGGTCGCCCCGCACCGCAGGATCGATCGTCAGCGCCAGCAGGTTGTCCGGGGTCAGGCGGGCCAGGCAAGCGCGGATCACCCGGGGCTGGAACTCATCCAGCCGGTAGGGGCCGCGTAGCGCTTCCGCGACGGGATAACGGTGGAGCTGGTCGGCCAGCGACTTGACGAACTCCAGGGTGGACGTCGTCGCCGCGAGCCGGAAGCGCTGGTCGGCCAGCGCCTGTCGCTCCCGGTGGCGCCAGGCGGCGATGCCGTCCGCCTCGATCCGCCTCAGGCAGGCGAACACCGCCGCCGTGATGACCGCAGTGTGGCCCATGCCTTCGGGCGTGAGGCACAACCGGATCTGGAACAGGGCCTGGGGCCGGGTATCCAGCAGCACCGCGCCGTCGATGTCCGTGAGCCACCCCCGATCCATGAGCTGGCCGTACAGGCTGCCGGGGCCGCGGAACGCGAGCAGCTGCCCGAGGTACTCCCAGGGTTGCAGGTAGTCGTCCGGCCGCAGGGCGGGCACCGGAAAGCACAGGCGCAACTCATGGCAGCGATGCGTCGGCTGCAGCGCCAGTCTCAGGGGGAGGCTCCCCGGCGGCAGCAGGGGGGGATGGGCAACCGGCGCCGGTCTCGTCCCGCACGGGATGTCGGCGAAACAGCGACGCACCTGCCGCTCCAGGCTGTCCAGCGATGCCCCCCCGACGACCGCCAGCCGCAGGTTGGCGGCCGTGTAATGGCGCTGCCGGAAGGCCATCAGGGTCCGACGCAGCGACTCGGGAGCCGCCCCCAGGGTGTCCCGGTTGCCGGCCAGGAAGCGGCTGGCGGGATGGGAGGGATCGAGCACCTGCTTGATGACGCCCAGGATGCGCTGCTCGTCGTCCTGTCGTCGAGCCCGGTACTCCGCGTCGATCACCTCACGCTCCTGCGCGATGGCCGACTCGGTCAGGCGCGGGGCGATGAAGAACTGGGCGAACCGCTCCAGGGCGCCGTCCAGCTGGGCCGGGGGAATCTCGAAGAAGTAGCGAGTCTGATCGAGCTCCGTCGTGGCGTTGTAGCGCCCGCCGTGCCCCTGGACATAGGCCGGGAAGTCTTCCGCTGCCGGGTACCTTTCCGTGCCCAGGAACAGCATGTGCTCCAGCAGGTGGGCCAGCCCCGCGCAATCGGGCGGTTCATCGCCGCTGCCGGCGCCGACGCTCATGGCGGCCCCCGCCTGGTCGGCGGCGGGATCGCAGAGCAGCAGGACCCGGAGCCCGTTGGGCAGGGTGAGCGATCGACACCGGCGACGGTCACCGGGAGGCGTATGGATCATCGGGGCGGTTCCGGGCGATGGGGAACGGGCGACAGACGCTCGGCCGACGCTGTCGCTACCGTCAACGGTACCACAACCCGGGGAGCGCTCGAACAGGGGCAGGAGACCGTTCAGCGGCAGGAGCGCTCGCTGGTGACCGCTGCCCATTCGCGCGCCAGCCAGCTTCCGGCACGCTCGATCTCGTCTTCATGTGCTCCGGCATAGCCCAGCACCAGGCCGGGGCGCCCCGGCCGGCGCAGGTAATAGCGCGACAGCGGCGAGAGCGTGACGCCCTGCCCGGCGGCCCTGGCGACCAGGGTCCGTTCGGTTTCCGGATCGTCGAGCCAGGCCACCAGGTGCATCCCGGCCTGGCCCTCGGAGAGCGTCAGGCCTCGCGCCACCGCCGGCGCCAGGGCCTCGCGCAGCCGTGCCTGTCGCCGACGATAGCAGTCGCGCATGCGCCGCACATGGCGCGAGAAGTGCCCCTGGGCGATGAACTCGGCCAGCGCCGCCTGCACCGGATACTGCCCCTCGCGATGCAGGCGCGCATTGGCCCGCCGGAACGGCACCACCAAGGGATCGGGCAGCACCAGGTAGCCCAGCCGCAGCCCCGGATAGAGCACCTTGCTGAATGTGCCGACATAGATCACCCGGGCCCCGTCGACCAGCCCCTGCAGGGCGGCGATGGGCCGCTGGCCGTAGCGGAACTCGCTGTCGTAGTCGTCCTCGACGATCCAGGCGCGATGACGCTCGGCGACCTCGAGCAGCGCCAGACGCCGTGCCAGGCTCATCGTGACGCCGCTGGGATATTGATGGGAGGGCGTGACATGGATTAGCCGGGGCGAGGCGCCTCCGACGGGCACCCCTGGAACGCTCATGCCCTCGGCATCTACCGGCACCGCTTCCACCTCGAAACCGGCCGCACTGAAGCAGGCCTGGGCCCCGTGGTAGCCGGGCTCCTCGACCCACACCCGGTCGCCGTCATCGCCGAGCATCCGCGCCAGCAGCTCGAACCCCTGCTGGGCCCCCTGGACGATCAGGATCTGCTCGGGGCGACAACGCACCGAGCGCGACAGCCGCAGATAGTCGCATAGCGCCTCGCGCAGCGCCGGCACGCCGCCCTGGGCCTGGTAATCCAGCCATGGGGTGGGCGTCGCATGCAGGTGGCGCCGCAACAGCCGTTGCCAGAGCGCATGGGGAAAGCGATCGAGCGCCGGCACGCCGGGCGCGAAGGCGCCGAAGCGGTCGTCCAGGCTGGCGCAGAAGTCGAGCAGGCGCACGCCACGTGACGACAGCTCGGCCTCGCCCACTGCGGTCCGATCGGCCAGGGGACGCGTCTCGCCGGACCGACTCGCCACGGAGTCGAACGCCACATCCGCCACGAAGGTGCCGGCACCGGGGCGGCTCTCCAGGAAGCCTTCGGCGATCAACTGGTCGATGGCCGCCAGCACGGTGTTGCGGCCCAGGCTCAATTCACGCGCCAGGCGGCGCGAGGACGGCAGCCGCTGGCCGCTGGCCAGGCGCCCTTCCCGTATCCAGGCACGCAAGGCACGGTATAGCCGTTGTGCCAGCGGCGCCGAGGCCGGGCTGGCCAGTTCGAGCCCCAGCGCCTCGCTTACCCAGTCCGCTTCGCCACCGACAACCGGTTCCATGATTTTCCCCGGAATTGGTTCTTATCGAGGAACCAATATGCCGCCAGACTGACTGGGTGTCACCCCTCAGGAGGACCTTTCCATGTCGGTGCGTCATGCCAAGCTGCGCGATATCGAAGCCCTCGGTGAGCTGCTCGACGGCTACCGGGTGTTCTACGACCAACCTTCGGACCCGGCCGGTGCCCGGAACTTCCTGGCGCACCGCCTGGGCCTGGGCGATTCCCACCTGCTGGTCGACGAAGGCGAGGACGGCGAGTTGCTCGGCTTCGTGCAGCTCTACCCGCTGTTTTCCACCGTGCGCCTGGCTCCGCTATGGCAGCTCAACGACCTCTTCGTCACCCCCAACGCGCGCCAGCGCGGTATCGGCCGAGCGCTGATGAACGCCGCCCGCGACCTGGCCCTGGCCAACGGCGTCAGGCACCTGAAGCTGGCCACCCAGATCGAGAACCGGGTCGCCCAGGAGCTGTACGAGTCGCTGGGCTGGCGGCGCGATACGGTGTTCCATCACTATGCGCTGACGGTGGACGACCGGGTCCTCGAGGAGAGCTGCCCATGACGGAGATGAACGCCTACGGCCAGCCGGTGGGCCACCCGGTAGCGGGCTGGCGAGGCGCCGCCTTTCCCGATCCCGAGCCCATGACGGGGCGCCTGGTACGGGTCGAGCCGCTGGACGTCGACCGCCACGCTCCTTCGCTGTATACCGCCCTTCTCGACCCGAACACTACACCCGGCGAGGGCCTGGAGGCGCGTTGGACCTATCTGGGCGGTCGCCCTTTCGACAACATCGCCCAATACCGCGACTGGCTGGGCGGACGAGCGGCCAGCCGCGACCCGAGCTTCCATGCCATCGTCGAACGCGCCAGCGGCGAGGCGCTGGGCCTGGCCGCCTATCTGCGCATCGAGCCCGAAGAGGGCTCGATCGAGGTCGGCCACCTGCACTTCACGCCACGCCTCAAGCGGTCTCCGGCCGCCACCGAGGCGATGGTGCTGATGATGCGGCGCGCCTTCGCGCTCGGCTACCGGCGCTACGAATGGAAGTGCGACGCGCTCAACGCCCCCTCGCGGCGCGCCGCCGAGCGCCTGGGCTTTCGCTTCGAAGGCGTCTTTCGTCAACACCGCGTGGTGGCTGGCCGCAATCGCGATACCGCCTGGTTCTCGATCCTCGACGGCGAATGGCCCACGCTGGAGAGCGCCTTCACGCGCTGGCTGTCGCCGGACAACTTCGATGACCGAGGGCATCAGCGCACGGCGCTTTCCACCCTGACCCGGGAGGCCCTGGCATGATGCACATTCCATCCGCCATGCAGATGCCCCTGGAGCAGGCCCACGCCCTTGTCGAAGCGTTCAGTTTCGGTGTGCTCGTCAGCGATGGCCTGCAGGCCACGCACCTGCCCTTCCTTCTGGTACGCGATGAAGGCGAGTACGGCACGCTATACGGCCACTTCGCCCGGGCCAATCCCCATTGGCGAGACCTGGACGGCCAGCAGGTGCTGACGATCTTCAATGGCCCTCATGCCTATATCTCTCCCACCTGGTACGCCGGGAAACCGGCGGTCCCCACCTGGAACTATGCCGTCGTACACGTCGAGGGCACGCTCGAACTGCTCGATTCCTCCGCCACGAACGACATCCTCGACAAGACGCTGGCCAAGTACGAACCCGAACTGCTCGATGATCCCGACACCTTGAGCGATGCCCTGCGCGACAGGCTGCTTCCCGCCATCGTCGGCATCAGGATCCGTATCCACGCGATCCACGGCAAGGCCAAGCTCGGCCGGCACCGTTCGCCGGAAGACCAGGCCGGCGTTGACGCCGGGTTGCGCCATAGCAATGACCCGCAAGCCCGGCAGCTGTGGCGTTATATGCAGGCCATTCCGACTTAGCGCGCCATGCGTTCCATCAGCGGTGCCAGTGCCACGGCGCGCGGCTCGCCATCGAAGTCGTCCGGGACCAGCACCCGGGCCCGCGCCTCCAGGTAACGGCCCGCTCCCTCGACCCGGGCGATCCGCTGCATGTCGCCCAGGGCGTCGATGAGCTGCGGTGTCAGGCGATCGAGCACCGGCCGGACCTCCTCGGCCAGATCCGGCGGACTGGCGAATGGTCCCCGTCCCTCCTGCACCCACCGAAGATGAAGCCGGCGCTGGATCTGCTTGCTGGCGTCGAACTGCTTCTGGAAGAACTCGCGGGCGAAAGCCTCGTCGACCCCGGCCTCGGCCGCCTCCGCGGCGACCTGGTCGAGGATCTGCGCCTCGCGTTCCGGGGCCTCTATCGCCGCGCCGGAGTTCCATTTCGATCTCGCCACGACGGGCGCGACGTCGAGCCGTTCGTCGATCAACGACAGCATCCGGTCGATGGCCAGCTTGTCCTCGTCCGCGGGCTCCGAGGGCTGCAACTGGCAACCGGCGAGGAGGATCAGCACGAGCAGAGCGAGGGCATGCCGAGGATAGGAAAACGAGGGCAACCTTCCTGTGCGGTAACGGGGCATCGGGGCAACTCCCTTGCGAGTGGATTCAGAGCCATTGTGGCAAGAAATCACCGAACCGGCCTCCTGCCGTCCGGGCCGTGCTCCCGGGCATCTCCCGCCGGCCGACTGTCGTAGCGCAGACTCGGCCGCCGGCGGTCGCGCCTCAGAGCGAGGCGCTCTCGACACTCATTCTCCTGCCCTCCGGGACGTCGTCCCAGCCGCCCACCAACGCCTTGTAGAGCCCGACCAGGGCCGTGGCGGAACGGGTATGGCTGCGCGCCAGGCTGTCCTCGGCCTCGAGCCGCGAGCGCTCGGCATCGATGACCTCCAGGAAGTCGATGACCCCCACCTCGAAGCGCACCCGGGCCTGGCGCGCCGCCTCGGCGCTGGCCTCGGCGGCGTCGACCAGGTGCTCGCGCTCGCGCAGCGCCTGGGCATAGCGGGCGAGCGCGGTCTCGGTCTCCTCGAGCGCCACCAGGACCGTCTGCTCGTAACGCGCCAGGTCGGCGTCGGCGTCGGCATCGGCGGCCGCCATCCGGGCGCGCACCCGCCCCGTATCGAGGAACGACCAGTCGATGCCGAGCGCGATCAGCCGGGTCTCGCTGTCGCGAGCGAACAGGTCGCCGGTGCTGGCCGCCTGGGTCCCCAGCAGCCCGGTCAGGGTAAAGCGTGGATAGAGGTCGGCGGTGGCGACGCCGATGCGGGCGCTGGCGGCCTCCAGGCGGCGCTCGGCGGCGGCGATGTCGGGGCGCCGGCGCAGCAGCTCGCCGGGCAGGCCGGTGGCCACCCGGGTCGGCAGCGCCGGCGGTGCGGCCGGCTCCTCGAGCACCGCGACCAGGCCGCCGGGCTCCTCGCCCGCCAGCACGGCGATGCGATGCGTGGCGGCGGCGATCTCACCCTCGAGGGCCGGAAGGCGCGACAGCGTGCTCTCCAATTGGGCCCGGGCGCGCACGCTGTCGAACTCGGTGCCGCGGCCCGCCTCGAGGCGTGCGTCCACCAGCGCCAGCGACTCGCGCTGGTTGTCGGCGTTGGCTTGCGCGACCCGCAGCTGCTCTTGCAACCCGCGCAGCCGGAAGTAGGTGTCCACCAGTTCGGCGACCACCACCACCTGCAGCGCGCGCAGGTCGGCGGCCGAGGCCTCGGCGTCGGCGCGCTGGGCCTCGACGCTGCGGCGCACGCGGCCGAAGAAATCCAGCTCCCAGAAGGCCGATACCCCGGCATCGAAGCTGTCGCTGTCGCGGTCGGCGCGTGAGACGCCCGGCATCTGGTCGGCGCTCAGGCGCTGATTCGCCACACCGCCTTCGGCCGTGACCGTCGGCGCCAGGTCGCGGCGCGACTCTCGCAGCAGGGCCCGGCTCCTGTCGTAGCGCGCCAGGCCGATACGCAGGTCATGGTTGGCGGCCAGGGCATCCTCCACCAGTTGCGTCAGCAAGGGGTCCTCGAAGCGCCGCCAGAACTCGGCCTCGACCGGATCGGCCGAATAGAGCGCCTCGTCGGCACGCACCAGCGCCTCGGGCGCCGGTGACTCGGGCGTCCGATAGTCGGGGCCCACGGCACAGGCCGTGAGCGTCAACAGCACGGGAATCAGCAGCAGGTTACGCACGGTATTCGCCCTCCATCGGCAGTGAACCCTCGGGCTCCGGGCGGCCACGCGTCACCAGCTTGCGCAGGGCGACGTAGAACACCGGGGTCAGGAAGAGGCCGAACAGGGTGACGCCGAGCATGCCGGCGAACACCGCGGTGCCCAGCGCCTGGCGCACCTCGGCGCCGGCCCCGCCGGCCAGCATCAGCGGCACCACCGCCGCGGTGAAGGTGATCGAGGTCATGATGATCGGCCTCAGGCGCAGGTGGCAGGCCTCCAGCGCCGCCTCGACGATGCCCCGACCCTGCAGTTCCAGCTCGCGGGCGAACTCGACGATCAGGATGGCGTTCTTGCACGCCAGGCCGATCAGCACCACCAGCCCGACCTGCACGAAGATGTTGTTGTCGCCGCCGGTGAGCTTCACCCCGATCAGCGCCGAGAGCATGCACATCGGCACGATCAGGATCACCGCCAGCGGCAGGGTCCAGCTCTCGTAGAGCGCCGCCAGCGCCAGGAACACCAGCAGGATCGCCAGCGGGAAGACCACCAGGGCGGCGCCGCCCTGGTTGACCTGCTGGTAGCTCAGATCACTCCATTCGAAGGTCATGCCGGCCGGCAGCACCGACGGCGCCAGGCCCTCGACCACCGCCAGCGCCTGGCTGGACGAGAGAACCCTCGGATCGGACTCGCCCATCAGGTCGGCGGCCGGGTAGCCGTTGTAGCGGATCACCGGATCCGGCCCGAAGGTCTCGCTTACGCGGATCATGCTGCCGATCGGCACCATCTCGCCATTGACGTTGCGGGTGCGCAGCCGATCGATGTTCTCGGCGTCCAGGCGGAAGCCGCCATCGGCCTGGGCGATCACCTGCCAGGTTCGGCCGAAGCGGTTGAAGTCGTTGACGTAGGCCGACCCCAGGTAGACCTGCAGCGTCTCGAACAGGTCGGTGAGCGGCACCCCCTGGGTCTTGGCCTTGATCCGGTCCACGTGCAGGTCGAGCTGCGGCACATTGGACTGGTAGGAGGTGATCGGATAGCCCATCCCCGGCGTCTGCGCCAGGGCACCGCTGAGGCCGTCGACGGCGTTCTGCAACTCGCCGTAGCCGAGGTTGGCGCGATCCTGCACGAACAGCGAGAACCCCGAACCGGAACCGAGGCCGAGGATCGCCGGCGGCATGAAGGCGAAGGTGAAGGCCTCCTGCAGGGCGGCGAACTTGCCGTTGAGCTCGGCGTTGATCGCCTCGGCGCTGCGCTGGCGATCGCCGAACGGTTCCAGGCCGAAGAACACCGTGCCGGAGTTGGGCGTATTGGTGAACTGCAACGGGTTGAGGCCTGGGAACGCCACGGCCGCCTCGACCCCTTCCGTCTCCAGGGCGATCTCGGTCATGCGCCGGATCACCTCCTCGGTGCGGTCCAGCGAGGCGCCCTCGGGCAGCTTGGTACCGCCGATCAGGTACATCTTGTCCTGGGTGGGGATGAACCCGCCCGGCACCGCCTGGAACATCAGCCCGGTGGCCGCCAGCAGCACGACATAGACGCCGAACACCACACCACGCCGGCGCAGGCTGCGCCCCACCCCGCCCTGGTAGCGTTCGGAGCTGGCGTGGAAGAAGCGGTTGAAGGGGCGGAACAGCCAGCCGAAGAGGACGTCGATGAGCCGCGAGAAACGATCCCTGGGGGCATCGTGGGGCTTGAGGAGCAGCGCCGCCAGCGCCGGCGACAGCGACAGCGAGTTGATCGCCGAGATCACCGTGGAGATGGCGATGGTCACCGCGAACTGGCGGTAGAACTGGCCGGTGACGCCCTCGAGGAAGGCCATGGGCACGAATACCGCGCACAGCACCACCGAGATGGCGATGATCGGCCCGCTCACCTCGCGCATCGCCTGGTGTGCCGCCGCCAGCGGCGCCAGGCCCTCGGCGATGTTGCGCTCGACGTTCTCGACCACCACGATGGCGTCGTCGACCACGATGCCGATCGCCAGCACCAGGCCGAACAGCGTCAGGGTATTGATCGAGAACCCCAGCAGGTAAAGCACCGCGAAGGTCCCCACGATCGACACCGGCACCGCCAGCAGCGGGATGATCGAGGCGCGCCAGGTCTGCAGGAACAGCGTCACTACCAGCACCACCAGCAGCACCGCCTCGAGCAGGGTCTTGATCACCGACTCGATGGAGTCGCGCACGAACACCGTCGGATCGTAGACGATCTCGTGTTCCACCCCTTCGGGAAAGCGTTCGGCCAGCTCCTCCATCTTCTCGCGCACCGCGTCGGACAGCGCGATGGCGTTCGAGCCCGGCGCCTGGAAGATGCCGATCGCCACGGCCGGATCGTTGTCGAGCAGCGAGCGCAGCGAGTACTCGGCGGCACCGAGCTCGAGCCGGGCGACATCGGAGAGGTAGGTGATCTGGCCGTCACTGCCGGCCCTGACGATGATGTCGCCGAACTCCTCCTCGGTGGTCAGGCGCCCCTGGGCGTTGATCGAAATCAGGAAGTCCGAGGTTTCAGGCGTCGGCGGCGCGCCGAGCTGGCCCGCCGAGACCTGCACGTTCTGCTCGCGGATCGCCGCCAGGATATCGCCGGCGGTCAGCCCCCTCGCGGCGGCCCGGTCGGGATCGATCCACACCCGCATGGCGTAGTCGCCGGCGCCGAACAGCATCGCCTGGCCGACGCCGGGCAGGCGTGCCAGCTCGTCGCGCACGTGCAGCGCCGCGTAGTTGCGCAGATAGGTGCTGTCGTAGCGGCCATCGGGCGAGGTCAGCTGGGGCACCATCGTCAGGTCGGGCGACTGCTTGTCGGTGGTCACCCCCTGGCGCCGCACCTCTTCCGGTAGCCGGGCCAGCGCCTGGCTGACCCGGTTCTGCACCTGCACCTGGGCCGCATCCGGGTCGGTACCGGGGCGGAAGGTCAGGGTCATCGCCAGCACCCCGTCGGAGCCGGCCACCGACTTCATGTACATCAGGTCCTGGACCCCGGTGATCGCCTCCTCCAGCGGCGTGGCCACCGTCTCGGCGATCTCCTTGGGGTTGGCGCCGGGATAGACCGCCCGCACCTGGACGGTGGGCGGCACCACGTCGGGGTACTCGCTGACCGGCAGCAGCGGAATGGTGATCGCCCCGGCGATGAAGATCAGGATCGACAGCACCGCGGCGAAGATCGGGCGGTCGACGAAGAACTTGGCAAAGTCCATGACATGGCTCCCGCGTCGAGACGGACACGCGATGTCCGTCTCGAAGGCGATATCGGTTACTGGGGAAGGGGTCAGCGAATCCCGTCGAGCTCAGTGTGCGGCGATGAGATCGGAAGGCGCAGGGTCCTCCCCTCTCATGTCGACGCTCTCGGCCGCCACCTCCATGCCCGGGAAGAAGATCCGCTGGGCACCGCGCACGACCACCCGGTCACCGGGCTCGAGGCCGGACGCGACGACCCGCAGTCCCTCGGCCATGCGTCCGAGCTCCACGTCACGGCGCTGCGCCCGGCCCTCCTCGTCGACCACGTAGACATACTTGCGGTCCTGGTCGGTGAGCACCGCCTTGTCGTCGATCAGGATGGCGTCGTCGGTACCGTTGCCGAGCAGCTGCACCCGGGCGAACATGCCGGGCGCGAAGCGTCCGTCGCTGTTGTCGAGCACGGCACGCGTCAGGATCGTTCCCGCCGCGGCGTCCAGCCGGTTGTCGACGAAGTCCACCTCGCCCTCGTAGGGATAGCCCACATCGGTGGCCAGCCCGACGCGTACCGGCGTCCGCTCGTCGCGGGAGCTCGCGCGCTCGCCGTTGCGCGCCATGGCGTCATATTGCAGGTAGGTCTGCTCGTCGCTGAAGAAATGCACGTGGACCTTGTCCAGGGAGACGATGCTGGTCAGCGGCGTGGCCTCCGAGACCAGGTTGCCGACGGTCACCAGGGCGCGGCCGGTACGCCCGGCGATGGGCGCGCGGACCTCGGTGAACTCCATGCGCAGGCTCGCCGTGTCGACCGCCGCCCGCGCCGCCAGGATATCGGCTTCGGCCTGGGCCGCCGCCGCCCGGCGCTGGTCCAGCTCCTCCCGGGAAATGGCGCGGGTCTGGGCCAGGGTCTCGGCGCGGGCGGCCTCGCTACGGGTGAGTTCGGCCCGGGCACGCGCCCGTTCGAGATCGGCCTCGGCCCGCGCCAGCTCGGCCCGGTAGGGACGCTGGTCGATCACGAACAGCACCTCACCCGCCTCGACGCTCTGGCCCTCGGTGTAGTGGATGCTCTCGATGTACCCCGTTACCCGTGGACGCAGCTCCACCGTCTCCACCGCCTCGATGCGACCGGTGAACTCGTCCCAGAAACGCACGTCCTCGACCACCACATCGGCCACGCTGACCTCGGGTGGGGGCGGCGCCTGCTGCGCGCTGTCTGCCTGACTGTCACAACCGGCCAGGAGTGCGAATCCCGCGAACATGGCGGTAACCATGACGTTTCTCACGGGACCCGAAAGCTGGAACATCTTGTGGACGTTCATGAGTGACCTCTATCGACTCGGAATGGTGGAGCACTACCACCGTTTATCGTTGGGCCTGGCAGTTGAATTGCCGTGGACTCTATCCAGTCGATTGATGGGGTGGGGAATCGACAACCGGCAACCTGATACAATGCGCCACCATAAAGCCATATCGACAACTTGATTAGTCGGGTCGTCAGGGAAATACTGTCCCATTGACGGGACAGTCACCGTGCAGACATTCCCCTACTCGTTTATCCCCTCCCCCTGAATCTCGAGCACGGCACAGGACAACGACAATGTTGCAGGATCTCAACGACGCCTTGATCTTCGCCAAGGTCGTGGAGCAGGGCAGTTTCATTGCGGCGGCCAAACAACTTCGTCTTGGAAAGACGACGGTCAGTCGCAAGGTGCAGGACCTGGAGCGGCGCCTCGGTGCCCGACTGCTGAACCGCACCACTCGCAACTTGAGCCTGACCGAGGCCGGCGCCGTCTTTTACGACTACTGCAATCGCATCGTCCGGGATCTCGGTGAAGCCGAGAGCGCCGTCCATCAACTCGAGGAGAGCCCGAGAGGCTGGCTGCGCATCACCGCACCCTTCACCATGTGCACCGAGTTCACTTCGACCTTGGTGCGGGATTTCCGCAAGTTGCATCCCGCGGTCAGGATCGAACTGGTGCTCTCCAACGAGCGCCTGGACCTGGTCGCCAACCAGATCGACGTGGCGCTGCGGGTCGGTCCCCTGCCGGATTCCAGCATGGTGGCTCGCCCCCTGGCCCGTTTCCGCTCGTTCGTCTATGCCAGCGAGGAGTACCTCGCCCGCCATGGCGAGCCCCGGGAGCCGGCGGAGCTGGCCTTTCATCCGGCCCTGGCCAAGTCCACCGACCAGCGCGGCCAGCGCTACCTGTGGCAGCTGCGCAAGGGGGCGCGCCGGGAGGAGGTCGAGATCGACCCCATCGCCATCGCCAACGACCCCTTCGTGCTGCGCGGGCTGCTGGTCGAGGGCCAGGGGCTGATGCTGGCCAGCGAGATCGTCGCCTGCCTGGGCCCGGAGGAGAAGCAGCTGAAGCGCATCCTGGACGGCTGGGAAGGCCCCGAGGTGGAGCTGAATGCGGTCTTCCCGGGCGGGCGACTCATCTCGCCCAAGGTGCGCACCTTCATCGATTTCGTGGTCGAGAGCATGCGGATCGAGAGCCTGTCCCCCCCCGAACTGTGGCAGCCGCCGGTTCACACCGAGGAGGCCGCCGGCGAGACGGCCTGATCCACCGCCCTTCAGGCACGGGGCAGGGTGACGCTCACCTCGGTCCCCTCGCCCGGTGAACTGACGAGTTTCCATGCCACCCCGTGGCGCTCGCAGATCTCGCGAACGATCGACAGCCCCAGCCCCGAGCCATCGCCCCTGGCGAGGCTGGCGCGGGTGCGATAGAAACGCTGGGTCACCAGCGGCAACTCCTCCTCTGCGATACCGACGCCATTGTCGGTGACCGCCAACCGCACCCCCTCCGGCAGCGCTTCGGCGTCGAGGCGTACCCGGCCCCCGGCGGGCGTGGCGCACAGCGCATTGTCGATCAGGTTGGACAGCAGCCGGTCGATCAGGCCCAGGTCGGCATCGACCCGGGGCAGGGAGGGGTCGCAGGCCACCGTCAACGTGATGCCCGCCTCGCGGGCCTGATGCTGGAACTTGCCGACGATGTCGTGGGCCAGCTCGGCCAGCGAGAACGGCTCGCGCTGCAGCGGCCTGTCATCGGCATCCAGCCGCGCCAGGGTCGAGAGCTGCTGGGCGAGACGGGTCAACCGATCGGCATTGTCGAGGATCGCCGTCAGCATCCGCCGACGCCCCTCCTCCTCGACGGTTACCGTGGCCAGCAACTGTTCGGCATAGCCGCGCAACGAGGTCAGGGGGGTACGGAAATCATGCGAGAGATTGGCGATCAGCTCTCGACGCTGGCGATCGGTCTCGCGCATGGCCTGCAGCTGCGCCTCGATGGTCCCGGCCATGTCGTTGAAGGCCCTGGCCAGGCGGCCCAGTTCGTCGTCGCGGGGGGTGGCGATGCGCTGCCCGTAGTCGCCATCGGCGAATCGCTGCACCGCCGTGGTCAACCGCGAGAAACGCCGGGTCAACAGCGCGAACCACACCAGGCCGAAGACGCCCGAGATCAAGAGCGCCATCAGCCCGGCGGCCACCAGGGTGCGGGTGATGGAACTGGTGCGCAGCATGGCGAACATCGACGCCTGGCCAGCATTGTCGAGATCGGCATACAAATAGCCCGGGCGGCGCTCCTCGCCATGGCGGATGGGGGCGACGGAGAAGATTCCCGGCTCGTCACCGCAGGGCGCCGTCGCCAGCACCGGCAGCATCGGCTCGTCACCGAGCAGGGTCTCCAGCGCCGAGGGATCCACTCGCTGCCCCAGCCCGCAGGCCGGCTCGGCATAGTCGGCGATCACCTGGCCGTTTTCATCGAGCACGTACAACGACAGCGAGGGGTTGATCGACAGGATATGACGGGCCATGTCGCGTGCGGCGTCGCTCTCGGCGCCCTGCCACAATGCCGGCTGCATGACCTGGGCGAGATTCCTGGCGAGATCGATCTCCATCCTCTGCTGCAGTTCCCGGGTGAGCTGGTTGAACTGGCTGATGGCGATCCAGGCGGTGGCGACCGACAGTAGCAACAGGCTGGTCAGGTAGACCAGCGCGATGCGCGCATAGAGGCCGCGCCCCAGCCGCCCGCAGCGGCGCAGCAGGCCCGTCATGGACGCTCGCCACCGGACCCGGCAGATGCCGGGCGGTTACCGTCCGGTGTCTCGCTGAAGCGATAGCCCACCCCCCAGACGGTCTGGATGAAGCGCGGGCTGGCCGGGTCGGCCTCGATCTTGTTGCGCAGGCGGTTGATATGGGTGTTCACGGTATGATCATAGCCGTCGAATTCCTCGCCCCAGACGTGGTCGAGCAGCTCGCCGCGGCTGAAGCTGCGCCCGGGATGGCGCGCGAACAGCGAGAGCAGCGCGAACTCCTTGCCAGTGAGCTGGAGCGGCTTGTCATCGAGGAGGACCCGGTGCTGGTCGGCATCGATGACCAACGGGCCGCAGACCAGCGGCGGCGTGGCGACGATGCCGTCGTCGCTGGGCGCCTGGCGCTGGCCGCGGCGCAACAGTGCCTGGACCCGGGCCAGCAGGATCGGCATGGCGAAGGGCTTGGTGACGTAGTCGTCGGCCCCGATCTCGAGTCCCACCACCACGTCGCGGATCGCCGCCTTGGCGGTGACCATCAGCACCGGCGTCTGGTTGTCCTGCCGGCGCAGCCGGCGGCACACCTCCAGGCCGTCCATCCCGGGCAGCATCAGGTCCAGCGTCACCAGGTCATAGCGTACCCCCGCGGCCTCGGCGCCCAGCAGTGCCAGCGCCGCCTCGCCGTCGCGAACCCAGTCGCAGGCATAGTCGGCCGCCACCAACGACTCGGTGAGTAGCCTGCCGATCTCGGGATTGTCCTCGACACAGAGGATTCGATAGCTCATCGCCAGACTCCCGCCCGTTGCCCCTGCCCACTCTAGAGCCGCACCCGCGCTCGAGCATCACGAAACCATCACGGAAAAAGATACCACGCCGTGATGGTTCCGTGATGAACCGCCGGCGGCGCCTGGCTAGTGTGAGCCTTGCCGCTGCGACCTTACCGGTGGCGGCCCATCCCCGACTGGAGGAACCAATCGATGAATCATCCCAGGACCACACTCTTCGCCGCCCTGCTCGGCGCCGCCCTGCTACTGCCGACCACCGCCCTGGCAGACGACCCCATGGAAGAGGACGGCATGGCGCAGGAGACCATGGAGGAAGAGACCATGGAGCACGACGCCATGGACGAGGAGGAGCCCATGATGGAAGAAGAACCCATGATGGAGGAAGACGACGAGATGATGGAAGACGACGACGCCATGTGAGGCTCGGCCCCTGCCGGCCGGTGCATCACGAAGGATCGCCGGCCGGTCTCGCCCCGGGGAGGTACCCCATGCGATTCCCGACCATGCAAGTCCTGAAACGCTCCTCCAGCTCCTCCGCGCCTGGTGCCGGCCGGGCACCGGTGGTCATCCGGCGACACGGCGCCTTCACCCGCCTCTGGCACTGGGTCAATGCGGCCTGTCTGGTGGTGTTGCTGATGAGCGGCCTGCAGATCTTCAATGCCCACCCGGCCCTGTACTGGGGCAAGGATTCCTCGTTCGACGCCCCGGCGCTATCGATCCGTGCCATGAGCGGGAGCGACGGCGAACCGCGCGGCATCACCCGGCTCGGCGACCATCGTTTCGATACCACCGGGGTGCTGGGCGTCTCCGGCCCCATTGATGCGCGCGAGCGGCGTGCCTTCCCGGCCTGGGCCACCCTGCCCGGCCCGCGCTGGCTGGCCGCGGGGCGCCAGTGGCACTTCCTCGCCGGCTGGCTCTTCGCGCCCCTGCTGATCACCTACCTGCTGTATCTGGTGCTCAGCGGTCAATTGCACCGTCGCCTGCTGCCACGCCGGCACGAGTGGCGAACCCTCGGTCATGTCGTCACCGAGCACCTGCGGCTGCGCTTTCCGCGGGGTGAGGAAGCACGCCACTACAACCTGCTGCAGAAGCTCGCCTACCTGCTGGTGCTGTTCGTCGTCATGCCGCTGGTCGTGCTGACCGGATTGACCATGTCACCGACCATGGACGCCGCCTGGCCCTGGCTGCTGGACGTCTTCGGCGGCCGCCAGAGCGCGCGTACGATCCATTTCCTGTGCGCCCTGGCGCTGGTCGGCTTCTTCCTGATCCATATCGTGCTGGTGCTCGTCTCCGGCGTCGTCAACAACCTGCGTTCGATGATCACCGGGCGCTATGTGCTGCCCCCCGAGAAGGAGGCCCAGGATGACTAGTCCCACCGACCCGGCGCGCCGCCGCTTCCTGGCACGGGCCGCCCTGGCCGGCAGCGCCCTGCTGCTGACCGGTTGCGACCGGCTGTCGCGTAGCGACACCATGCGTCAACTGTTCGATGCCACCGGCTCGCTGACCCAGCGGGCCCAGCGCCTGCTGGCCTCCCGCGAGGCCCTGGCGCGGGAGTATTCTCCCGCCGACATCGCCCCGACCTTCCGCGCCAACGGCACCACGAATCCCCGCGACGAGGCGTACCGACGCCTGGCGACCGACGGCTTCCGCGACTGGCGCCTCGCGATCGGCGGCCTGATCGACACGCCGCAGACCTTCTCCCTCGACGACCTCAAGGCCATGCCGTCGCGCACCCAGATCACCCGTCACGACTGCGTCGAGGGCTGGAGCTGCATCGGCCAGTGGACCGGCGTGGTGCTCGGCGACCTGCTGGCCCAGGTCGGGGTGCGCGACGAGGCGCGCTTCGTGGTCTTCCACTGTGCCGATCGCTATCGCGGCGGGGATGCCTACTACGAGAGCCTCGACATGCGCGAGGCCTATCACCCACAGACGCTGCTGGCCTACGCCCTGAACGGCGCCGACCTGCCCATCGCCAATGGCGCCCCGCTACGGCTGCGGGCCGAGCGGCAGCTCGGCTACAAGATGGCCAAGTACGTGATGCGCATCGAACTGGTGGAGAGCTTCGCCCACCTCGGCCGCGGCCGGGGCGGCTACTGGGAGGATCGCGGCTATCAATGGTGGGCGGGGATATAGCAGCCGGATTCGTTAAATAGCGGGCTATTCGCCTTATCCGATCGATAAACTTGACTCGAAGTCCGTATCTCTCGCGACGATCGGTCAAGCCCGACAGACTGCCAGGGGAGTTGCCGGGCGGCGGCTCGCTTTGCCGCCCGACAGAGCCGACGAGTCTACTCGGAAGCCGCCAGCAGGCTGGCGTTGCCGCCCGCGGCGGTGGTGTCGATGCACAGATGGCGTTCCACCACGTAGCGCTCCGGCGAGACGGTCTGGATCTCCAGCGACACGATGGGGCCGTCGCGCTGGGCGAGCGCGAGGCGCAGCTCGCGGGTCCAGTCGCTGGCACCGGCAGCGGCCACTGCCGCGATACCCTTGACCGCGGTCAGCGTCTCGGCCGCCACGCTGCCGTCGAGCGCGGCGACGGGCGCCCCGGCATCGATCAGCGGCTGCACGACCTGCGCCGCCCCGGGCACGACGAGCACCGCCGGGCAACCCGCGCCGAGCGCCTGCGCCGCCTGGGCGACGGCGATATCGAGGGTCGGTCCGAGGCAGAGCACCGGGCCCTTCGCATACAGCGACAGCCGGTTGCTTTCCCCCGTCGGCCCCGGCAGGGTCTGTGGCGTCATGCCCAGGGCCGCGGTCTCGGCGAGCGCCTGGCGGATCACACCGCGTTTACCGGAAAGCGCCTTGCGCAGCACCTCGACCCGATCGGGTCGCGCCGCCCAGTTGCGCGCGTCCAGGCCATCGAGGGCCGACTGGAGATCGCCGAGGGACACGACGGTGCCCTGGGGGGCGTCGTGGCGCTCCGCGGCGGCGGTGCGGCGGAAGCGGTTGACGTAGAGCGGACCGCCGGCCTTGGGCCCGGTGCCCGAGAGGCCCTCGCCGCCGAAGGGCTGGGAGCCGACGATGGCACCGATCTGGTTGCGGTTGACGTAGATATTGCCGACATGGATGCGCTCGACGATCTGCTGCACGCGGTCGTCGATGCGGGTATGCAGGCCGAAGGTCAGCCCGTACCCCCTGTCATTGATCGCGTCGACCACCCCGTCGATGTCGCGCGCCTTGAAGGTGGCCACGTGCAGGACCGGGCCGAAGATCTCGCGCTCGAGCTCCTCGATGCCCCCCACCTCGACCACGGCCGGCGTAACGAAGGTGCCGGCCTCCGGCGCGGGCAGTTTCTTCAGCACCTTGCCGGCCTGTTCCTGCGCCGCCACATAGGCGCCGATGTCGGCCTGGGCCTCGGCATCGATCACCGGCGAGACGTCGGTGTCGGTGTTCCAGGGATCGCCGATGGTGAGCGCGTCCATGGCGCCATCGAGCATGTGGAGCAGCCGGTCGCGCGCCTCTTCCTGGACGTACAGCATCCTCAGCGCCGAGCAGCGCTGGCCGGCCGACTGGAAGGACGAGATCAGGATGTCGCGCACCGCCTGCTCGGTCAGCGCCGTGGAGTCCACGATCATGGCGTTCAGCCCGCCGGTCTCGGCGATCAGCACCGCCTCCGGCCCGGCATTCTTTGCCAGCGCCTGGTGGATGATCTGCGCCACCTCGGTCGAGCCGGTGAAGCAGACGCCGGCGATCCGCGGGTCGCTGGTCAGCGGCCCGCCCACCGTCGGCCCATCGCCGGGCAGCAATTGCAGCGCCGCCTCGGGCAGGCCGGCCTCGCGCATCAGTTCGACGCCGCGGGCGGCGATCAGCGGCGTCTGCTCGGCGGGCTTGGCGAGCACCGCGTTGCCGGCCGCCAGCGCCGCGGCGATCTGGCCGGTGAAGATGGCCAGCGGAAAGTTCCACGGGCTGATGCAGACGAAGACGCCGCGGGCGCTACCGGGTTCCTCCGTCTCCAGCCGCTCGCCCTCGTTGGCGTAGAAGCGCAGGAAATCCACCGCCTCGCGCACCTCGGCGATGCCATCGAGAATCATCTTGCCGGCTTCGCGCGTCGCGATCACGCTCAGCTCGGCGATGTGCTCCTCGTAGAGATCGGCGGTCCGGCGCAGCACCTCGGCCCGCTCGGCCACCGGGCGTGCCGACCAGTCGCGGAAGCCGTCCTGGGCGGCGTCAAGCGCGGCCGCCACCTCGGCCGGGGTCGCCTCATGCACCTTGCCGACCACGCGCGAGTCGTCGGCGGGAGACACGGCATCGCGGGCCGGCCCCTGCGGCGCCGGGCTGCCGGCGAGCATGGGCCCGGCGGTCCAGGTGGTGTCGGCGAAGTCCTCGCGCGCCGCCAGCAATGGCAGGATCGAGGCGGGCTCGTTGATCCGGTAGCCGCGGGAGTTCTTGCGCTCGGGGGCGAAGAGCTCGCCGGGCTGGCGGATCAGCGGGCTGGCGATGGCGTCGCCCAGGCGTTGCATCTCGGCCACCGGGTCCTTCGAGACCTCGCTCGGGGGAATCGTGTCGTCCACCACCTGGTTGACGAACGAGGAGTTCGCCCCGTTCTCCAGCAGGCGGCGCACCAGGTAGGCCAGCAGGTCACGGTGCGCGCCGACCGGGGCGTAGATGCGGCAGCGCGTGCCCTCCGACTGCTTGATGATCTGGTGCAGCGATTCACCCATGCCATGCAGGCGCTGGAACTCGTAGCTGTCCTTGTCGTCGCCCGCCATGGCGACCACGGCGGCACAGGTATGGGCGTTGTGGGTGGCGAACTGCGGGTAGATGCGGTCGCGCCGGTCGAGCAGCAGCTGCGCGCAGGCCATGTAGCTGACGTCGGTGTTGACCTTGCGGGTGAAGACCGGGAAGGTCGCGACGCCCATCTCCTGCGCCAGCTTGATCTCGGTGTCCCAGTAGGCACCCTTCACCAGCCGCACCATGATCTTGCGGTCGAGGCGCTCGGCCAGCTCGTAGAGCGTCTCGATCACCGGCGCGGCGCGGCGCCCGTAGGCCTGCACCACGACCCCGAAGCCATCCCAGCCGGCGAGGCCGGGGTCGGACAGCAGCGCCTCGATCACGTCGAGGGACAGGTCCAGCCGGTCCTGTTCCTCGGCGTCGATGTTGAAGCCGATATTGGCCTTGGCCGCCTGCTTCGCCAGTTCCAGCGCGCGCGGCACGAGCTCGGCCATCACCGTGTCGCGGTGGGTGGTTTCATAGCGCGGATGCAGCGCCGAGAGCTTCACCGAGATCCCGGGGCTTGAGCGCACGTCGCCCTTGGCCTGCTTGGCGATCGCGGCGATCGCCTGGGCGTAGGCCTGGTGATAGCGAACCGCATCGGCATCGGTACGCGCCGCCTCACCCAGCATGTCGTAGGAATAGGTGTAGCCCTGCTTCTCGAGCTCGCGGGCATTCTTCATGCCCTCCTCGATGGTCTGGCCGAGCACGAACTGGCGGCCGAGGATCTTCATCGACTGACCGACCGCGGTGCGCACCACCGGTTCGCCCATCCGGCGCACCAGGCCGCGCAGCGCGCGCACCGGGCCCTTGGGATCCTCTTCCAGCACCTTGCCGGTCAACATCAGCGCCCAGGTCGAGGCGTTGACCATCGACGACGAGGACTTGCCCAGGTGCGCGCCCCAGTCTGAGGGCTCGATCTTGTCGTGGATCAGATCGTCGATGGTCTCCGCGTCGGGCACGCGCAGCAGCGCCTCGGCCAGGCACATCAGGCCGACGCCCTCGGCGGTCGAGAGCCCGTATTCGGCGAGGAAGGCCTCCATCATCGAGGGCGACGTCTCCTTGCGCACACGCTCCACATAGTGGGCGCCGACGGCGGCCACCTTGCGGCGGTCCTCCTCCGACAGCCTGATACGTTCGACGAGCCCACGCAGCACCGCTGCCTCGTCGACCGCATAGTGGGCGCGGACGCGCGCCCGCGATTCACTCACGGCGCCATACGGGTGAAGTTTTTCTTCGTTCATGATCGATACCCTTTTGCTACTCGAAACACATCGTCGATGCACAGGCTCGGATGCCGTCGTCATTGTCGAAAGTCATTCATCTAGCGTAGGCGCCCCAGCCGGGATTGCGCCTACTCCGTTTTCCAGCGCCGCGAGAAGCGGGTCACCCGATAGGGAGCTAGGTCCAGCGTCGGCTTCTCACTCATCACCAGCGCCGTCACGAGTTCCGCCGTGATCGCCGCCTGGGTGAGGCCCAGATGCTGGTGACCGAAGGCGAAGTGGATCGCTGGGCAAGTGGGATGGGTATCGATCACCGGCAGGGAATCGGGCAGGGTCGGACGGAAGCCCATCCACTCCTCGGCGGTGTCGTCGAGGCCCCGGCCATCCGCGAGCAGGGCACCGGCATGATGGCGCAGGGAGGTGTAGCGGCGCGCCCGCGGCGACAGCGACAGCCCCCCGAGTTCGGTGAAACCGACCACCCGCAGGCCGCAGCTCATCGGCGTCATCACGCAGCGCCGCTCCGCCGAGCCCACCGGCTGTCGCAGCGCCTGCCCCCGCTCGGGCAGGGTCAGGTGATAGCCGCGCTCCGTCTCCAGCGGCACTTCGAGACCGAGGCTCTTGGTCAGGTGGTGGCTCCAGGCGCCCGCGGCGACCACCGTCCGGTCCGCCTCCAGTTCGCCCGCGTCGGTGTGAAGGCGCACGCCTTCGCCACGCGGCTCAATGCGCTCCACCTTCGTCTGGCGGATAACCCCGCCGCGGGCCTCGAAGGCCGCAGCCAGGCACCGCACCAGGGCATAGGGGTCGCGCACCTGGTGGGCGCCGGGGAAATAGAGGCCATGACTCAGCCGGCCCGACAAGCCCGGCTCTCGGGCACGGATCTCGGCTGCCTCGAGCCATTCGACCGCGTGCCCCCAGCACTGTAGATGCGCCATCTGTACTCGGGCCGCGGCACGGCCACGCTTCGACTCCCAGACCAGGAGATACCCCGAGGCCAGCAATTCCTCCTCGGCCCCGATCTCGGCCAGGCAGCGCTGCCAGGCGGCCACCGCTTCCCCGTTCAGGGCCGCCAGTGCCTGGCGGCCCTTGGCGACCTGGGCAGGGCGGGCGGCGGCGATAAAGCGCATCAGCCAGGGCGTCAGCCGAGGCAAATAGCGGTACGGCAAGGCGACGGCGCCGTGGGGATCCAGCCACAAGCGTGGCACCTTGCGCAGCAGGGCGGGTGTCGACAGCGGATCGATCAGCTCGGTGGCCAGGAAGCCCGCATTGCCGTAGGAGGCGCCCTCCCCCGGCGCCCGGGGGTCGAGCACGGTGACCCGATGACCACGGCGCTGTAGGGCCAGCGCGGTGGTCATGCCCACCACGCCGGCGCCGACCACCGCGATCCGGCAGGGGGAGGCGGCCTGGCTCATGCCTGGTTCCCCGCCACGACCGCACCAACCGGTGCCTCGGGCTCGGCCCGCCGGGAGAACCAGCCGAGCTGGGCATAGAGAATGCCGATCAGCGGCAGGCTCGGTACGGGAATGTCAAGAGCCGAACCGTCTCTCATGTCTTATGCACTCCGGGGCGGGGTATTACCCCACCCTGTTGTCATTGTGTCAGGAGTCGGAGCTTGAGCGAGGGCAACCCGCCCATCGTTCAGGGCTGGGCGGTGCAGCGCTCGTAGGCCAGGATGGCGGCCGCCAGGTCCTCCACCGAGGCACCCACCGACTTGAATACGGTGATGGCCCGGTCGGCATCGGGCAGCGCTTGGCGTCCCGCGTGCCGGCCTGCACAGAGATCGGAAAAATCGGCCAGGATATCGGACTCCTGGATGACCCCGGTCTTCAGCGGATCGATCAGGTCGCCGGTCTCGCTCAGAGCGCCGTCACGGGTATCGACGAAGATGGCGCCGCGGCGCATCACTGCGTCGTCCGCCTCGCGCATGAAGGGCGTGAAGCTGCCGACCAGATCCAGGTGCGTGCCGGGCGACAGCCACTCGCCCAGGATCAGCGGGTCACGACTCAGGGTGGCGCAGCTGATGATGTCGGCCCGGCCGGCAGCCGCGGCCAGGCCGTCCGCCGGCACCGCCTGGGCATCGATCCCTTCGGCGCGAAGTTCTTCCGCCAGGGCATGGGCCGACTCTTCACGGATATCCCAGATGCGCACCCGCTCGATAGGACGAATGGCGCGGTGGGCCGGTATCAGGCGACGCCCCATGCGCCCCGCTCCTACCATCAGCAGTTCGCAGGCATCCTCGCGGGCCAGGTAGCGTGCCGCCAGGGCCGAGGCCGCGGCCGTACGGCGTGCGGTGAGCTCATTGCCCTCCAGTTGGGCCAGGTGGCGCCCGGTGCGGGCACAGCTCAGCAGGTAGTGGCTGCTCAGGCCGGGCTCGCCGCGGGCACTGTTGCCGGGGAAAACGTTGACCTGCTTGACCCCCAGGTACTCGCCCTCCAGCCAGGCCGGCATCAGCAGCAGGGTCGCCTCCGGGTCGCCGGGCACATGCATATGATGGTGATGGCGCACCGGCGAGTGCACGGTGCGGGTGAAGATGTCGGACAGGGCGTCCACCAGGGCATTCCAGGGGAGCGCCCTGGTCACTTGCTCGGCATTGAGATTCATGTCAGCCTCGTTTCAACGATGTTGAAACGCCCAGTCTAGGGAGGTCGACGACCCGAACTCTTGGCCCTGGCTCCGATATCGTTGTTCGAGGCTCTGCACTCGTTCTCCTGGAGATCCAACGCCATGCACCAGACTCTAGCTCGCTGCAACCCGATCGCGCGTCGCAGCGGCGAGCACCTCCATGCACACCCACAGCTGATGCTGGGCTGGCGCGGCACCATGGATTATGAATTCAGCCAGGGTGGGGAGCATCTGGTTCTGGGACAGGCCGCCATCCTGCCTCCCGGCGAGCGCCATCTTTATCTGGGGCGAGGCGACGACTGCGAGGTCCTGGTCATCGATCTCGACGCCGACGACCCCTGCCTGACGGCGCTGGAGCAGAGCTGTGGCCTGGACCTGCGCGAGTCCTTGTTCGCGAAACCCCGGACCGTCAGCCTGCCGCCACCCCTGATCCCCATGGTGGAGCTGGCCATCCAGCAGTTGAAGGCACCCAAGTCCATGGCGCAGTCCTCCCTGCTCAACCATCAGTTGGCCATGCTATTCGTGAGCCAGCTCGGTGAACTGCTGATGCTGGACGATGGAGCCACTCGTGGCCAAGGGCGTCTGCCCGCCACGCTTCTCGATGCCTTCATCGACGAGCGCCTCTCGCAGCCCCCCGACAACCAGACGCTGGCCGATGCCTTCCATCTCGGCCAGAGCCAGCTCCATCTGCTCTGCCTGCGCGACTTCGGCGTGACACCCCAGCAATACGTGATGAATCGCCGGTTGCTGTGGGCCCGTTACTGGTTACGCGAGACGGCTCGCGCCGTGAGCGAGATCGCCTTCGACGTGGGCTTCGCCGAGGTGTCGAGCTTTTCACGGGCTTATCGGCGCAGGATGGGCTGCTCACCGAGTGCGGAGCGAAAAGCCGCCATGCAATCAGGGCGAGCCGAAATGGGCACTGTGTCAAGCCGTGGTCACTAGGACTCGACCCGAGCGGCGTCCGGCACCTCGACCGCCTCGCCGTTGATGTCCAGCCCCAGGAAGCCGCCGGACTGGCGACGCCACAGGGCGGCGTAGAGGCCGTCGCGGGCCAGCAGTTCCCGGTGGGTACCGGTCTCGACGATGCGCCCCTCGTCGATCACCACCAGCCGGTCGAGCATGGCGATGGTGGAGAGCCGGTGGGCGATGGCGATCACCGTCTTGCCCTCCATCAGCGTATAGAGCTGCTCCTGGATCGCCGCCTCCACCTCGGAATCGAGCGCCGAGGTGGCCTCGTCGAGCACCAGGATCGGCGCGTTCTTGAGCAGCACCCGGGCGATGGCGATGCGCTGGCGCTGGCCGCCGGAGAGCTTGACCCCACGCTCGCCGACGTGGGCATCGAGGCCGCGGCGCCCCTTGATGTCCACCAGGTCGTCGATGAAGGTGTCGGCGTGGGCGCGGCGCACCGCCTCCCATATCTCGTCCTCGCTGGCCTCCGGGCTGCCGTAGCGGATGTTGTCGCGCAGCGAACGGTGCAGCAGCGAGGTGTCCTGGGTGACCATCCCGATCCGCTGGCGCAGCGACTCCTGGGTCACTTCGGCGATGTCCTGGCCGTCGATCAGGATGCGTCCGCCCTCGAGGTCGTAGAAGCGCAACAGCAGGTTGGCGAGCGTCGACTTGCCGGCCCCGGAGCGGCCGATCACCCCGACCTTCTCACCGGGCGCGATGCTCAGGCTCATGCCGTCGAACACGCGAACCCCCTCGCCATCGGGCCGCTCGTAGCCGAAACGCAGCGCCTCGAAGCGGATCTCGCCATGCGGCACGGCGAGTTCCCCGGCCCCGGGGCGATCCTTGACTGCCGGCTCCCGGGCGATGGTGTTGATGCCGTCCTGCACCGTGCCGATGTTCTCGAACAGCCCCGCCACTTCCCAGAGGATCCAGTTGGACATGAAGCGGATGCGCATCACCAGGGCGATGGCCACGGCGATGACGCCCAGGGATACCGCCTGCAGGTACCAGGCACCGATGGCCATGGCGGCGACGCTCGCCAGCAGCAGCGAGTTGAGCAGCGTCAGGCTCACCGTCAGCTTGGTGGCCAGGCGCATCTGGCGGTGTACGGTGACCATGAACTTCTCCATGGCATCGCGGGCGTAGGCCTGCTCGCGGCGGGTGTCGGCGAACAGCTTGATGGTCTGGATGTTGCTGTAGCTGTCGACGATACGCCCGGTCATCCGCGCCCGGGCGTCGGCCTGGTCCATGGAGACACGGCGCAACCGCGGCACGAAGATCCACATGATCGCCACATAGCCGGCGAGCCAACCCACCAACGGCAGCATCAGCCAGGGTTCGGCGCTGCCCATCAGCAGCATGGCACCGGCGAAATAGACGCACACGTAGACCAGCAGGTCCATCAGCTTCATCACCGTCTCGCGAATGGCGAGCGCCGTCTGCATCACCTTCTGCGACACCCGGCCGGCGAACTCGTCCTGATAGAAGGCCATGCTCTGGCCGAGCATGTGGCGATGGGCCAGCCAGCGGCCGATCATCGGGTAGTTGCCGAAGACGCTCTGGTGGGTGACCAGCGATTGCAGCAGGGTCAGCAGCGGCAGGCCGATCACCACCAGCGCCGCCATGCCCGCCAGGCGCCAGCCGTACTCGGCGAAGAACCCCGCCCGCTCGGCGCCGGACAGCCAGTCCACCAGCTCGCCCATGTAGCTGAAGAACAGCACCTCGGCGGCCGATACCAGCGCCGTGAACAGCGACATGGCCACCAGCAGCGGCAACACCGGACGCGAGAAGTGCAGAATGAAGGGGAAGAGGCCTCTGGGCGGCGTCTCCGGCGTCCCCGCGGGGTAAGGGTTCACCAGGGTTTCGAAGTAACGGAACATGGCATCACCGATCATCAAGGAAGCGTCGGGACGCGCCATGGGCTCGCCCCGGTTCAGGCCTGCAGGGTAAAACCTCAAGTTAAGTAGAGGTCAAGAAAGTGCCAGCAAGAAAATTCGCCGGCGGCGAAGTATCGAAGCGCATGCGAACGACTCGGAAAGAGTAAAAATAGTACCGGGGAGAGTAACGTTACAAGCCACGCGTCGACATGGGAAATGAAGAATCCTCGTTCGATCGATCATGAAACCTGATCGTCGGGACGAAACACCAGCGTGAACAGCCAATATATATAACGGTTGGTTTTATATGACGATTCCGGCAGGAGAAACTTGCCATTGCCCGCACCAACGGGATAAAACCTCACGCACCGTCGAGACGAGGGAGAGACACATGACCGCGCGCCTCCACCGGGAACTCAGCGTCGGCGAGGTCGCCACGCGCAGTGGCCTGGCGATCTCGGCCATTCACTTCTACGAAGCCAAGGGGCTGATCAGGAGTCGTCGCAACGCCGGCAACCAGCGCCGCTTCAGTCGCGATGTGTTGCGTCGCGTCGCCATCATCAAGGTCGCCCAGCGCACCGGCATCTCACTGGCCGAGATCCGTGACGCCTTCGATACCCTGCCCTCGTCCCACGCCCCCACCGCGGCCGACTGGCGGCGCCTCTCGGCCAGCTGGCGCCAGGCCCTCGACGAGCGCATCACCCGCCTGACCCGGTTGCGCGACCAGCTCGATCATTGCATCGGCTGCGGCTGCCTGTCGATGGACGACTGCCCCCTGCGCAACCCGGAGGACGAACTGGCCGAAGAGGGCACGGGGCCGCGGCTGCTCGACCCCGACTGATCGCGCACTCACGCCTTGCCTTCCTTCTCTCGCACCCGGGGCGACAGGCGCTGCTCGGAGGTTCGCACCCAGCGAGCATGCTCGCTCGAGACATGCTCTTCCACCCGCTCGGCGAGCAACCGCAATGCCTCCGCCCGGCCCAGGTCACGATAAGGACCGGCTGCCGCGAGCAGGAGGAACTTCTCGTGCTTCAGGTGTTCGGCGGTGGCCCGGTACTGAATCCACAGCGGGCCGAACTGATTGATCTGCTCGGTGGCCTCGAGCACCGCGATCGAGGCCCCCAGGAGAGCCGTCGACCAGCGGGCCAGCGGCGCGTCCGCCAGCGAGAGCACCGGGATGGCGGCGGCGAATGTCACCTGCACCAGGCGCAGGCGCTTGTGCCAGCGTCGGCAGTAGCGGCTGCGCTGCCCATACCAGGCGAGCTGGTCCTCCAGCCGGCGCCACTCGGCACGCCGGGTCAGGGTGTCGTCCGGCAAGAGACCGTCGACGGCCGGTGAATCGCTGTGCTCAGCGGGTTCGGTATCGTCCACGGTTCCCTCCGGTGGTCATCGCCACTGCGCCCCTGCAGGGCAGCGGCCCCGCTCGCCAGGGCCTGGTCTGACAAGTCGTCGAACTCGGTCGGTTTCCGGGCCAGGCCTAAAGAAAGATAGCAGCCTGACGCCTACCGCATGGAGCGAATGCCTCCCCGCTGCAATACTATCGACAAGGACGCGAAGAGTGTCGGGGACGGAACCTGAGCAACTTCCCTCGACAGCGGTTACTGTACCGCGGCCGAGGACCCACCCACACCGTGGAGGTGGTCATGGCAACGTCAATGGCGCGTACCTTACGCCTGCTGTGCATCCTGCTGCTGAGCCTGTTCACGCTGGGCGGCTGCCAGACCACCAGCACCGGAGAGGGAGTCGGCACAGGTCTGGGGGCCCTCATCGGTGCCGGGCTGGGTTCACAGGTGGGGAGCGGTTCCGGGCGGACCGCCGCCATGCTGGTCGGTGCTGGGCTGGGCGCATGGCTCGGCAGGGAGATCGGCATCCGGATGACCCGTGGGGATCAACGGGCGATGAGCACCGCGCTCGACCGGACGCCCGATGGCGCATCGGAGAGTTGGCACAACCCCCAGACCGGCACCGAATTCACGATGACACCCCGGAACACCTTCGAACGCGGCGACCAGCAATGCCGGGAATTCGAGATGGAGGTCCTGGTCGACGGCGAGCCCCGCAGCACCACTGGCACGGCCTGTCGACGCCCCGAGGATCAGGCGTGGACCACGGTGTAGGTGAGCCAACATGAACACAGTCGGCCCGGGGCATCGGCGATGGAAGCGGTTTCTTGGCTGCCTGCTGGCCGGCGTGCTGGCGGCCGCTCCCCTGGCGTCGACCCACGCCAGTAGCCACGACGACGTCGACTACTACGACGATTACGACAGCCAGGACGATACCGGCACCACCAGGGAACCGACGGGTAATGGCGGTAGCGACTGGACGGTACCGGCCATCGTGGCCGGCGCCGCAGCCACCGTGTTGGTAGTGCGCTGGCTGCGGAACCGCCAACAGGCAGGCCGCCAGCAAGCGTCCGCGGGCGAGGACGACATGCTGATGCGGCTGCGGCAGCATGGCCCCGAGTTCGCCCCCGCGTACAACGCCAGCGCGTTCGCCGCCGTCGGCATGGTACGCGGCGGCTGGCCGTTCGTGATGGACTTCACCCATGAGCGGCCAGTCATGGTCACGCTACGCCTCAGCGCCCGGGGACTACCGGATATCTATACCCTGCGGCTTCCCTTCGGCGCGGGAGAGACGGGGGCGCATCGTCTGCAGTTCACCTTGCCGCCGGAGTTCGGCGACAGCGAGCGTCCCGCCGCCATTGCCGTGACCGCGACCGACCTGAGTGGCGAACACCCGGCGCCCTCGTTCCGGATCCAGGCACTCGGCTGCGGCCCGCGCGCCGTGGGCTCGGTCGCCATCGAAGAGGTGTCGTTCCTGCCGCGCCTGATCCGTGCCCAGGCCCGCGAGCAGGCCTCCTACCGTTTCTTTTCTCACTCCGACTTTCCCAGTGCCGTGGCCGAGTTCATGCGCGTGGAACCGGCCGATGACGGTGAGCGCCACTTCTTCGTCCACGAGGCACCGATCGCCGGCGGCGTGGTCGCCGGGCGCAGCATCGACCCGCGACAGTGGGACGGACGCGACGCCGGGCAGCGCCTCTCCACGGGGACGCATCGCCTCAAGATACGTGCCTGGGCGCCGACGGAAGGCTGGGTCACCGCCTGGTCGACTGCCCGTGTCAGCGTCTCGCCCTGAGGCCTGCGCGGCGTCACTCCGCCACCCCGGCCGGGTCGGTCACGAGCTGTCGCCAGGCCTCCGCCGGCAGGACCACCACTTCGCCCGGCGCGGTCAGGCGCGTGCCGGTCAACACCTGCTGTCGATGCACCGGCCGGGCCGGCGAGGCCTCGAACGGCGGCAGGTGCCACAGGGTGGCGCGATCTCCCGTGGCGACCAGCAGCCGGCTCGCCGTCGCCCCGAAGTCGCCATCGACCGCCGACAGGAGACGGCCCGCGCCGCGCAGCGCCGGGGTCAATGAGTGACCGCTGACGGCATCCCAGAGATGCACGCTTCCCGCAGCCTGCCAACTGAGCACGCGCTCCCCGTCCGGCACGAAGATCGCGCCGGCGACCTCGCCCTCGTGAGCCAGGGAGGCGAGCAGCGTAGCGGTCTCCGCCTCCCAGATGCGCACGCTGCCCCCTCCCCAGCTCAGGACCCGGCCGGTGTCGACATGCAACCGGGCCCCCTGGACGGCATCGTGGTACAGGGCGATGCGGTCGTCGGCGTTCTGCCAGGCGATGAGGTCGAGGACACCGTCGTCGCGCGTAACCAGCAAGCGAGGCCCATCGAGCTCGGCGGCGCGGACCAGCGCGCCCTCCAGGAGGATCCGCCGCAATGTCGGGTCGCGCGCCTCGACGTCCCAGAGTCGCAGGCGCCGGTCCTCCCCCCAGGTCGCCAGGAGCCCGCTCCCGTCGCCGGCGAAGGCCGCGCCACGCAGCCGACACTCCGCCACCTCGTCATCCGGCGCGATCGGCACCGCGCGAGCACTGCCGACGCGCCACAGCCAGGCGGTGCAGCCCCGCTCCCCCCAGAACAGCAGGCGGTCGGCATCGGGACTCCACACCACGCCGGCCACGGGACCCTCGCCCGCGGTATCCCCCGGCGATGCCAGGGCCCGGAAGGCGGCCTCCTCCCAGCTCCACAGCCGCACGTCGCCCCGGGCGTCCGCGGTCAGCAGACGGTCGCCGCCGGGGGCAAAGGCCGCGAGCACGGCCTGGGGATCCAGCAGGCGTCGCGCCGGTTCGTCGCCGCCGGTCGTCGACCAGGCATGGACATGCCCATCGAGGGTGACGGCCCTAACCATGGGCTCGTCCGCTACCAGGGCGGCATCGAGCACCTCGGCCGGGAACCGCTGTGTCGCCATGGCCTCCACGGGCGGCGCTTGCCACCACCTCAGGCTGCCGTCACTCCCCCGGCTGAGCAGGTACCGCCCGTCCTCGCTGGCCATGACCTCCCTGACCGTCGCCTCATGCCGCAGCGGCAGGCCCAGCGGCTCACCGGTACGACTCGACCAGAGCCGGGCTTCGCTGCCGTCCCAGGTCAGCAGGAGACCGCCGGGGGCAAGGCGGGCCCCCGTCACGGAGGACGCCAATTCGGCTACCGGCTCACCGGTCGCCCCGTGCCAGAGTCGGGCCGGCCCACCACCCGGACTCCAGGTCAGGATGCGGTCGCCCCGCACCAGCGGCGGGACGATCTCGTCCACGTGGCGCACCACGGGCCCCACGGGGCGCCGCGCCTCGAGGTCCCACAAGCGCGCGGCCCCGCAGGCACCATGGTTCCAGACCAGCAGGCGGCGGGCGTCGTCGAGCAGCCGCGCCCCGATGGCCCTCGGGCTGCAGCGCCCACCCTCCGCCGGAAGCGGCTCGAAATCCGGCAGTGCGGGCAGCCACAGGCGACCCTCGCGGCTCCAGAGCACCAGCTCGTGCGCCCGCCGGCCCAGGGCACCACCGATGATATCGCCGGCATGGTGCGCCACCACCCCGGCGGCGTCGACGCTCCAGACCACCGCCTCGCCGTTGCGGGCCCACAGTAGCAGCCGCACACCGTCCGGCGAGATGGCCGCGCCCGCCACCCCGGCCGCATGATGCCACTCGCCCAGCGGTTCGCCGCTCGTCAGGTCCCATACCCGGGCGTCACCGCCGCGGTGCACGCTCACCGCCGTGGTCTCGTCGTCGCCCCCGATCCAGACGCCCTCCACCGCCTCCGGGAGCGTGACCAACAGGGCACCGCTGCGGCGGTCGCGAATCTCGGTGTCCCGACCGTCACCATGAAGGACGATCCGGTGCGTCCACGGCCGCCCCCCGGCGGAGACGCTCTGCAACCCACGCCCTCCCGGGGCGAGAGTCGGCGGCTCGGCATCGTCGCCCCACGACCAGGCCTGGCTGCCGCCGTCGCTGTCCCATAGCCGCAGCATGCCATCGGCGGCATCGAGGGTGGCGGTCAACAAGGCCGGGCCGAGGTCCGCCGCCCCCGCCAGGGCCGGCCCGTTGCCCAGCCGGACGCCGGCCCAGTGGGCACTCGCGGCACGCGACGGGTCGAGCGCCAGCTCCGCGGCCTGCATGAAGTGGTGACTCGCCTCGAGGAGGCGGCCATCGCGGTCGCGGGCGCTCACCCCGCTGGCCCAGTGCAGATCGGCCAGGCCCTGCCGGGTGATCTGCTCCTGCCGGTGCAGCGACCAGGCGAGCCAGGACAGCCCGATGACGCCCAGCACCAGCGACAGCCAGGCGGCGGTGATCCAGCCGCGTCTCACCCGCTCCCGCCAGCGGCACGCCTGCAGGTAACCCCGCTCCGCCTCGTCGAGCGTGAAGGCACCCGCTGACGTGAGCGCCTGCGCCGCCTCCAGGCGGTTGCCACGGTGAACCAGCAGCTCGGCGGGACGCCCGCCGCCATCCCACTCGACGGCGGCGCGGCGCAGGCCGTCGCGCACCCGCAATGCCTCGCGGTTGGCCTCCAGCCAGCGATTGAGCCGACGCCAGACCCGAAACAGCGACTCATGCGCCACTTCCAGGGTGCGCTCTCCCTGGTGGCTGCCGGCGATCAGCAGGCGCGCCTGGATGAAGCGCTCGAGCAACGGATGGCTGACCGCGGGCAAGGCCTCCCAGCGCACCGCCTGGCGGGTGTAGCGCCCCTCCTCGTCGAGTCTCACCAGATCGAACAGGGCGGCGCGCAGCGCCTGCCACTGCGCCTGGGTGGGCACGGCGGCATCCAGTACCGCCTCGGCCGACCTGGCCACCGAGCCGTGCAGTCCGCCGAGACCTTGGTACTCGGCCAGGGTGAGGCGCCCATCCGCGCCTCCCGCCTCCCACAGTTCGCGCAGCGTGAAGGCCAGCAGGGGCAGCGCATCCTGGGTCGCGGTATCCGCCACCATGGCGCGCACCAGGCCGGGCTCGAGCTCGAGCCCGGCAAGCTCCGCCGGCCCCTCGATGACCGCCGCGAAGCCCTCCACCGACAGCGGCTCCACGGTCAGCGGCACCAGCGGGACGTCACGCCAGGCGGGGTGCTCCTGGAGGGCACCGAGAAAGTCGGAGCGCAGGGTGGCGATGACGAGCACGGGGGCGCCGATATCCTGCAGGACGGGGCGCAGGAGCTGCATGAACTGCTCGGCCTGGGGCGAGTCCGACAGCAACTCCTCGAGCTGGTCGATGACCAGCAGCAGGGTCGAGTGCGCCCTGCCGGGCTGCCGCTGCAGCTCGCGCTGCATCCTCGTCAGTGCCGCAGGCTCCGAATCGGCACCGGACGCGAGCGCCGCCACCGCATCGTCGCCGAGCGCGGCGCGGAGTTGCGCCCTGAACTCATCCAGGGGCCGGTCGCGGGGTCGCACCGGACCGATCAGCGTCCAGGCGTCGGGGATGGCCCGCAGCCGCGGCATGATGCCGGCGCGAACCAGCGACGACTTGCCGCTGCCCGAGGCCCCCAGCAACAGCAGCAGCCGTGGGCCGCCGAAGTGTCTCAGCTGATGGAGACGGTCCAGGGCCTGCTGGCTCTCGGCATCGCGGCCGAAGAAGATGGCGGCGTCCACTTCCTCGAAGGCCATCAGGCCCGGATAGGGCGGGCGGCGGCGATCCCAGTCGAACACGCCGATCAACCCCTGACGCAGCCGCTCGTAGCCCGCCTGCGGCTCCTTGACCAGGTCGATCACCTGCAGTTCCGCGAGCTGGGGGCGTAGCCGGCAGGGCGCGATGCGCACCGGGAAGATCCGCTTGCCGAGGGCCCGGGCGTGGCTCAACTCGGCGAGGCACCAGCACGAGGCCATGGCGGATTCGCTGCACAACACGATCAGCGCCTGGCAGGCGCGCAGCCGACGGTAAAGCTCGGCCTCCCAGTCGCGACCGGGGGGAATGCCATGCTCGGGATCGAAGTCCAGGAACAACGAATGGTGGCCGTGCCGTTGCAGCCAGTCGGCCATCTCGCGGGCCGCCTCGCTGTCGGTGCTGCTGTGGCTGATGAAGAGCGTGCTCATCACCCAGCCCCCGTGTCAGCAAGGGGCGCTCCTCCCGACTCCGGCCCAGGCGTCATCGGCCACAGCCACCGCGATGGCGAAGCAGGCCTGGGCCGGCGGTCCCGACCCGATGCCCCACCGCCAGCGACGGGGACACCGCTTCCCTCAGCCCTCGAACGGCCGCGACCAGAACTCATCCGGCCCATGGCGCCGCAGGATCTCTTCCGCTTCCGGCTTCGAGGTGTCCGGGATGATCACCTTGACCTGGTTGGTCTCCTTGTCGAGGAACAGCTTCTCGCGTGGAAACCCCTCGGACACCAGCTCATCGTACGCATTGGTGGCCTTCATGGCGCTGCCATAGGCAGCCGTGACGGTCTGTGTCATGACGTCCTCCAGAGACGGGCTGACGGCTCGCAGGCGCCCACCGGCGCCGCGACAAGCAGCGGGAGCGCCAGCCCCCGCTTCGCCCTCCTCAGTATAGTGACTCCCGCTCGGCCAGCCGGGTCTGCTCGCGTCGCCAGGTGGCCGGGGGGAGGCCGGTCTCCCGCCGGAAGGCGCGGCTGAACGCGGCCTCCGACTCGTAGCCGACCTCCAGGGCGATCGAGGCCACCGAGGCGCTCGACTGGCGCAGCAGCCCGGCGGCCACCTGCATGCGCCACTTGGCCAGGTAGTGCATCGGCGCATGGCCGGTGAAGCGCGCGAAGCGCTCATGCAGGGCCGAGCGGGACAGGCCGATGAAGTCGGCGAGCCTGTCGATCGTCCACGCCTCTCCCGGGCGTTGATGCAGCAGCGCCAGGGCGCGGCCCACGTGGCGATCGCGCAGTCCGGCGAGCCAGTTCGACTGCTCTTCGGGAATCGCCTCGAGATAGCGGCGCATCAGTTCGACGAACATCGCCTCGCTGAGCCGCTCGAGCAGCGCTTCGCCGCCGGGCCGCTTGTCGGTCGACTCCGACAGCGCAAAGCGGATGAAGTGAGCGATCCAGTCGTGATCGGCGCCGGCCCTGGCGGGTACATGGAGCAGGTGCGGCAGGCTGGCGAGCAGCGGGTTGAAGGGATTCGCATCGCAGCCGAAGAAGCCGCACACCAGGGTCGCAGCGTGCCGCTCGCTGTCGCGATCGAGGCGCGACATCGACAGGGACTCGCCCTGCCGGCTGGCGAAGAACGGCAGCTGCTCCGGTCGCGGCAACTCGTAAGGTGTCAGGTCCACCGTGCCGCGCATGCCCGGTTCGCTCGACATGACGTGTGGGTCGCCCCGCGGAAAGATCACCACGTCACCCTCGCGCAGGGCCACCGGCGACTCACCGATTACCGAGGCCCAGCATTCGCCATGGGTGAGGACATGGTAGGCCATCACGTGCTCGACCCCCGGCATGATCAGCGCGGCGACCTCGGCGGCCGGGGGCGACTCGCTCACCCAACGGGCACTGCCCTCGACGTGATAGAACACCGCCCCCCGCAGGCGGACGCTGCGCAGCACCTGAGACAAGGTGTCCTGGCTCATGTCCGCCTCGCGAGTGGTGGGGAAGGGGCATGCACCCCTGCCTGAACCAGTATCGCGGACGATCCATCGTGCCGCCATGACAAACCGGATTCCCGATCAAGTGCCGAGGAGTTCCGGTCAGTCAGGATGGCGCCCGACTCCCCATACTGCACTTCGCAGCATCACTCCCCCATCCGTTGCGAGCATGATCGACAAGGAGAACCCCATGCAACACCTGACCTATCAGACCCTCGACGGCAGCCGCGCCGCGCTGTCGCCCGATGAACTCGATGCACTCGCCCAGGGCATTCGTGGCGGGGTGCTTACCGCCGCCGATGCGGACTACGAGCAGGCGCGTCGCGTCTGGAACGGCATGGTCGACCGCCACCCGGCGCTCATCGCCCGCTGCCTCGGGGCCCAGGACGTGCGCCATGCGGTCGACTTCGCCCGGAGCCACCGCATGCTGCTGAGCGTGCGCAGTGGCGGCCACCACATCGCCGGCAACGCCGTCGCCGATGGCGCCCTGATGGTCGACCTGTCGCTCATGCGCACCGTGCGCATCGACCCGGAGCAGCGCACGGCGCGGGTCGGCGCCGGCGCACTGCTCGGCGACCTCGACCACGAGGCCCAGGGCGTCGGGCTGGCGACGCCGCTCGGCATCAATTCCACGACCGGGGTGGCCGGCCTGTGCCTGGGCGGCGGCTTCGGCTGGCTGACCCGCAAGTACGGCATGACCATCGACAACCTGCTCTCCGCCGACGTGGTGACCGCCGACGGCCAACTGCGGGTCGTCTCGGCCACCCAGGAGCCCGAGCTGTTCTGGGCCATTCGCGGCGGCGGCGGCAACTTCGGCGTGGTGACCTCCTTCGAGTTCCGGCTCCACCCCGTGGGGCCCCAGGTCTACGCCGGCCTGGTCGTCTACCCCTTCGCCCAGGCGCGCCGGGTATTGCAGGCCTGGCGCGACTTCGCCGCCGGCGCCCCCCGGGAACTCAGCGTCTGGACGGTACTGCGCCAGGCCCCGCCCCTGCCCTTCCTGCCCGAATCGATCCATGGCAAGGAAGTCGTGGTCTTCGCGCTGGTCCACAACGGCGACCCCGACGAGGGCGAGCGCCTGGCGGCCAGGGTGCTCGAATTCGGCGAGCCGGTCGGCAGCATGCTCGGCACGCAGCCCTATGCCGGCTTCCAGACCGCCTTCGACCCGCTGCTCACCCCCGGCGCGCGCAACTACTGGAAGTCCCATAACTTCGCCGAGATCGGCGATGAGCTGATCGACGCGCTGATCCACGGCGCCTCGAACCTGCCCGGCCCCGAGTGCGAGGCCTTCATCGCCCAGCTCGGCGGCGCCATGGGCGAGGTCGCGGAGACGGACACCGCCTACGCCGGACGCGATGCCAACTTCGTGATGAACGTCCACGGCCGCTGGCAGGATGCCGCCGACGATGACAAGGTACGCGACTGGGCCCGCGGGGTCTTCCGTGACACCGCGCCGTTCGCCACCGGCGGCGGCTACGTCAACTTCCTGACCGAGGACGAGGAGAGCCGCGTCGACAGCGCCTATGCCCAGAACTACGCCAGGCTCCAGCAGCTCAAGCAGCGCTTCGATCCCGACAACCTGTTCCGCATGAACCCCAACATCGCCCCCGCGGCGCTGGCCAGGACGGCATGACGACATCGGGCCCGCCCCCACTGGGCGGCGGGCTCGATCGCCAGCCGACTTCGGCGTCCAGCGCAGAGAGGAAGGCCTGTTCAGTCTCCATGGCGACGCGGATCAGGCTCCGCCCGCTGCCCGCTCATGCAGCCGCCAGTCGTTGTCGGTGATCGCCTCCCCACCGTTCGGTGTGACCCGCACGGTGTCGCTCAGGCCGATGCCCCACTCGCCCGGCAGGCGCAGGCAGAGCGGCAGGTGGAAGACCATGTCGGCCGCGAACTCGCGGTGCTGGCCCCGGGCGATATAGCCGGTGCCCTCGACCCAGCTGGGTGGGAACTGGGCCCCCACCGCGTAACCGAACACCCCGGAGTGGAACACCCGGTCGGCGTGGGGCGCCAGCACCGCCTCGGCGGCCCGGGCGGCGGCGTCGAAGCTATGGCCCGGGCGCATCTCGGCGCACAGGGCCTCGTAGATGGCGCGGCAGACATCGCGCAGCGCCTGCATCTCCGGGCTCGCCCGGCCGACCACGGCGGTACGCATCATCGGCGCGGTGTAGCGCTGGAAGGCGGCACCGAACTCGAGGAACACCGGCTCGTTCTCGGCAATCACGTTACGCTTGTGGTTGACGTGGATGACGCTGATGCGACGGCCGGCGGTGACGATGGGCTGCAGGCTCATGAACTCGCTGCCGGCCGCCAGCAGCGCCCGGCTGCCTTCCGCGGCCACCTCGTTGTCGGTGACACCGGGCTCGATGCTCGCGATTGCCGCGCGCAGGCCTTCGGACGTGATCCGCGCACTCTCGCGCAGGCAGCCGAGCTCCGCCGGCGACTTGACGATGCGCAGGCGATCGAGCAGTTCGCCGCCATCGTCACTGAAGCGCCCGGCGCCGAGGCGCGCCTGCAGCTCGCGGATCAACCCATGGCGCAAGCCGGCACCGAAGGCATCCAGGCCGATGGCATGGAACGGTGCCAGGGTCTCGGTCAGCGGCTCGATCACCTCCTCGATGCCCTCCCAGCGGTAGCCGAGGATCTCGTCGACCGAGGCGGTGACCACCGCCGGGCCGGTCTCGATGGAGGGCACCTGCAGCACCAGGCGGTCGCTGGAGACGACCAGGCAGGTGTGCACCGAGACCTCGAAGGTGTGGTAGCCGGTCAGGTAGAAGATGTCGGCGGGGTCGGTGAGCAGCAGCGCCTCGAGCCCCGCCGCGCGCATGGCCCCGCGCACCCGTGACAGGCGCGCCGCGAACTCGGCGGGGGAAAAGGGCAGCTCGCTTGCGGCGAGATGCTCGGCGAGGGCGTGGCGATAGGCGTGATGATCCATGACGCGCTCCGGCAAGGGGGAAACCATCTCGGGAAGACTATCGCCAGTGTAGCCATGACTCGCCTCACGCCACTCGGACAGGGAGCAAAATATCCCTGTTCGCGTCCGGTGCGGTTTCGTAGAATCCAGCCTCGTGTGAGACGCAACAGGACAATGATATGGGTAGGGCCTTCCAGAACCGCAAGGAATCCATGGCCAAGACGGCCGCCGCCAAGACCAAGGTGTACAGCAAGTACGGTCGCGAGATCTATGTGGTCGCCAAGCAGGGTGGCACCGATCCCGCCGGCAACCTGAGCCTGCGCGGCCTGATCGAGCGTGCCAAGAAGGATCAGGTGCCAAGCCACGTGATCGAGAAGGCGCTGGACAAGGCCAGCGGCGTCGGCGGCGAGGACTTCTCCCCGGCCCGCTACGAGGGCTTCGGTCCCGGCAATTGCATGGTCATCGTCGATTGCCTGACCGACAACCCCAACCGTACCTTCGGCGACGTGCGCGCCTGCTTCAACAAGGCCAAGAGCAAGCTCGGTACCCCGGGCAGCGTCAGCCACATGTTCGACCACTGCGCCATCCTCGCCTTCGCCGGCAGCGACGAGGAAGCCGCCCTCGAGGCGCTGATGGAGGCCGATGTCGACGTGACCGACATCGAGAACGAGGACGGCCGCATCACCGTCTTCGCCCCCCACACCGAGTACGCCAAGGCCAAGCAGGCACTGCTCGACGCCTTCGGCGAGCTCGACTTCGAGGTCGACGAGATCCAGTTCGTGCCCCAGACCGTGACCCCGGTCGAGGGCGACGACGTGACCATGTTCGAGAAGCTGCTCGACAGCCTCAACGACCTCGACGACGTGCAGAACGTCTTCCACAACGCCGAGGTGACCGAATAGTCCGCTGGTGCGCTGTTACAGCGGTGGACGCTACCCGAGCGACGAGTGGCCGGCTCACGGCCGCTCCAGCCCCGCCTCCTCGCTCAGGAAGGCATCGATCCCCGCCGAGTAGTCCGGCTCGCTGTCGATGAACCCGGTATTGTGGCCGCCGCGGATCACCAACAGCCGCTTGGGCTCGCGAGCCGCCGCATACACTAGCTGGCCCTCGGCGAAGGGGATGATCTCGTCCTCGCGGCTGTGGATCACCAGCAGCGGCGCCTCGATGCGGGTCACATAGGTCTCGGTGTCATAGTCGAAGCGCACCAGCCAGCGCGCCGGCAGGAAGGGGTAGAGCCGCTGGGCGAGCTTGGGCACCGAGCGGAACGGCGATTCCAGGATCACCGCGCCCGGCGGGCTCTCGTCGGCCAAGGCACTGGCCAGTTCCGCCGCCACCGCGGCCCCCAGCGAGCGGCCGAACAGCACGATCTCCCCGGGCGAGGCCTCGGCCTCCTCCATCAACCAGCGCCAGCCGGCCCGGGCATCCCGCGCCGTTCCCTCCTCGGAGGGGCTCCCCTCGCTGCGGCCATAGCCCCGGTAGTCGAGGATCAGCACCGAGAGCCCCAGCCGGTGGAACTGCCGGATCGACGCCAGCCGATGGGAGATATTGCCGGCATTGCCGTGGAAGAACAGCAGGCTGGCGCGGGGCTCGTCCGCCGGTATCCACCAGGCGTCCAGGCTCAGCCCATCCCCGGTCTCGAGTGTCACCGGCTCCCAGGCCAGCCCCAGGTCCGCCGGGGTGCCGACATGGTCGCGCCCCATGTGCGGCAGGTAGAGCAGCCGGCTCTGGAAGCCCCAGGCCAGTGACACCACCAGGGCATAGACCAGCACCAGCCCGACTAGAAAGCGCAGCACCATGAGACCTCCGTGATCCAGGAGCCCTGTGGCCCCGGCCCGGTTACACTCAGGCGACGGCCAGGACGAAACGCAGGCCCAGCCAGGCGGCCACGACCAGCGAGAAGAGTGCCGTCTGCCCCAGCAGCGGGTTGAGGGCCGCGCCGTCGCAGCGCCATATTCGCCGGTTCAAGCCCAGTGCGGCCACGCCGGTGACGCCCCAGGCCAGCCAGCTCCACGGCGGCAGTTGCAGGGGCAGGCTGGGCAGCAGCGGCCCCACCGTCAGGGTAGCGAACAACAGGCGGGTTCTCCGCTCGCCCAGCCGCACCGCCAGGGTGACCTTGCCGGCACGCGCATCGGTATGGCGGTCGCGCAGGTTGTTGACGACCAGGATGGCCGCCACCGGCAGGCCCATCAGCACCGCGGCGAGGTAGGCATGAGCGGGAATCGGGCTCCGCTGGGCCAGCAGGCTGCCCAGCACCGCCACCGGCCCGAAGAACAGCCAGACCGCGGCCTCCCCGAGCCCCAGGTTGGCGTAGGGTCGAGGGCCGCCGCTGTAGCCGAGCACACCGAGCAGCGACAGCCCGCCCAGCACCCACAGCAGCCAATGGCCGAAGAGCGCCAGCCACAGCCCCGTCGCCACCGCGATGCCGAGCGTCAATGCCAGCCCGGCGCGCAACTCGCCGGCACCCAGCAAGCCGGCCTGGAGCGCCCGGGTCGGCCCCAGGCGATCCGACCGGTCCACGCCGGCGAGACCATCGAAGAGGTCATTGGCCAGGTTCACTGCCAGCTGCAGTGCCACGGCACACAGCAGGCAGAGGATCGCCGTCGGCCAGGAGAAGTGGCCGGGTACCACCAGCGCCTGGCCCAGCAACACGGGGCCCAATGCCGCCGGCAGGGTACGCGGGCGTAACGTCTGCCACCAGATTGCCGTCTTGCTCATTGCATGCTCATCCCTGACGTCAGGGATGCCGATCGCCGGCACCCCGAGGCATGGGTCATACTGTGTTGGCAGCAGGGTTCCGCGCAAGGAGGCAGGATGTCCGCAGAGTGGTTGTCGCAGGTCGTACTTCCCTGGGTGCTGGCCAGCGTGATGATGGCCATGGGCCTCAACCTGACCGGGGCCGACTTCGTCCGCACCTGGCACCATCCCCGCCGTGTACTGCTCGGCACCGGCCTGCAGATGCTGGCGCTGCCCCTGCTGGCCTGGGGGCTGGTACTGCTGTTGCCCCTGCCGCCGCTGGCGGCCGCCGGGCTGCTGCTGGTGGCCCTGGTGCCGGGCGGGGCGACCTCGAACATGTTCAGCTACCTGGTCCAGGGCGACCTGGCCCTCTCGGTCAGCCTGACCGCCATCGCCGCGGTGCTGGCCCCCTTCACCCTGCCGATGATCATGGGCTGGAACCTGGAACTGCTCGGGCTGACCGCCCCGGGCTTCTCGCTCCCCTACTGGCACACCGTGGGCCAGCTGCTGCTGGTGACCCTGCTGCCGGTGCTGGCCGGCATGCTGCTGCGCCGGTCACTGCCCGTTCGCTGGCTCGCCTGGCTGCTGCCCAAGGTGAAGGTCTTCACCGGCGTGGCGATGATCTCGGTGGTGGCCGCACTGTTCGTCAGCCATGCCGAACGGCTGCCGGCCCTGCTCAGCCTCGAGACCCTGGCGGTGCTGCTGCTGTGCATGCTGGGCATGACGCTCGGCCGGCAGCTCGCGCGACGCCTGCGCCTGCGCCACGCCAGTGTGCGTGCCATCACCGTGGAGGTCGGCGTACAGAATGCCGGCGTGGCGATGATGGTGGCCTTCGTGATCCTGCAGCAGCCGGCCATCGGCCTGGTGCCGCTGCTCTATGGGCTGCTGATGAACGTGCCGGTGTTCCTGTGGATGTTCGTCTGCCTGTGGCGTGACCGGCAACTCGCGGCCGCGGCGGAGCGGCCCTAGGCGCGCTCCGGCCGCCGCCGTAAGAGGCGGGGCTTCAGCGCGACCCGGCTTCCCGGTCGCAACCCATCACCCCGCCCTTGGCCCAGTTCTCGCCGTCAACCTCGCTGAAGAACACCTGCACGGAATCGGCCTTCGCCCCGTAGGCCTCGGCGAAGGCCTCGGTGATGCGCCGTGCGAGTTCGCGTTTCTGCTCGACGCTGCGGGGAAACTGCTGGATGGTGACGATGGGCATGCTCGGCTCCTCTCGTGAACGGGATGTCTGGAGTCCGCCACGATAGCAGGAAAGCCACCGCGTGGCGGGTTTCCGAGGCGCCGGGAGGCGGAAGGTTCAAGGTTGGCCGATAAAGGCCCGATAGGCCTCCCAGGCGTCCTCCACCCCCGCCTCGAGGAAGCGGGCGCCGTGCTCGATGCTGGCCAGCGACGGGTCCGAGCCCATGCGGCCGTCCGGGAAGCGGCGACGGAACTCGTCGGCATCGCACTGGGCGCTGCCCTTCGGGGCGACCCGCGGTGACATCGGCACCTGCTTCACCGCTTCCGGCCTGGCAAACCAGGAGAGCGACACCTCCGAGGGCGTGGCATGACCGCCCTCGGCATCGCCGTACAGCGACTCGGCCAGCTCGCGTCCCCGCCGCCCGGTGAACCAGTTGAACAGGGCCAGCTCGAGCTCGCCACTCTGCCCCTGCAGGCTGCGCTCCGCCAGGACCTCGGCGAAGGCCGCATTCACGGTGGCGATGTTGCCGCCGTGGCCGTTGAGGAAGAACACATGGGTGAAGCCGTGGCGCGCCAGCGAGACGATGGTGTCGCGCAGCACCGCGATCAGGGTGCTCGGCCGCAAGGTGAGGCTCCCCGGGAAGGCCAGGTGATGCTGCGCCATGCCGATGGCCTGTGTCGGCCCCACCAGCACGTCGTGGCGCTCGCCCAGTGCCCAGGCGATCGCCTCGGGGCAGATCGCATCGGTGCCCACCAGGCCGTTCGGCCCGTGCTGCTCGGTGGAGCCGATGGGCACGATGATGCCCGTCGCGCGTTGGAGATAGGCCTCCACCTCAGGCCAGGTGGCGTGTTGCAGTCTCATGGGGCGGCTCCTCGATTGTCCGTCAAGCGATCCACCGATGATGCCAGATAGACGGACGCCGTGCCGGGTCCCGGCACGACGGCGCTACTCCGGGGCCTGGTCGTCGGGGGCGTCGCGGTACTCCATGCGCGACCAGAGGGGCCCCCGCAGGAGATCACACCCCTGCTGGCGCAGGTAGTCGGCCTGCTCCCGGGTCGCCACGCCGCCGGCGATGACCTGCTGACCCAGTTGATGGGCCATGCCGATCATCGACCCGATGATCGCCTGATGGTGGGGGCTGTCGAGACAGCCGGCGATGAACGGCTTGTGGAGCTTGATGGTATCGATCGGGAAGCGGTTGAGGTGCCCGAGGATCGAGTGTCCGCTGCCGAATTCGTCGACGGTCAGTCGCACGCCGAGCGCCTTGAGCCGCTCGAGCATGGCCGCGGCACGCTGGGGGGCACGCATCAGGCCGCTCTCGCTCAGCTCGAGTTCGAGCATCTCGCCCGGCAAGCCGCTGTGGTCCAGGATCTCGCCGACCCGGTCGATGATCTCGCCATCCAGCAGCTCGGCGGTCGAGACCTGCACCGCCACCCGCAGGTCGATGCCCGCATCGATCCAGGCCTTGGCATGGCGACACGCCCTCGCCAGCACCCACTGGCCGATGATGGCCGCCTGGCCCGCCTCCTCGGCGACCGACATCCAGCGCGCGGATTCCATCGTGCCGAGCCGGCGCGACTGCCAGCGCGGCTGTGCCGAGATGGCCACGACCTGGCCGCTGCGTGCACACAGCGTGGGCAGGTAGAAAAGCTCCAGCTCGCCGAGCGGCAGGGCCTCGCGGAGTTCGCTGCGCAGGGCGAGGCGATCGAAGTCGTCGTCGCGCAACTCGGGGGTGAAGACATGGTAGCGGCGACGACCGAGACGCTGGGCATGGCGCCGGGCGCGATTGGCATGACGCATCAGTTCGTTGACCGTACGCCCATGTTCGGGAAACAGGCTGATGCCGATACAGCAGCTCGCGACCACCTTGTGGCCACCCAGTTCGACGGGTTTGCAGGTCCAGTCGAGCAGGCGCTCGACGACCTTCAGCACCTCGTCCAGCGGCTCGATGCCCGGCAGCACCGCCATCATCTCATCGCTGCCGAGGCGACTGACGATCCCGTTGCCGCCCAGGCAACGCTTGATGCGCTGGGCGGTCTCGTGCAGGTAGTAATCGCCCATCTCCAGGCCCAGCGACTCGTTGATCGCCTTGAGCTGGTCGATGTCGATATGCAGCACGGCCACCCTGCCCCCCTGGCCGCGAGGATCGGCGATGAGCTCCGCCAACCGTTGCTGGGCATGCCCGCGGTTCGTCAGGCCGGTCACCCCATCGTGAAGGGCGTGGTCGGCCAGTTCCATCAGCATCTCGCCACACAGCCGCTGCACCGCGGCCAGGTTCTGTTCGGCCTGCCGGCGGGAGGCGCGCTCGTGGTGGAGCGCCTGGACCTGCTGCTGCAGGCGGGAGATCTCGCGCAGCTGCTGCCGCGACTCCAGCCGGCTGTAATGCTCGGCCGGCAAGACATGGGAGTGATGGTCGCAGATGGCGTCGAAGGCCGCCTGATCCTCGGGCCGATCGAAATGCTGCAGGGCATAGCCGCACAGCAGGGTCAGCGGCAGGCGATGGCAGGCCGCATGCCAGAGCGCCTCCACCCGCACCGCCGCGGCGGCGTTGCCCCGGGCACACAGCAGGTCGACCAGTTCGCCGAAGGCGCGGGTGGACGCAGCGCCGGCGGCCTCGATGCCGGCAAGCAGGTGCCGCTCGAACAGCGCCTCGACCGGCATGCCGTCGCGCATGATGGTCTCGAGCATGAGGTCGGCGTCATGTGTCACGAGTTGCCCGCTCGACATGGCCGCACAGGTATCCAGGCCTCCGGTTTCCAGCCGCTGCAGAACGGCCGCCAGATGGGCTGGCGTCAACAGCACCAGCAGGCGTTCACCGGCGTCGGCCCCGGCCCGCAGGTAATCGGCGACGACATCGGCAAGGAAGGTCTCGTCCTCGTAGAACTGGACGATATGATCATGAGGCTGGCACGGGGTGGCGACTTGCATGGGGCACGCTTACTCCACGGTGGCGAATCCCGCGCGATCAATCCAGCCGCCCTGTATTGGTGCTGACCATGCGACCTCGACCGATGCCGGTGCGGATTCTTTGCGACCTTCGTCAATAGCACGACCGCCTCGCCGGGGTCAAAAGCTGAATCGAGAATGCAACTTAACTCGATGATTCATGACTCTCGAGGGGGCGGGACAACCGCCCCTGCTGGCCGGCAGAGCGGGTTACTCGGCGCTGACGCTCAACCGGTAGTTGCCGCCTTCGCTGTTGCCGTAGGTGCGGGCAATGGCCCGGTAGTCACCGGGCTCGAGATGCGCCAGGATGCGCGCATCCAGGCCCTCGCCCCCGTCGTCATCGGTGAGCGAGGTCCCCGTCCCCTCCAGCTCGAGATAGGCATCCATCTCGCCGGACATCATGTCGATGCGGTAGCGCCCCGCCTGCGCCACCCGGAAGGTGTAGGTGTCGTGGACACCGGGCGCCAGCCAGGCGCTGATCGATTCGCCGAGCTCCAGTTCGCCACCGTTGGGCTGCGCGGCGGCGTCGCCCAGGCTGGTCTCGAGCTCGAACAGGCCGCTGCCGCCCTGGCTGTAGCTGCGGGCGGTGATGGTGTAGCGGCCCGGGGCCAGGTGCTGGTAGAGACGGGCGTCGGTACCGCCACCGCCATCATCATCGCTGACCGATACGCCATCGCCGTGCAGTTCCAGGAAGGCATCGAAATCCGACGACCGCATGTCGAGGGTGACGGTAGCGGCGCTCTCCAGGACCAGCTCGTACTCCAGTCCCTGGCCACTGAACCAGCCATGCAACGACTCATCGTGACTCAGTTCGCCGCCATTGCGCAGGGTATCGGCATTGGGCAGCTCACGGGGCTCCACCGCGAGGGTGTACAGACCGCTGCCTTCGCCATAGGAGGTGCGCGCCGTCAGCTGGTACTCCCCGGGCTCGAGGAAGTCGGCGAGGCGCGCATCCAGGTCGCCGGCACCGTCGTCGTCCTCGCGCCGGTAGCCGTTCGGCCCCTCCAGCTCCAGATAGGCATCCAGGTCACTGGAGCGCATCTCGATCTGATAGAGGCCGGTCTCCTCGATGGTCAGGGTGTAGGTGTCGGGAGCATCCTGCAGCCAGCCGTCGTGGCGCGACGGCACCTCCAGGGTGCTGATGTCGTCGAGTTCGATGCGTCGGCTGTTGACCTCGAAGGGGCCGTAGCTATGAGCGTCGTTGCCGCTGACCACCAGGGTGTAGTCGCCGCTCTCGGCGATGCGGTGGCGCAGCGTGGGGGCCGCCTTGAGCAGTTGATCCTGGTCGTCGTAGAGCGCCAGGACGCCCTGCAGGGCCCCGCCCAGCGCGACCTCGACCAGGGTGTCTTCCTCGAGCGGCAGCGCGTAGCGCGTATAGCGACTGCCATCCTTGCCGTTGAGCTCGCTCTGCGAGGTGATCTCGCCGCGCTGGCGTTCCCCCAGCTGCAGCGACGCCTCGAGGGCGGAGGGCTCATCATCGCTCGGCGACGGGGAATGCAGTTGCCAGCCGGCGACCGCGCCGACGACGACACCGCCCAGGGCGGTCAGAATCAGGGGAGAGACGGGAGTGGCCATGGAAGCGTCCTTGTTCGATGGCAAGCATCGTGAGGTTGGATGAGTGCCCGTGCCACCGGCCCGATGCAACGGCCCAAGCGTCACGCGACCCCGATATTATATTAGGATTTTTCATCGTTGTGACGAAAATCCTCCCCTGATGCCGAAACGGGGACATCCGTTATCGACGTCTCGCTCGGGTCTTATCGCCATGCCGGGCCTTTGCGGTCGACCTGGGCCAATAGATGCCCGCAGCGTCGAACCCGCCATCGTTGCATATCTTTCGCTCTGGGCATCGTACTAGGAGAATCCGGCATTGGCTTACCGGACACGGCTTGCGTAGCTTATCAATGATGATTTCCGGTGCCTTCATGAATGTGACCAGAGAGGTCTGCCATCCTTTATGCCGCCTACTACCATCTTTGATCTTCCTACACCCAGCCTGATTCTCGATCGTGCGAAACTCGTGCGGAACCTCAGGCGTATGGCCGATACGGCCAGGAGAAAAGGCGTGCAGCTTCGCCCTCACCTGAAGACGGCCAAATCCATCGATGTGGCCCGACTGGCCATTGAAGGTCAATCGGGTGGTATCGCCGTGTCAACTCTGAAGGAGGCCGAATTCTTCGCCAGTCAAGGCATCCAGGATATCCAGTACGCGGCCTGCATCATTCCTGACCAGCTGGCGCGAGTCGCAGATATCCAGCGGCTTGGTTCACGCATCACGCTGATCACCGACAGCGTCGAGGTCACTCGAGCGATCTGCTCAATGAGTCGGGAGCTCGACGAGACATTCCGGGTGCAAGTCGAACTGGACTGTGGTGAGGGTCGTTCGGGTGTCTTTCCCGACAGCGAGGAGCTCATCGAGATAGCCCGCATTCTCGACGAAGCCTCGCATGCAACCTTTTCCGGTGTCATGACACACGCCGGTCACTCCTATCAGTGCCGGACCATTGCCGAGATCGAGGAAGTGGCCGAAGCGGAACGTCATACCGCCGTCTCGGCGGCTGAACGCATTCGTCGCCATGGAATTGCATGCGCCACGGTCAGCATCGGATCCACGCCAACGGCTCTATACGCGCGCTCACTGGATGGCGTAACGGAAGTACGCCCGGGTGTCTACATGTTCGGTGATATGTTCCAGGCACAGATCAACTCCTGCAGTGTTGATGATCTCGCCATTTCGGTGATCGCGGAAGTCAGCAGCCACCATGCCGCCATGAACCGACTGCTGGTCAATGCAGGAGCACTTGCACTGTCCAAGGACCGCAGTACCGAGAACATGCCCAATGACATCGGCTTTGGACTGGTAACAGAGGCAGACGGACAACCATTCAAGGCCCCGATGAAGGTCGCAAGGGTCTACCAGGAGCACGGACAGATTCCGCTGCTTGGTGGGATGTCATGCGAACAGCTTCCCGTGGGGACACGGCTGCGCATCTATCCCAACCATGTCTGCATGACGGCCGCCATGTACGACCAGTATCACCTGGTCGACAGCGAGCAGGGGGATGGCTGCGAAATCATTGCCATCTGGCCGAGGATCAATGGCTGGTGACCGAGGGGCGCTGCTGCGTCTCTCGATGTCCCGGTTTCAGTAGTCGACCGACATGCCGAGGCCCCGCTTCGTCGCCAGGCGTACGGCGAGCCTCGCCACCACCAGGTCCTGCAGCGCCACACCGGTGCCGTCGAAGATGGTGACCTCATCGGCATCACGTCGGCCTTCGCACTGCCCTTCGATGACCTGACCGATGCTGCCGCGAAGGCCCTCTCTGGTAATCAAGCCGCTGGCATAGGCATGCTGGAACTCGCCGATGGAGACGGATTGCTCGGCCTCGTCCACGAACAGGGCGCTGGCAGCGACCAGTTCCGGGGCCAATTCCTGCTTGCCCCGGGTATCGCATCCCATCGCATTGATATGGGTACCCGGCTTCACCCAGCCCCTTTCCACCAGCGCCTTGCGTGATGGTGTCGCCGTAATCAGGATGTCCGAGTGACGGGCAACGGCCTCGGGGTCTGGTTCTGCAACGTATTCCAGCCCCAGACCGACCACCAGCTTCCCGAATGCCTCCAGGCTCTCCGCGGAACGGCTCCAGGCATGGACCCGCTCCAGATCCCGCACCGCCATCGAGGCCTTGAGCTGATACTCGGCCTGCACACCCGTCCCGATGAGCCCGACGACACTCGCATCCTGGTGCGAGAGGTATCGGGTGGCGATCGCACTCGACGCCCCGGTCCTGATGCCGGTCAGGTAGTTCGCACTGACGAGCGCCGTCGCCCTCCCCGTTTCCGGGTCGAACAGCAGCGTCGAGGACTGGTGGTTGCTCAGCCCTTTTCCGGTATTGTTCGGCCAGTACCCACCGGCCTTGAGGCCCAGCAGCGGGGCCACCACATCGCCACCGGCTTTTACGCCGTAGACCGCATCCTGATAGCCGACCATCTCGCGCACCACGGGGAAGTTTCGTGCCGTCCCCCTCGCCATGGAAACGAAGGAGTGCTCCACCTCGAGGATGGCATCTTCGATGCTCACCAGCTCGCGGGCATGTGCTTCTGAAATCACCAGCATTCGAGATCCCCTTGTGGGTGTGCCTCAGCGCAGCAGCGTCGGCAGGAAGGAAGAAAGAGCGGGGACGAACACCAGCATGATGACGACCCCGATCTCCGCCACCAGGAATGGAAGCACCGCCCGGAAGATGGGAAAAACCGGGCTCTCGGCGATTCGACAGGCGACAAACAGGCAGACCCCCACGGGGGGCGTGATCAACCCCAGGGTGAGCGGCAGGATCACGACCATGGCGAACTGCAACGGCTCGATGTCCATCGAGGCCGTCACCGGCATCAGCATGGGCACGATCAACACGATTGCGGCTCCCGGCTCGAGGAAGGTCCCCACGAGGAGCAGCACCCCGACAAGCACCATGAGAAACAGCGTGGGGTTGTCGGCAAACTGCATCGCAAACCCCTGCACCCAGCCGCCGATCCCGCCAATGGTCAGGACATACGACACGACTGTCGCGGCTGCGATGATCAGGTAGATGGTAGCCGTGACCCTGGCACTGCGCTTCAGCGCATCCCAGAGACTGGCGAGGTCCATGGTCCTGAAGACGAACCAGGAGATGATCAAAGCGTAGACGACGGCCACCCCACCCGCCTCGGTGGCGGTGAAGATGCCCGACAGCGTGCCCCCGACGATCAGGACCGGCAGCCCCATCACCAGCAGCCCGTCCCGGACCAGGGTGGCGACCTCGTGCCTTTCCACCTTGAAGCTGGACCGAGGCAGCCGCCCACCACGTGCCTGCCACCAGATGACCAGCCACATGACCCCGGCCAGCATCAGACCGGGCACGATCCCGGCAACGAACAGGTCGATCACCGACTGGCGGGTCACGGCGGCATAGATGATCATGATCACGGACGGGGGCACTATGGGGCCGATGATGGACGAGGCGATCGTCACCGCCGCCGCATAGTTCTTGTCATACCCCTCCTCGGGCATGCCCTTGATGAATATCTGCCCGAGTGCGGCCGTATCGGCGACGGCGGCGCCGGATATGCCGGCAAACAGCACCGACGATGAAACGTTGGTATAGGCCGTTCCGCCGGGTACACCACGCGTGACCAGCCCCGCCAACCGGATCAGTCGGGTCGTGATGCCCCCCCGGTTCATGATCTCCCCGGCGAAGATATAGAACGGAGCGGCCAGCAGCACAAAATTGTCCATGCCGGTGAACAGCCGCGTAGGCACCGTGATCAGGTTCAGGTCCAGGGCCCACAGGCCGACGGCTCCCGCGATGCCCAAGGCAAACACGATCGGAACACCGATGATCAACATGACAACGAAGGCGAGGGACATCGCGATCATGGCTGGTTCTCCTCGGCTTCTTCCCGGCGCAGGACATCCTCGGGCAGGAGCATCAGGCACAGGACCTTGAGCAGCATCAGCGAAGCCCCTACGGGAATCGCCATGTAGGGCAGGGTCATCGGGATCCGCGTCGCGGGCGACATCTGCCTCATGTTGTTGATGGCGGCCGGGAAGCCCTCCCACATCAACAGCAGGCAAAAGCCGGCGATGCAGGTCAGCACGGAAAGATGAATCAGTCGGCGGAAGAAGGGCGAGCGCACGCTGGTGAACAGGCTGATCACCATGTGCTCTCCCCGGAACAAGGCGGCACTACCGGCCAGCATGACCATCCAGGTAGTCGAGTAGCGCATGGTCTCTTCGCTCCACGAGAGTGGATCGACCAGCACGTAGCGGAAGAACACCTGAGCCACATTCATCAGGATGATGCCAACCAGCAGAACGGCCGATATCGCCTCCGTGGCTTGGGTAACCCCCATGGCAAACTTGAATACCCTGTGCTTCAAAGTGGATTTCTCCAGCGGGTCTCGGCAAGCACTCGGGACGGCGGGCAAAACAGGCTTATCAATCATTATCGTCTTAACACCTGCTGCAACGTGAAAGAGCGGAAAGAGGCTGTCTTCTTCCCACTCTTTCAACTTATGGGATCACAAGCCCACTGTCGTTTCAGGAGCCATAAAGGGCAGGCTCATAGGAGGCAGCAGTGTCCAGAAGCTCCTGCACCAGGTCCTCACCGACCTGCCCTCTCAGATACTCCAGCACCGGTTCCTGGGAGACTTCCGCGAAAGCGGCTTTCTCGGCCATCGTGGTCATGTGGATGTCGACCCCCTTTTCCCTGATCAAGTCGATATATCTCTTGGCCCCGGCAAGCTTCTGGGTATTCTCTATGCGTGCGGCCAGTGTCGCCGCTTCCAGCACTATCGCCTTCTCATCGTCACTCAGGCCGCTGAAGAAGTCGTCGTTGATGATATAGGCGTGAATCCCGAGAATGTGCTCGTCGGTGGACATGTATTTCTGTACGTCCATCAAGTTGTAGTCGTAGTTCACCTGGGCGGGATTTTCCTGCCCGTCAATGACTCCCTGCTTGGCGGCCATGATGATTTCAGAGCCAGGCATCGGTGTGGCCGCCGCCCCGAATGACTCCACAAAACGAATGAAAACAGGGCTTTCCATGACACGCATCTTCAGCCCCCGGAGATCCTCTGGCGTGCGGATCGGCCGTACATTGTTGGTAAAGTCGCGGAAGCCGTTCTCTCCCCATGACATGATCCGGATACCCGTATCCTGTCGCATGTTCTCGGCCAGATTCCTGAAGAACGGGCTATCGAAGACGGCCCAGGCATGAGCGGAAGACTTGAACAGATAAGGAACCGAAAGCACCTGGATGTCATTGTAGAACCCTGCCAGGGCCCCGGTATCCACCAGGCAGACCTCGACAGCACCCTGTTGCACCTGTTCGGCGCATGCCCGCTCGGCACCGAGCTGTGCGCTCGGGAACAGCTGGACCGTGATGTCACCTTCGGTCTTGTACTCGACATGATCCTTGAAGGCGACCAGCGCGTTCCATTCGGGATTGTCACCTTGCGGCGCATTCATGCCAAACTTGATGGTCTTTGCCATTACGGGACTCGTGGCGCCCAGTACCGCCGCGGTGACAGCGACCACCATGGTCCACTTGAGACACTTGTTCATGCGATTCCCCTATACTTATTGTAGGAAGAGAAGTTTCCTTCTCAGACACACATACAGACTATTGGCAACATGGGCTCTTGGCGAATGCAAAGACATGATAGTCCGATGCCGGTGGCGTATAGACTCCTTCTTTCAGGTATAGACTCCTTCTCTCAGGATAGTGCAACGGAAAAGGATCCCTGCAGGGAGACAGCACTTTCCCTGACCATGGTCAAAACAATCAGCAATTCTGATAAAGAAAACGCTGGACATTTCCGCGACGGACTCAGCCGGGCAGCGTCCAATCGACCCGAGAGTCAACGGGAAAGGCGGGGCGGGGCAGGTGCCTGAAGTCGAAGCGTGAGAGGATCGGCGAAGTCAGCCCCGGCGTGTCGACCTCGATCACCTGGTCGGCGGAGAAGAATTCATCGAAGCCGGCTCGGAAGTGGCCTCGTGACTTCACCACCACCGCCCGCGCCCGGGCAATGTCCAGTCCCATCATCTCCAGAAAGACAGGGTCGGCGCATTGCGTGCGGATCGATATCACGACCACCTGGATACCACCCAGCTCCAGGAGCGCCGACGGCCCCAGGCTCATGTGCCGCCCGGCGTAGAAGCCGCGCCTTCCGACGCAATCCCCATCCTTGAGGCAGGCCACTCTGGCCGTCGCCTCGAATCGGCGTGAGAATTCGTCGGGCTCGACACGATTGAAGATGGCCTGGAACGTGGCTCCTTCGCCGCGTTCATGGGCTTCGTGAGCCAGTGCGGGATCGTGGATCACTCCGACCATGACGCCCGTGACGTTGGCATCATGCAGGGCTTCAAGAATCCACATCGTGTTGCCCCGGCCGCCGCCACCCGGGTTGTCCGCGACGTCGGCCAGGATCAGGGCAGGCAGCTCGGTGTGTCGCCCGGCCTCCACGACACGGGCAACGGCGTCTTCCAGCGAGGCGAGATGCGGCACATAGCGCTCATGATCAGCCCAGGCCTTCTGCGCGATCAGGCGTGCCACCGCCCGCGCGACACCGCCAGCGTGTCGCGCGGTCACGAGGATGGCCATGCCGTTCTTGGGGGTATCGCCGAAGGCAAACCCGCCGAGAATGGAGACATTGGCGATCTCGTCCGTGATCAGGCTCTGGCCGTACTCGATGATGTCGGCATAGGGGCCGGACTCGGTCAGCAAGGTAACGGTTGGTGGAATCAACGGCAGACGGATGAACGCCATCTCCGGCCGCATGCCGGTGAACATCTCCAGCAGGATGCCGGCGGCCTCCATACCGCGGGCTCGCATGTCGACATGCGGGTTGGTGCGATACGCCACAATGGCATCGGCCGACTCGACCATGCGCTCGGAGACATTGCCGTGAAGATCCAGCGTCGCCACGATGGGCACCTCGGGCCCGACGATGGAGCGCACCATCGCGAAGATCTCGCCGTCGGGGTCGTCCTCTTCGGTGGTGATCATGGCACCGTGGTTGGCGATATAGACGGCATCCAGTGGCATGGCGGCTTCCAGACGGCGCTTCATCTCGTCGCGGGTGGCCTGGTAGAAGGCATGCTCCAGCGGCCCGCCGGCCTCGACCAGGCCGACCAGGATGGGAACAGCCGTCCAGTCGCAGTGTGCATTCATGGCACCGATGAAGCCGCGAATTTCAGTGGGCAGCTTGGGATCGGGGAGGTTCAGGTCTTCCAGGATTTCAGTGCCCGCCAGATAGACCCGGTTGAGATAGTCTTCCTCGGTGGTTACCGGCGCGAAGCGGTTGCTTTCGAGCATCAGCCCCAGGATGGCGACACGCCGCGAAGAAGTCCCCGTCATCTGCTCGCCCCCCGTCTCATGGAGATTAGACCTTACATGGCGCACTCCCCGGGGCCCAATGCAAGCTCGGCCTAGCCCGATGCCGCAGCGGTATCACCGAGCGCCGCCCAGAACGCTTCCGCAGCGTGAGGGAGGGGGTCCCGGGAGCGAAACACCCGGATGTCGACGGGAATACACCAGGAGGGGTCGCCCGATACCAGCAGGCTGCCGGTTTCCAGCTCCGAGAGGATCTGGTTCTCGGGTAGCCAGGCGAGGCCACGCCCGTCGCGTGCCATGGTTTTCAACACGGCCGCGAGGTGGGTCTCGAAGACGCGTTTCATGACGGGGCGGGCGGGATGGTGCGCCAGCATGAAATCCACCGCGCGCCCGATGGCGGAGGTTTCCGCATAGGCCAGATACGAGAGGGGATTGGTCTCCGACCCTGGCAGCAGCTGCGACGGCTGGCCGTGTTCGTCCGGTGCGGAGACCGGCACCAGCCTATCCTCGCCGACCTTGACCGACTGGTAACGCTCCTCGGGCAGCGGGATATCCACCGAGGGGTGGGTATGGCACATCATGAAATGGCAGTCGCCACGCAACAGCGCCTGAACGCAGTTGCCTACCTGATTGGAGTCCAGCCGGATCAGCAGCACCCCGACCTGCTCCTCGATGTGGCGGATCCAGTCGGGGAAGAAGGTCAATGACAGGCTGTGGGTGGACGAGAAGGTGATGGTGTTCTCGGTCGTCTGCCCCAGCTGGCGAATCTCGTCGCGAGCCTGGAACAGGCGGCGCAGCACGCCCTCGGCCACCGGGTGGAAACGTTCACCCGCCGGCGTCAGCGTGATGGGCTGCTTGCTGCGGTCGAACAGCGACGCCCCCACCCACTCCTCCAGCGCCTTGATGCGGCGGCTGAAGGCAGGCTGGGTCGTGGCACGCGCCTCAGCCGAACGCGAGAAATTTCCCGTATCCGCCAGGGACAGGAAGTCCATCAGCCACTTGATTTCCATCGCAACGATTCCAGCAACGATTCCAACAACAACCCGGCCGCCCCGGTCCATTTATAACGAAATAATGACCTTCCCCGCACAAGCATGCAAATCAGGCATAGATTGATCCTGAACCGGCATTCGCCAAGCGTTGCCAGACTCGTAATGATGGCGGAAGTGTGACCAGGATCGAGAACCGTGCCGGGAAGCCCGGCGCCATGGGGGACACAGTGACCAGCATCAGGCCATATTGGAAGAATTTCATCGGTGGCGAGTGGGTCGATGGCACCGGTAACGAGCGTATCGTCGTTACCGACCCCGCGACCGGCGCCCCCCTTGCCGAGGTCGCCCGCGCCATGCCCGCCGATGTGGATCTGGCCGTGGCGGCAGCCCGCCGCTGTTTCGACAGCCGGGCCCTGGCGGCCATGCGCCCGCACCAGCGCGGCGAGATGATGCTGGAAGTAGCGCGACAGCTCGATGAACTGGCCGATGACATCGCCACCGTGGAGTGTTTCGACAATGGCAAGACCCTGGCCGCCGGCCATGCCGACATCGCCCTGACCCAGCGTTACCTGAGCTACTACGCCGGCATGGCCGACAAGCTGGAGGGGCGGCAGATCCCCCTCGGCGAGGGGGTGCTCGACTACACCACCCACATGCCGTTCGGCGTCTCGGCTCAGATCGTGCCATGGAACGGACCGCTGCCCGTGGGTGCACGTTCCGTCACCTGCGCCCTCCTCACGGGAAATACGGTCGTCCTCAAGTCACCGGAGGACTCTCCGTTGAGCCTGTTCCTGTTTGCCGAAGCGTGCGAGCGGGCGGGGGTACCCAAGGGAGCCGTCAATATCATCTGCGGTTACGGGCATGACACCGGCGCAGCGCTGGTCGCGCATGGCGATATCGACCACATCGTCTTCACCGGCTCCGTCGAGACAGGCAGGAGCGTGCTGCGGGCCGCCGCGGAGCGGATCATTCCGTGCATCATGGAACTGGGCGGCAAGTCGGGCGGGATCGTCTATCCGGACGCGGACCTGGACCGGGTGGCGAAAAGTGCCGCGCGGGCCATCTTCCATCATGCCGGACAGATCTGCTCGGCCGGTTCTCGCCTGATCGTGCACCGCTCGATCCATGACGATCTGGTGGCACGGCTCAAGGGAGAGGCCGAAACCCGTACCATCGGCCCCGGCATCGACGGCTGCGACATGGGGCCCCTGATCTCCGCGCGGCAGCTCGATCGGGTCGAGTCGCTCTGCCGCGTCGGGGTCGAGGAAGGCGCGACACTGGTCACGGGAGGATCGCGCCTGGCCGGCATGCCAGGACATTTCATGGCCCCCACCCTCTTCAGCGGGGTGCGTCCCGAGATGCGGATCGCCCGGGAGGAGTTCTTCGGCCCGGTGCTCGTGGTCCTGCCCTTCGACACCCCGGACGAGGCCATCGCCATTGCCAACGGTACCGACTATGGCCTGGCCGCCGGGGTCTACACCAACGACCTGAGGCTGGCCCACTGGACGGCCGACCGCCTGGTGGCTGGCCAGGTCTATGTCAATGAATGGTGGACCGGTGGCGTGGAGACTCCCTTCGGCGGCACCAAACGCTCCGGGTATGGCCGGGAAAAGGGGCAGGAAGCCCTACTCGGCTACGTGCAGACCAAGAATGTCGGCATCCGCCTGTCGCCATGACGGATCGTTTCGACTACATCGTCATCGGCGCAGGCAGCGCCGGCTCGGTGGTCGCCGGCCGGCTGTCGGAAGCGGGCCAGGGCAAGGTCTGCGTGCTCGAGGCCGGCCCACCGGACCGCAGCCCCTACATCCACGTCCCGGCCGCCGTGGTGCATCTCCTCGACAATCCCCGCCTCAACTGGATGTATCAGACGGCGCCCAGTTGGGGAACGGCCGGGCGCAGCCTCGTCCAGTCGCGGGGGAAAACGCTCGGCGGGTCGGGAGCGATCAACGGGCATGTCTATACCCGAGGGCACCGCACGGACTTCGACACCTGGGCGGCCCTGGGCAATCGCGGCTGGAGCTATGCGGAGGTGCTGCCGTACTTCAAGCGCTGCGAACGGCGTATCGGCAACGGTGATGATCGCTATCGTGGGCGTAGCGGCCCCTTCACCATTACCGACATCGATCAGGCCGACCCGCTCTGTGATGCCTTCATGGATGGCGCGGAGTCACTCGGCATTCCACGCAACCCCGACTATAACGGTGCGTCACAGGAGGGTGTCGCTTACGTTCAGCGCAGCATCCATCGGGGGCGCCGGGTCAGTCCCGCACGGGCCTTCCTCTATCCGGCGATGAAACGCGGCAACACGGAGGTCCGGACGCAAGCCCGGGTGCTGCAGATCGTCTTCGCGGGCAAGCGTGCCATCGGTGTGCGCTACCGGCGGGGCGGCCGTGATGAAGTGGTGCTCGCGAACCGGGAGGTGATCCTCTGTGGCGGTGCCATCGCATCACCGCACCTGCTGCAGCTGTCGGGTCTCGGGGCTCCGGCCCGGCTACAGGCCCTCGGCATTCCCCTGGTGCACGCCCTCCCCGGTGTCGGCGAGAACCTGCGCGACCACTATGCCGCACGGTTGGTGATGCGCATCCGCGGTATCGAAACCATCAACGAGCGCGTGCGTGGGCTCGGGCTGGTGAAGGAAGTCGCCCGCTACGCCTTCACGCGACGCGGGGCCCTGGCCCTGACGCCGACGCTGGTCTACTGCTTCGGGAAATCCGACGAGACGCTGGAGGTGGGCGATATCCAGGTCTCCTTCACTCCCGCCAGCTATCCGGCGGGCATCTGGAGCGGACTGGACCGCTTTCCCGGTGCGACCATCGCATGCTGGCAGCAACGCCCGGCCAGCCGGGGGCATGTCCGCGCCCTGTCCGCCGACCCCTTGGCGGCGCCGGAGTTGCAGCCGAACTACCTGGCAGAGGAAGAGGATCGCCAGGCCATCCTCGCGGCCATGCGCCTCGGCCGACGTCTCGCCGCCAGCCTGCCGTTTGCCAATCATGTCGAGCGGGAAATCTGGCCCGGCGACCCTGTGCAGAGCGATGCCGAGCTGCTCGACCACGCTCGCCGCACCGGCAACACCACCTACCACCCCATCGGCACCTGCCGCATGGGGCCAGCCGAACGGGCGGACAGCGTGGTCGACGACCACCTGAGAGTCCACGGCATGCAGGGGCTGCGTGTCGCCGACGCCTCCATCATGCCGACGATGCCGGCGGCGAATACCAATGCGGCGACCTTGATGATCGGGGAGAAGGCAGCGGACCTGATCCTGGGCAGGCGGCCATTGCCGCCCGAGCTGGCGGGTGCTCCACAGGATCCATCGTGATGCCCCGCGGCAATGCAGCCGGGCTCAACACTCCCGCCGGGACTCCCGCCACTCCTCGGCGGCCTCCTCGACCCCGGGCTCGTCGCCGCGGTGGCGGGCCGCCTGGCGGTGGGCCTCCTCCTCGCGCACGTCGTCGATCACGGTCATCAGGTCGTCGACGTCCACCAGGCTGGTGTCGTGGGCGAAGCAGCCGGTCAGCCGGCTCTCCGGGTACAGCTCGCCCGCCTCGTAGAGCGCCCAGATCTCCTTGGCGTAATCGGTCTCGAGCAGCTCCGGCGCGAAGCGGCCGAAGTAGGCCCGCATGTTGTCGACGTCGCGCTCGAGCATCAACGCCGCACTGTTGTTGCCCGCGGCATCCACCGCCTGGGGCAGGTCGATGATCACCGGCCCCCTCTCATCGAGCAGCACGTTGAACTCGGACAGGTCGCCGTGCACCAGGCCGGCACACAGCATGCGCACCACCTCGCCGATCACCCGGGCGTGGTGTTCGCGGGCCTCTTCGGCGCCGAGCGTGACGTCATCCAGCCGTGGGGCGGCGAAACCCTCGGCGTCGCCGATCATCTCCATCAGCAGCACGCCGTCGACGAAGCCGTAGGGCCTGGGCACCCGCACCCCGGCGCTAGCCAGGCGGTAGAGGGCATCGACCTCGGCGTTCAGCCACGCCTGTTCCTGCTCCTTCTGGCCATAGCGGGTCTTCTTGGCCATCGCCCGGGCGCGGCGACTGTTGCGCTCCTTGCGGCCTTCCTGGTACTGCACCGCCTGCTTGAAGCTGCGCTGCCTGGCCTCCTTGAAGACCTTGGCACAGCGCAGTTCGCCGCCCGAGCGCACCACATAGACCTGCGCTTCCTTGCCACTCATCAACTGGGTCACGACCTCGTCGATCAGGCCGTCATCGACCAGCGGCTGCAATCGTCTGGGTATCTTCATGTTCCCCCTTTTCCGTCAGCGGCTGACGCGCCGGGCGCGAAACGAGCGCCCCTTGAGTTTACCCGCGCTCAACTGGGCGAGGGCCACCTTGGCGACCTCACGCTGCACGGCCACATAGGCGCTGCGCTCGAGCACCTTGATCCTGCCCACCTGGTCGCCACGCAATCCCGCCTCGCCGGTCAGGGCGCCGAGGATATCGCCGGGGCGCACCTTCTGTTTCTTGCCGCCGTCGAGTTGCAGCGTGGCCATGGGCGGCGTGAGCGGGTCCCGCTCGAGTACGGCACGCCCCGGCAGCGGCGCCTCCTCGAGGGTTTCGCCGAGGAACTCGCCGAGCCGCACCAGCCGATAAGCCTCATGCTCGGTGACCAGGGTGCAGGCCACGCCGGAGCCGCCGGCCCGGCCGGTGCGCCCGATGCGGTGCACATGGACCTCGAGATCGCGGGCGATCTGGTAGTTGAACACCGCGTCCAGGGACTCGATATCCAGCCCGCGCGCAGCCACGTCGGTGGCCACCAGGATCGACGCGCTGCGGTTGGCGAACAGTACCAGGATGCGGTCGCGGTCGCGCTGCTCCAGATCGCCATGCAGTGCCAGGGCACTGAAGCCCGCCTCGCCGAGGGCCTCGGCGACCTCCCGGGTCTCGCGCCGGGTGTTGCAGAATACCACGCTGGACTCGGGCCGATGGTGCAGCAGCAGCCGGCGCAGGGCCTCGAAGCGTGCCGCCTCGTCCGCCACCCGATAGACGTGCTGGCGAATGCTGGTCGCGTCGTGGACCTCGGCGGTCTCCACCGTGGCCGGCGCGCGCATCAGGCCCTCGGCGATCGGCTTGATGCCTGCCGCATAGGTCGCGCTGAACAGCCAGGTCTGCCGGCTCGCCGGCGTCTCGGCGACGATCGCCTCCATCGACGCCTGGAAGCCCATGTCGAGCATGCGATCGGCCTCGTCGAGCACCAGGGTCTCGAGCGCCGCCAGGTTCAGCGAGCCCTTGCGCAGATGCTCCTCCACCCGGCCCGGCGTGCCGACCACCACATGCGCCCCATGGGCCAGCGAGGCGAGCTGCGGGCCGAAGGGCGCCCCGCCGCACAGGGCCAGCACCTTGACGTTGGGCAGGGTGCGCGCCAGCCGGCGGAGCTCGCCGGCCACCTGGTCGGCCAGCTCGCGGGTCGGGCACAGCACCAGCGCTTGCACCCGGAAGGTCGTCACCGACAGCCGCGAGAGCAGCCCCAGGCCGAAGGCCGCGGTCTTGCCAGAGCCGGTCTTGGCCTGGGCGATCACGTCGCGCCCCGCCAGCATCAGCGGCAGGCTCTCGGCCTGGATCGGGGTCATGGCGTGGTAGCCGAGCGAGTCGAGGTTGATCAGCAGCTCCGGCGTCAGCGCCAGGGAAGCAAAGGAAGAGTCGGGCAAGGGATCGGACACTGAAATAGACCTGCGATGGGGGACGGGAGCCGGGGCGACAAGCGAGCGATGGCGGGAGCCAGGAGGCGAGAGTCGAGGGAATGGCAAGGGAAGGCGGGCAGGATAACAGAAAGGGGCGAGCGTTGCCTCAAGATCATCGGCTGGGCGGGCGGTGGCACGCAGGCCCCTTTCTACGCATCAGAGCAGAATCTTACGCTTCAGAGCAGAATCAGCACCCATAGCCCCATGACCGCCATCATGGCGTTCTCGGTGAAACTGATGATGCCGAGCGGCACATTGGAGTCGCCACCCACGCAGGCGCAGTTGAGGTCGGTCTTGTCGATATAGACGGCCTTGACGATGGAGATGCCCCCCGCGACACCGACGAAGAGCGCCACCAGCCCGGTGGCCAGGGGCAGCAGCCCCGAGAGAAACCCCAGGCCGGCGAACAGTTCGGCGAAGGGATACACCCGGCCATAGGCCGGCACGCGCCGGGTGATCAGGTCGTACTTCTCGAACCCTCGTACGAACCCCTCGATGTCCATCAGCTTCAGGCACGCCAGCACCGCCAGCGAGAAGCCCATGAAGCCCATGACGCCGGTCTGGGTCGCCAGGGCCAGCAGCGCCGTGGTGGAGAAGATCGCGATGACCGGCACATAGGAGGTCTCGCTCTCCTCCTCCGCGGCCTCTTCATCGAAGCGCTCGGCCAGTTCCTCGTACCCCCCGATCCGCTCGCCGTCCAGGAACACCTGTGGGGTGGTCCTGACGCCATGCTCGGACTTGAAGGCCTGCTCCTCCTCCTTCGAGGAGAACACATGCTTTTCGAACGGCACGTCGTGCTTGTCCAGTAACCGCATGGCCTTGTCGGCCCAGGCACAATCGCGCTTGTGGTAGACGGCATTGCTCGGTTGATCGCTCATGCTGGTCTCCGTTGCTCGGCAGAGTCGTCATCCTGCTCTTGCCTGGGGCGCGTAACCCCTGGCCACTCCGCACAGGTCCACTCCTATAGGTGGTGCAGATCGGCAGAGATTCCATACCGGCGGTTACCGAGAGCATGTTTATGCATCACACCGTATAGTTTCCTTACGGCCTGTATCACGACGCTTCCCCACGCGACGCAGGGAGCGCCACCGCCGTGCCGGTGACCACGATGCCGCCGGTCGCGGGGATGTCCACCTCGAGCAGGCTCGGCCGCCCCATCGCCTCGCCCTGGCGGATCGTCAACCGGGCGGGTGCCTCGAGCAGTCCCGCATCGCGCAGGTAACCGCCCAGCGCCGCCGCCGCAGCGCCGGTGGCCGGGTCTTCCACCACGCCGCCCACCGGAAAGGGATCGCGGGCATGAAAGCGGGTGGCGCTCTCGCGCCAGACGAGCTGCAGGGTGGTGAGGTTCTCGCGCAGCATCAGCGCCCGGAGTCGCTCGAAATCGTAGTCCAGCCGATCGAGTCGTCCCCGCGATGACACCGCCAGCACCAGGTGCCAGGCACCGGCATAGGCCCTGGCCGGCGGCAGGTCCGGGTCCAGCTCGGCCGTCTGCCAGTCGAGGAGGGCCAGCACCTCCTCGACCAGGGCCGATGGTGCCGCCCGCTGCTCGGGTGTCACCGATACCAGCGAGGCCCGCCACTCGCCATCCGCCTGGCAGACCGTCACCGGCACCCTGCCCACGGCGGTCTCCAGTTCATAGGTACCCGCCCCGCTCAACTCTCCCAGAGCCACGCCGGCGGCGACCGTGGCATGGCCGCAGAAGCTCACCTCGGCCTGGGGGCTGTAGTAGCGAACCGTGTGCCGGCCGCCCTGCAGCGGGGCGATGAAGGCCGTCTCGGAATAGCCCACCTCGGCGGCGATGCGCTGCATGGTGGCGGCGTCAGGCAGCGCGTCACCCAGCCAGACGCCGGCCGGGTTGCCGCCCCTGGGGTCATGGGTGAAGGCGGCGAGTCGATAGAGGGTAGCGGTCATGGGAGGGCTCCCGGTCAGTGGACGATGACTCGCATTCTGACGTTAGCTGGTGTAATGACAACGGACAGTTATTACCCCTTAGACTTAGCAGGATTTAGCCATGACCCGAACACCTCGCCTCCCCCTGGCGACCCTGCGCGCCTTCGAGGCGGCGGCACGCCTCGGCGGTTTCAGTGCCGCGGCCGAGGAGCTGCACGTCACCGCGGCCGCCGTCAGCCACCGCATCAAGGCCCTGGAAACCGAGCTCGGTACCCGGCTGTTCGACAGAAGGGCACGCGGCGTCTCGTTGACCGAAGCGGGTCATCGCTACCGCGAGCGCATCGCCGCGGCCTTCGCGATGATCGAGCAGGCCACGAGCGAACTCGGTCGGCCCTCCCTCGATGGCCCTCTCACCGTCTCGGCACCGCACGCCTTCATGCAGCGCTACCTGCTGCCGCGGCTCGACGGGATACTGCATCGCCACCCTGGCCTGGAGTTGCGCCTGGTGGGCGACAACCGTCCGGCAGACTTGCGCGAGGGTGAGGTCGACGTCGCCATCCGCTTCGGCAGTGGTCACTACCCCGGCCTGCAGGTCGACTACCTGTCCGGCGATGCCATTACCGTACTGGGTCCACCCTCCCCGGCACCGGACAGGACGGCGAGCGACACATGGCGCGAAGCGCGCTTCATCGAGGACAGCAGCGCCATCGCCACCGAACCCTGGAGCCACTGGGCCCCCTGGTGGCACGAGGCAGGCCTGCACGATCCGACCGGCCTGCACCGGCTGGCCGTGTCCGACAGCGGCCTGGCGCTCTCCGCCTGCCAGCAAGGCCTGGGGCTGTGCCTCGCCCGGTTCTCGGTGGCACTCGATACGCTCAAGCGGGGACAGCTGATCCCGCTGCGCCCCTGGCGGGCCACGGAGTTCAGCTACTACCTGGCCACCCTGCCCGGCATGGCGAACATGCCACGCGTGGATGCCTTCCGGGAGTGGCTGCGCAGGGAGATGGCATCACTGGGGCGTGAACTGGAAGAGCGCAGGGCGAGACGCCCGGCCTGAACGGCGCCGCCGCCACCGGGGCGGGGTCGTCGGTACGCCGGCTACAGGCGTCGCAACCAGCCGTAGGTGGCGCCCAGCACCAGCCCGAACACGATATGCCCCAGCAGCGTGGAAAGAGGCGCTATCAGGCCGAAGCCCATGCCGAAGAAGCCCGAGCCAGCCAGCGGGAAGACCGTGACCATCACCACCAGCCAGGCGCCCAGGCCGAATACCAGCCCACGGCGCGTATCGCTGCCGCCGGGCAGGTCCGACTCCATCAGGCCGAACAGCGTGCCCCAGATCAAGGTGCCGACCACGAAGTGAATGGCCCAACCCACGAATATGCTGCTTGGCGTGCCCAGCGCCCGCTGGGCAGTCAGGTTCATGATCTCGATGGGGTTGTACCAGGGCATGACCCCTGCCGACAGGCGCAGGATCAGGAACATCGAGATGGTCAGGGTGGCCACCAGCCCCGCCGCCATACCCCGGCCCAGGCGAATGATCATGGCATACCTCCCAGGGGCTACCGTGTTTGCTGACAGTATAGTCGCAACAACTTACACTGCTCTGAGCAGCACGAGCAGGAGACGACCATGCCCCTTGCCCCAAGCCGTCTGTCTCGCCGCGCGCTGCTGGGTGGCCTCGTGTCGCTGGCGGCGGCCACGGCACTGCCGCCACTCGGGGCCCTGGCGCAGCGGCCGGAACCTCTGGCACGCGAGGTACCCGCCATCGGAGAACGCTTGCCGCTGGTCGGACTGGGCAGCTGGATCACCTTCAACGTGGGCGACGACCCGGTACTGCTTGAGGAGTGCACCGCGGTGATGGCGCAGTTCTTCGCCATGGGCGGGCGCATGATCGACTCCTCGCCGATGTACGGCTCGTCCCAGGCGACCATCGGCCACGGGCTGGGCGAGCTCGATGCGCTCGACCGGGTCTACGCGGCGGACAAGATCTGGACCTCGCGCCCCGGCAATGGACCGGCACAGGTCGAGGCGTCGCGCCGTCACTGGGGCGTGCCGCGCTTCGACCTGCTGCAGGTCCACAACCTGGTCGCCTGGGAGGCGAATCTCACGACGCTGCTCGAGATGAAGGCGGCCGGCGAGGTGCGTCATGTGGGTATCACCACCTCCCATGGCCGGCGCCACGACACCATCGAGCACATCATGCGCGACGCGCCGCTGGATTTCGTCCAGTTGACCTACAACGTCGTCGACCGCGAGGCCGAACGCCGCCTTCTGCCCCTGGCCAAGGAGAAAGGCATCGGCGTGATCGTCAATCGTCCCTTCCGGCAGGGGCGGCTGACCGAGCGCCTGGCGGGCGAGCCGCTGCCGGAGTGGGCGGCGGAGATCGGCGCCGGGAGCTGGGCACAGTTCATCCTCAAGTTCATCATCTCCCACCCGGCGGTGAGCTGTGCCATTCCCGCCACCACCCGCGTCGATCACGTGCGCGAGAACCTGGCCGCCGCCAGCGCGCCGCTGCCCGACGACGCCTTGCGCCGGCGCATGGCCGATTACGTGCGGGCCTTGTGAGGGCAGCATGGGGAGGGGCGAATGGTCGGCATGAGCGAGTGGCTGAGCTATCGCCCCGCGGACTTCCTGATGTTCTCGCCCCGCGTCTACGAGCGGCTGTTCGAACTGCACAACCAGGCGCTGTGGCCCCTGCAGCTGCTGGCCCTGGCGCTGGGTGGCGCGATGCTGTTTGCCCTGCTGCACCCGCGCCCCTGGAGCGCCCGCCTGGTCGCCGCCCTGCTCGCGGTCGGCTGGGTCTTCGTCGCCTGGGCCTTCCTGTGGCAGCGCTACGTGCCGATCAACTGGGGGATCCGCTATGTGATCCCGCTGTTCGTGCTGCAGGCGCTGCTGCTGATCGCCCTCGGCGCCCTGAAGGGCGGGCTCGACCTGCCGACGCGCTGGGGCGTGCGACGCGCCCTGGGGGTCGTGCTGTTCGTCCATGCCCTGGCCCTGCACCCGCTCGTGGCCCTGCCCGCCGGGCGTGGGCTGCAGGGTGCCGAAGTCATCGGGCTCATGCCCGACCCGCTCGCCATCGCCACCCTGGGCGTGGCGGCCATGATCGCCCCCGGGCCGCGCGGCTGGGCGCTGCTGGTCATTCCCGCTCTCTGGTGCCTGGTGAGCGGCATCACCCTCGCGGCGCTGGGCACACCGGGCGCCTGGCTGCCCCTGCTGGCCGTCGGGCTGGCCCTGCTGGCCAGGGGATGGCCGAGAGACTCACCCACTGCATAGGGCAGGCCGGCGGGGCGCGATCATGCCAACCGAAACAGCGGCCACAGCCCGAACCACAGCACATAGCCGAGCGAGGCGCCCATCAGGCCGTCGATGCGCCCGGCCGGGCGGTCGTCCCGGAGATGCCGGGCCAGCAGCCAGGCCAGCCAGGCGCCATGGGGCACGACCACCCAGGCGATGCCGGCCAAGGCGCCGGCCGCCAGCCCCATCAGTTGCCAGGCCAGGGCGCAGGCGGCGGCGAGCAGCGTCGCGGCCTGCGCGATTCGCAGTGCGCCCCGGCGCCCCAGGCGTACCGCCAGGGTGCGCTTGCCGGCACCGGCATCGGCCTCGAGGTCCGGGATGCCCGACAGCGTGATGGAAGGGAGGATCGCCAGCAGCAGCGGCAGGCTCAACAGCCACGGCAGCGGATCGCGCCAGTCTCCGCCGAGGAACACGGCACCGCACAGCATCACGCCGATGCTGTGGGTGACCGCGACATCGAGCTCGCCCAGGCCACGATAGCTGAGCATCAGGGGCGGCGCCGTGTAGCCGATGGCCAGGACCGCCAGCGCCCCCAGCACGGCGATCACCGCGGCCGAGGACGCCGGGGTCACGGCCAACAGCCAGGCCGTGCCGCCCACCAGGCCCAGCAGCGCGACGAGGATCCCGGCCTTGACCTCGCCCAGGCTCAGCCGGCCCTCCACCAGGACGCGGGAGCCACCCGTGAAGGTGCTGTAGAAGCGATTGGCCCGATCGGTGCCCAGGTCGACCACCTCGTTGATCAGCACGGTGGCCACCTCCAGCAGGAACAGGCAGAGGTAGCCGAGCCAGAACACCGGGTTGCCGAATACCCCCCCGGTCGGCGCGGCGGCCAGCGCCCCGACCGCATAGGCCACCCAGGTCATCGGATAGAACTGCAGCCGCAACGCCCGCAACCAGGCGCCAGCCTTGTGCCTCAACCGCTCCGCGGGGGTGATCCGGCCCTGCGCCAACCGCCGGCCCTGGTGGTGCGCGCGAGCCAGCCAGGCCTGGCGCTGCGTCGGCGAGGCATCCTTGACCGAGCCGAACACCAGACTGCGCACCGGGCGAATGCCGCAGAAGCCCAGGGTCGCCCGTGCCAGGGCATTCCTGCCGGGCTCGCGATAGAGCAGCCGATGGATCAGCGGCGGGGTATCCATGGTGGTGATGAGCTGTGCCGAGCGCCCGGCCAACAACCCCTGATAACCGATCCCGCCCTCGCAGGTCCGGAACGCGAACCCCGGCGCCATGATACGGTCGAGAAACCCCTTGAGCAGTGCGGGCGCCCCGCCCCACCAGGTGGGATAGACGAACACCAGATGATCCGCCCAGGCGACGAGCTCCTGCGCCTGCCTCAGGTCGTCCTCGAGGGGCTGGTCGTTGGGCGACGGGGTATGCACATGGGGATCGAACTCCAGCGTCGCGAGGTTCAAGCGGCGCAGCTGCGTACCCGCCACGCAGGCCCCTTCGCAGAAGGCATCCGCCAGGGCACTACAGAGGCTGTCGCGGCGCGGGTGCCCGAGGATGACCAGCACCTTGATCGGCGACCGAAGCTGGGCTCGGCCGTCGATAGGCGCGTCGTTCGTCCTGAACGTTGTCATACCTTACTGTGTCATCGCATTGTCTGGCGAAGGTGGAGAAGGCCATGCCCATCATCGAGCACGACGCCGAGATAGCGGCCAGCCCACGGGAGGTATTCGCTCTCGTCGGCCAAGTGGAAACGTTTGCCGATTACAGCGACGCCATAGATACCATAGTCCGCCTGGGAGAGCGTCGCTACCGCTGGCGGGTGCGCATCGCCGGCGTGCCGCTGGACTTCGATGTGGAGATCACCGAGTTCACGCCCCCGGAGCGATTCGCCTGGCGCTCGGTGACCGGCGTACCCAACCGCGGCTGTTACCGCCTGACGCCCGTCGAAGGCGGCACGCATATTCACCTGACACTGGAATACAGCCTCAGCGACCCCCTGCTGGAGAAGGCCGTCAACCTCGCCGCCAAGCCCCTGCTCCACAAGCTCGCCGACGACATCATCGGCCAGGTGGAAACGCAGTTGCAGGCACAGCGAACCGGGCCACCCAAGGCGTCACGGTAACAATGCAACGCTGGGCGAATGTGGGCCCAGCAAGCCGGCATGAAGGTAAGGAAAGGACGATCACTCTTCCTCGAACTCCCTCATGGCCCGTTCACACCCCATGCCGACATTTTCGCCTCCACCCAGGGCAGAATCGCCGCGGGCGGTGCGACCAAGGCATTGGCCACATTCAAGGGCAGCAGCTTCAACTCGAGAGAGACATCGGTAAACGGCACATGCTTGGCCTGGACGTTCATCGCCCGGTAGTCGAGCACGATATCCGTGCCACGCAGCCCCTTCAACATCCCAGCGGCGATCGGGAAAAAGCCGTTGGCGGCGCCTGTCCTGCTCGGCCCATTGCTCCTGTTCGGGAGAGGCTGTCTCGCCCGACCCGGTATTCGGTGCAATACCCTGCATCGAGTTGAGGGTGCCGTCCTCTCATCGTGCCAGATGGAGCATTAGCCGCTCGCCGCGCACGAGCAGCAGCACGCAGCCGAGCGCCCCCTCCACCAGTCGAGTCGCCGTTGTCGCAGCCCTATCCAACTGTGGAACCAGTCCTTTGATCATGGACAGGGATACGGTGCCAGTCCAATGTCGCGCGCCGGCTTAATGCACCGCCGGCGGCGCCGGTTCCAACAGCAGCTTGATATAGTCGCGCAGCAGCATGATTTGCGTGGGAAGAATGTTCGGATCGCCGGTGGCCCGACCCAATACCAGCCCGCCCTCGATTACGGTGGACACCATGTCGGCGAGGGCATCGAGATCGACCGGTTCCTGCATGGCGGTATGTTCGACGATTTCTTCCAGAAGCGTGCGAAAGCGGGTACGCCAATGGAAAACGATATGCCGGTTCAGCTCACGCACGCCGCGGTCGAACAGGCGTTCCTGATAGCAATAGGTCGCGACGAGGCATCCCGGATGCCCGCCCGGCAGGTCCGCCATGGTTTCCGCCAACAACTTCAGGCCGACCAGAAACCCGTTCAGTGGATCGGCGCCAAGCTCCCGGCCACGAGCGAAGACCTCGTCGAGCAGCACATCGTCGCGTTCCATGTATCGCTGCAGCAATGCACGCGCCAGCTCGTTCTTGTCGCGAAAATGGTAGAAGAAACCGCTTTTGGTAATTCCGGCTTCCGCGATGATCTCCTCGATCGAGGTGGCACCAAATCCCTTGGCCAGCACCGCTGTCTCCGTGATGGCCAGGATCCGCTCGCGGGTCGCTTCCCCCCTGCCCATTGCCATGGTTGCCCCCGTACCTGCCGAGTCCACTGTACCGGAGGTACAGTTCGCCGGGACCAGGTCTTGCCGGAACCCTCGTCTCGGCGAGAAACCTCTTCGTATGTGCTTGATTGTAGTTGAAGTCAAGCCCCTCGCGAGAACCAGACCACGAGTTCACTAGCCGGCAACCGGGCAGACGGCCATGCTTATTCCCAGGTCCGGTGCAAGCCCACCGGTGGATAGAAAAAAGGGGGAACCACCATGTCTGCAGTAACCGGTGCGGCCCATAGCGTGACCGCCTTCGACGACAAGCGGGCCGAAGCTTTTGCCGAGCGACTCGTCGGCATCTTCAACTCAGGGGCACTCACCCTGATGACCTCGATCGGCCATCGTACCGGCCTGTTCGACGCACTGGCCGCCATGGGCCCGGCCACGAGCCAGGAAATTGCGGATAGCGCAGGGCTCAATGAACGCTATGTGCGCGAATGGCTAGGCGCGATGACGGTGGGAAATATCGTCGAGCATGACCCCGGGGCCGGCACCTATCACTTGCCACCGGAGCATGCGGCCTGCCTCAGCCGCCGCTCACCAACGGACAACGTGGCGGTGTTTGCGCAGTACATCCCGTTGCTGGGAACGGTGGAGGACGACATCGTGCACTGTTTCCGGCACGGTGGCGGAGTGCCCTACGAGCGCTTCGGTCGCTTCCACGAGATCATGGCCGAGGATAGTGGCCAGTCGGTGATACCGGCATTGGAAGAGCATATCCTTCCGTTGGTCCCGGGGCTCAAGCAACGTCTCGAGCAAGGGATTCGGGTGCTGGACGCCGGCTGTGGGCGGGGAAAGGCCATCAACAAGCTGGCGGCGCTGTTTCCCAACAGCCACTTCACCGGCTACGACATCTCTAGCGAGGCGATTGCCCTCGCCCGCGAGGAAGCCCACGAGCTTGGCAACACCAACGTGACCTTCGAGATCCGTGATCTCACCGACTTCGACCGTAGTGCCAAGCCGGCGGCATTCGACTTCATCACCACCTTCGACGCCGTTCACGACCAAGCCGACCCCGCAGCCCTGCTGCGCGGCATTCGCCGCGCCCTGGCCGACGACGGCATCTACCTGGCCCAGGACATCAAGGGCTCGAGTCACCATCACGAGGACTGTGACCACCCAATCGGGCCACTGCTCTACACCCTCTCATGCATGCACTGCATGACGGTGTCGCTGGCGAGTGGCGGCGAAGGGCTCGGCGCGATGTGGGGAAGGGAAAAAGCCCTGGAATACTTCCAGGCGGCCGGGTTCGGCGATATCGAGGTACACGAACTCGACCACGACTTCCAGAACTATTGGTACCTGTGTCGTCCACGGTAATCTTCGACATGAACCCATGCCTTGACTCCCAATACCAGGAAACCGGCACCAACAAAAAGCCTGCCACGTCGGCAGGCTTTGATTTGAATGGCCACTTCCCCAGCACTGACTAGCCCTGCCGTCGTGAGCGAGGCGAGTGGTCGAAGCCTACCAACAGGGCTTCCATCTTCTCCTGGGTGCCCGAATCACTGGTGGGTACATAGGTGATCAGCTGCAACGGCACACCGTTGCCACCGGCCACCTGAAGGATGGCGTAATCGAATACCAGTCGTCCCGCATCGGGATGCTCGTAGGCCTTCACGCCGTCCTCGGGTAGCCGAACGTTGTGCTCCCCCCACCACTCGACAAACTGCGGACTCCGCGAGCACAGCAGCCCGATCAGCTCGCTGAACCAGGGGTCATCGATATAGTTCGCGTAGGTCAGCCGCAGCTTGGCGACACAGTCCCGGGCGTGGGCCTCCCAGTCCACCAGCGTTCGGCGCATCCGCGGGTTCAGAAACAGCTGATGGATACCGTTCCTCTCGATTCCCTGCATGGTGTGGAGATTGCCATGGATGACGGCCGCGGCCCGGTTCCAGGCCAGGATGTCCGAGCGCGCGCCCATGATCCATGCCGGGCAGCACTCGAGCTGATCCATCAGCCGCTGCAGCTGGGGGCTCACCATCGCCTCGCGTGCCGAGCCATGGCTCCCGCTCTCCTGGCCGTAGCCCCCGAGGGTCAGCAGATGTTGCTGCTCGGCAGGCTCGAGCTTCAAGGCGAACGCGATGCGCTGCAAGGTATCCATCGAGGGGTGCACATCCCGTGTCTGCTCCAGCCAGGCGTACCATTCGGTGCTGATACCGGCCAGCTCGGCGACTTCCTCCCGGCGCAGGCCGGGGGTGCGGCGCCGTGCGCCACGCGGCAGGCCGATCTGCTCGGGTTGCAGCCGGGCACGCCGAATTCGCAGGAAGGTAGCGATCTCGCTACGACGGTCGTTACTGAGCAATGTGCTTTTCCTTTGGGGGGAAGTGCCGATACCAGTATGCGGCATTCCTTAATGCCTCGCCGCGGCGAACGTATCGTCGTCATGACAAGCCGCGACCGGCCTTCAGGTGCGATCGACGGTACCGGCAACCAATGACCGAGATGAGGGTACCCATGAGCCAAGCTATCACGACACTCGATTCTTACCGGCTGCTCGGTCGCTCGGGCCTGCGCGTGTCACCACTCTGCCTGGGCACCATGACATTCGGTGCCGACTGGGGCTGGGGTACGGACGAGGCGACCTCCGAGGCGATCTTTCGCGCCTATGCCGAGAAAGGCGGCAACTTCATCGACACGGCCAATTTCTACACCGAGGGCAGCAGCGAGAAGATCGTCGGTCGATGCCTCGCGGGCGAGCGGGATCGCTTCGTGCTTGCCACCAAGTATACGCTCAACACCCGCCGTGGCGATCCCAACGCCGGCGGCAACCATCGCAAGAACATGGTGCAGGCCGTGGAGGCCTCGCTCAAGCGGCTGGGTACGGACTATATCGACCTCTACTGGGTCCACGCCTGGGAGTATCGCACGCCAATCGACGAGGTGATGCGCGCCCTGGACGACCTGGTCCGGCAGGGCAAGGTGCTCTATGTCGGGGCGTCGGACTTTCCGGCCTGGAAAGTCGCGCAGGCCAACACCCTGGCCGAGTTCCGGGGCTGGTCGCGATTCATCGGCCTGCAGGTCGAGTACAGCCTGGCGATGCGCGACATCGAACGCGACCTGGTGCCGATGGCCGTGGACCTGGGGCTCGGCGTGACGCCCTGGTCTCCCCTCGCCGGCGGCCTGCTGACCGGCAAGTACAGCCGCGACGACATCGAGCGGCAGCGACGAGCGAACGCCGCCGGCGAAGTCGATGTCTTCAACTCTCGACAGCGGGTGTTACTGCCGGATGAGAGGCAGCTGTCCATCGCCGAAGAGGTCAGGGCCATCGCCGAGGAAGTCGGCCGTTCCCCTGCCCAGGTGGCGCTGAACTGGACGCTGACCCGACCGGGCGTCACCAGCACGCTCCTGGGGGCACGCCGTGTGGCACAGATCGAGGATAACCTCGGCGCCCTGGAATTCAGCCTCGACGACCAGCAACTGACGAGGCTCAACGAGATCAGTGAGGTCGACCTCGGCTTCCCGCACGACTTCATCACCGGTGAGTTCGTCAACGACATCATCACGGGCGGCGCAAGGATCGCGCGCCGCTGAGCCATGTCACCACCCAGCAGCAACAGGAGTGCAACCATGCGTTACCGCAAATTCGGCAATACCGGCCTGTTCGTCTCCGAGCTGTGCCTCGGCACCATGACCTTCGGCGGCGAGGGCGAGCTGTGGAGCCAGATCGGCGACCTGCAGCAGAGCGACGCCGAGCGGCTGATCGGCCGCGCGCTCGACGCGGGCATCAACTTCATCGACACCGCCGATGTCTACTCGGAGGGCCTGTCGGAACGCATCACCGGCCAGGCGCTGAAGAACCTCAAGGTGCCACGGGACGACATCGTGGTGGCCACCAAGGTCTTCGGCGAGACCGGCAGCCAGGGCGTCAACGCCCGAGGCAACTCGCGCTACCACATCATGAACGGGGTCAAGGCGAGCCTGAAGCGCCTGCAGCTCGACCATATCGACCTCTACCAGATCCATGGCTTCGATCCGGCGACACCCATCGAGGAGACCGTGCGCGCGCTCGACACCCTGGTACAGCATGGCCACGTCCGCTATGTCGGCGTCTCGAACTGGGCGGCCTGGCAGATCATGAAGGCACTGGGCATCGCCGAGCGTCACGGCCTGGCGCGCTTCGAATCGCTGCAGGCCTACTACACGCTCGCCGGCCGCGACCTCGAGCGTGACATCCTCCCCATGTTGCAGAGCGAGACCCTCGGCCTGATGGTGTGGAGCCCGCTCGCCGGCGGCCTGCTGAGCGGCAAGTACGGGCGCGACACCCAGGCCGAGGAAGGTAGCCGCCGCACCACCTTCGATTTCCCCCCGGTGGCCATCGAGCGTGCCTATGACAGCATCGACGTGATGCGAGGGATCGCCGAGGCACACGGCGTGTCGGTCGCCCAGATCGCCCTGGCCTGGCTGCTGCACCAGCCGGCCGTGACCAGCGTGATCGTCGGCGCCAAGCGGGTCGACCAGCTCGACGACAACATTGCCGCGACCGACGTCAGGCTGAGCAATGCGGAACTCGCCGAGCTCGAGGCCGTCAGCGCCCTGCCGCCCGAATACCCGGGCTGGATGTTCGAGCGGCAGGGGGAACACCGCCGGCAGCAGTTGGCGCAAGCCCGCAAGAAATAAGGGCCATCGGCGTATCGGCTTCACAGGCGGCCAGTCGGGAGCGATAGCGGACTGCCTCGGCGCGGGAATGGGTCATCGGCGGGAGCCAATACATGACTAATGAAGGCTTTTCTGACATAAGAAAAGAAATGCTGCATTGCAACAAGAATGCGGCTACGCTGGGGAAGCAATCCTTTCAGGAGGATCAACTCCATGAATACCCTATGCCCGCAACCCCACCCGCTTGACACCGAAGTGCTGCAGTTCTGGGCTCGACAGGCCCTGTTGCAGCGCGCCGCCCTCGAGGCCATTGCCGCCCATCTTCGCTGACGGACCCTGGGCCTCCCGGGCAGGCGTCACTGCCGTTACAGGCGGGCCGCATCATTCACGCTGCTTGCACTGTCCTGGCCTCTGAAAGCCTGTATGATGAACTGGCACGACATTTCATTACGGAGAAGCAACCACGATCGATCATTCTTTCAAGCCAGCACGGGAGGTTCTCATGAAGGTCTACAAACCTGAGTGGCAGTGCACGTTTAGCGTAAACGAAGGCGTGGAAGAATCGGCCAGCTGGAAAGAGCGTATCGCCTGGCGCATACGGGGATTCGCCGACAGGCTGGACGGTGGCGGAAGAACGATCAAGATTGACTGCAACGTCTCCCCTCGAGTAAGCCGCCAGGATATCGATACCTGCCTGGGAAAGGGCTTCGAAGTGACCCAGGGCCTGCTCCTGCAGCTCGCCCATCAAGCCGCCTGCGAGGTCGTCATGCGTCACGCCAAGGCAGAGCTTTTCGAGGAAGAGCACCAGCGTTGAGGGCATGACGTTGCCGGCAATTACCGCACCCCATTCGGCCCCTGGCCGGATGGGGTGTTTTACTTCCAACCGATCTGCCGACTCCGGCCGGTCCCTCGAGCTACCGCCCCACCACGGCACCCTTCACATCGGCCAGAAGCCCCCGTACTCACTGACGCCGGCGGCCACCGGCGCTTCGCGAAAGCAACCAAATGCCGGTGCTGCAGAGCTACCGACCTGGCATCCGTCGGGCCTGACCTCCCAAAACTCCCCTTTACTTACATAAAAACACACTATAGTTACAGAGGAGAAGGATCTCTGGTGTTTTCGCTCAGCTCCAGGAGGGAGACCTGCTGCCAGCGGCACCGTCTCGACAACGGCATACACCGAGGAAGCACCGGGCCTGTAGGCCGGTACCCAGGACATTCGGTGGTGAGATCGGAGTTCGGAGCCGAGGAGTTAATGTGATGGAAGTCACCAGCATGACACGCGCACTGCCCGACGACCTGGTGGATCAGTTATGCCCGATGCCTGAAGCGCCTCCCGGCTGCATCGGGCTCGATGCGGCACTGGGGCGCCGCCTGGCAACGGCCAAGGCTCGCCTCGATCGTATGGAGCGAGAGGTGGTCTCGCGAGACCTGAGTGCACTGGCGATGGCTCGCGTGGAATTCACCCTGGCGGCCCGGGCGCTGGCGGACGATCTCATCGCCCGAGGCCTGCACTTCACGGGAGAGAGCGACTGAGAACTCGTCCAGCCGGGCGTCAGCTACCGACCGAGGACAGTCGCCTGTCTCCTGCACCTCCACTCTCGCATCACGGCAGCAGGCCAAACCACGCCATTGCCCTGCAGCCCGGGCCAGGACGTCACCGGTGCCGGCCTCGCACTCGCTCCGCCCCCATTTCCGGGCTTCTGACTCGGCCTGGCAAAGGGTGGCACTATATTAGACAAGGGAATGGCCCATTTCCGGCAGGAGGTGCCCCGCATGCCGAAGACCAGGAACAGGCGTCGCAAGCCGATCGGTCCCTCGAGCAAGTCCCTCGCCGGCAAGCCGCGACGGCGTTTCCGCCCTCGCCGCCTGGTACGTGGCATCCTGATCGCCCTGGCCATCCTTGCCGTGCCGGCGGCCTGGCTCATTCTCGAGGAGCGTAACGTCCGCACCCTGGCCGACCTGAGCGTGATCGGCAGCGGCGAACCGGTCGCGGTGCAGGTGTTCGATCAGCGCCGCTCGGCGAGTCGTCGCCTGCGCGACAATGCCGAACAGGCGCTGGCCAACATCGAACACCCACCCGCCTGGCGCGTGGTGAACATCAACACCACGCAGGGGGCGCGCTTCGCCGGTGAGCATCTGGTCGACCAGGTCACCATCGTGCTGTTCGATGAACAGGGCCGGCGCATCGACGTCATACGAGGCGTCGCCAGCGTTGGCGACCTGGAGACGGCGTTCACCGACCTGCGAGGCCAAAGGGTACGTCGCGCAGAACGCTGAAGCCCCGCCTCTCCCACGCGACGTCATCGGTCAGGCAGTCGAGCCCCCGTTCAGGGCCCCCCGGAGTCGAGAAGCGGCATCCGCCAGCTCCTCGGGCTGGGCCTGGGCCAGCCCCTCCACCCGGATGTCCTGCATCGCATCGATCGGTACCAGGTGGATATGCACGTGCGGCACCTCCAGGCCGACGACCAGCATCCCCACGCGCTCGCAGGGGAAGGCGCGCTTGAGGGCCTTGGCGAGCTTCTGCGATACCGCCATGAGGTGGGCGACCAGCTCGGCCGGCAGGTCGTCCCAGTGGTCGATCTCCTCGCGCGGAATCACCAGCAGGTGACCGGGCTTCATCGGATTGAGGGTCATCAGGGCCACGCACTGTTCATCCTCCCAGACGAAGTGCCCCGGGAGCTCGCCCTGGATGATGCGGGTGAAGATGCTTGCCATGGTCGGATGCCTTTTCTCGGAAAACCCCAACGATGCCACAGCTCACCGTGACTTTCTTGTCCCTGACCACCCAGGCCGTCTCGAGCGGCGCGACGTTTCGGGCGCAGGCGACTCCGCTCACCCCAGCAACTCGTCGAGCGCCCGATCCACCAGGCCGGGCCACTCGCCCGGGGCGAGCTCCTCAAACCCGGCCTCGCCAGCGAAGGCGCTGGAGAAGACCACGTCCGGTTCGAGCGTCTTCAGCAGCCGCAGGCTCTCGGCCAGCGTCTCCCGGTCCTCCTCGGCGCTGTGCCCGGGAATGAAACCGGCGCGCCAGCCGCCATCCTCGTTTCGGTAGAGGGTATCGCCGGTGAACAGGTAGCGCTTGCCGTGGGGCGAGTCGACCAGGAAGCAGGTACTGCCAGGGCTATGGCCAGGAGTGGGGATCACCTCGATGGTGTCCAGGTGCCGTTCGCGCCTGTCGAACAGGATCTCCGGGGGGCGCACGCGGGCGAAGTCGTCGCGCTCGGCGATATGCCCGGCCAGTCGGGTCCCGAAGCGCTCGTGGATCAGCGCCAGGGTCTCCCCCACCTCGTCGCGGTGGCTCAGGTACTGGTAGGTCACACCCCCCAGCGCCGCCATCCGCTCGATCTCGTGACGATGGCCGGTATTGTAGAAGAGCACGTTGCCCGCGTCCCGAACGAACAGGTAGGCGTGCACGGTGAGCCCGGTGAAGGGGCTCTCCACCTCGGTCTCCCAGATATCCGGCTGTACGCGTTGCATGGGTCGCTCCTCTCGCTCAGGTGACGCCCCACAGCCTAAAACCTCAAGCGAAGTTCAGGTCAAGCCGTACGCCAGGACGCCCCGAACCCGCCCAGCGGCCGGACTTGGCCGCCGCAATTTCACGACGGGTCGCCATCCCCCGGCGTGGTCGTGGGCGATCGAGCCTTGACGGCCGCACGCCTTGCTATACGAATAGCGTTCTTTTGTCGCCAACGTCGTCGATCTTTGCTACGGGTTGCCCCCCTTGGCCAGGGCGGTTACCATGCCCCCTGCCTACCGGCACCTCATCGCATCGATGGACGCGCAATCCGCTGCACGAGAACCATGAGGTAATCCATGGGAACCCGAGTCCGACTGACTCTCGCCTGTTGCCTGGCCGGCCTGCTAACGGCGGGTAGCGTGCAGGCGCACGATGACGCTACCCAGGAAGGCATGGCCTCCTTCTACAGCGACACCTTCCAGGGCGCACCGACGGCCAGCGGCGAACCCTTCGACCAGCAGGCCCTGACGGCCGCCCACCCGAGCCTGCCCTTCGGTACCAAGGTGCTGGTCACCCGTCCGGATACCGGTCAGGAAGTGGAAGTGCTGATCAACGACCGGGGACCCTTCGTCCAGGGGCGCATCATCGATCTCTCCAAGCACGCGGCCCGCAAGCTCGGCATGCTCCGTCGGGGCGTTGCACCGGTGATGATTACCCAGGTGAATTGAGCCCGCGGGCGGACGCCTGGCGTATCCACACCGACGGCATTGCGACCGGCACCGCTCAGCGCTTCTGCTGCCACTCGGCGGCCTGGGCGCGCAGCCGCTCCTCCTGCTCGCGCAATTCCGGGGTGAACTCCTCACCGAAGTCGTCGGCCTCGAATACCTGGCGGATCTCGATCTCGGCCTCGGTGCCGGGCATCGGGTTCGGGCAACGCTTGACCCACTCGATGGCCTCCTCCTTCGACGCCACCTGCCACAGCCAGTAGCCGGCGACCAGCTCCTTCGTCTCGGCGAAGGGGCCGTCGATGACGATGCGCTGGTCGCCCGAGAAGCGCACGCGCGCCCCCTTGCTGCTCGGCTGCAACCCTTCACCGGCGAGCATGATCCCGGCATTGACCAGCTCCTCGTTGTACTTGCCCATCGCCTCCAGCAGCTCCTGGCTCGGCAGCGTGCCGGCCTCCGACTCCTTGCTCGCCTTCACCATGACCATGAATCGCATGTTGGTCTCCTCTCATGTTGTGGTCGTCCACCTCCATATCGAACGGCTCGGCCTGCAATCGACAGGTGGCTCAATCGAAGATCAGCATGACCACAACAGCTTCGTGGCCCATCGCGGGGCACCGAATTCCGCACGCGCGACTGCTGTTGGGCTATTCTGTTGAAGCCCCGTCCCTATGACCCCGTAGGCGAAACAGCCCATGCCCACGGAGAATAGTAAAAATTAAATCAATGGGTTAATGGTTTTGTGATGATTATTCTGGGCTCATCGTCCGTCGAAACCGAATGTTTCGACACCATGGCCATCCTTGGCCACCTCGAGGGGGAAAGCCTGATGCCAGCATTCCACTCCAGCACACCTCGCAAAGCGCTGGGCACGGCCCTGTTCGCCGGTGCCGGTTTGCTGCTCGCCGATCATGCGAACGCCGAAGCCCAGCCGCCAGAAGCCGAGCCGGCGTTGTCATCGGGACCCTCCGAAATCGTATTCGAGGAACATAACCTCTTCCCGGAGGGTATCGCCTATGATCAGACCCGCGACGAATTTCTCGTGAGTTCGCTATATTTCGGGGGCATCTACCGCGTCTCGCTTGAGGGCGATATCCAACCATTCGTCGAGGACGAGCGACTGATCTCGACCTTCGGCTTGCACCTGGATACGGAGCGCAACCGAGTGCTGGTGTGCAACTCCGACCTCGGCGTCGGCGAGCGAACGGCGGAAGACACCAAGATGCAAGTGGCGGAGCTTGCCATCTACGACCTCGCTACCGGTGAGCCGCTGCGCCATGTCGACCTCACCGCCCTTCACGAGGGAGCAGCCCATTTCTGCAACGATGTCATCGTCGGACCAGACGGCACTGCGTATGTGACCAACAGTCTTTCGCCGGTGATCTACCGGGTGCCGCTGGACGGCGAACCCGACGTACTGACGACCTCCGAGCTGTTCGAAGGCGAAGGCGTCAACCTCAACGGGCTGGTGTATCATCCCGACGGCTACCTGATCGTCGCCAAGTACAATGACGGCACGCTGTTACGCGTATCGCTCGATGATCCTTCAGACGTCCAGCAGGTCGAGCTCGACCGCACCTTCGAGGGTGCCGACGGCATGGTCTGGGACTCGCAAGGCAAGCTGGTCCTGGCAGCCAACGCCATCATCGGTGGCGAGGTGAGCACTGATGCAGTAGTGCAACTGTCCAGTGAGGATGGCTGGCAAAGCGCTCACGTCTCCGGCCGCATGGACACGGGCGCCGTTTTCGTGACGACGGCGGCGCAGCAGGGCGACGACACCTACGTGCTCTACGCCAAGCTCGACCAGCTGTTTACCGGCAAGCTGCCCGTGGAGCGCTTCAGCATCCGCCGCGTGGACTTCGAAGCACAATAGCCACGCTGTCGCAGTGCATTTGCTCCAGGAACCCACCGGCGCCGTAGAGTCGCCCAGTGCCACCAGCTCCCCGGCATCACCGTGACCTTCACTCGTTGGTTTTCAATCTCCACTGCGCGTGCTTATTTTCCAGATCATGTGATCAAGAGAGTCAATGGAGATCAACGTAGCCCACAGAGACCTTCTCTGTGGGCTACGACAGCCAGCGTTACTGCGAAGCCGCCAAGCGACAGCATTCCCGCACAGCCATCATCCCCTGCTCCTCGTCGACCATTTCCAACCCTGCGCCACCGACGAAAACGCCCATCTTGATGTATTGCCGGACAAAATAATTCCTGTCGGCGTCTGCCACAAACGAGAGGGCATTGTCACTGAATTCGGATTCCGTCGAAATGACGTGCTCTCCGGGGGGGATTACCTTATAGAAATACACGCCATTAGCCGTTTCTCCAATTATCTCCCCGTCCAGAGATACGGTCTTCTTCAAGGCCTTCCCTATGAAGCTGTCACGGTACACGTATACACCCGCCATGGAGTCTGGCGGCGCCGGAAACTGCTTCAGCGCCATATCCTCTTCCTTGGACCCCATCGACACCGACGCACAGCCCGAAACGACCAGTGTCGCCGCGAGCACCACCCCTATCATCACATTTCTCAACATCTACCTGCTCCCTGATCCGTCATGTCATCTCTTCAATAGCATTGAAATCGCGCCTTATTGGAACGACCTCGATACTGCATATCGGCCAGGATATTGAATAATTTAGTAAATTCTTTAACCTCAGGCTTGATGGCGCTGCCACCGAAGGCCTGACGACAGCCATCACATCGTGCAGTAGTCCTCGACCTGGTGCCGCGCTTCGATCTCGTATTCGGAACTGGGGGCAAGCAGGAACTCGCTTACCCCATGGGGGTATCTCCCGCATCGGTGGCCCAGTCATAGGTCCAGCCGTACCGTGTCCAGGGCGCGCCGACGGCACTCCACGCCATCGGCAAGCCAGGCAGCATAAGCCTCACGAGTCAGGTCCGGCACGATTTCCGGATACCCCTTTTAAATAGGCATAGCCTCACAACGGTGGGCCCAGAATGGATGATCCGACCACCGTCGCTCCAGGCTATATTGGCCCTGCCACTCCCTGAGAAAACGGGTTACCCCCCTGTTTGCCCGAAATGCATACTGTTCCGCCGCATGCAGGCCATTGTTGTGCAGCCAATCGGTGATTACCGGTGCCGCAGCCAGACCGTCGCCCAGTGCGTTGGAAATTCCCGAAGAGGTCAAAGGATCGAATGCAGCCAGGGCATCGCCCACGGCGATCCAGCCCGGTCCGGCTGCCCGGGTAACAAAACCGCTGTATGCGGCAAAGCAGGTAAGGGAGAGTGCGTGCCGGCGGGTAGGTTGCAGCCACTGCTGCAGCTCCTCTGTCTGAGCCCAGAGCGCATAGAACGTTTCGCGATTTCGTAATCCCTTCTGGCGAACAAGGGCTGCATCCGACATCAACGCCAGCAGCGCTGAACCATCGGGTAAACGGGTCGCGTACCACCATCCGTCGGCCACCGATTCCACCAGTGTTATCCCTTCCAGCCTGCCAGCATTGGGCCACTTACACGCCACCGCCACCAGATCGTCGAGACGCTTGCGCTCAATTCCCAGTCGCCTGCAAAGGGCAGCTCTGCGACCGGAGGCGTCGACGAGGTAACGACAACACAGCAGATGCTGTTTGCCCTGGTAAGTGATTTGCAGTTGCCACTCTCCACTATCCCAGCGTAGGGATTCCAACACCGCAGGAGTCAGTAATTGCGCACCTCTCACACAGCTGGCTTGACGCAGATCCTCGTCAAAGCGTTCCCGATCGAGATGCCAGCCGTCCCCTGTCGAGCGATGGAGAAAATCGTCGAACCGGCGCTCTCCCGCCCATAGGGAGAGATTGGTGTAGTAGGGTCGGTGTCCTCTCGCCTCAAGGTCATCCGATATCCCCAGCAGCCTCAATTTAGCGACGACATCAGGCGCTGCGGATTCCCCCACCCTGAAGGCCTGGCGGGCGGGCCTGTCCAGAATAGCCACGCGCTCGACGCCCGCCGCTATCGCGGCGAGAGCCGTGGCGCAACCGGCAGGGCCGGCGCCGAGGATAACGAGATCGAAATCAGTTGCCATTCGGTGTGAAAGGTCGAGGTAGGGTGCGTGCAACTTCCACAAAGCGGCGCTCTCCTTCGACCTCTTTTGCCATCACGAAGCCCAGTTGCGACCAGTACTGCACCATCTGTACGTCGTCGGCAAAGGAGATGAAATCTCCCCGCATCTGATCGAAATCGGTACCGATCCAGGCAACCTGCCCTCCCGTCTGCTCATCCGGGGTCGAAATAGCCGCCAGGCCCCCGACCTGGGATCGCGGCTCCAGATAGACGAATTCAGGCCTTTGTGCGGGCCACCACCACAATACTCGCTCACCGATGGGCTGTGAGGAGCACTCATTGAAGTCTGCCTGCCAGGGTATGGCCATGTAGCGAGTGAGATCCCCGGGTTCCATCGCAGAAGGCGTAAAACCCAGGTTGAGTGGCCCTTCGGTGGGCGGCGCGGCGTTGATACGGAAAGGGTCCTCACGACTGTAGATGGCCCGATTGCGGGAGATCCAGGTGAGCTCGATACCGGGAGAAAACGCGCCTCCTACACAGTTTTCCAGAACATTGCGCGTCAGTGATTGAGGGCTACTATCGACAACAGGCTCGTTGACGAAGTGTCCCGCCGCCCACTGTTGAACAAAGAAGAACTGGGTATCCGTCAAACGCAGATAAGTGGATGTAAGCGTGCCGTCGATAAGACAGTTGTCCCCCGCCAGGTAGGGCATCATGGTACCTCCCCGCTCGGAGATAATGGTGTTCTCATCCGCCGGTGGTCGCAGGATATCCAGAATCCAGTTGCGCAGGCCGCGGTAGTGATCCTCCTGATACGGCACCGCACCCAGCATCTCCATGTCGAATTTGTGGGGTTTGGGGGGGATTGCCGCGACCCAGGTGTAGGTGGTGGCCCGCTCCAGTAGTGGTCTTATCTCGCTCTGGAAGTTGGGCTTGTAGCCATCGGGTCCACTTTGCCACATGCCCTGATCATTGATCTTCGGGTAGTGTCCGGCACGCACAGCGCTGTCGAAGATGGTGTCCCAGAGCGTTACCAGGTTGGCGATCTCCGGTGCATAGGAGGGCGGTGCCACAGACACCCAGGCCGGATCAGCTGGATCAAGGCTGTCATCGTCCCACTCGATTACCGCCCTGACCGGACCGTCACCGGTGTCATCCCACCAGCCGTCGTTATTGGCGTACTGTTTGATCACGGCGTTTTCATCTTCGGTCCCGGATATGCCCAGCCCCCCCAGCACCAGCAGGCGACCGGCTTCGTCGGTACGCAGCTCTCCCAAGGTGTCGATACACTCCCGATTGGGATACAGGATGCCCTTGGGGAAGTTTGCGCCCTGATAGTCCACGGGAACCGTATGGCGATCCATGGGGACGGGGCCGGCATGGGTGCCGCTGATCCGCCGTGGGCCTGGATCGATAATCAAGCTGCGTCGGTCCTTCACATCGGCGTTGCGCAAGGGATGATTGCTGGCGTAACCCAGTTCCCCTTCGTTGGTGGCGAACTCGTACCAACTGGCTTTCTTGTTCGCCATGTGCACGGTCCAGGTAATCGACTTGATTCCGGGCGTATCCAGGGTGATCTCTTCGTTGCCGTGATAAATATGAAAGCGCGCCGCCTGGCGACACATGCGACCCTGTCCATCCCGGAAGTCATCCTGGGTGAAGAGGCTGCCGTCGGGGTTGATGGGCAGACCGCGATACGTCTCGGGCCCGATATAGAATTTTTCCGGCGCGTTCCCCACACGGGCGATGCCGACAGGCGGGTAAATCTTGTAGTCAGTCATGATGATTTCCTTTCAACTTGATCCCGTTACAACCCCAGCTCTTTGGCTGCCGTCAATATCTCTTTGTCGCCTGCTATGGCTGCCTTGAGGTGCGTGCGCAACGCATTGTCCCTGGGCGATGTCGACAGCTGGTAGAGCTCACCTTCAAGCTCCTGCGTCAGTTCCTCAAAGGTGCGCCCGGTATCGCTTCTGTAACGCCAAGCCGGTGCGGCATTGGGGCCAACGGAGCTGTCGCCGTCGGCAAAGGCCGGGGTAGACATCAGCGCCCTGGCAAGATGCGGCAGCACCCGGTGCATGATTGACAGGACGACGTTGAAATAGGGGTCGGGGGCGTCGTCCTTGAATGCGGCCTCGAAGGCGCGCAGCATCAGGCTGTAGCGGTGATCGAAGCTGTCAGACAACCGTTTGGCCCGCTGGTTGGTGTAGTCGCTGCTGTCGGGATTGGAGATGATGGGGAGCGTCGCCGGGAAATTGGCACTGTCGAGCGAAACTTCGCGGAACTTGAGGAAGTGGCTCATCTCGTACGGGGTGCCAAGGATGGGCCCGTAGGTGCCGTCGGTGCGCTTGCCATAGTGGTTGTAAGTACCGAAACTCTCAACCGGCACCAGAGGCTTTTCAGGGGGGACGGTCCCTTCACCTTGCTCGACGATTTCGTTTACCGCTACATGAAAGCTCTCCTTGTCCACCACTTCGTTGACGTTACCGCCAAATTTTCCAAGATAAATGTTGGTCCTTTGTCGACCAGGAACATCAGTTGTACTGAAGGGGTTTCCGGGATAGGTATTCACCGCCGCGATCAGGGCGCCGTACAGCTGCGCGATGCTGTCATAGTTGTCGCCCTGAGGAGGCGCGCCATACTGCGCCGGGCTCTCTATGGCGGCAAAGACATTGGCGAATACATCGGGGGATGCGCGAAACAGGCCGACCATGGGGGTCGTGTTCGGGTTGGCCTGTGGCAAATAGCCGGGGAAAGTAGGGACCGCATCACCGGTAAATTTGGGCAGCGCGCCCAAGGCGACGATGATATTGGCCGCCTGGTTGACATGGAACATCTCCTCCATGGCTACGCTTCGCAGGGTCTGGTAGGCGTGGCTCCCGGTGTCTGAAATGGAATAGAGTGCCGAGAGGTAGACAGGTATGGTGGTAAACTCCACCTGTAAAGCGAGCTGCGCCGCCTCCCGGAGGTCCTGCAGCGCGGGTTCACTGGTGCTTGCGAGCCTGTCGAACAGGCCCGGAGAAAGGTTCTCTCTCACTGTTTCTGATGGCGCCATGGTCTTCATCTCCTTAATGTTTCGTTATCCCGGTTAGCCTGTTTCCGCGGCAGATGGCGGGAACCCGACGCCTGCAGTCATGAACAGCGGCGGGTTCCCGTGCGGTCAGGCGTGCGGTCACGCTTTTTTGCGCAGGGTATTGATCTGAATGTGTGGCCAGCGGGTCGTGCCGCCATCAGTGCCGAATTGAAACTCGAAGAACTGGATCTGCTCGTACTGCAGCTGCAGAACCTCCTCGCCGTTTTCGATCACAGTTTCGATCCACATCCGCAAGCTCATCTCGGTTACACGCGCGAATCGCTCTACGAATGGGGTGTTCAGTAGTCCACCCTCAGGCCCGCCGGGCTCCCGGGTGCGCATATCGATCAGTACGAAGCTCTTGATCTCCTGATCCTGGATGGCGTCGCGCAAGCGGAGGTCGGGACGCACCGAGTAGGGGTAGTGATCGTCCGCCAGAATGCGCTGTGTATAGGTTCTGTTGCCGCTTGGATCTCTCTCCGCCAGACTGGGATCGTGAACCCAGGGCGGCGCCGGTTCATCGAGATTGATGGGGGTGTCGGCGGTGGTGCCTGCCAGCCCCATGCTCGGGGAGATGGCCAGGTGAGCGGGGTCCCATGTGGCAGTGCCATGGGGGAATTGCGGTTTGCCCTCATTTTTTGAGTCTCTACCCAACAACAGCACGGTGCTGCCGTGGGGGATCGTGCCGCTGCGGGAGACCGAATAGGGGGGGATATAAACCGGGCCGTCGGCGCCGGCGCCCGCCGATAGTTCGGGATAACCGATATCGGTCATGATGGAGTCGTCGTCGGCGGGATGGTTATAAAGAGTATCCAGCCAGAGGTACATGCCGTTCTCTTCATGGAGCAGGTTGCCATCGAGATCATGAATGGTCTGGTCGTATTTTACCGCTCCGCTGAACTGCTCGTTGGCGCCACCTCGGTTGCGTACTCCCCCGGGTACCAATGTAAAGGTAAGCTCCTCGTCGTAGTTCTGGCAGAGAAAATGAAACTTGCCGGGAATGGTTTCGGAGTTGCTTCCGGGGGAGGGCAGGCAGGTGGTGTGTAATCCCCATCCGGTCGTGTTGTTGTCCGGGTTGTAGTTGACCCAGGTTCCCGCCAGCTGTTCGAGTACGCCGTAATTCGCGGGCTTTTTGAGTACCTCGGGAGTATATCTCGGTTGTTGGGTAGCCATGATTTCAATTTCCCCACTGTTATTGTTGATCGTTGGCTCGCAAGTTGGTGAGTGTGGTCGCGCGCCTTTCATTCGGATCCAATCGGCTCCGGGGAATGACAAAAGTCGCCTTTTACGACAACCACGTTGTTCCGTTTCCACACTTAGCAGCCAACTCTACCCGGCGGGCTTGGTTTGGCTTCCTTCCTGAAGGAAAACTAGCCGCATGTACCTTAATACCTTACATGCCACAAGCAGACATACACCATTACTTACACGAAAAATGTACTGACATTATCCATTCGGGTAATTAATTAAGCCGCACGACTGACACATTAACGTTCATGAATGCATTCATGATATCTTCCTGTGCACGTCGCAATAAAACCACCAATGTAACGAAGTGCGATTATTATTCCCTAACATCATTTCTCTGACAAGAAATGTAATTCCCAGTATTAATATGTTTCACTATAGTAGACGCAGATGGCTTGGCTGTAGAAAATACGACATATGGTACGTGCGAGTTATACCACCTTACTTGCACGCTTCTTGCCATGCAGCTTATAAGACATAGTCCATGTATCTGTAGTCCTGAAGCCATAACGGCGATCTCAATGACCAAGTGCAACATCTGACCCATCAGATATCGTGTTGCCATCACTCATTGCGGGTATGGATTGACCTGTCAAAGGCTCGGTTGGCTCGGCATTGGCCACGTCAGCGCCCTTCCCGAAGGTGTGGCCGACCATGCGCGCGTCATCGCCGGGCGGACATCGATCTTCCTGGTCCGGCGCCGCACGTGCGCATGCGCCTGAAAGCACCCGAAGGTCAGTCGGCCGGGGTGGGCTGCGGCGGGTTATGCTGCTCCCGGCGCCAGGTCGCCGGGGGCGCCCCGAAGGCGCGCTTGAACGCCTTGGTGAAGGACGCTTCCGATTCATACCCCGCTTCCAGCGCAATGCGCGAGATCGGGGTCTGGGACTCGCGCAGGCGGCGGGCCGCCATCTGCATGCGCAACCCCGCCAGGTAGCGCATGGGGGGAACCCCCACCAGCTCGGTGAAACGCTCGGCGAAGGCGGAGCGGGAAAGCCCCACTTCCCGCGCCAGCGCTTCGGTCGTCCAGTGGCGTTCCGGCCGATCGTGCAGCAGGGCCAGGGCGCGGCTCACGAGAGGGTTGCGCAACCCGCCCACCCAGGCACGCTGCCCCGGCGGCAAGCCGGCGAGGTAGCGCTGCACGGCCTCGATGAAGAGCAGCTCCGCCAGCCTGGCGAGCAGCGCCGGTGAGCGCACCTCCCCGGCAGCGAGTTCGCTGGCGGCCAGGCGGAAGGAGCTTTCGATCCATGGTCCGGTAACGCCCTCGGCCACGTCGAGGGTCATCACGCTCGGCAGCATGCCGACGAGCGGGTCGGTCGTCGTCTCGCTGAGCAGAAAGCCGCACCACACCCGCGTCGCCTCCCCGCCGCCGCCGTGAACGATCCGGGCAATGCCGCTCTCCACGCTGGCCTGCATCAGCCCCTCGGCGCTGACGGCCGGGCCCGCCAGGTCGCTGCCGAGCACGTGCGGATCGTTGCGGGGCAGCACCACCAGGTGCCCCGCCGACACCTCCACCGACGCCCCCTCTCCCACCCGCAACCACAGCCGGCCGGCGCTGACGTAGTGATAGGCGATGATGCCCATGGGTAATGGGGTGAAGGGGTGGCAATCCTCCGGCGCAACCTGGGCGGCCACGCACCAGGGCGCGGTGAACTCCGCATCGAGGAAGAGGCCACCGGTCAGGCGCAGCGTGCGCAACACATCGAGAGAGGCATCCATCGGTCGACGTTCCCGTGATGGCGGCGGCTCGGACAAGAACTCCGGCGCCTCGCCCATTATTCCCCGCCGCACCTCCGGGTAGTTTAGCAGCGTGGCGTGGGGCGAGGCCGTTGCCCGCCCTTCGCCGCCCTGACGAACGACAACAACCGCACCCAGGAGCCATCCTCCATGCTGACCGACCGCCAAGGAAACCCCCTGCCCGGCGCCACCGCCGAGACCGCCGACCTTTACACCCGCTCCGTCGACGCCTTCAACCTCTATCGTGGCGACCCCGTGGCGCCGCTGGACCAGGCCCTCGAGATCGCGCCCGATTTCACCATGGCCCGCCTCTTCCGGGCCTATCTGTTTGCCCTGGCCACCGAACCCGATGCCGCCGACGCGGCCAGGGGGGACGTCGCCATCGCCAAGACCTCACGCCTGAACGACCGGGAAGCCTCGCACGTCGCCGTGCTCGACCAGTTGCTGGCCGGCGAGTGGACCGCCGCCGCCTGCGCCCTGGATCGCCACAACCTGCGCCACCCGCACGACCTCCTGGCGCTACAGGCCGGCCACCTGGCGGACTTCTACCGCGCCAACGGCCGCGACCTGCGCGACCGAATCGCCCGCGTGCTGCCCAGGTGGTCGCCCGACATGCCGGGCCATTCGATCCTGCTGGGCATGTACGCCTTCGGGCTGGAGGAGAGCGGCGCCTACGCCCGGGCCGAGGACACCGGCCGCCAGGCGCTGGACGGAGAACCGCTGGACTGCTGGGCGCACCACGCCGTGGCCCACGTCATGGAGATGCAGGGCCGGGCCGAGGACGGCCTCGGCTGGATGCTCGCCCGCGAACCCTACTGGGCCGCCGACGACAACCTGTTCAAGGTCCACAACTGGTGGCATCGCGCGCTCTGCCACCTCGAGCTGGGGCAGACCGGCGAGGCACTGGCCCTCTACGACGGCCCGATCCGGCAGGAGCGCAGCGCCGTGGCGCTGGACATGGTCGACGCCTCCGCCCTGCTCTGGCGCCTGCACCTCACCGGCCAGGACGTCGGCGCCCGCTGGCGGGAGCTGGCCGACACCTGGGACCGGCACGCCGACGGCAAGCTCTACCCCTTCAACGACTGGCATGCCGTGATGGCCTACCTCGGCGCCGGGCGTGACGACCGGGTGGAACGGCTGCTGGCCGCGCTGCGCAACGCGGGAGGCGGCGCGGAAACCGCCGCCTGGGCACGGCGCATCGGCCTGCCCCTGACGGAGGGCTTCGTCGCCTTCTGGCGCAGCGACTACGCCTCCGCGGTGGAGCGCCTGCACCCGGCGCGCTTCATCGCCAACGCCTTCGGCGGCAGCCACGCCCAGCGCGACATCATCGACTGGACGCTGACCGAAGCCGCCCTGCGCGGCGGCTACCGCGACGTGGCCGAGGGCCTGGCCCACGAGCGCCTCGCCGCCAAGCCGCACAGCCCGTTGAACCGCTCGTTCCTGAGCCGGGCCAACGCATCCGCCGTCGGCGAAAAACAGGTGGCCTGAGACGCAAGCGCCGGATACCCCGCATTGGGGAGGTATCCGGCGCCTTCCCGAGGCACCACTGCTACCGGGTCGTCCGCAGCAGGTAGGCGAGATGGAGAAAGGGCACCAGCAGCGGGCTGGCAAAGACCCCGAGGGCAATGATGGTCACCCATTCCGGCGGCTCCCAGCCGAAGGCGATCGGGCTGAATAGCATCAGGGAGACCGTCACCAGCCCGGCGCCCATGCAGGCGGCCCGCCACCACCAGATGAACCGCGCTCGCCGTGCCAGGTAAGTCACTGCTGCACACCACAGCCCAACGATACCCAGCGTGCCGATAAACACGAAGAGCATGATCACCAGCTCTTCCAGGCCCCAGGGAAATCCCACCGTCATTAACAGGGCCAAGCCAAAGAATAGACAGATCACACTCGCCGGCAGCGCCAGCAAGAGCATCTCTACCGCGATCAGGATACGGTGGCCCAACGCCCTGTTCATGTTTCGTCCTGCTGCCATTACCGCTCCATTTCCCCAAGCAGTTCCAGTTCGGCACCGTGCAGGGCGACCAACAAGGGCTCGCCGCGTTCGTTGACACGGAACCGGCCGTAGCGGGCGGACTCGCCATCGCCGTCAGTCACCGACATGCCGGCCTGGGCAAGTTGATCTGTCAGCGGCGTAATGGAGCGGCCCATCAAGATGTCTCCGTGCGAATAGAGCGATCAATGGCGAGATCGTGATCCCAGGGCGCAGTATCACCGCCAAGCCGATCGGCCAGGAAGTCGATCATCACCCGTAGCAATAGCGGCTGGTAGCGGCGCGACAGATACACCACATGAATCCCCAGCGGCTCCGGCTCCCACGCCGGCAATACGGGTACCAGCCGGCCTTGACGCAGGTCATCGGCAACGAAATAGGTCGGTAGCATCGCAATGCCGGCGCTGGCCAGCGTGGCCATGCGCACGACGCCCGTCTCGTTGCTGGAAAGTTTCCCTGTCACCGGCACGGTCACACTGCGGCCCTCCCGGCGCAGTCGGATCTCGCTACGGCTGACATAGGAGTGTGCCACACAAGCATGCTCAGCCAGCATCTCGGGCGTGTGCGGTACGCCATAGCGCTTCGCATAGCCGGGAGACGCGCACAATACCGAGCGACAGGAGCACAGTCGTCGCGCCACCAAGGCTTCATCGAGCTGATTGGTGATACGCACCGCCAGGTCCACCCGCTCCTCCACCAGGTTGACGGCCCGCTCCAGCACCAGCAGCTCGACCTGCGCCTGCGGATGATCTTCGAGAAATTCCGCCACTGCTTCCGCGAGCCAGGCCTGGGCAAACGACTGGCTGGTGGCGATGCGCAACCGGCCTTTTGGCTCGACACCGCGCGCACCGGCCGCCAGCTGCACTTCATCAGCGAGGTCCAGCATCTGGCGGCAGCGCGCCAGGGCCTCGTGACCGGCATCGGTCAGGGCGATGCGGCGCGTCGTGCGGTGCAACAGCCGCGCGCCCAGCCAGCGCTCCAGGCTTTCAAGATAACGACTGGCCATCGCCCGCGACATATCCAATGCTTCGGCGGCCGCGGTCACGCTGCCGCGCTCGGTCACCGCAACGAACACCTGCATGGCGGTAAAACGGTCCATCTATTCGCTCGATCTGGTTGACAAACTGTCGATCAGAATAGCGTATATCCAACCATTGCGAACCAATATCCTGTGCACAACCACCCACCTGTTCACTCACCTTGCAGGATAAGCGCGATGAAAAAACTCCTCTCTCCGGTCCACTGGTTCACCCTCGTCACTGCGGCGCTGGGTTTTGCATCCGCCAACGCCGACGCGCAGACCGACGAGACCACGGCGGCACCGCTGACGCTGCAGGTCTATAACGCCGATGCCGGCAGCTTTCACGTCAATGCCGTACTGGTGTCCGGCGAGAACGACGCCGTGCTGCTGGATACCGGCTTTACTCGCGCCGACGCACTGCGCATCGCGGCCATGGTGCTGGATAGCGGTAAAGAGCTGAAAACGATCTACATCAGCCAGGCCGACCCCGATTACTACTTCGGTATCGACGTCCTCAGGCAATTCTTCCCCGACGCGGAGGTAGTAGCCACCGAGCCGACGGTGAAGAAGATCGAGGATACCCTGCCGACCAAGCTGGAAATCTGGGGCCCGCGTCTGGGCGCCAACGCACCGCAGCAGGTGCCACTGCCCGAGGTGCTGTCCGGCAATACCATCCCGCTGGAAGGCCAGACGCTGGAAATCCGCGGCCTGGACGACAGCCTGCCGCACCGCAGCTATGTGTGGATCCCGTCCATTGGGGCAGTAGCCGGCGGCGTGAACGTATACGCCGGACTGCATGCATGGACCGCCGATGCCCAGACAGCCGCGGAGCGCGCGGCCTGGGTGGAGAAACTGGACGACATCGCCGCACTGAATCCGACCACCGTGGTACCGGGCCATTCCTTGCCTGACCTGCCGCAGGATGCTTCGCAGTTGGCCTACACCCAGGATTATCTGCAGCGTTTCGAGACCGAATTGGCCCAAGCCGATGACAGCGCAGCGCTGATCGAGGCGATGCAGGACGCCTACCCGCAGGCGGGCCTGGGCATTGCGCTGGAGATCGGCGCCAAGGTCAACACGGGCGAGATGGAGTGGTAACCCCATGAACGACCAGGCAACCTCTTTCCGCCCCGGCAATGCCGGGGCGGTGACCCTGCACTACATCCTCGATCCATTGTGCGGCTGGTGCTACGCCGTCGCACCGTTGATCCAGGCGGCGCACGAATCGCTGCCGATACGGCTACACGCCGGCGGCATGATGGCCGGCCCCAACCGTCGTCCCGTGACGCCGCAGTTGCGCCAGATGGTGGAACAGCACGACCGGCGGATCGCACGGCTCAGCGGCCAACCGTTTGGAGAAGCCTATCGCGACGGTCTGCTCTGCGACCAAAGCGCGGTGTTCGATTCCGAACCACCGATCACCGCCATGCTGGCGGCCGACGAGATCGACGGCCGGGGGCTTGATCTGCTGGCACGCATGCAGACAGCCCACTACGTCGAGGGGCGGCGCATCTCCGACCCAACGGTGCTGCGCACGGTGGCGCTGGATATCGGGCTCGACGGGTCCGCCTTCGACGCGGCCTACGCCCCACAGCAGGGCGAGCCGACCAAGGCGCATATCCGCGCCAGCCGGGAACGGCTGGCCCGCGTGGATGGGGCGGGGTTTCCGACACTGGTACTCGAACGCGAAGGCCGCTACGAGGTCATGGACATCATGGGGTATCTCGGCCAGCCGTCGGCCTGGCTGAGCCGTCTCGCAGCGGTATCACGCAGCAACTCATGATTCCAACTCCGCGTGGAGCCGCTTGAGCCAGAACACCGCCGCGGCGCCCAAGCCCAATACCGCCAGGGACATCAACAGGAAACCGGCCGCCTCGGCTTGCCAGAACAGGTGCCAGGGCGAGCCAACCTCTTGCCACTACCGGGTCACTTTGCGGCGAATCGCTGGGGATCGCAATCGCGTCTTTCCCATGGGCCACAACGGTGCTTGAGAAAAACCTGTACTGGCTGGCACCGGCTTGAAGGACGGCGGAAACGCGAGCCGGTTGGCCCCGACTCAGCGTGGCGACCGAGCGAAGTCGGGGATGCGAAAGCGCCGGCGATAGGCGCTCGGGTTGAGGCCGGTGGTGCGCTTGAACAGCCGCCGGAAGAAGGCCGAGTCCTCGTAGCCGACCCGCCAGCTGATCTCTTCGACCGTGGCCTCGGTGCGCTCGAGCCGGCGCTTGGCGTCTTCGATGCGCAGGCGCTGGACGTAGGCGATCGGGGTCAGGCCGGTGGCGCTGACGAAGCGCCGCTTGAAGGTACGCTCGGCCAGCGTCGAACGTTCGATCATCGCCTCCACCGGGTGTGCAAGGGCGAAATGCTCATCCAACCACTGCTGCCCGCGCTGGATCTCGCCGTCGCCATGGTCGGTCTTGGCGGCGAACACCAGGTAGGGCGTAAGACCATCCTGGTGCCACTGCAACGCGAACAGGCGGGCGACCTCCTGCGCCGTGGTCGCCCCGGCATAGCGCGCGATGAGATAGAGCGCCAGGTCGTGCCAGCTCATCGAAGCCCCCGAACTCACCAGCTCCTCATGCTGACCGGCAATCACCAGCACGCGTTCCGGGTGAGTCGACACGGCTGGGTAGCTGGTCATGAACGCTTCCGCGTAGCCGAAGTGAACCGTTGCCTCCTTGCCGTCGAACAGCCCGGTCTCGGCCAGCAGGAAGACACCCGAGCACGCCGAGCACAGCACGGCGCCGCGCTCATGCATGGCACGTAGCCATTCGACCAGGTGGGGATAGCGGCCCTTCTCCCAGCCCTGGGCAGGGAGTAATACCGACGGAACGATCACGATGTCGCTCGTCTCGATGGTGTCGATGGCGCGTTGGACATCGATCGGCACGCCGCTGGCCAGCTTCAGCGCCCCCACCGCCTCCCCCACGATCTCGATACGAAACGGGGCCGGGGCGTTGGGCGCCACCAAGCCCATGAGCGCCACCCCGTTCATCACATCGAAGAGACCGGCGAGCGTGGAGACCACGGCGTCGGGCAGCGCCACGAGGCTGACGTGTCGGGGGCTTGCCCCGGCAAGGATGGCGGGTCCGGCCATGGCGCCTGGCGCCTCGCAGATCGGGCAGAGAGGGACAATTCAGTGTGGCACAAACGGACCGATTACGGGTGATTCAAGCTCTTCAGCGGGCAGCGCCGTGCGACGATGATGAGCGGGACGCTGGCCCCCGACACAACAAGACAGGAACCGCACTCCATGAATGCCCCCATCATCGATCAGACCAAGCTGGAAGCCTTCGTCGCCCAGGCCGTTGGCGACCTCTCCTCCGCCTACGGCGGGGTGATGGTCAGCCTGGGCAACAAGCTCGGCCTGTACCAGGCCATGGCGGGCGCCGGCCCGCTCAGCGCCGAGGAACTCGCCAGCCGCACCGGCTGCGCCGAGCGCTACGTATCCGAGTGGCTGAATGCCCAGGCCGCCGGCGGTTACGTGGGCTACCACGCCGTCAGCGATACCTACGAACTCTCCCCCGAACAGGCCATGGTGCTCGCCGACGAGGAGAGCCCGGTGTTCATCCCCCACGCCTGGCAGGTACCGGCTTCGATGTGGTTCGACGAGGAGCGCACCCTCGAGGCGTTCCGCACCGGCAAGGGCGTGGCCTGGGGCGATCATGACGGCCGCCTGCAGTGTGGCGTGGCGGCGTTCTACCGCAACGGCTATCGCGCCAGCCTGGTGCCGGAATGGCTGCCCGCCCTGGAGGGCGTCGTCGAACAGCTCGAGGCCGGCATCGACGTCGCCGACGTGGGCTGCGGCCACGGCCACTCCACCGTGCTGATGGCCCAGGCGTTCCCCCGCTCGCGTTTCCACGGCTTCGATGCCCATGCGGCCTCGATCGACGCGGCCAGGCGCAACGCGGCCGCGGCGGGCGTTGCCGATCGCGTGAGTTTCGAACTCACCCAGGCGGTGAACTACCCCGACAGGCAGTACGGGCTGATCTGCTTCTTCGACTGCCTGCACGACATGGGCGACCCCATCGCCGCCGCTCGCTACGCCGAGCAGGTACTGGCCCCCAACGGCACGGTGATGCTGGTCGAGCCCTACGCCCAGGACAAGGTCGAGAACAACCTCTCTATCGTCTCGCGCATGTACTACGCCGCCTCCACCACCATCTGCTGCGCCCATGCGATCTCGGAAGGCGGCCAACTCGTGCTCGGCGCCCAGGCCGGCGAGGCGCGCCTGGCCGAGGTGTTCCGCAAGGCCGGTTTCGCCCACTTCCGGCGCGCGGCCGAAACGCCCTTCAACCTGATCCTCGAAGCACGCCGCTGACCAGGCCGGAGGAGCGGACCCGGGTAACCGGGCCCCTCCTTCGCGCCGGAGCCTCGAGCGATGACCACTGCCGACCGACACGATCAGCCTGAGGGGTCCCCCACTTGGGGATCAGGCGACGGCCGATCGTCTGCGACACGGGGTCACGCGCCATCTCCCGCAAGGCGCTTCGCATAGAACGCCATGTTCTCGCTACGGCGGAACCCCAGCCCGGAGTAGAACGCGGCCGCGGGAATGCCTCGATCGGTCGCGAGATAGAGCGCCCGGGCCTGGTGCCCATGGAGCCTCGCCTCCAGCGCCCGGTACAGCGCCGTCCCCACCCCCCGCGACTGCCACGCGGTGCCAACGCACATCTCCCTCAGGTAGAACAAGGTCCCCCTGCAGAAGGGTTCCAGGTTACCCAGCGCGAATCCCAGCACCTCGCCCGTCTCGTCATCGCCGTCCGCCACCACCCCCAAGAAGCCGCTCGACGCCTCGAAGTGCACCAGTCGCCTCAGCGCCAACTCGGCGTCCCAGGGCTCGTTCCAGGGCGCGGCGGCGAAGACCCGCGCATAGAGGCGCGCGCAGGCCTTCAGGTCCTCTCTTTCCATTGAGCGCAGCTTCATCCTTGACCTCGTTGCATGCTCTCCCATGGGCGCCATCCCAACCGGCGGGCCGGGCACACCAAGGATCAGAATTCGATCGTGCCCTGCCGCCACGCGCCGAGCGTCAGGCGCATGACAGCGCACGCTGGGCGGCGGCGATGTCGAGCTGGCTGAACACGGCAATGCCGTGCTCCCTGAGCAGGGCGGTCGTGACGCCCATGCCGGGCAGCCGGGTCCCCGAGAAATCGCCGGCGTAGATCTCGCCGCTGCCGCAGGAGGGGCTCTTCTCGGCCAGCACCGCGACACGAATGTCATGCTGTCGGCACAGGGCCAGCGCCATCTCGGCACCGGTTCGAAAACCGTCGGTCACGTCACGGCCCGTCATCTCGATCACCCGGGCCTGGCCAGCCAGCACCATCGCGCCGTCGCCGCCCTGGATCTCGGCGGGTGGCCGCGGAATGCTCATGCCCGCATTCACTTCCGGGCACACCGACACCACGCGTCCCTCGCCGATCCAGCGGTCGAGAATGGCCGAGGAGGCCGTCAGCGCCTCCGCATCGTAGCGTACCCGCCTGCCCAACAGGCAGGCACTGACGAGCACTTTCTGCATGCGAGCCCCCAGGTCACCATCACCGGGCGGCGCCGCCGGCCATGGGCCGGCATGGCCCCCACCCCTCGCTCAGAGTATACAGGCCTCGCCCTCGTTCAAGCCGTCACCCCTCGCTTGTCCTGGGTCTTCCTCTCGAAATCGTGGGCGTCGTGGCGCTCGTGGAGCTGCATCGAGGGTTCCCCGAAGGTGCGGTTGACCATGCGCCCACGCTGCACCGCCGGGCGGGCGTCGATCTCCTGTGCCCAGCGCTGCACGTGCGCGTACTCCTGCACCTGCAGGAACTCGCCGGCGTCGTAGAGCCGGCCCAGTGCCAGCTGGCCGTACCAGGGCCAGTTGGCGATATCGGCGATGCTGTAGTCGTCGCCCCCCAGGTAACGGCTCTCGGCCAGGCGCCGGTCGAGCACGTCGAGCTGGCGCTTGGCCTCCATGGCGTAACGGTCGATGGCGTACTCGAGCTTCTCGGGCGCATAGGCATAGAAGTGGCCGAAGCCGCCGCCCAGGAAGGGCGCGCTGCCCATCTGCCAGAACAGCCAGTTCAGGGTCTCGGTGCGCTTCGCCAGGCTTCCGGGCAGGAATTCACCGAAGCGCTCGGCGAGATAGAGCAGGATCGAACCGGACTCGAAGACCCGGATCGGCTCGGACGCGCTGCGGTCGACCAGCGCCGGGATCTTCGAGTTGGGATTGATCGCGACGAAGCCGCTGCCGAACTGGTCGCCCTCGCCGATGCGGATCAGCCAGGCGTCGTACTCGGCGTCCTGGTAGCCCAGCGCCAGCAGCTCCTCCAGCATCACCGTGACCTTCACCCCATTGGGCGTGGCCAGCGAATAGAGCTGGAAGGGATGCTCGCCCACCGGCAGCGCCTTGTCGTGGGTGGGGCCGGCGATGGGCCGGTTGATACTGGCGAAGTCCCCGCCGTTCGCCTTGTCCCAGGTCCAGACCCGCGGCGGGGTGTAGTCGGTCGCTTGACTCATGACAGCTCCTTCAGGGTGGTGACGCGGTCCCAAGCCGAGCGTCATGTCGGATGGGCCCTCTCCATTCAGTCAGACAAACGATAGCCTGATAATGTTTCGGTCGCGACTCGAGGCGGCCAAGTGCCGGTCGTGCTCGTCACCCTGCAGCCCGGCACCAGGCGCTTCACCGTCTTGATGCGCAAGATCGCGACATCTCCAAGCAGATGCTCTCGCGCACCCTCAAGGTGCAGTAAGCGACCAGTGCCGACCAGTCGTCGATGCCATCGCATGTTCGCCTGCGCAAGTCGCAGGAAGTTTGATTAGTCTGAAATGGTAAGAGCACGACATGATCGGTGGCTCTCGATGCGCGTCTTCATCAGCTACCACTCGCCCGATCAGCCCGAGGCAGAACGGCTGATCGCAGCCCTTGGCGGCGCACTACCGCAGCTTGACCCCTATTTCGCGCCACGCAGCAATGTCGGTGGCGCCTACTGGCTCCCGAGGCTCGGCGACGAGCTGGAGCGGGCGGATGCCGTGCTGCTGCTCATCGGCAAGCGCATCGGGACCTGGCAGGAACTGGAATATTACGAGGCGTTGCGCCTCAATCGGGTCGCCGGGCGGCCGCGCATCGTGCCCGTGCTGCTGGGCGACGAGACGCCGGGGTTACCCTTCCTGCGTCAGCTTCACCTGCTTCGAGTTTCTCACGGCATGGAAGTGGCCGTGGGCCAGATCCATGCCGCGCTCGAAGGGGCGGATGTGGAGATGCCGGGCCCACCGCCTTGGCGCGAGACGAACCCCTATCGTGGGCTCGAGGCCTTCACCTCGGAGAACGCCGCCTTCTTCTTCGGCCGTGATGTGCTGACGTGCGAGCTGATCGAGACCGTCGCCAGGGCGCACGGCGAGATCCTGACTCTCGTCGGCAATTCCGGCGTCGGCAAGTCCTCGCTCGTCATGGCCGGGCTCTTTGCCGCACTGCGCAGCCGGCTCTGGCCCGGCGACCTCGACCGCCCATGGCCCGGGCCGCTGACGGACAGCCATCGCTGGCAAAGCGTCGTGATCCGTCCCGGCGAGCGCCCGCTCAAGTCGCTCGCCCTCGGCTTCGTACGGCTCTGGCTGGATGATCCCGCCGAGATAGACGCTCAGGCGAACGCCTGGGCGCGGAATTTCCGCGACGGCTCGGAGCTCGTCGATCTTGCTTCCGCCGCCTGCGAGCGTCTCGCCACCCTCGCCGGCGATGCCGCGCCGAGCCGCCTCCTCCTGTATGTCGACCAGGGCGAAGAGCTCTATGTCCGCGCCGAGCCGGCGGAAGCGACGCGCTTCGCGGCGCTCCTCGCCCAGGCGTCGGCGGCGCCGGGGCTGCTGATTCTGACCAGCCTGCGGTCGGATTTCTATGGCCGACACCAGGCTGACACGGCGCTCTTTCCCGTCAGCCGGCGTATCGATGTGCCACCGCTCACCCGTGCCGAGCTCGAGGACGTGATCGCGAAACCCGCCGCCCGACTCGGCGCGCGGTTCGACACGCCGGACATCGTCACTGTGATCGCCGAGGCCGCCGACCGCGAACCCGGGGCCCTGCCGCTGCTCTCCTTCCTGATGGTGGAGGCCTGGGATGCGATGCGGAGGGACGAGCGGGCGGAGGGGGTCCTGCGCTTTCCCGTCGAGATGGTGGACATCGGCAAGCCGCTTACCGAACGCGCCGAGGCCTTCCTCGCCGCCGATCCCGGGTGCGAGGAGGCACTGCGCCGGCTCCTGACACTGCGTCTCGCCCAGGTACCGAAAGAGGGCGAGGTGGTGCGCCGCCGCGCAGTGCAATCCGAGTGCCGGTCGGACGAGTGGAGCGTGGCCCTCACCCTCGCCGGTTCGGGGTGGCGGCTGCTGACGACAGGTGAAGTGGGCGGCGAGGCGACGGTCGAGGTCGCCCATGAAATGCTCTTGCGCAAGTGGCCGCGGCTCTCGCGCTGGATCGATGAAGAGCGCGAATTCCTGATCTGGCACGGCCAGCTCGAGACGGCACGGCGGGAATGGGAAGCCGCGCCCGAGGAGACGCGCGACGAGGCGGTATTGATGGGCCTCGCCTTGGCAACGGCACGGGACTGGATGGCGACGCGCAGCGAGGCGTTGTCGGAGGCGGACCTGGCGTTCCTTCGTCGCAGCGTCGACGTCGCCGAGACCAGGCGCGCCGAGGAGCTGCGGCAGGCGCAGGAGCTGGCGGAGGAGCGCGAACGCTCACGCCGCCGGCTCGCCTGGATCAGCCGGCTCGCGACGGTGGCGGCGGTGATCTTTCTGCTGCTCGGCGGCTGGGCGACGAAGCTGTTCTTCGACGAGCGCGCGGCGAGGGATGCGGCGCAAGTGGCGCTTGATCGTGAGGAGGCCTCACGCGAACGCGCGGAGCGGCAGGCGATGCGCGCAGACGCCGAAGCGGGACTCGCCGTCGCCAGGAGTCTCGCCATCGTGGCGGACAAGACCCTGGCCGAGAACTCCGGGGAGGCCTCCGCCGCGGCGATGATCGCGGTCGACTCGCTCCACCGCCGGGTCACACCCGAAGGTGTCGGCGCCTTGCGAGATGCGCTTGCACTCGCCGCGGGCTCGGTGGCGCCAGCCGACGACGACTGGGCCGACGAGAGTGTCGTCGCCGACGACGGAGAGACCGCTGCCTGGATACGGCGCGACGCACATGGAAGGGATTTCGAGAGCGATGCCGCGCTCCATTCGGACGTCGCACTTCTCGACGCTAGCACCTTCGAGCCGCGATGGACGGGGCGGGTGGAGGGTGGCGCCGACCCGGTGCTCTCGCCGGATGGCCGAACGCTCGTGGTGGGGGGTGCAACGCGCAACGTGCTGGTGCGGGACGCCGAAGCCGACGATCCACGCCGGCTTACAGCCACGGAGGGAGATGCGGCGGTGCTGTTCTCGGACGATGGCGAGGACCTGTATGTCGTGCGCGAGGACGGCCGGATCGAGGTTCGGAGAGCGCCGGACTGGCACGTTGCCCACGAACTCCTGTTTCCGCGTAGGGGTGGGGCGAGCCGGGTCGAGGCGCGGCTCGTCCCCGGGAGAAACGAGCTTCTCGTCGCCGAGTTCGGTTTTCATCGCGGTTCTATCAGCCGGGTTCCCCTGGACGAAGGCGAGGCGACAACCCTGCCGGTCGAACTCGACCTGCTTGCAGAGGAACGAGGCCAAGGGCATCCCGTCTCCGTCGAGACCGCCGCCGACTGGGCGGTCAGTAGCCACGATGACGGTTCGACGCGTGTCTGGGATCTCGACGAGGTCGCCGCGCCGGTGGTTCTACGCATAGACGGGGCGTTGTTTCTGACGACGCGCTCGATCGTTTCGGCGCAAGGGTTGATCGCCACGGCTAACCAGCAAAGCGGTTCCTGGATCCGGACGGTTGTTCCGGGTGGGTGGATTCATCTTGACTTGGGTTTATCCGACGACGAGAGCCTCGTCGTCCTCTGGCAGCAGGGCAATACGGCGCGGATAGACGGCTGGCGCCATCCCGGTCGCGCCAATGCGTTGGCGTTCTCGCTCGACGGTGCATGGCTCGTGGCGGGCGGCGAGGGCGGGCTCAGCGCGCGCCGCGTCGACGGGGACCAGGTGCTTCGGGCGCTCGAAGCGGACACCGTAAGCGTTCTTCGCTTCGAGCCGGAGGGCACGCTGTTGGCGGGGACCGAGTCCGGACGCCTGATCAGACTCGCTGCGGACTTCCGCACGATCCTGGCAGAAAGGCGATTCGATCTTCCGCTCCGCCGCATCGTTGCCGATGAAGCTGGCAGGAGCGTTGCGGTGTCGCTGGGCGCAAACGGGTCGTCGGCCAACTGGACGGACATCCGTATCTCGGATCTGTCGACGGGGGCTCGCCTGTCACACTGGTCGTGGAACGGCGAACTGAGAAATCCCGCACTCAGCCCCGACGGGCACCTCTTCGCGGCACGGGATGGCCAGGCCGATCAGGTCCTCATCTGGAACACCGCCGATGGGGAACTTCGCCGCCGGGTCCCGATACAGGGGGGATTCATCGGCTTCGACCCGTCCGGCAGCCTGCTCTTGGTCAGAGACTCCAAGCTCGCGCTCTACGATGCGGACACTGGGCGGCAACTGGCCGAGCTTGGCGAGGCGGGCGGCGTATACGAGGTTTTCTGGTCCGATGACGATCGCTTCGTTGTCACCGGGGGCGACGGTACCTTCGCCGGCTGGGATGTGGAAACTGGCGAGACGACATGGCGAACCGAGCCAGGCGATCACGCCTCGTCGGGCTGGCGCAGCGCCGACGGCCGACTCGCCGCCAGCCACGACGGCGCCGAGGAGCGATTGCGGATTTACGATGCTGCGTCTGGTGTGGAGATAGCCGCAATACCGGGACCGCGACCTGACGAGGCCGTTCTATCGAACGATGCTAGGCGGATACTGACAGCGTACTATGTTCACGAAGACGAAGGCGCCTCCCGGGACCGTGCGCGAGTCGTTCTCTGGAACATCGAGGAAGGTCGGGCGATCTGGTCCGAAGAATTGGATACGAAGGTGACCAAAACGGCTCGCCTCACGGCGCTGCCGGGTGGCCTGTTCGTCGCCGAAGGTATCGGAGCCGACGATCGCTACATGGCGCCTTGGATCCGCTACTTCCCGGCGGACGGCGACGGGCCGTGGAACCCCGCCGGTGAGGACCCCGTCCGATTCGAGCATCTCGCGACAGACCCGGGGGCGAATGTCACCCTCCTGCACGATCACGAGGCCATCGAGCTGCGTGATGCTGCGTCAGGAAACCGGATCTGGCGACGGGCTCGAAGCTTTATTGGCGGCGGGTCCGTCCCTATCGAAGCCGCATTCCTGCCGAATCGAGCGGGTGTTGCCGTAGCAGAAAGCGGCTATGGGAATCCCAAGCAAAGGCTGCGCATTTTCAGCCTCGACACGGGCCGGGAGTCTCTGAGCCGCGAAGGGACAGCTTGGGCCCGGAGCATCGCCGTAACCCGTGACGGCTCGTCGGTGGTGCTCGCGCTTGAAACCGATGAGGGCGCTGCGCTTTCGGTCATCCGCATCGCGGATGGGATGGAACTCAAACGCATCCCTCTCATAGACACTCCGGTGACCATCAGAACCCTGCCAGACTCGGCCCAGGTCGCGATTCGATATTCCTCCTCCATTCTGGAAATTCGCGACCTTGATAGTAGCGAAACGCTGCGACGTTTCGATATGGCGATCACTGCCGATGCATCCGCTCATGCGACGCGTGCTCAGCGCGCCATCACCCAGAAGGGAAACGCTCTTCGCCTGTGGGATACGGCCGCGCTAGGCGAGATAGCGCCCCCAATGGTCGACGGCAAGATCAGGCATCCACGGATTTCCCCCGACGGGGCGCGAGTCGCCTACGCCTTCGAGAGTGCCGAGACCGGCTCCGGCATCAGGCTTCTGGATGTCGACGCCGAGGATGAGGCGCGCACGATCCCGGCGGAGGATGTCCGCGGCCTGGACTTTTCTCCCAACGGACGATGGCTCGCGATCCAAGGGGGGCAGCACACGGTACGCATCGCCGATGTGGAGACCCTGGCGACCCGGCTGACGGTCCGCGCGCTTTCGACGGGAGAAATCAGTCAGGTCGGCTTTACGGGCGACGGCTCCTTCCTCTTCGTTGTCGAGAGGGCGAGATACGTCGGCCGCGGTATGCAGAATCATCGTTGGGGTCTCAGGGCGTTCGAGGTTGCCACTGGCCGAGAGGTTGCACGCCGCGACGTGTCCGGAGCAGGGATCGCAACCGTCCCGGAGTCAGCCGAGATTATCTTCCGCGACGTTGATCGCCGTCTGAGACGGATGCGCCTTCCCGGCGATCCGCTGGACACCTGGCTTGCAGCAAGCGCTGACGATGTTGCCACAGCACCCGACTCCACGATTGCTCTCACGGTTTCGTATTGGAATGCGGATCAGGTTTTCGACGCCAGTGCCGGACCCATTATGAACCTGACGACGGGCGACGAGCCCTACAACGTTCTGGCGGCAGACCTCTCCTCGGACGGGCGTCACGCGCTGCTGTCGCTGCGGGAGCGGGATTGGTCTGACGCTTCCCCAGGAGTTCTGAGCGTGCGCGAGACGGCAACCGGGAACGAGGTTGCTCGGCTTACGCGGGAGCGACACTTCTGGTCCGTCAAGCTCGCCGGGAAGGATGTGGCCCTGTTGTCCGAACTTAGAGATAGCTACGTCGATGATCCTCGGTGGCAGCTTGTGTGGTGGAACTGGCGATCTGGAGAGACACAGACACTCGTGTCCGACAATCCGGTGACCGGGATCGAGATCAGTCCCGACGGCCGACTCTTCGCGACGGCCGAAGGTAGTCAGGACGACAACTCCGAGAACCGGCGCATCTTGGGTGACCGGCTGGTCCGGGCCTGGGACATCGAGACCGGAGAGGAGCTGCTTCGAGTGTCGACGGAATTCACCTTCGCCAGGCTCGCCTTCTCGCCGGACAATCGTTTCCTGGCGGTGATGGAGAAGGCCTCGGGGCTCGTCATGGATCTCGAGGCTGGCCGGGTCGCGCTTACGCTCGGCCCCGCGCATAAGGCGAGGCCGGACGGAACGCCTCATATCGTGAACGACATCATCCCGATGCAAGTGAACCGGCTTTGGCCGGGGTTTACCGAGGGTGGCGGGAGCCTGGTCGTTGTCACCGAGGCGGATATCGTCATGCATGATCTCGAGACCGGTAAGACGACGAGCCTGCCCGAGGCCGAAGCGATCAAGGGCGCCTCCTTCTCGGCGGATGGCCGCTTCGTTGCGGTCATCGCGGGCGATGCAGCTCGGATATGGGATCTGACCACGCATGCCTTGGTGGCCAACATACCGGTGAACGGCCTTCGCTCACTCCATTTCGCCGGGCCGGACGCCTCGAACTTGCTCGCCCTCGGGAATGCCGGTGTCGTGCGTCTGAACTGGCGACCGGAAGAACTTATCGAGCTCGCTTGCCGCGCCTTCTCCCACGACGGATGGCACAGGAGTCGTTTCAGACTCACTGGTGAGACCCAGCCAGGTCCGTGCGGAGCACAGAGAGTGGCAGACCGGACGCCGTGACAATGAGGGCCGGCCGTGGCCAGCCAACTCGTCGCGTGTGCCGGTCGTGTGTGTGGTCATCGTCTTGCCCTCCCGTCGTCAGGTGTCCTGGCTCGTTCCGTTCTCGGTATGACCGGCTCTTCGCGGTCATGAGATACATTGAGTGTCAGGTGACCGAACGCTGGGAGTAACAAGGGTGGCGGGATTGCGATGGACTCACTGATCACGGCCGCGGCCCATGCGCTTGCGGCGGGAGATTCCCTCGGCGCACTGAACCGCGTCGCACTGCGCGACGATGCGCCGGCGCTCGCGCTGCGCGGGATCGCGATGGCGCAGCTCGGCGATCTCGACCGGGCGAAGGCGCTGCTGCGCAGGGCGGCGCGCGCCTTCGGCCCGAAGGAGGCCGTGGCCCGCGCGAGGTGCGTCGTCGCCGAGGCCGAGATCGCCCTCGCCTCGCGCGACCTCGGCTGGCCCGCGAAGGCGCTCGACGCGGCGCGGGCGACGCTCGAGGCACACGGCGACCGGGTGAACGCCGCCCATGCGCGCTACCTCGAGGCCCGGCGCCTGCTGCTGATCGGGCGCCTGGACGAGGCGGAGCGTGCGCTCGCCGAGCTCGACCATGCGCCCCTCCCGCCCGCCTTGAGCACGGCCCACGCGCTGGTGGCGGCGGGGGTCGCGATACGCCGCCTGCACACGACGGCGGCACGCACCGCGCTCGCTCGGGCCGAGCGCGCCGCCCGCCTCGCCGGCATCCCGGCGCTCACGGCGGAGGTCGAAAGCGCCGCCCGCGTGCTGGCCACGCCCGCGGCACGCCTGATCGCGCGTGGCGAAGCGCGGCTCCTGCTGCTCGACGAGGTCGAAGCGCTGCTGGCATCGAAGGCCCTCGTCGTGGACGCCTGCCGCCATGTGGTGCGTGACGCCCGCACCGTGGTCTCGCTCGCCAGGCGCCCGGTGCTGTTCGCGCTGGCTCGCCTGCTGGGCGAAGCCTGGCCCGGCGACGCGCCGAGGGGCACGCTCATCGCCCGAGCCTTCCGCACCCGATTCGCCGATGAAACCCATCGCGCGCGGCTGCGCGTCGAAGTCGGGCGACTGCGCACGGCGCTGGGGCCGCTGGCCGACGTGCGGGCGACGCCGCGAGGCTTCACGCTGGTGCCCCACGGCACCGGCGAAGTCGTGGTGCTGGCGCGGCCGATCGAAGAGCCGCATGCCGCGGTGCTCGCCCTGCTCGACGACGGCGAGACCTGGTCGAGCTCGGCCCTGGCGCTGGCGCTGGGCACCAGCCAGCGCACCGTGCAGCGGGCCCTCGACTCGCTGGCGGCGACAGGCAAGGTGCAGTCGCTGGGTCGCGGGCGAGCGCGGCGCTGGATGACCCCGCCCGTGCCGGGATTCACGACAACCTTGTTACTCCCCGGTCCCTATCCGGGTAGCTAGGCTGGAGTCACCAACCCAGCAACCAGGAAGGACGTAACCATGAACCACTCAGCCGCTCACATCCTTCGCGAATATGGCCCCTTTGCCGGCATCGACAACGTGCATGGCGTCACCTACGACGGCCGGCACGTCTGGCTTGCCACCGGCGACACGCTGACCGCCCTCGACCCGGCGAACGGCGAGACGCTGCGCTCGCTCGACGTCGCCGCCCACGCCGGCACCGCCTTCGACGGGGAGCACCTGTTCCAGCTCGCCGAGAATCGCATCCAGAAGATCGACCCGGAGACCGGCGCCGTGCTCGCCACCATCCCGGCACCCGACGGCGGCAACTCGGGGCTCGCCTGGGCCGAAGGGTCGCTGTGGGTGGGGCAGTATCCGGACCGGCGAATCCAGCAGATCGATCCCCAGTCAGGCGAGATCCTTCGCACCATCGAGTCCAACCGCTTCGTCACCGGGGTCACCTGGGTCGACGGCGAGCTCTGGCACGGCACCTGGGAAGAGGACGCAAGCGAGTTGCGGCGCGTCGACCCGCGCACGGGAGAGGTACTGGAGAGTCTCGAGATGCCGCCCGGCGTGGGCGTGTCGGGGCTCGAGTCCGATGGCGGCGACCGCTTCTTCTGCGGCGGCGGGAACAGCGGAACGATGAGAGCCGTGCGCCGCCCCAGGTGAGGCTATGCGGCCGGCGGCGGCTCCGGGCCCCGTCGGCCCCGCGAGCAAGTCGTCGACCTGGAGCACCGTAACAGCCGACGGCTCACTTCTGATAATCCTTGATAAGCGGTAGTCTATGGGCCGGCGGAGTGAGGCATGAGGGTGCGGCGTGAGCCAGGGAGTGGTGACCTATCAGGTGGCGGGAGCCGAGGCGGCGAGGCCCGAAGAGCGGCGGTTGGCGTCGAGCTCGCCATCGTTCCTGCGGCCGCTGTTGGGCAGGGCCCATCAGCGGCGGAGTTTGCTGGCGGCGGGGGTCAACTGGCAGCGGATCCTGTTCATCGAGGTGGACGGCGAGGTGGCCGGCTATCTGCAGTTCTACCTGCGCGGCGAGGGCCCGCACCGTCTCTCCTTTGCCGACCTGCGCGCCGAGTTCGGGGCGCGTAACGCGGCCTGGCGCTGGGCGTTCTACCGGCTGGTACAGCGGCGTTTCCGACGGTACGAAGCCTATCTCTATCGCATCATCATCGACGAGCGGTTTCGCTCCCTGGGCCTCGGCAGGCAGTTGCTGGAACGCTGGCTGGCACTGCTGGCCCGGCATGAGGTTCAGCAGGCGGACCTGGAGGTGTGGGGCAACAACCCACGGGCCGAGGCCTTCTATGCGTCGCTGGGGTTCCAGGTGAGCCGACGGCGCAGGCTGCCGCTGCGCGCGAGTTGGCTGCGTGATCGCGAGCTGACGCACATGATCAAGCGGTGGTAGCGCGGCCATGTCATCGGTGAACGGTTATGTCGATCGCGTGTGGGCCGAGGGGGTAGCCGGCTGGAGCCTGGCCCCCCAGGTGCTGGTGTCGGTCAATGGCACCGCGCTTGGCAGCGTACCCTGCACGAACAGGCGGCCCGATGTGCAGGCGGAGGGGCTGTCGGCCGATGGCCGCGTCGGCTTCCGCGCCCCGCTCGCGCTCGCCAGCGGGGATATCGTGCGGGTGACCACGCCACAGGGCAGGCCGCTGCGCCATAGCCCCTGGCTCTACCTGTCGCCGGAATCCGAGGGCTGGCTGCCGGTGTCGCTGGCCTCTCGCCACCCGGAGTATGCCGAGATCGCGGTGCTCGCCGGGCAGCTGGCCTTGACGCGCTTCCGGCCGCTGTTTGGCCAGCCCGGCCAGGTGGCGGCGGTGAAGCTCGATGCCGGCGAAGGCCCGAGGGTAGCGTGTTTCGGCGTAGCGCCTCGCGATGCCGATCACCTCCAGCACTTCCATGAACGAGTGCTGACCCCCGCCGGCGTGGCCTGCCCGGCGCTGCACCATCGGGTAGGGCTCGGCAAGCGACAGGCGCTGATCTTCGATTTCTTCCCGGGGCGACCGCTGGATCGGCTCGGCCCGGGCTGGGAGGCGTGGCTGCCGGCCGTGATGGATGAGCTGGCGCGCCTGCAGCGATTCGGCGACCAGCATCGCCAACGCCTGCGGGCCCGTGCCGGCCGCAAGCGCCCCCTGCTCAACCGCCTGCTGCGCCGGGCCATGAGCGATGCCCTGCGCTGGGATCGCGCCCGCGGCGAGCGCCGCTTCCTGCTATGGCTGCTGGCCCGGCTGGCGCGCCTGCCGCGGGTGCTGTCGCACGGTGACCTGCATCGCGAGAACGCACTGGTGGATGCCGAGCGTGGCGACATCGCCCTGATCGACTGGGACCGCTGGGGCTACCTGCCCACCGGCTTCGATCTCGCCCTGCTGATGCGCGGCCTGCCGGGCGACACCGCCGAACACCTTGCCGGTGGCAGCCAGGCCCAGCGCCTCGGCGTGGTGGGCTTCACCTACCTCTTCCAGCGCCTCGATCGACCGGGCCTGGTCGATTCCGAGGAGGGCCGGGCGCTGCGCCGGCGCTGCCGGGAGTTGGCCGGGGTCGAGTAGAAGTGAGCCGCCCTCCCCCGTACGGCCGGACTTTTCGAATCCCCCTGCCGCCATTACCTTCTGTCCGCCGAGAAAGACACCTGGATACCTTCACGCCCGAACAGACAAACGAGATTCACCTTCTGCCATCGCGAAGACATCGCCGTGGATGTCGGATCTTTGTCGGATTGAATCTATTGTCACTTGAGAGACTTCGAACACCCCCGCTACCGTTTTCAAGCCATCATAGGCAACCGGCTCCCCAAGCCTATTGAAACGGCATCCGGCACGTCTCAAGATCCGCTCCACGAACAGGTCATAGACCGAAACCACATTGACGATGGCCGCATTCAGCGCGATCTCGAACAGCCCTACAAGCAGTTCGCCGGTAACAGTGTTCACCCCGGCTGCCATGTGATTTTTGGCCGCCGCAGTGTCCACACAGAACCTGGAGCTTTCCAATATCAAGGGATGCCGAATGATTCGCGCCCCTGTCATGGTGTCCGGGAACACGTCGGACAGCATATGAGGGCCGGTAGTAGGCAACAGGCGTAGCGATGCCAAGAGCTGTCCGCTCGGTGCGACTGACAGTACATAGAGCGGATTCATGGCATCGAACCGATCGATCTCTCTGTTATCTTTAACCTCAACAGACCAGCCACGACGCTCAAGAAAAGATTGAGCTCGCAAAATATACACCTGATCTACAAGATCGCCATGGGTGTGCCGAAGATTGTCAGCATAGTCGAACACTATCATCTTCCCATCCTCTTGAGAGATGGGTGAAAGCTATTTCTATTAATGATTGACAGCAATACGCAAGAAATTGAGTATGGATCAATTCAGAATACCTATCTACATCCCTTTAGCGACGACCTCAGGCTTGGTTACGGCTGATAATTTGATCTTGCCCAGTAATCGTGGATACCAGCGAACAGGTCAAGCTGCGCTTCGGTCAGGCAGGCATCTGCCCCGTTTCCGCAGATGGACGTCCATCTGCACAAGAATGCCAAGGATTCAGAAGCCTTTTTCACGAGGCTCTCAAACCAGGCGTTGACGCTCCTGCCAGAAAGCGGCGTCGGGCCAGCGGCGCTCCTGGGCATAGAGATAGCGGCGCATCTGGCGGAACTCCTCGTAGCGCTCCCGGATCTGGCGGCCGTAGACTTGCGCCGGGTCCGGGTCGTTGGCCTGCCAGCCGATAATGACATCGGCAGCGGCGAGGCCATCTTCCAGCGCCTTGTGGACTCCACGCGCCGTCAGTGGATCGAAGCGGGTAGCGGCGTCGCCGACGGCGAGCCAGCGCGCTCCCATCACCCGGTCCAGTCGGCCGGAAGGGGCCGGAGTGGCCTGCATGCGTGCCGGATGGAAGCCGTGGCCCTCCAGGTTCGAGGCGGTGTGGCGAGTGCCGGCGAGTAGCGTCAACCAGTACTGCCAGTCGTTGGCCCGCAGGCGACGCAGCTCAGGCAGGTCGCAGGCAAGGGCGATGCAGAGCTGGTCGTCGGGCAGGCTGGCACGATACCACCAGCCGTATTCCACCGCCTCGAGCAGGGTCAGGCGGCTGGCCGTGACTGCGGCGGGGCGGGTGAAGAAGCCATACACGCAGATCAACTGGTCTAGCTCCAGGAGCCTGGCCCCCAACTGCCGGGCGACCCGGGCATGGCCGCCACTGGCATCGATCAGATAGTCGGCATGCAGTAGCCGTTGTGCCGTGTTGTCGCGCAAGTGCAACCGGAAGCCGTTGGCACTCGCTTCCAGTGTCTGCAAGCGGGTTTTCGTGATCAGGTCGGCGCCCCGCCCCACGGCTTCGTCGGCAAGCCATCGCTCGAAACGCCGGCGGTCCAGGTGCCAGCCGCTGCCATGGGGGCTGCTGATGAAGTCGTTGTAGCCGAGTTGGTCGTCGCCCCAGGCGGAGCAGCTACCCAGGCAGGGATCGTGTCCCTGTTGCTGGAAGGCCACCCAGAGCCCGAGCCGGATGAGCAGGTCGCGGGTATCCGGCGGCAGGCTCTCACCGATGCGAGGTCGGCCGTAGTCGCCGGCCTCGATCAGGGTCACGCCGTCCAGGCCGCGCTGCAGCAGGGCCAGGGCGGCGGCACACCCCGCCGGGCCGCCACCGACGATGGCGACCCGACAGGCGGCATCCGACGCTGGCAAGGTCTTCGTCTTACTACAGATCATTGAACCGATCATTGGTCGACGATAGTTCATCGAACCGATCATTGGTCGTCGGTGCCACCGTGTTCGGCCAAGGCACCACCGGGTCACCGCCGTCGTCCAACTGGCTCTGCACCTCGAGGAAGTACTTGGCGCTGAACGGGCCGTGTTCGATGGCATCGATGGCACTGCCCTGGATCACCACGCCGATCTTGTGCCAGTTTCGCACCATGTCGATTTTCTCCTGGAAGCGGCCGACCTGGGCCGGATCGAAGGGGTTGGTCTTGGTCCCTTCGCCGCGAACCGAGAAGCGCTGCTGCTTGGGCAACTGGCTGCCGGTCATGTCCTTGGCGACGTACACCGCCACTGGGCGCTGTGCCGGCCAGGACCAGTACAGGGTGTTGCTGAAATGCGGTACCGGGTCCGGCTGGTGGGTGGCGCAGGAGTTGTAGTCGGTGTGCCAGGGCAGGGCCATGAACTTGGACGCGTCGCCGGGTTCCAGGCCGGGGCTGCCGGGGTGGGTGTCCACCGGGCTGCTGTCCTCCAGCGGATTGTTCTGGATGTTCGGCGTGTAGCCGGCGCTGAGGAACGCCTGGCCGGACGTCGCCCGGCTGTAGTCCAGGGGCTTGGGCTGGATGCGGAACGGGCCGGTACCGGAGGTCTGCCAGTCCTGCACGTAGAGCGCCGGGTCGCGGACGATGAAGGTGAGGTCGATGCCGGGGCTGAAGCGCCCGCCCAGGCAGTTGACCAGCACCGCCTTGTCCAGCTGCTCGCCGGCGTTGAGGTTCAGGGCGCCGTTCTGGCGGTACTGCTTGGCATTCCACTGCTGCAGGTAGAAGTATTGGGTCTTGCGCAGCACGAGGAAGGACTCACCGGCGTCGCCCAGGGACAGCGGCATGCGCCGGCTATCCTGTAGCTGCGACGGGTCGTTCGGGTTGCGGATGAAGCCCAGGCCGGCGAGGACGGTGGAGTCCGGGTCGGTGTCCGGCTGGATTTCGTCCACGGAGCCGTGGGCGGTGGTGCCGGTGACATTGAGGTTGGTGTTCCACATCTGCATGGCGGCGGCACGGAAGATGGGGAAGAGCTCGTCGCTGAAGGACGGCTGATAGCCGTCCTGGAACGTCCCGGCGGCGAACAGTTTGGGTCGCAGGCCCAGGTGACGCACCCAGATGTCGTGGATGTCGTCCCACAGGGACACGCTGTTGAGGGTCTGGGGCGCGTAGGCCGGATCGGTGGCGGTGACCCAGGCGTGCCCCTGCACCTGCTGGGTGCTGCCGTCGCTGAACTCCAGCACGGCATAGACCGGGCCATCGCTGCCATCGTCGAACCAGCCGTCGTTGTCGATATCGCTTTCCAGCGGGAAGGGGTTGCCATCGCTCTGCAGCATGCCGCAGGCCCGGCCGTAGCCGCCGGTGACGACCAGGCGGCCGTACTGGTCGGTCTGCAGTTCGCCCAGGGTGTCGATCGGGCCATTCGGGCAATCCAGCTGGAAGAAGTCGCCGGGAAAGGACTTCGGGTAGTCTGGCCATGGCTTCACATCCTTGGCGCCTTCCACATAACTGCTGGCGGTGATGCTCTGGTCGAAGGCGACCGGTGCGGCGTTTCTACCTTGAACGGTGCGCGGACCGGGATCGATGATCAGTTGGCGAAGACGGCTGGGCTCGTTGAGCAGTTGGCGACGATGGCTGGGCTCGTTGATGTCCGCGTCGAAGGGAGCGATGTTGTTGCGCGGTTTCGGGGTATTGCCATCCTTGTAGGCGTCGATGCCGTCGCTCTCGGGGATTTTGTACCAGTTGGCTTTCTTGTTGGCCAGGTGCACCGTCCAGACGATGTTGGTCACGGTCTTGCCGTCGATCTGGCTGCCGATGCGGATTTCCGTGCCATCGACGCCCATCGGATACCTTTCCGTGGTCTGGTCGGTGTAGGCGTAGATCTTGAAACGCGAGGCCTGGCGCTTGAGCGCGCCTTTGGCATCGCGCAAGTCGGACGAGGTGATGGTCTCGTCTTCGGTACCGGGTTTGATCGGCAGGCCGCCGCCGCGGGAAAGGGCCGCGGGGGTGCTGGGTTCCAGGTAGTACTCGGGGCTGTTGCCGACGCGGGCGAAGCCGATGGCCGGGTGGATGCGGAAGGTGCTCATGCTCGGCTCCTCATTGTTCGTTCTGCTGGGCCTGCAGCCAGGCCTGGTAGTTGACGATGAAGTGCGACAGGTTGAGGTGCTTGGCCGGGACGATCTGCCCCGAGTCGTCTACCGTCACCGTGTGAACGCCGGCGTTATGGCAGGCGAAGCAGTTGGCGTCCTGGGTGAAGGTCTCCATGGTGGTGTTGGCTAGATTGTGAGAGCCGCGAAATTGCGACTGCGCTTCGGCATCTAATGGCAAGAAGCCATTGGGGCCGGGGATCGCGCCGCTGCCAGTGGTCCACTGGGCGCCGACCAGCTGGTAGTTGGCCCAGACACTGTCGCCCAGTTGGCTGGCGACGCTGGCGTTGAGGCTCTTGATGTTGTCGATGTTCTGCGGGTCGCCGCCGCCGAACGGCACCTGGCGGCAGACGCTGACCGCCGTCAGCGGATTGTTCACGTCGAACTGGTTCTGTACCGCCAGCGGGCTCTCGGGGGTATACAGCGACCAGGCCAGGTCGCCGACCGGCGAAGCGCCGCCGCTGGGCACGGCGCTGCAGTCCGGCGCGTTGGCCTGGTGCTCGAAGGTCGCCCAGATGAATTCCGGGTGGTCCTTGACCACGCCCACCACGTGCATGCCGATCAGCGCCAGTTGGACGCGCATCTCCTGTTTCTGTTTGGTGTTGTCGGTGATCTTTCCGTCGACCACTTTCACCACGGGCACGGTCTGCTCCTCGGTGTGGAAGTAATCGCTGGCGCTGGGGATGAAGACCTGCTGTGGCTGACCGTCGTCACCGAGGATCGCCGCGATTCGCCAGGACAGCTTCAGTTCCAGGCTGTTGACCGGGAAATCCAGCATGGGGGATACGCTGGTCAGTGCGCTGAGATCATAGAGCCTTTTTTCCTTGACGAAATCCCAGAACTCCCGATTCAGCAGGCCGGTGTAGTAGACGACATTGCCGCCTTGGTCGACGAGAACCCCAGCGCCGGGTCCGGCCTGGAAGATGTCGACGTGGTCCGCCGTGTTTTGTGACTTGGCCACGCGGACGTGGATGTCCGGCTGTTCGTCTTCGCCTCGCCCCGGATACGCTTTGTCTTTCGGGCTGTGCCCGTCCTTCGGGAACAGGGCCTTGGGGGAGGCCAGGGTTTGGAAATTCAGCGGGGCGCCCTGTGCGTCGGAAGCGGGTCGACTGAGCCAGAGGAACATCTGGTAGGCCCACTGATGGAAGTCGCAATTGCTCACCTTGCTCACGTCGGGAAACTGGTTGCCGTCCGGGAAGGGAGTGTGCGGGAAACGGGACGAGAACCAGTCGTTCGGTGCCGTGCATTCGGATGATGCTGAAGCATCGTTGGCGGCGAGGCCCGGGGTGGAGAGGCTTGGCAGCAGTGACAGGGGCAACAGCCAGAGCCCCCTGCGGATGGAGTGGCGTATACGCATGGCTGTCCTTCCTTGTGCGGAGAGGCGATGAGCTTGTTAAAACAGGGATTAAGAGCGGCATGTCTTCAACGGGAAAGCACACCGATTCCCTGTTCGGGGATGGCTAGCCTCTGGATGATGTTTAACGGAGAGAAGCTGGTGATTGCCACGAGCGCCCCCCGCGCCATTTTGTCTACCTGCGCTGTCTTTTTAGAGATAGGTGAATACTAGTTCGGCTTATGATTGCCAGCAGTACCCAATAAATTGAGTATTGACCAGGCGGACTCTATGGCCATGTGCAACACCTGGCCCATCAGGTAGCGGATTACCATGCCCCTTGCTATCGCCAGCTCACTGCCGAAGGCCGTGTCGCACGCGCGACACGGCCCGGACACTCTTCACAAGAGTGTTGCGGTTGGAGTTTGAGACCACCCTAATGCAGAAGCCCTATCCGCATCGCTTTGGCGATGGCCTGAGGCTTGGTTGTGGCTGATAATTTGACTGCTGCGTTTCTCAGGTAGAAGTTCGCGGTATTCTCGGTGATCCCCAGTATCTTGGCCGTTTCCCACGCTGTCTTTCCCTCAGCTGCCCACCTGATAACGGATAGCTCGCGCGCGGAAAGCGTCACATTGGGGGCAACCTGCTCTATTCCCCGCAACTCAAGGATCCTGAGATGGAACATGTAAGCGAAGAGTGCCAGGTCACCTAGATGGGTCTCTTTGAAGCACTCCCAGTCCTTACTTGGCAGACTGCTGTTGACGGAAAACATGGCTCTTTCGCCATGGGCACCTCGAATTGGAAATGACACCCCCTGACGGCTCACGCCAAATTCCCGGGCTACGCTGAAGAACTCCCTTAGCCTCCTCACGGTATATGGCCGCGAGTTCCAGTCGAATGGCAAAACACCCGACAATCCCTGGATAATTGCAGGATCGATGCGATGATACCGCTTGTTGAAATAGTGCCTCGCCCACTCCGAAGAGTATGTTGTCACGTCCAGGGGTTTGTTATCGCTCTCCCTAGGCAATGAGATGCCGAGGTAAGCAAAGTTCGTCACCTCGTCGCGTGCGGTCAACGATTTCAAGAAACTGCGCGCTTCATCAATAGTCTTGAATGATGGTGGGTTCTCAAGGCGCATCGTAGACCTCCCATCCTGTTTTGTTACATCTTATTTTCGGGCACTCTGTCGTCGATGTCATTCTAGTAGATGACTGTTGCGCTTGTCGGCGGATCACCACGCTACCGGCTCTGCAGCGGTTAACACCGTACTCCGGGGCGAGGTGCCGCGTTAACGGAACCAGGGGGCATTTGAAGTCAAGGCGCTTCGATCCCTCGCACTGAGTCGCGAGCTAGCCGCCGTTCGCGAAGAAAGACGTAGAGCCCCGAGGCGACGATGATCGACGTGCCCAGCGGTAGAACGGCGGCCCAGCCGAATGCCTCCCAACTCGGCCGGATGACGATCATCGCCCCGAGCAGACCGACCGCCACCGCGACCAGTCGCCGTGCGCCTACCGATTCGCGCAGGAACAGGGCTGAAAATAGGGTCAGGATCAGCGGTTCGACGAAAAAGATGGTAATGGCGTTGGCCGTTGGATCGCCGGCGTGCCTTCATGGGGTTGCCGGTTGCGCTCATGGGATCGCCTTGTTTTTCGCGAATGCGAAGCCGTTAGGACTATATCGTGGAATGCCGGAGTGCAGGGAGCCTTCCCGCGATAGGCTGCGCATCAGGCATTACGGAAGACTCTTCTGAAGAGGGCCATCCAGAGCCAACGGCCAGGCGCGTGGCCGGCGAGGGTCAGTGCGACGCCCACGCCGATCAGCGTCGCCGAGGCGAGGTCTCGAGCGCCCGCCGCCTCGTCCAGGGCGACCACGCCGAGGCCCAGGGTCACCAGCGGAATCAGGGCCGGGAGGGTCGCGCCCACGACCGGCCCGAGCAACTCCCTGGAGCGGTTGAAGGCGAAAACCGCGACGACGCTGACGAACACGCCCTGGAATACCGCCTGCATCATGATGTCGGGCATCGGGGCGACGGGCAGTTGCGTGGGCAGGGCCGCGACGTAGACCGGCAGGTAGAGGATGGCGGAGCCCACGGCGACGATGGCGGTGGCGTGCAGGGCCGGGATGCCGGCCCGGCGGACGACCAGCGCGTACCCCGCCCACATCACTCCGGTGAAGATCAGGATCAGATGGCCGACCGACGCCGTCTCCGCCCCTGGCACACCCGCGAAGAAAGACGCACCGACCAGGATCGCCACGACCCCGACGACCCGTGCAGGACCGATCCCGTCGCCGAAGAGCCTCCAGCCCAGCAGCACGGAGACGACCGCCATTATCCCGGGATTGAGGGAGCCGGCCGCCGATGCCGGCGCGGTTCCCAGGCCGAGCGAGATGAGCAGGATATACGGCGCGCCGAACCCGACCACCATGGCCAGGACTCCTCCCACCCCCAATCGCTCCAGGGCAAAGCCGCGCCGGCAGATGACCGGCGCCAGGAGCAACGCGGCGACACCGACGCGAAGCGCGGTCAGGTCGTAGGCATTCAGGCTCGTCGTCACGCCGAGCCGCAGCATGACCAGCGACCCGGACCAGATGACGATGGCGGTCGCGGCCCAGACAAGACCGAGCACGCGCGCTTTCGGTAACGGTGACATTGCCACTCCTTTCGGCTTCGTTTCCGATAGGAGCGTAGGCTTTGACCGATGTTGAGAAAAACGATATGTTCTTACTAAATGAATCAGAAAAACTCAACTAACCGGCCGAGCGGCGAGCCGCATCCCGCCACCCGGACGCTCAATCTAGACGCCGCCCGAACCTTCGTTGCGATCTGCGAAACGGGGAGTTTTCGGCGCGCCGCGGCGCGTGTGAACCGCTCGCCCTCGGCGGTCAGTCTGCAGGTCGGCAAGCTGGAAGAGCAGCTCGGCGTCCGGCTGCTGCATCGCGATGCGCGCCGCGTCCGCCTGACCGACCAGGGAGAAGTGCTGCTCGGCTTCGCGCGGCGTCTGGTCGGGATCAGCGACGAGGCGATGGCGGTGTTCCACGGCTCACCGTTGTCCGGGAGCCTGCGTCTCGCCGCTCCCCATGACCTCGGTGTTTCCCTGGTGCCGGGGTTGCTCCGACGCCTGGCCGAAACGCATCCACGGATTCGCGTGGACGTCCGGCTCGACTCCAGTGAAGCGGTGCAACGTCTCTTCGTGGAGGGCGATGCCAATCTCGCCCTGTTCAACGAGGCAGGCTCACCGCTGGTCCCGGCGCGGGATCTCTTTTCCGAAGAGCTCCGCTGGTTGATGCGAGACGGCGGCCGTGCCGTGGAGCAAGATCCCCTGCCGCTTGCCGTGGCCGAGATCGGCTGTGCCTGGCGCGACGCCGCCCTCGGCGCCTTGGAGGGGGTCGGGCGGGCCTATCGGATTGCCTACTCCAGCGACACCTCGATGGGCCAGGTCGCGGCCCTGCGCGCGGACCTCGCGGTGGCCGCCCTGCCCGGCTCGCTTGTCGACCGCGATCTCGTCGAGGTGCCGGAGCATTGGGGCCTGCCGCCGTTGGGCCGGACCCACATCTATCTGGCCGATGACGGCAGCGACACGGCCAAGGCGTTCGCCGCTCTGATCACGCCCGATCTACGCTCTATCACGCCAACTCCCCCCACCACCTGACTCAACGCTTGTCGTACTCATCGTGGCGGCGCCACCAGACGCCCGCCGTCTCATTGCGCCCCCTGGGCGCGCGGTCGAGCCACTGGTACATGCCCCACAGGCCGTCCAGTCCGCGCGCATAGGTGGAATAGGTGTGATAGATGACACCATCCTCGAGCGCGAATGCGCTCATGCCCGGCCTATCGCGCTGGAACGTGGCCGAGTCGGTTCCACACATGGCGGCGATCTGGTCCTCCGCCCCTTCGCTGCCTTCCTGGCCCGCGCGCCACTCAATCACCACCGGCTCGTGCTGGTAGTTGTATTCGATGCCCCCCTCACGCTGCTGCTGCTCGGAGAACCACACATTGAAGTCGCCGTTGAAGTCGCTGCCATGCGAGGACGCCCAGGGAAAGGTCCAGCCCAATCGCCGTTTGTACGCCTGCAACTTTTCGAGTGGCGCCCGCGACACCGCCCACAGCATCACATCGTGGTTGGCCAGGTGAACCGCAAAGCCGTTGAAGCTGTCCGCGATCGATGAGCAGGAGGGACAGCCCGCCTCGTAGTCGGGTCCGAACATGAAATGGTAAACGAGGAGCTGCGAACGCCCTCGGAAGAGATCCGCCAACGAGGCGCTCCCTTCGTCGGTCTCGAACCGGTATTTCTTGTCGACCCGCACCCACGGCAGCTCCTGCCGCCACCGCGCCAGTTCGTCGCTGCGCCGCGTGAGATCCTTCTCGCCCTCGAGCAGTTCAAGTCGTGCGGCCAGCCACTCTTCGCGTGTTCCGGTCTTGTGTGTCGTCATCGTCTTGCCCTCCCTTCGTCAGATATCGAGGTCATGGGACAAACGTAGTGCCGGATGACCGAACGGTGGGAGTAACAAGTGTGACGGGATTCCGATGGGCTTACCGATCACGGCCGCAGCCCGTGCACTGACGGCGGATGACCCCCTCGGCGTCATCGGCGGCGCGATGCTCGCCTTTATCATCTCGATGGACGACCTGGTGATCACCTATTTCATCTCCGGCGTCGATTCCACCACCTTGCCGGTATTCATCTACGGCCTGATCCGCCGCGGCATCAAGCCCGAGATCAATGCCATCGCCACCCTGCTGCTGCTCTCCTCCCTGGCGATCGCCGCCATCGGCCTCTACCTGCGCAACAAGCTGCACTCCGCCACGCCAGCCACCCCCGACAAGACCGATCATGCCAATGACTAAGACCACTCTTCCGCCGCGCCGCGGCCGTGATCTCGGCCTGCCGTTTCCCGGTACCCCGGGGCCGAACAACGGCATGATCTGCTACGAGTACAAGGGCGGCACCGGCACCGCCTCGCGACGCCTCAGCGTCGACGGTCGGGGCTACACCCTGATCGAGCTGGTCACGGGGCAGCGCAGCCGGAAGCGGTTGGCGAGATAGGAGACAAGATCAGCGTAGGCATTCGAACCAATGGTGGCGGCCCTGACCGGTTCACTTATCGACCACGATCTCGTCGAAGTCCCGGAGCATTGGGGCCTGCCGCGAACTCGTGCAGAAAGTCGGCGCACTGGCCAAGAACTGGCAACGCCTGATCGGCAATAACGGAAGCCATCGGGATGCCGAGGGTGTGTCAGCGCACCGACACCGATCGCAGGCAACGCTATCTTGAACCTACCCCGCTTCTCGATGACTCCATGGCGAGGTTCGGGCGGCGATATCCGCCATCCACAGGAGCAGGGTTCATGAACAAGCACCAAGCCGACGGTAAAAGGAATGAGGAGTACCAGACGAAATGAAGTACAACCCGATGGACATGATGGTCGCATGGATGAAGGTCGCATCTTCCTACAACATGATGATGCTTTCTGCCGCTGAGGTGATCGCCCGTCGCACCATGATGATGGCCAGCGGCGCCATGACCGCCCCCGAAGCCATGGGCATGGTGATGGAGAAGGCGACGATTTACGCCACAGCGTCCGAGCGAGCAGCAGTGGCGGCGGCCAATGGTGCCGACCCCGCGCGAATCACCGCGGCGGCGCTGAAGCCATACAGCACCAAGACGCAATCCAACGTCCGCAAGCTGCGCAGCTGAACGGCGCCACCTCCTCCCGCGGCGATCGCGGCCGAGGAGGCCCTCAAGGCAATACCGCCACCCGGAGTGATCCGCAAGTGGCGGTTTTTAAACTATTATCCTGTCCAAGTATCAGAATGCGAACCTACCGCCCTTGCCTCTCGCAAGAGCGAAACTGCAAGCACTACTGCCCCTGATTACCACAACCAAGCCAGGTGTTGCCCTGGTCATCGATGGGGAAAATCACCCCCCCTTAGGTGATCAAGCTCATCCGCGGATCCATACGGCCACCTACCAGCCTGTGCCCTATCAATAGCAACACCATAGCGGGCAGACGAGATTCAGTGCCACAGGATCAGCAACAATGAGGACCTGTCCCTCTTTTCTCCGCTGCCCTAAACTGGCGTGTTCATCGTCATATGAAGGAGAAACACCATGCAGTCACGCTACTTCTCCATCCACGACTTTCCCCAGGGCACGCCGAACCGCGAGCTGTTCGAGCTGCACGAGACCGAGCTTCCCGCCCTGGCCGAGGGCGAGGTGCGCATCCGCAACACCTGGCTGTCGGTGGACCCCTACATGCGCGGGCGCATGAGCGGGGTGAAGACCTACGTCGACCCCTTCGTCATCGGCGAGCCGCTGGAAGGCGCCGCGGTGGGCGAGGTGATCGAGTCCCGCGACTCCCGCCTGGCCGTGGGCGACAAGGTGCGGCACATGGCCGGCTGGCGAGACATCGCCCAGCTTCCGGGTGACCAGGTGGAGCCGCTGCCAAGCATCGAGGTACCCGAACAGGCCTACCTCGGCGTGCTCGGCATGCCGGGCATGACCGCCTGGACCGGGCTGAACCGGATCGCCGAGATGCGCGACGGCGACAACGTGCTGGTCAGCGCTGCCAGCGGCGCGGTGGGCTCGCTGGCCGTTCAACTGGCCAAGGCCCGGGGTGGCACCGTGGTGGGCATCGCCGGAGCACCCGAGAAACTCGAGTGGCTGGAATCCCACGGCATCAAGGCGGTGAGCTACCGCGATCGTGATACCCGACAGCTCACCGAAGCACTCACTGCCGCCTGCCCCGAAGGCTTCGATGTCTACTACGAGAACGTCGGCGGCGTCTGCCTGGAAGCGGCCCTCAACACCCTGCGTACCGGCGGCCGTATCGCCGTGTGCGGGATGATCGCCCACTACAACGCCGAGGAGCCGGCACCGGGGCCGAGCAACCTCGCGATGCTGCTGATCCGGCGCCTGCGCATGCAGGGCTTCATCATCTTCGATCACTGGGCCGACTATCCGCGCTTCCTGGAAGAGGTCGGCCCGCGGGTCGCCCGGGGCGAGATCGACTACACGGAAACCGTCGAAGAGGGGCTGGAGCGCACGCCGGACGCCTTCCTTGCACTGTTCGAAGGCGCCAATACCGGCAAGATGCTGGTGCGGCTGTAACCGCGTCCCTCAATGAGCCGGCGCTGCGATCGTACTGTCTGATGCAGACCTCATGGGGTGATGGCCACTCCTTCAAGGCATCCAGTGCCGAGGGCACCTAGGCGGCGATCCATCGTCCATGCCCCTCAGGGTCGACGCATGGCGGCGACCAGGGCGCTTGCCCCGATCAGGCTGCCGGCACCGGTGCGGTGCAGGATACGGCGAAGCCGGGCACTCAGCAGCTGGCCGCCGGTGGTGGCCAGGAAGGTGTAGGCGAGATCGCTGAGCACGCCGATGACCAGGAAGGTCGAGAACAGGATGGCCAACTGCGGCAACAGGGGCTGGTGCGGTGTCACGAACTGGGGCATGAAGGCCATGAAGAAGGCCAGGCTCTTGGGATTCAGCGCGGTGACGAGAAACGCCTTGGCCGTGCCGAGCCGGATGTCCGTGCCCGAAGGCTTCAGATCGCCCAGTCGGCCGGCCTCGCGCCACATCCTGATGCCCAGGTAGAGCAGATAGGCGGCCCCGACCCACTTCAGTACCTGGAACAGTTCGGCGGAGCTCATCAGGAGCGCGCCCACCCCGGCGAACGACAGGGTCATGGCCAGCAGGTCACCCACGAAGAAGCCCGGCAACATGGCCAGGGCGGCCCGCCGCCCACGGTTGACCCCGGTGGCGACCAGCAGGGCCACGGCGGGGCCGGGGGAAACGATGATCAACAGCGAGGCCAGGCAGAAGGAGAGCCAGAGTTCCAACGGCATAACGCGTTCCTCATGCGACGTTCAGTGGGTCATGTCCGTGACGATCGGCAAATGAACATGCTCATGAAGGATCACTGCCGCCATATGGAAAAGCAACACGGCCATCAGGAGGTTGAAGCGGATGAGCCGGCGCGGGGTGGTGATCCGTCGGCCGGGCCCCCGAGGGTGCGTTTACGTCGATCCGCCGCGGATGGCATTGAGGCGCTCGGGATCGGGGCCGTCCCTGAGGTATCCCCAGAAATATTTCTGGCATTATCAACATGTTCGGCATGGATGGATGGCAGGCTGCCAGCGTTGCCGGTCCCTATGGGGTCGGACCCCGGCGGCGTCGAATCCGCTCGCAAGGCGCACCATGATGGGCTTCGTGACTTGGTTGGGGTCTGACCCCATAGGGGCAGCCTCGGCGCCTTTTTCGGCGCACAAGCGATCAACGTCGAGCAAAATGTGGGGATTCGTCAGGGGCCGTCCCTCAGGTCCTGCGCCTGCGATCGCACCAGTGTGGACAATCGCTTACATACGCGTAAGAGATGTGTGGCGATCGCTCCAACGGGTGGCACGGCCATAGACAAAGCTCATAAACTCGCCACATCGCGATGGAGCAAGGAATCTCCCATGGATCTAGCGAAGATCGGCGACAAGGTGGCCTGCTCCTGCAAGGGCGGGCCGCATCGCATCGTTTCCGGTGCGTCCATGGCCCAGGTGGATGGCATTCCCATCGCCCGGGTCGGTGACAAGAGCTCCTGCGGTGCCACCATCACCGCCGGGGTGGCCTGGTATGCCGTGGAGGGCTCGCCTGCGGCCATACATGGCAGCGCCACTTCCTGCGGCGGTCAGGTCATTACCGGCTGCAGCACCGAGGTCGGCTCGCCTCGTGCGGCGGCTGCCAGCCTGCTCACCGAGCTGCCCAAGCGCTACAACGAGCGCTTTCGCCTCGTCGACGCCACCGGCAAGCCCGTCGCCGGCATGGAGTATCTCATCGTGCGGCAGGGTGGCGAGCAGATCCGCGGCGTCAGCGACGCCCAGGGCCTGACACGCCTGGTGCCCGACCACGACAAGCCCGAGAACCTCCAGGTCTACATCAAGGGGAGCCAGCCGGCATGAGCGAAGCACCTACCCGCCCCACTGCAGACGGCTACACGCTGCTCGGCGACTTTCTCTCCACGCTGACCACCGAAACCGAGCCGAAGGACATCGAAGTACCTGCGCTGAAGTATCGCGAGTTCTCCGAGCCCTTCTACAAGGTCAGGCCCGATTACCTGCTCGTGGAAGGGGTAGGCGTTCACGCCTCCTATAACCTGCGCGGGCATGTGACACTACGCGGCGATACGTTGAGCGTTAGCGCCATGGGCAGAACCGCTGCCAGCCGGCTCGGTTCCGTCGATTGGTTCGTTTCGGCCGCACTGCGCGATGGTATGCAGGAAATCGCCAAGCAGGATCTCGCCAGGGGAGGCGTTGCCGCCTGGCCAGAAGATGACTTCGAGCCCATCGGCCATGTTACCTTCACCCTGCCCATGCCGCCCCGCCGCCTGACGCTACAACTCATTGGCGGCTACTTCTTCTCCAGTGGCTCGGGGCACCTGGCTTCCGGCACGTCAGAAATCGGCTTCGAGATCGAGGTAGAAGCGCAGTGAAGAAAATCCTGTTCATCTCGATTGCCGCCCTGCTGCTCACTGCCTGCTCACCGGTCAACGGCGAGCCACCGGCGCATTACCTGGAGCGTGCCGGCGCCGCCCTCGTCGAAGCACGCGGCGATACGCAGCAGCTCGAAGAAGTGCTCACGATCTACGAGGAAGGACTGGAACGACACCCCAACGATCCCGCGTTGCTCAACAGCCGTGCACAGCTCCTCGCCAGCCTCGGCCGGTATGAGGAAGCCAAGGACGACCTGGATGAGCTGCAGGAAGGGGAACTGCACAAGGAAGGAATGCTGCTGCGCTGCATGGTGCACGAGCGCCTGGAAGGAGCCACGGCAGAAGCCCTGGCCTGTTACGAGGAAGTGGAGAACGCCTACGCCAGCGAGGCGAGTGCCCCCCCGGATGCCAATCACATCCTGGCGGCCCGCCTGGCCGAATCGCCCGAGGCCGAAGCGCTATTGCTGGAGTGGCAAGCCAGCGAAAACGCTGACCCGATGTTGGGGGAAATGCTGAAGATGGAGCGGGAGGAGATGATTCGGCAGTTTTTACCGTAAGCTGCACGACCTATGGTGCCGAGCGCTACCGTGGCAGGCAGAACAGTTTGGAGAGTGAATGATTGCCAAGAAAGAACGCGGCAAGATGGAGCGACGATTGACCGCTTCACTGACCCACGCCTGCGAGCATGCCAAGCCTCTGCTGCCCGGCTTTAGCTGGCTGACACACGAGGTCGACTACCAGCGCTTTCCCGAGAGCCTGGTGGTCACCTGGGTGTTCGATACCCACCCCAACCTGGCGAATGCCCTGAAGGGCGATGCCCGACGCCACATTGATGACCTGACCGCCGAGGCATTGGCCGAGGCCGGCCTCGATGTCGGCGACGTCTCGCGGCATCTCGATTTCGACAGCGAAGAAGCGTGCCAGCGGGAACACGGCGGCGACTGGCAGCGTCGGCTACGCAGCAAGCCAACGAGGCATTGAATGGCGAAGAAGATCGAAAGCCCCTGTGTCTCCGTTTGCCAACTGTCAGGAGGCCTGTGCACCGGCTGCGGCCGCACGGTGGAAGAGATACGCCACTGGAAAGCCATGAAGCGGCCGGAGAAGATGAAAACGGTGAAGCGCGCCGAAGAGCGCATGAAGAAGATCCCGCGTGATTGAATCCACTTAGCAAAGGCGCGCCGTCGGGGCGAAGACCTCGGCAAGCGGGTGCGCCGACTACGTACCGAGCAGGCACTGGACAACCCCAGGAGTACGGAGCGGCAATTATTCTATCTCTCCTTCATTTTTCCGAACAATAATTCTGCCTTTTGAGCTTACTATAGAACCATCATCTTAATTATCAGCGCATATCCGATTTTCTGGGAAGCGCTGCTAAACTCCTTGCTTGACAGGCTCTGCCCCGCGGCGGAGCTTTCTGTATCCATCGGCAGGGAGACCTTCATGACCCGCAATATCATCGTTCTTGGTGCCGGCATGGTCGGCGTTTCAGTGGCCTGGCATCTAGTGCGTCGCGGTCATGACGTCACGCTGGTGGACCGCCGCGAGCCGGGGCTCGAGACCTCCTTCGGCAATGCCGGCATCATCCAGCGCGAGGCGGTGCGCCCCTACGCTTTCCCCCGTGATGTCGGCACCCTGCTGCGGGTGCTGCCTAACCGCAAGGTGGATATCCGCTACCGCCCCACCGGCATGATGAACGCGGCGGGCCCGCTGCTGAACTACTGGCTGAACTCGAGCGGTAAGCGCTACGAGCGCATAGTAAACGAGTGGGCGTCACTGATCATGCGCTGCCAGGATGCCCACGCGCCGATGATCGAGGCCGCCGGCGCCGAGGCGCTGGTGCGCAAGGGCGGCTGGCTGGAGCTTTACCGCACCCGCAAGGAGTTCGAGGAGCGCCAGGAAATGGCCAGGGAGAACCACGAGCGCTTCGGGGTCGAGTATGAGGTGCTTGACGCCGAGGCGCTCTACGCCAAGGAGCCGTATCTGGGCAAGGGGCTGATCGGGGCGATCCACTGGACGCAGCCCTGGATGGTCTCGGACCCGGGCGGCTTGGTGCAGGCCTACGCCCGCAGCTTTGTGGAACAGGGCGGCCGCGTGATGCAGGCCAGCGTCGAGGACGTGCTCCAGGTAGAGGGCGGCTGGCGAGTCAAGACCAGCGAGGGGGCCCTGGAGGCAGATGAGGTGGTGGTGGCCCTGGGGCCCTGGGCCGGAGAACAGCTGGCGAGGCTGGGCACGAAAGTGCCGCTGTTCGTGAAGCGCGGCTACCACATGCACTACTCCGCGGAAGAGGGAGCCAAGCTCAACCACTGGGTGATGGATGCCGAAAAGGGCTTCCTGCTCGAGCCGATGCGCGCCGGGATTCGCCTGACCACCGGCGCCGAGCTTGCCGACCTGGACTCGCCGCCCCAGTACAAGCAGTTGGCCGCCGCCGAGAAGGTGGCACGCAAGCTGTTCCCGCTGGGCAAGCGTCGCGACGGCCAGCCCTGGAAAGGGGCCCGGCCCTGCCTGCCCGACATGAAGCCGGTGATCGGCCCGGCCCCCGACAAGGCGGGGCTGTGGCTCGCCTTCGGCCACGGCCACCAGGGCTTTACCCTGGGCCCGGCTACCGGTGAGCTGCTTGCCCAGATGATGGATGGCGAAGAACCCGCGGTGGACATGGCCCCGTTCCGCGTCGACCGCTTCTGAGTGTGAAGTAATACGAAAGCGGGCGCCCTTGAGGCGCCCGTTTTATGAAGCTTCAGTACTGATTGGACTGGTGTTCGATAGCCGAGGCACTCCGGGGGCGTCAGGTATCGATCTGCGGTGAAGTGGCAGGTCCCTGCGCTGATGATTCCGCCATTTCCATCTCTGCAGAGGAAAGCTGTTTCGAGGGATTGGTTAGCAAATAAATATGAGCGGCAATGCTGATAGGCCACAGGCTGAGACCGATTGTTTTGGCCAGTAGAAACAGCCACCCACTATCATAAAACTCGTTTATTGCCAGCCATACCGTACCGCCTCCGATGACGACTGTCAGGCCTATCCCCCAGCATAAAATTGCCACCGTAGCATCGGTGAAACTGTTCAATCGCTTGGCGATTAGCTTGAGAATCCAGATGCCCCCCAGCACTCCCAATAGCAGTAAGAAAAAACCACCGGTCTTTAACGTTGAATCGGCTGCCCAATAATAACCCATAACTGATGGGTTGTTGAGACGCCAAAATATGATGCTAATAATTGCGACGCCCATCACGCTGATCACCAAGTGGGCTAACAGGTAGCGGCGCAAGAAGGTCAGGCAGTCCAGCTGTTTTTCCGAAGGCATATCCGGCCGCTGTCGCAAGAGCGCATGTGACGGCTCGACATCGCGAAGAGAGCGTAACGTGAAACCCATGAGCAGTGCCACGATACCTATTATTGCCAGCACCACTATCGTTAGTAGTGGGTACCCGAGGTGCTCCTCCATACCATTCGACATCGCCCAATTGATCATTGAGGCCATAGCCCCTAATGAGTAAGTGCCGACCCCGGCGAGGCCACCCAGAACCCAGCCGAAGGCGTTAACACCCACTATGACGTACAGAGCGATCAATACGAGATCCATCGAGACGTGCGGCGTAAAATAGCTAACCCAAAAGAAAGCTTCAGGATAGAATCTTGGTGTCATGTCCCATAAGAAACGGTCTTGGCTCATAAGAAACGCACCACCTAACTGCAGGCTTAATAGCAAGTAGGCAGCCAGCCAGTAGCGGTGCCGATCCAGGCGCGGCTCGCTCATCGAGCGGAGCCAATAAAGTTCTTTCAAGATGTGAAACATATCCTTCCCTAGAATTTACGGTAACGTTAGAGGAGCTTAGCTTTAGGCTAAATCACTTCGCGAAAACCACTCCCACTCAATCGTCGCGGGCGGCTTTCTGATAGTATCCATGGCGCCGTTAGGCCATTCCACAGAGACGCGCATGGATTTTAAGCAGTCAGACCGCTAAGCCGCAACAACCCCGTTTCCTCGTTGTTGCGGCAGCCTGCTTGGCCCACCTCATCCATCACATGTAGGCCGCCGCCAAATACCTCTATTTGCGCACAGATTTCATCGTGCCTGCTAACTCGCTTGACCCACTAACTCGATCGCAGCGCCTGCAGCACCAGCCGCCGCTCCAGGTGTTCGTTCCAGCCGGTGGGCCGATCCAGCTCGAGCCGGGCCAGCAGCGACTGTTCAGCGTCGTTGGCTTGGCCTATGCCCAGTGCACCCAGCAGGGCTTTCAGCTTGCCGCGCCGGGTGGCAGTGCGCGCTTTGAGCTGTTTGAGGGCCTTGCCCAGGGTCAGCTCGTCGTCGGTGAAGTCGGTGCCGAACGGAAAACGGGGAAAGACCTGCTCACCCCCCATCTGCTCAAAGTGCTGCGCCAAGCGCTGCGGAGTATTGTCCTGCCAGTGCGCGGGAATCTCGAAGTCGGCGGCCACTTTACCGGCGTCCTTGGCCTGCGCCAGCAGCTCGGACTGAAAACGCGCATCGGCAATGGCGATCAACGCCAGGTATACCTGCTCATCAGACCGACCGCGCAAATCGGCGATACCGTATTCGGTCAGAACGATATCGCGCAGATGGCGGGGTATGGTGCAGTGGCCGTAGCTGAACAGAATATTGGACTGGGTTTCGCCGCCGCTCTCGCGGGTACTGCGCAAGGTAATGACCGAGCGCGCACCGCTCAGCTCGTGGGCCATGGCGACAAAATTGTACTGCCCGCCCACACCACTGATCACCCGGCCATCTTCCAGGCCGTCGGAGACCACCGCCCCATCGAGCGTGCACAGCATGGCAGAGTTGATGAACCGCGCATGCTGGCGCTGGGCCACCTTGAGCCGTTGATTTCCGAAGCAGTGATCGTAGAGATCATTGATGTAGTTGACGCTGGTCATGTTGATGCGCGCGCGCTCGGCGTCGGACAGCGCGTGCAGCTTGTCGTAGAAACGCCGTGGCCCCAGATAAAAGCCGCCGTGCATCACCACACCCTTGGCCGCACTGGGGTGGTCGCTGCTCTCGGGGTCGATCTCGCCCCGGTTGATCGCTTCCTGAAAGTCGGCGTCCGCAAAGACCTGGCGCTTGAGCACCCCGCCTTCCATCAGGTAGATAAACCCATCCGCCATCATCTCGCTGCAGCCATAAAGCCCCTGGCTGAAGGACTGGATGTCGCCCCACTGCTCGGCCACCGGAAACCGCTGGGCCACCTGCAGGTCCCGGTAAATCGCTTGCCAGCGGGCATTGTCCCGCTGACGCAACAAGGTGCTGTGCACCAGCGCCGCCCCCAGAGAACCGATGCCGATTTGCAGCGTGCCGGCATCCTTCAGCAAACAGCTGGCGTAGAAGCCGATCAGGTGATCTTCCGGCGAGATGGGCGTCTGGGGCGCGCTGAACAGCGGGTAGTCGGTGCCCGGGTTTTCCAACAGCAGGTCGAAGTCGGTACGCGCTAGCGCCGCGTCATTGCCCATATACGGCAGGTGCTGATTGGTTTCCGCGACACAAACGGTGGCATAGGGCTGTGCGCGCAGCCGGGGCAACAGATCCAGGGTCAGGTCCGGGTTGCAGCTCAGGCTCACCGTCTCGCCCCGCTCATCGGGCGCCACCAACTGACCGATCACATTGATGCCCTGGGCCATTAAATCTCGCAACGCGTGGGTGTAGTTGGTGCAGATATAACGGCGCTGCTGGTCGGCATTGTTTTTCAGGTTGCCGGCCTGGAAAAAGAATTCCGACACCGTGACATTGTCCGGCAGGCGGTTGGCCTGGGCATCCCGGGCATAGGCCAGCTCGGGGATATCGCCGTACAGGCGCTCGACAAAAGGCCCCAGGAAACGCCGCTCCAGGGAGGAGCTGCCCGCCGGTGCCAGCAAGGAGAGAGCGGTGACGATATGCAGCTTGATCGTCGGGTCGCGCTGGGCGCGGGCATAGAGGGCATTCACAAAACGCCGGGGTTTACCCAACCCCAGCGGCAGCCCCAACACAATGTTCTTGCCCACGCGATCGATGACCTGATCCACGCACGCCTCAGCGTCCTGATAACTCACCGGCTCGGCCATAGGCTGAACCCCATCCTTGGCTTCGATACGCTTCAAGCTAGCACATGGGGACAGCCACCGAATGGCGACACCCGTTGAACACCCGGCTCCCCGAGCCTGCCCATCGAAGCCCATCCGGCTACTTCTTTTTGAGCGGTTCAGGTAGCGTGGCTTCTGGTAGAGGTGTTGGAGTTGGAGAGGCAGGCGCTGATTCGCCAGTTTCTACCCTGATTGAGTGATCACTCCCAGCCCGTAGAGTAGGTCAAGGACTTCCCCATGTTCTAGAGGTGATACTCTGAGTGTCCCGCCATTGTTACTGATACTAAAAGGAGCTCGCGCATGGAGGCCCCCACCGATGCCGAATGCCCCTTCTGCCATCCGGAAAGAGCCAGGGTCATCGCCCAGCACTCGCACTTCTTCGTGTATCAGGATGGCTTCGCCGTATCGCCGGGGCATACCTTGGTGATTCCCTACCAGCACGTCGCGACGATTGCCGACCTCAGTGCCGATGAGCAGGCGGCGCTTTTCCCGGCGGTGCTCAATGCCCAGAGACGACTCGACGAGAGCCATCGGCCGGATGGTTACAATATCGGCATCAACCAGGGAGCGGCAGGCGGCCAGACGGTGCCGCACCTGCATGTCCATGTCATCCCACGCTACCACGGCGACCAGCCAGACCCTCGCGGCGGGATTCGCTGGATCTTTCCCGACAAGGCGGATTACTGGTCATGACGATGCAGCCCCCTCCTTGCGGCGAGATCGATATCCACGCCTTCAGCCAGCTCTTCAACAGCACGACCAACTCCTACAAGCTGGCCTTCTTCCAGGCCCTCCTCAACACCCTGCTGGAAAGGGAAAGGAGCGGCGCTCACGATCTCATCATCGAGCTACGGGAGCTGGCGACAGAAATGCTGGCCCTCGCCTGGTACCCCCACAACTTCTTCCGACTATCATTCGGCCTCCAGGACCGGACCGGTAGAGTTCTCGATCGACTGGATTTCAACCTGGATGAGCGAGCACTGACCAATCCGAGCACCCACGCTCGGCTAAGGCAAGCGATTGCGGACCAGTACGAGGCGATGCAGGCCGACAGTCTGCTGCGGTTCGTGCCTTACCGGCTGCTGTCGCCGTTCTTCTCCTCCGAGCTGAAGGGCCTCAGGGACAGCCAGAAGGACAGGCGCATCCGGGAACTCGCCGACGCCCGGTTCTCGAGCCACTCGCCGCCCATCTATCGCTTCACGGAGGCCGGGAATGCCATTGAGGTCCCCCCCGCCTGGCGCGACTATCTTGTCCGGCAAATCGCCATCATCGATGGCTGGGTGAAGCACCACTGGATCAGCTATCTTCAGGAACGCAATCCCAACACGCCTGCGATCATCAAGAAGATCACGCCACCGCTGCAACGCTCTCCCCTGACTCGGCAGACGCGCTTCTGGCAGCTGGTGATGGCGCAATCCACGCAGCGGTGCATCTACACGGGAGACTCGATCGAGCCGAGTGACTTCGCGCTCGACCACTTCATCCCCTGGTCCTTCGTCTGCCACGATCAGCTATGGAACCTGATCCCGGTATCCAGCACAGTCAACTCCTCGAAGGGAAACCGTTTGCCCCTGGAAACGCATGTGGACAGGTTCATCGAAGCCCAGCACCACGCCTTGAGGATTGGCCGCAGCCAGCTGACAGACACGGCCTGGGACAAGGCCACCGAACCCTATGTCAGCGACCTCAAACTTTCCCAACAGGCACTGCTCGACGGCCCGAGTCTCGACAGCGCCTATCGCAATACCTTGGGTCCGCTGATCTCGCTAGCCAGGCAGATGGGCTTCTCCGAGCACCATGGCTAATGAGTCGCTAATGAGGGTCTGTCCCTCATTTTCCCTGGTCATCTACAACACGAAGCGCCCTCACCAAGGCCGCAACATGAAGGGGATGACGCCCTATGCCGTCTTCAAGAAGGGGCTCCCCAAAACACCGAAGAAGGAGCCCAGGAAAACGGCGGAAAACACTGCTTAACTATAGGGACCCCACGGGGGTATGTGTCAGGTGATTACTGTCACTGCCCAGATGAGAAACATAAATCTTAGATATGAAAATGTTAGATCAACATAAGTGCTTTTCTTCCTTAACCGCCTCAATGATTTCCACATGCCTATTCTTTACCTTTTCATAACGGTCTTGGCGCCCTGATTCCTTTAAGCTTTTGGAAAGCGCCTGATATTTTTCACTATGTATTCTTTCAACATTTTCCATCAAGGCGTTGTTAACGAACGTTAACTTAATTCTTCCTGTCATCTCAATATGCTCGAAACTTATCAGCCCCATTGATTCGGCGCTAATTATGTATGCAAACATGTATCTGCTAGAAAAATCATTACCTACCTTAGAAAGAAGCTGATCAAGATCCGCCACCACTTCTTCCTTATACATGATGATTACCACAAGCAGTGCATCGCAACCAAGGAGAGGAGATTTTTCAATATATCTTTTCACCAACCCTTCCGAGATGTCATGTTTTTCCTTATCGCCTGAACTTGGAGTAAAAAAACTCTCCTCTGACAACCTTCTAATTAGTTGTTGCGAGTCATCCAGTTTTTTGTCTACCGAAGTGATCGCGGAGGGGATTCGCTCAACCTCCTTACGAAGCTCATTATTTGACTCACTAATATCAGATGATATTGTCTTAATACTCTCTGCAGAACCTTCTATCTTGTCAAGCGTCTTAAAAAGCGTCCCGCTAGAGTGAAGAGCATAAACTATTGCCAGAATCGCCAGAATCAACGACGACATCGTCAGAGCGAAGTTTATGTATTCATAAAGCCTTGGCACTTCCGACCATTTTACTGAAACCAGACCCACTATTATCGCTGACAGAATCACAATTGCATACGTCGAGTGAATTTTGTAATTGCTTGACTCATCACTTTCTTTCATTCGATCTCCTAGAGTTAAATCTATAGCAAGAAGAAAGGTTATCAGAAACCACTCTCATTTTTCCACATTATATACGACTTTGTCCGCCTTTCATCTAGGTATCGGACTAGGCACCCTGCGCTGACCTGCTACGATACCTTCTGAATGTCCCGGCCTGGGTGGTGTAGAAGGAGAAGGCCGGGAAGTAGCGGGTACGGGCTTTCTTCATCGAAAGCAGCTTAGCTAGCCATAGGTCGCTTCGTCTCCGTGTACTGCCTTAACGGGGTGTCCACTGCTCCTGGCTGGTCCACTGGTCGGGCGTGGCGGATCGTGATGGCAAAACCTGTCCTCGTGCTCTGGCCTGTTTTCGCCAATTGTAGAGGGTTGCGGCTGAGATGCCTTCCTGTTCGGCGAGTTCCGGGATGGTCAGGCTCATGGGCGGTGTCATCTTCTTGAGGATGGCTTCCTTACGCTCCGGGGAGTAACGCACGTTGATCACCTCTAAATTTGATTAGGTGACAACTACGCTGACAGATAGGGATACCTTGGGCCCGCTGATCTCGCTAGCCAGGCAGAGGGGATTTTCCGTCTTTCATGGGCAATGAGGGCCTGTCCCCTGGACACAATCTTAAAGGAATGAGACCCTATCCCGTCTTCGAGCATGGGCTTTCCAAAATAATGAGCCTAGGGCAATGTCAGAGAACAGATATGAGCCAGGCGAATACTGTTGCTGTATAAACATTCACCCAAATAATCCAGCTCACTTAAAAGGGAGTTTTTTTTCTAAAGAAGCTCTCAGAGCTTGAACCTCGCCTTCTGACAACTCCCGGAGATAATCATCACAGAAAGCATGTTTATATCTCATAGAAACCCTTTGATCAGGCGAACCTCCAAATATATGCTCTTTTGTTATTCTCAGCCCTTCAATCTCGCCAACCCCATTTTCAGCTATAACCGATGGAGATTGAGAGTTAACCTCTAAAAAAGAGGAACCAGGCTTTACAGAGAAATCATAGCCTGTTCTTTTCTTCAAAACTCTAGCAACTGCAGAAGGGCTCAATGTATCCTCGATACTACACTTTGAATAATCATTGCAACTCAGATCGGAAAATCTCAAGCTCTCATTTATATAATTAATTCGCCTAAAATACAAGACCCCATCAACCTCGGTAAATCCATTTGCTTCAGCCACCTTATTTGATGTATCTGGATCAGTATCTATAAGACAAACCACCCTGCCCGGGAAGGCTTTTTTATTAACACTTTTTAGCGAAATCGAAAGTTGGCGATATATATTTATCACTGAGATATCATTGCTGGCAGCTACAACCCTAAAGCCCTCTTTTTCTGGAAAAACCCTGCTCAAATAGCGCCTATCAGTCAGCCCTTCACAAACGATCCAACATACAGGCTCACTCCTAATAGACTGAATAATTGAGCTGGCCAGCTCATAACCGCTTCGCAACAGCACCTCTGTTGGTACTTTATGACTTCCAGGAACAAACTCTTCAGTGGCAAAAAAATCGCACTTCCCATTTTCTATATGTGATACACAGCCGGACGAAACAATTGGAATAAAGCCATACCAATGTGACGTGCATACTACCTGGCAACCTACAGACTCGGTTATTTCAGCCATTTTCCGAAATTGTTCAAAACCAGATGAAATATGCAGAGAGTTTTCTGGCTCATCTATTGCCATTACATTGAACTTTCCATCATCTGCTTGCCTAAGAAATGAAAACACAATATCTACTAGAGCCATCCTTTTTTCGCCCGAGCTCAAGCTGGTCACAGGCAAACCTTCTTTAACAAAGCTTCTGGCAGAGAAAAACGTTTCTATGATTGCATTCGTCAAATCCCTAGAGGTCAGGTTTTTAGTTCCTGACACGCTTTTAAAGCCGTATTTTTCATCAACCAGTTTTACAGTATTATTGATATCTCGAGAGAGCCTGTTAAGATCATCATTTATCAACTGAACCGGACTTTTTTTAGGGTTACGTCCCCTCTTTCGAGTGTGTACAGTAATTCTCTTATCATCTAAAATCCGAATTATCCCTGACACTATATCCGTTGGCAGAATCTTCTTCATAAGCCTTTGCTCTATTCTCAAAAGCTCAGGTATAGCATCCTCAACTGGGATATATGTGAAGCGAAAATGCGACATGCATTCAGCGCAATACTTTTGATACATCTCCTCAGCCACGCAGGCATCGACACTCAGATCAGAAGACAGATAATCTATTAAAAGACCATGAATCACGTCGCCCGCATAATAGTGTTTTTTGTTACTTTTAGGATCGCAATTTTTCCCAAATAAGGAAAGGAGCTTATCTGTCGCAACTTTTTCCAGGAAGTGACGAAACTTTGACAACACCTCATTAGTAGTTGATCTCTGTTCAATAAAACTTCCTGAGAAATCTTTTAGAAAATTATCAACGCTAACAGCAACTGCAACAATGCTTCGACTAAAAACCTCCCTCTCAATTACTGCACAACAACTAATGTAAGAGCTGTTTTTCATATACCTTGAATTAAAAGCCCAGTCCCTTCCATTGAAAAGGGTGTCCAACGCTTCTAAAACAGAGCTTTTCCCCACCCCATTCTTCCCGATTATTGAAGAAAATCTCTTATCAGGGTCCGAGAGCTGTATAAGGAAATTTTTGTGAAAAATCTTATAGTTTTTCAACTGCACTGTCAGAATCATACCCTGCCCTACTCATATTAGTTTTCAAGCAGCCTAATATAGGGGGAAACAAAAAAAAAGCCCACCTAACGGTGGGCCATTCCTGAGATAGTGCTACTCCCACTCGATCGTCGCGGGCGGCTTGCTGCTGACGTCGTAGGTCACGCGGGAGACGCCCGAGAGCTCGTTGATGATGCGGTTGGAGACCTTCTCCAGCAGCTCGTAGGGCAGGTGGGCCCAGCGGGCGGTCATGAAGTCGATGGTCTCCACGGCGCGCAGGGCGATGACCCACTCGTAGCGACGGCCGTCGCCGACCACGCCGACGGACTTCACCGGCAGGAAGACGGCGAAGGCCTGGCTGGTCTTGTGGTACCAGTCGGCCTTGTGCAGCTCCTCGATGAAGATGGCGTCGGCCTCGCGCAGGATGTCGGCGTACTCCTTCTTTACCTCGCCGAGGATGCGCACGCCGAGGCCCGGCCCCGGGAAGGGGTGGCGGTAGACCATGTCGTAGGGCAGGCCGAGTTCGAGGCCGAGCTTGCGCACCTCGTCCTTGAACAGCTCGCGCAGCGGCTCGACCAGCTTGAGCTTCATGGTTTCCGGCAGGCCGCCGACGTTGTGGTGCGACTTGATCACGTGGGCCTTGCCGGTCTTGCTGGCGGCGGATTCGATCACGTCGGGGTAGATGGTGCCCTGGGCCAGGAAGTCGACGCCTTCGATCTTGCTGGCCTCGTCGTCGAACACCTCGATGAAGGTGTTGCCGATGATCTTGCGCTTGGCCTCGGGGTCGGCCTCGCCCTCGAGCTTGCCGAGGAACAGCGCCTCGGCGTCGACGCGGATCACCTTGACGCCCATGTGCTGGGCGAAGGTCTCCATCACCTGGTCGCCCTCGGCCTTGCGCAGCAGGCCGTTGTCGACGAACACGCAGGTCAGCTGGTCGCCGATCGCCTTGTGCAGCAGCGCGGCGACCACCGAGGAGTCGACGCCGCCGGAGAGGCCGAGCAGCACGTGGCGGTCGCCGACCTGGTCGCGCACCCGGGCGACCTGGTCCTCGATGATCTGGGCCGGGGTCCACAGGCGCTCGGCGCCGCAGATCTCCAGCACGAAGTGCTCGAGGATGCGCTGGCCCTGCAGGGTGTGGGTCACCTCGGGGTGGAACTGCACCCCGTAGAAGCGCTTCGCCTCCCAGGCCATGGCGGCGATGGGGCAGCTCGGGGTCGAGGCGGTGACGGTGAAGGTGTCGGGCACCCGGGCGACCTTGTCGCCGTGGCTCATCCACACGTCGAGCAGGCCGCGGCCGGTCTCGCGGTCGACGTGGTCCTTGATGTCCTTGAACAGCGCGGTCTCCTCGTCGACGCGCACCTGGGCGTAGCCGAACTCGCGCTTGTGGGAGCCCTCGACGGCGCCGCCGAGCTGCTCGGCCATGGTCTGCATGCCGTAGCAGATGCCCAGCACCGGCAGGCCCATCTCGAACACGCACTGGGGGGCGCGGGGCGAGTCGAGCTCGATGACCGACTCCGGGCCACCGGCGAGGATGATGCCGCTGGGGTTGTACTCGCGGATCTCGGCCTCGGTGATGTCGAAGGCGCGGATCTCGGAGAAGACACCGATCTCGCGCACGCGGCGGGCGATCAGTTGGGTGTACTGGGAGCCGAAGTCGAGGATCAGGATCTTGTGGGCGTGAATATCGGTCATCTGGCCTTTCCCTTGAGAGGTAGACGGCCCGGAAACAGGAAAGCTGGAAGCGGCGCGGCCACTTCCAGCTTCAAGCTTCCGGCTTCAAGCTTGGGTTAGCCCGCGCGGTAGTTCGGGGCTTCCTTGGTGATCTGCACGTCGTGCACGTGAGACTCGGCGAAACCGGCGCCGGTGATCTGCACGAACTCCGGCTTGGTGCGCATCTCCTGGATGTCGCTGCAGCCGGTGTAGCCCATGGAGGCGCGCAGGCCGCCCATCAGCTGGTGGACGATGGCGCTCATCACGCCCTTGTAGGGCACGCGGCCTTCGATACCCTCCGGCACCAGCTTCTCGGCGCCTTCGCTCTTGTCCTGGAAGTAGCGGTCGGCGCTGCCCTGGCTCTGGGCCATGGCGCCCATCGAGCCCATGCCGCGGTAGGCCTTGTAGGTGCGGCCCTGGAACAGCTCGACCTCGCCCGGGGCCTCCTCGGTGCCGGCCAGCAGGCCGCCGACCATCACCGCGCTGGCGCCGGCGGCGATCGCCTTGGCCAGGTCGCCGGAGAAGCGCACGCCGCCGTCGGCGATCAGCGGGATGTCGTAGGGCTCGAGTGCGGCGGCGACGTTGGAGACCGCGCTGATCTGCGGCACGCCGACGCCGGCGACCACGCGGGTGGTGCAGATCGAGCCGGGGCCGATGCCGACCTTGACGCCGTCGGCGCCGGCCTCGGCCAGGGCCTTGGCCGCTTCGCCGGTGGCGATATTGCCGCCGATCACCTGGATCTGCGGGAAGTGCTCCTTCGCCCAGCGCACCCGGTCGACCACGCCCTTGGAGTGGCCATGGGCGGTATCGATGATGATCGCGTCGACGCCGGCCTCGGCCAGGGCGGCGATGCGGTCGGGCGTCTCGGGGCCGGTGCCCACGGCGGCGCCGGCCAGCAGGCGGCCGTCGGCGTCCTTGGCGGCGTGGGGGAAGGTGCGCGCCTTCTCGATGTCCTTGAAGGTGACCAGGCCGCGCAGGTGGAACTGGTCATTGACCACCAGCATCTTCTCGACGCGGTGCTCCTGCATCTTGCCCTTGATCACGTCGAGCGGGGTGCCCTCGGTCACGGTGACCAGGTGCTCGCGGGGGGTCATGATGTCGGCCACGCGATCGCCGTGGTTGGGCTGGAAGCGCATGTCACGCTGGGTGACGATGCCCACCAGGGTCTCGCCCTCGACCACCGGGAAGCCGCTGAAGCCGTGCTCGGAGGCCATCGCCAGCAGGTCCTCGAGCTTGGCCTTGGGGCCCACGGTGACCGGGTCCTTGACGATCACGCTCTCGTGCTTCTTGACCTTGCGCACCTCCGCCGCCTGCTGGGCGATGCTCATGTTCTTGTGGATGATGCCGATGCCGCCTTCCTGGGCCATGGCGATGGCCAGGCGGGCCTCGGTCACGGTATCCATGGCGGCCGAGACGAGCGGGATGTTCAGGTAGAGGTTGCGGGTCAGGCGGGTCCGGAGGCTGACGTCCTTGGGCAGGACCTCGGAGTAGCCGGGTACGAGTAAGACGTCATCGAACGTAAGAGCTTCTTGGGCCATACGTAACATAATCGGCAACACCCATTTTGAGCAGATGGGAAGACGGGGGCGTGGAGAAGTTAATCGACCATTATACCGGCTAGGGGACCGGGGCGGCAATGTGGTGTCGTGGCCAGCGGGATCCCCTCATTGCCCCTCCAGGGTTTGCCCCTCCAGGGCCTGCCCCCCCGCCTCGGCGGCCGCGCGCTGCGAACGTCGCGCGAATTCGCGCTGCCAGCGCGCCATGAAGGCGTCGCGGCGCTGGGGGTCGACGAAGGCCAGCAGCGAGGCATTGAGCGGGATGGGGTAGAGACGATCGCCGACCTGATCGCGCAGGCGCTGGGCGGTGTAGGGGCCGACCACGTCGGGCCGCACGCTGAACAGCGGCGTCTGGCCGGCGAGCACCCGCTGGCCGTCGCGGCTGAGCAGGAAGTCGAGGAAGGCCTCGGCGGCCCGCGGCTGCGGTGCGTCGCGATGGATGAAGGCCATGCGCATCATCACCAGCGAATAGTCCTGGGGCACCTGGACAACGACCTCGGGATGCTCCTGGGCCCACACCATGGCGTAGGAGCCCAGCAGGTTGTAACCCAGCCAGTAGCGCCCCGCGCTGATCCCCTCGAGCATGGCCCGGGTGTTGGCTTCCAGCACGGCCTCGGCGTCGCCCATGGCGGCGACCAGGTCCCAGAAACGGGTGGTGTAGCGGGCGTCCTGCTGGAACAGGGTATACCCCACGCCGCTGCGCGAGGGGGAATAGGTCGTCACCCGGCCCCGCAGCAGCTCCAGCTGCTCGGTCAACAGGGTATGCAGGTCGGCATGGGTGGCCGGCGGCAGCATATGGCGCGACAGGTCGAGGCGGTAGGCCATGACGATCGGCTCGAAGGTGAAGCCGAACACCTCGTCACGCCACTTGGCCCACTCCGGCCAGCCCCGCGCGGCGGCGGAGTCCAGCCGCCGCGCATAGCCCTCGTTGACGCGCGCCATCTGCCACGGCATCGCCGAGCTGATCACCACGTCCGGTGCCGGCTCGGCCCGGGCGACGCGCGCGTCGACCTCCAGGGTGGAGCGATCGCGGAAGTCCAGGGCGATGTCGGGATGCGCTCGCTCGAAGGCGTCCAGCAGCGGCGCGACCACCTCGCGGTCCAGCGCCGCCTCGACCACCAGCGGCGTCGCCGCCCCGCCCGCCGCCGGCGCCAGCAGCAGGCCGACCAGCAGCACGCTACGCCAGTGCGCGATCATGGCGTCTCCTCCGGTGACAGGGGGAAACGCAGGCCGACCCGGAGCCCGTGCGGCTCGCGAGCGGCCAGGCTCAGGCGGGCGCCATGGCGCCGGGCGATGGAGTCGACGATCGCCAGGCCCAGGCCGGAGCCGCGGGTGTCCTGGCGCCCGCCGCGCTCGAAGGGGTGGTGCAGGCGCTCCAGCACCTCCGGGGCCACGCCGGGCCCGTCGTCCTCGATGAACAGCGCCACCTCGTCGGCCTGGCGCACCAGGCCCAGGGTGATCATGCTGCCCGCCGGCGTGTAGCGCAGCGCGTTGTCGATCAGGTTGCCGAGCAGCTCGCGCAGCGCCCAGGGCTCGCCGTGGATGAACGGCGACGTGCCGGGCAGGTCGGCGAGCCCCAGGTCGTGGTCCCGGGCGACATCGCGCTCGGCCCAGTCGAGCACGGTCTCGCGCAGCAGCGCCGCCAGGTCGAGGCGGCGCATCTCGCTGCCATCGGCGACGTGGCGCAGCCGCGCCAGGCTCAACAGCTGGTTCGCCAGGCGGCTGGTGCGTTCGGCCCCACCGTGGACCGCCGCCAGCGCCCGGCGCCATTCGTCGGGCCGGGGGCTCTGCAGCGCCAGCTCGCTGGTGCTCTGCAGCCCGGCCAGCGGCGTCTTGAGCTGATGGCTGGCATCGGCGGTGAAGCGCAACAGCGCATCGCGGCTCTCGCGCTGGCGGGCGAACAGGGTATCGAGGGTCTCGGCCAGCTCGCGCATCTCCTCCGGCACCCGGGCATCGAACGGGCGCATGTCGTCGGCCTCGCGCTGGCGCAGCAGGTGGCGCAGCCGGCGCATGGGCGTCAGCGCCACGCGCATCGCCAGCAGCATCAGCAGCCCGGCCAGCAACACCATGACCAGGAAACGGGTCACCGCGCGTTCGAACAGCTCGCCGGCCAGCGCCTCGCGCCCGGCCAGGGTGTGGCCGACCCAGATCTGCACCGGGTCCTGGGTTTCCCAGCCGGCCGAATCGACTTCCCGCCCATGCAGGCGCCAGCCGGCGCCGGGGGTGTCGGCATTCTTCCACACCGGCCGCTCGGCCACCCGCTCGCGCCCGTCGGCCGGGATGGGGACATCCAGGTTGGCCGAGACCCGCTGCCCGTCGGCATCGAGCACCGCGTAGAAGACCCGTTCCTGATGGCGGGTGGCGAGGATCTGCAGCGCCGCGGCGGGAATCTCCACCACCGGCCGGCCCTCCTGCCATTGCACCGCCTCGGCGATGGTCAGCGCCGCGGCCTCGAGCTGGCTGTCGTAGGCGCGCTCGGCGGCACGCTGGGAGCTGACGTAGGCCTCGATCAGCAGCAGCGCCCCGAGTGCGCTCACGGTGACCAGCAACCATACCGCCAGGCGCGATTTCAGGGTGCCGTCGACCTCGATCACCGTGGCTCTTCCTCGAGGCGATAGCCCAGGCCGCGGAAGGTGCGGATGCGCAGCCCGCTGCCCTGCAACCGCTTGCGCAGCCGGCTGATGTAGACCTCCAGGGCGTTGGAGCCCACCTCGCCGAAGCCGAACAGCCGGCTCTCGAGCAGTTCGCGCGGGGTGATGCTGCCGGCATGCAGCAGCAGGCCTTCCAGCAGTCCCAGCTCGCGACGCGGCAGATCGAGGGGCGCGTCGTCGAGGGTGGCGAGGCCGGAGGTCGGGTCGAAGCACAGCGGCCCCAGGCGCAGGCGGTTGTCGCTGCGCTGCTGGCTGCGCCGCAGCAGGGCACGCACCCGCGCCTCGAGTTCGGCGAGCGAGAAGGGCTTGGCCAGGTAGTCGTCGGCGCCCAGGTCGAGCCCGCGCACCCGGTCGTCGACGCCGTCGCGGGCGGTGAGGATCAGCACCGGGGTGGTGTCGCCGCGCTCGCGCAGCTCGCCGAGCAGCGTCAGGCCATCGCCGTCGGGCAGCCCCAGGTCGAGCAGGATCAGGTCGAAGGCATCGTGGCGCAGCGCGGCGCGGGCCTCGGCGCAGCGGGCGAAGGCCTCGACGGTGTTGCCCAGCGGGGTCAGGGCGTTGTCCAGCGAGCGGGCGATGAGGGGGTCGTCCTCGACGACAAGCAGGCGCATGCGACCAAAGTCTCACTGTGTCGGGGCTGGGATGACAGGTTGATGAAAGGTCGCGCGCCTAGCATCGCTCCTGTCATCGACGGTGATGATGAAAACAAGAGAACAGGAGTTCGCCATGAAGATCAACAAGGCTTTCCGACACGGCTCCGGCCTGGCCCTGCTGGGCGGTTTGCTGCTGGCCGGCGGCGCCCAGGCCCAATCCGACTCCACCGAGTGCATCGCCCCGGCCAAGCCGGGCGGCGGCTACGACCTGACCTGTCGCCTGGCGGCCAACGGCCTGCAGGAGACCGGGCTGATCGACAGGCCGATGGTGGTCAGCTACATGCCGGGCGGTATCGGCGCCGTGGCCTACAACCACGTCAACGGCGTGCGCCAGGACGACCCCAACCTGATCGTGGCGGCCAGCACCGGCGCGGCGGTCAACCTGGCGCTGGGCAAGTTCGGCCAGTACGACGCCGACGAGGTGCGCTGGGTGGGCGCGCTGGGCGTCGACTACGGGGCCATCGTGGTCAATGCCGATGCCCCCTGGCAGAGCCTCGACGAGCTGATGGACGAGTTGCGCGACGCCCCGGGCGAGATCGCCTTCGGCGCCGGCGGCACCGTGGGCAGCCAGGACTGGATGAAGGCGGCCCTGACCGCCAAGGCCGCCGACGTCTCCCCGCAGAGCCTGCGCTACGTGGCCTTCGAGGGCGGCGGCGAGGCCCTGGCGGCGCTGCTCGGCAATCATATCCAGGTGTTCACCGGCGACCTCTCCGAACTCAAGTCGCAGCTCGAGGGCGGCAAGGTCCGCGTGCTGGCAGCCCTGTCCGAAGAGCGCATGGACGGGCCCTACGCCGAGATTCCCACCGCCGCCGAGCAGGGCTATGACGTCCAGTGGCCGATCTGGCGCGGTTACTACATGGGCCCCGATGTCGACGACGCGGCCTATCAGGCCTGGGTCGAGCGCCTCGCGGCGCTGGCCGAGGAGCCGGCCTTCGCCGAGCTGCGCGAGGCCCGCGGGCTGTTCCCGATGTCGCGCTTTGGCGATGACTTCGACGGCTACGTCAAGCAGCAGGTCGCCGAGTTCAAGTCACTGGCCGAAGAAGTGGGACTGGCGCAATGACGGTTCCCGGACGTCGGGCCGCCGACCGACTGCTGGGGCTCTGCCTGCTCGGCCTGGCGGCGTTCGTCGCCGTCCAGGCCCTGCGGCTGGAAGTGCCCTTCAGCTATGATCCCGTCGGGCCCAAGGCCTTCCCGCTGGGCCTGGCGATCCTGCTCGCCGGCCTGTCGCTGGTGCTGGTGGCCAAGCCCGGCGACAACGGCCACTGGCCGCATGGGGCCCTGGGCCTGAAACTCCTGGCGGTGCTCGGGGTGCTGCTGGTCTACGCCACCCTGTTCACCCGCCTCGGCTATATCGCCACCTCGCTGCTGGCCATCACGCTGCTGGCGCGGCTCTTCGCCGCCGCCTGGGGCAAGGCGCTGCTGACCGGCGTGCTGATGGCCGTGGGCAGCTATTTCCTGTTCACCCGCGGGCTGGGGATTTCGCTCCCCCAGGGCCTGTGGTTGAGCGCCCTGGCGTAGAGGAGCCCATCCATGTTCGATTTCCTGATCCAGGGCTTCGGCGTCGCCCTGACTCCCCTCAACCTCGGGCTGGCCTTCCTCGGCGCCCTGCTCGGCACGCTGTTCGGCGCCCTGCCGGGCATCGGCCCGATCAACGGCATCGCCATCCTGATGCCGCTGGCCTATACCCTGGGCCTGCCGGCCGAGTCGGCGCTGATCCTGCTCGCCGGCATCTACACCGGCGCCGAGTACGGCGGGCGCATGTCGAGCATCCTGCTCAACGTGCCCGGCGATGCCGGCGCGGTGATGACCACCCTCGACGGCCATCCGCTGGCCAGGCGGGGCCTCGCCGGGCCGGCGCTGGGGCTGTCGGCGGTCAGTTCGTTCGTCGGCGCCACCATCGCCATCCTCGGCCTGACGCTGTTCGCGCCGCTGCTCGCCGAGGTCGCGGTGATGTTCGGGCCCGCCGAGTTCTTCGCCCTGATGGTGTTCGCCTTCGCCTCGATGTCGGTGATGATGGGCAAGGACCCGGTCAAGACCGCCATCGGCGCGGTGCTCGGCGTGCTGATCGCCACCGTCGGCGTGGACTCCGGCACCGGCGTGCTGCGCTACACCTTCGGCATGGCCGAGCTCTACGACGGCATCGACTTCGTGGTGATGATCATCGGGCTGTTCGCCATCAGCGAGATCCTGCTGATGCTCGAGCACGCCAACCGCCAGGATGGCGAGGGCGACATCCCGCCGCTGGGCCGCGTGTTCGTCAGCCTCAAGGAGATCCTGTTCTGCAAGGGCGCCATGCTGCGCTCGGGCCTGATCGGCTTCATCATCGGCGTGCTGCCCGGCACCGGGGCCTCGGTGGCCGGCGCGGTGTCCTACACCACCGAGAAGCGCCTCTCCGACACGGAGGGCACCTTCGGCAACGGCGACATGCGTGGGCTGGCGGCGCCCGAGGCGGCCAACAACGCCTCGGCGGCGGGCTCCTTCGTGCCCATGCTGACGCTGGGCATTCCCGGCTCCGGGACCACCGCCGTGCTGCTCGGCGCGCTGATGCTCTACAACATCACCCCCGGGCCGATGATGTTCAGCGAGCGCCCCGAGGTCGCCGGCGGCCTGATCGCCTCGCTGTATATCGGCAACCTGGTGCTGCTGGCGCTGAACCTGCCGCTGGCCGGCGTCTTCGCCAAGGTGCTGACCATCCCGCGCTGGGTGCTGGTGCCGGGCATCGCCCTGCTGGCCTTCGTCGGGGTCTATCAGCTCCACTCCGATCTCACCGCCATCTACCTGATGCTGGCCATCGGCGTGTTCGGCTACCTGCTGCGCAAGCTGGGCTTCTCGCTGGCCCCGGTGATCCTCGGCTACGTGCTGGGCGGACTGATGGAGGAGAACCTGCGCCGCGCCCTGGCGATCAGTGGCGGCGACGTGGAGATCCTGTGGCGTTCGGGCATCTCGCTGGGACTGTGGATCGCCGCCGCGGCACTGCTGGTGCTGCCCTGGCTGCTGCCGACGCTGTTGGCGAAGCGGCAGCCCGGCAACAGGCCACTGGAGCGTGTCGAGGACGACTGATACCGTTCACCCCCTTCACCGCGAGCCCGCCGTGTCGACACGGCGGGTTCGACGTCGCCCCCTAATAGGCTAGAGGAGAATACAGCGCAGTGAGCAGCATCAGGCAGCGGATGATCGCCATGGGCAGGTTTCTGCCGACACTGGCACTGGGCATCGCCGGTGGCGGCCTCGCCTATTGGCTGCACATGCCCCTGCCCTGGCTGCTGGGTGCGATGGTTGCGACGACGGTCGTCAGCCTGGCGGGCGTCCGGCTGCGCCCGCCAAGCTCGTCACGCAAGGCGGTACTGGTGGTCATTGGCGTGATGCTGGGTTCGGCCTTCACCCCCGATCTGTCCGGCGACCTGCCCCTGTGGGGCGCCAGCCTGGCCATCATGCTGCTGGCCACGGCGCTGATGATGGCCTTCTCGGTGTGGTTCTCCCGCCGTGTGGCCGGCTATTCGCTGGATACCGCCCTGTACTCGGGAGTACCCGGTGGCGTATCGGCGGTCACGCTCATGGCGATGGACTCGAATGCCGACCTGCGCACCGTCGGCATGACCCATGCCGTACGCATCCTGATCCTGCTGATCGCCATTCCACCGCTCCTGCAGGCCATCGGCCATGTCAGCCTGCAGCCTGGCGGGATGAGCCTGGCGCAGTGGTTGTGGCTGCCGACGCTGGAGGATGCGGCCTGGCTCGCCGCCGCCGGAGCGGCCGGCGTGTGGCTGGGGAACTGGCTGAGGTTGCCCAACGCGTTGTTGTTCGGGCCGGCCCTGATCTCGGCGGCGCTGCACCTGACGGGCGTGACCCAGGCCGCGATCCCGCCGACGATCATCGCCCTGGCCCAGGTCATCATCGGCGTCTCGGTGGGGGTGCGCTTCGCGGGCACCTCGCTGCTCGATGTGGGCTACAACCTGACGATGGCCGCGCTGCAGACGATCGCCCTGCTGCTGATCGCCATCCTCGCCGCCTGGGGCGCGCACGCCTTGACGGGCTACTCGCTGGCGGCGGCACTGCTGGCCTATATGCCGGGCGGTGCGCCCGAACTGAGCCTCGTCGCCCTCTCGCTGGGCATCGACCCCGCCTTCGTGACCTCGCACCATCTGCTGCGCATCACGGTGCTGATCCTGCTGATGCCCGTGCTGCTGAACCACTGCCGACGCTGGAGCGCCTGATACGACCAGGGATCCCATGCGGCCCTCTTCCATCGCGGCTGCAGCCACTCCAACACTAGCTGTCGCGACATCCATGGATACCCACGAAATGGGCCATGGCGATGGCCAGGCGGGCTTCGGTCACGGTATCCATGGTGGCCGAGACGAGCGGGATGTTCAGGTAGAGGTTGCGGGTCAGGCGGGTCCGAAGGCTGACGTCCTTGGGCAGGACCTCGGAGTAGCCGGGTACGAGTAATACGTCATCGAACGTAAGAGCTTCCTGGGCCATACGTAACATAATCGGCAACACCCAGTGAGCTGGCGGGAAGGGAGTGACGTTAATCAACCTTTATCACGGCCATGGGTGGGTCACGTCACGGGGGAAGAGGCAACGGAAGCGTCGCCCGCCTACCAGCCGGCCCATGAGAAAAGCTGGTATTGCCATCAGGTTCGCCGCAGTAAACTAAAATGGATAGGCACGATCAGGGCTTCCCTCACACAACGCTCCACTCAGGAAAGGGGTGTCGACATGAACTGGGATCAGATCGAAGGCAGGTGGACAGAGCTGAAAGGCAAGGCTCGCTCGAGCTGGGGCGAGCTCACCGATGACGAGCTGGATCAGCTCGAAGGCAAGCGCGACCAGCTGGTCGGCAAGCTACAGCAGCGGTACGGCCTGGCCCGCGAAGAGGCCGAGAAGCAGGCCGATGAATGGGCCAGGAAGCTCTAACCCGCGTTATGACTCGATCGACGAGCCACAGGAGGACTGCCATGCGCAAGCACGTACTGACCGTGGCGATTGCGGCCCTGGCCGGAAGCCTTGCCCTCGCTGCCCAGGCGGCCGAGGAGCCCGGTGCCCCCCAGGGCCTCTATGCAGCCGATGACATTCTGGGCTCCGATGTCGTTCTGGCCGACGACCCCGAGGAAGACGTCGGTAACGTGGAAAACCTGTTGCTCGATGACGACATGCGCGTCACCGCCATCGTGGTCAAGAGTGGTGCGGTCCTGGGCCTGGGCGGACGCGAGGTGGTCGTCGAAGCCGGACAGTTCCGGCTCGAAAGCGAGCTGGACGAGGCTGGCGCTGCCACGCACCGCATCCTGGTGGAAGCCACCGCCGAGGAGATGGAAGCGTTTCCGGAGTATGACCGTGACTGGTGGGAACAGGCCAGGGCACAGGCTCGCGAGACCTGGGAGAAGACCCGCGCGGGTGCCGCAAGCGCCTGGCAGCGCACGCGCGAGGCCCTGACCCCCGGCGAAGAGCCCACGCAAGAGCCTCCCGAGGACGCTGACGTCCCTGAAGAGGCTGCCGTCCCCGAGGAGGCTGCAGTCCCCGAAGAGACTGCAGCGCCCGAAGAGACCGCAGCACCCGAAGAGGCTGCAGCGCCCGAAGAGACCGAAGTCCCCGAGGAGACTGAAGCACCCGAAGAGACTGAAGTCCCCGAAGAGACCGAAGTCCCCGAAGAGACCGAAGTCCCCGAAGACCAAGGCTGATCTCCGCTGACGGGCCATCGTCCCACCGCCATGACATGACGCCGAGCCGACCAGGCTCGGCGCTTTCGTTGCCGGCGACATGCTAGAGTGAGCGGCGTCATACGCTACAGGACAGCTGCCCCATGCCCGGCCCCGATACCTCCGTCCCCCTCTCCGTCAGCGAAGTGAACCGCCGCGCCCGGCAGACGCTGGAACGCGATTTCGGCGAGCTGTGGGTGGAGGGTGAGCTCTCGGGGGTGTCGCGGCCGGGCTCGGGGCATGTCTACTTCACCCTCAAGGACGAGCGGGCCCAGTTGCGCTGCGCGCTGTTCCGCAACCGGGCGCGCTTCGTCGCCGCCCCGATGCGCGACGGCGACCTGGTCAAGGTGCGCGGGCGGCTGTCGATCTTCGAGCCCCGTGGCGACTACCAGTTGATCGTCGAGGCGGTGCAGGCCGCCGGCGTCGGCGAGCTGCTGGCGGCCTTCGAGCGGCTCAAGACCCGGCTCGCCGCCGAGGGGGTGTTCGCCAACGCCCGCCCCCTGCCCTACCCGCCGCGCCACCTGCTGGTGCTCAGCTCGCCCACCGGGGCGGCGATCCGCGACGTGCTGGCGGTGCTGGCGGCGCGCTGGCCGCTGGCCAAGGTCACGCTGATCCCGGTGCCGGTGCAGGGCCGCGAGGCGGCGCCGGCGCTGATCTCGGCGCTGGGCCTGCTCAACCGTCAGTCGGCGCTGGACCCGGGCCGCGATGCCATCCTGATCACCCGCGGCGGCGGCAGCCTGGAGGACCTCTGGGCCTTCAACGACGAACACCTGGCGCGGGCGATCTTCCACTCGCGGCTGCCGGTGATGTCGGCGGTGGGCCACGAGGTGGACGTGACGCTGGCCGACTTCGCCGCAGACGTGCGCGCCCCCACCCCGTCCGCCGCGGCCGAACAGCTGGTGCCCGACCGCCGCGAACTGGCCGCCCGCCTGGTCGCCCTGGCCGGCCGGCTCGAGCGCGCCCAGCTCGGCCGGCTGGAGCGCGAGGCCCAGCGCCTCGACCACCTGCGCGCCCGGCTGCGCCACCCCCGAGAGGCGCTGGCGCGCC